>NZ_JBIRQM010000010.1:66894-407072 GCF_044333225.1 Streptomyces sp. NPDC021080 | reverse complement strand
CGCAGGACGCGGACGGTCTCGCGGACCAGGCCGGGCATGTCCTGGTCGAAGGCGATCGGGTAGATGTCCTGGTACTTCTTCGGCGGGTTCTCCGCGTGGGCGACGGTGCCGTCGGGGCGGTGGTGGAACCACTCGGGGTGCTTCTCCACCCAGGGATGGTCCGGGGAGCACTGGAGCGCGAAGTCCAGGGCGATCTCCAGGCCCAGCGAGGCGGCCCGGGCCACGAAGCGGTCGAAGTCCTCCAGGGTGCCGAGGGCGGGGTGGACCGCGTCGTGGCCGCCCTCGGGGGAGCCGATCGCCCAGGGCACCCCGACGTCCTCGGGGCCCGCGGACAGCGTGTTGTCCGGGCCCTTGCGGTGGGTGCTGCCGATGGGGTGGACCGGCGGGAGGTAGACGACGTCGAAACCCATCTCCGCGATCGCGGGCAGCCGCTCGGCGGCGGTACGGAACGTGCCGTGCACCGACGGACCGCCCTGCCCGTTCTCCGAGCGCGGGAAGAACTCGTACCACGCCCCGAACAACGCCCGCTCCCGCTCCACCAGCAGCGGCAACGGCTCGCAGGAGGTCACCAGGTCACGCAGCGGATGCTCCGCGAGGACGGTGTCCACCTCGGGGGTGAGCGCGGCGGCCAGCCGGGCGGCCACGGGACGGCCGGTGTCGCGCAGCGCGTCCACGGCCGCGAGGAGCGCGTCCCTGCTCTTCTTGCCCCGGGTCCCCTTCGGCAGGCCGGTGGCCGCCCGCTCGTACAGCAGGGCGCCCTCCTCCAGCACCAGCTCGGTGTCGAGACCGGCCGGGATCTTGATCCCCGCGTGATGCCGCCAGGTGGTGACCGGGTCGCTCCACGCCTCCACCGTGTACGTCCAGCGGCCCTCCGCGCCGGCGCTCACCCTGGCACCCCAGCGGTCGGTGCCGGGGGCCAGCTCGCGCATCGGCGTCCACGGCCCGGCCCGGCCCTCCGGGTCGCGCAGGACGACATGCGCGGCGACGGCGTCATGGCCCTCGCGGAAGACCGTGGCCGAGACCTCGAACTCCTCGCCCACCACCGCCTTGGCGGGACGGCGTCCGTTCTGCACGAGCGGGCGGACGTCGAGGACGGGGATGCGCCCGACGGCCGTCACCGGGGCGAGAGCCGGGGCGAGGGGGCCGTCGGCCGCGTCGGGGGTGCGGGTGGCGGGCACGGCGGCCCGGCCCGCCTTCGGAGCGGCGTCGCTCCGCTTGGCAGCGGTCCTCTCCGTCTTCGGAACGGCCTTCCCCGTCTTCGGGGCGGAGGACTTGACCGCCTTCGGGGTGGAGGCCTTGGCCGTCTTCGGGACGGAGGTCCTGGCCGTCTTCGGGACGGACGACTTGGCCGTCCTGGGAGCGGACGCGGCCGGCTTGGCCTTGGGGGCGGCGCCGCGACGGGCGGACGTTCCCGCGGCGGACGTGTCGGCGGGCGAGGTCTCCCGGGCGTCGGCGGGCGTGTCGGCGGCGTAGGCATGGGAGCCCGGGCCGGTGGCACCGGCGCTCGTGGGGCGCGCGCCGGGAGCGGACGCGCGGGCGGCCGACGGTTCCTCGGGCGTGGCGGGTGTGGCGGGTGCAGCGGGTGTGGCAGGTGTACGGGACTCGGCCTCGGCCGTGCGTGTCCGGGGTGTCTCGGGGGTGGTCGTCGGGGGTGGCGACGTGTGGTGCGTGGCGGGCATGACCGCTCCTGTCCGCGTCAACGTGGGTGGGCGGATGGGGTGTGGGGAGGTGGGGCCTGCGGGCGTACCGGAGGAGCCTTCCCACACTGTGCGGGTGGGCATTCCGGCACTTTGTTAACTACTCACGCGTATGTCTACACACAAGACCGGCCTCGTCCCGGGCAGGCGAGGCCGGTGCGGTGTGGCCGAATCACTCTGGTCGTACCGGCGTCACCCCGGGGTCAGCCGACGTGCAGGAGCCTGTTCGGCGAACCCGGGCCCGCGTCCGAGACCTTTCCCGGCACCGCCTGTCCCACCAGCGCCTTCACCACCTGGGCCGGTGCGGCCCGTGGACGGTCCGCCAGGTACAGCGCAGCCGCGCCGGCGGCGTGCGGGCTCGCCATCGACGTTCCGGAGCAGGTCGCTCTCGCCGTGTCGCCGGTGTACGAAGTCGACGTGATGTCCACCCCCGGCGCGAAGAGGTCGAGCGCGGGTCCGGTGTCGGAGAAGCCCGCCCGCGCGTCGCTCCGGTCGGTCGCGCCGACCGTCAGGGCCTGGGCGACCCGGGCCGGGGAGTAGAGCGAGGCCGGCAGCCCGGAGTTGCCGGCCGCGACCGTGTAGGTCACCCCGGAGGCGATGGAGTTGCGGACGGCCGCGTCGAGCCGGTCGTTGGCGTACCCGCCCAGGCTGAGATTGGCCACGGCCGGTTTCCGCGCGTGCCGGGTGACCCAGTCGATGCCCGCGATGACCTGGGCGGTGGAACCGGCCCCCCGGTCGTCGAGGACGCGGACGGCGACGACCCGGGCCTTCTTGGCCACGCCGTACGCGGTCCCGGCGATCGTTCCGGCGACATGGGTGCCGTGGCCGTTGCCGTCCTCGGCCGTCCGGTCGTTGTCCACGAAGTCCCAGCCGTAGCTCGCCCGGCCCCCGAAGTCCCGGTGCGTGATGCGGATGCCGGTGTCGATGACGTAGACGGTCACTCCCGCGCCCGCCGACGCGGGTGCCGTGTACCGCCCGTCGAGCGGCCGGCCCCGCTGGTCGATCCGGTCCAGGCCCCACGGGGGCGGGTTCCGCCGGCCGCCCCCGGGTGCCGTGCCGGTGTCCCGGACCCCCTCGAACGTCACCCGCGTGTCCTGGACGACGGAGGCGACGCGGGGATCCGCGGCGATCCGCCGGGCCTGTCTCCGGTCGGCCCGCACGGCGAAGCCGTTGAGAGCCGTGCCGTAGGTGTGGCTGATTCTCGCTCCGTACAGCCCGGCGACCGCCGCCGCTCCGACCGACGACGGAGCCCGTACACCCCTCTTCAGCGTGACGATGTAGCTGCCGCTGACGGACCCGGGCTCCCCCGCGCCGAGTATCCGTCCCCGCCCGGCCGCCTGCGCGGGCGGGGCGATGGCCGAAAGCACCGCGGCCGTCGTGACCGCGGTGACCCCCGCCGCCCAGCGCAGACGCCACTTCCTCGTCCGTGCCATGACCTGAGTTCCCCTCCTCAACTCGACGTACCGGGGCCGGGACCGGCCTCTTCGGGCAGGGTCCGGCCGTACGTCACCCGCTGAGCCTCTCGTGCGGGTGCGAAGCACCACAAGACCGCCCATGCGGGCAGAACCGGCCATGTCGTCCACGAGGTGTCCGCGAAGGTTGCGTCGATTTCCCGCCGATGTCACACGGTCGGCCCCGATCGGGGGCCGTGCCGCGATGCGCCGTGTCGCGAAGGCACCCTCGCCGCTAACGTCGTGGGTGACGAAGGGCGCACAACGCCGTGCGTCCCTCAGCCGCGTACGTCCCCCGTGAAGGTGGAATTCGTGAAGGCGATCCGCAGATTCACCGTCCGACCCGTTCTCCCCGAAGCCCTTCACCCGCTCAGCGACCTGGCCCGCAACCTCCGCTGGTCCTGGCACGCAGAGACCCGCGACCTCTTCCGGTCCGTCGATCCCGAGCGCTGGACCGCGTGCGGCGACGACCCCGTACGCCTGCTCGGCAGCGTGCCGGCCGGGCGGCTCGCGGAACTCGCGGAGGACAGCCGCTTCCTGCGCCGTCTCGCCGCGGCCCGTGACGATCTGCGCGAGTACACGAGCGGCGACCGCTGGTACCAGGAGCAGACCTCCGACCTGCCCACCGCCATCGCCTACTTCTCGCCCGAGTTCGGCATCACCGCCGCGCTGCCGCAGTACTCCGGAGGCCTCGGCATCCTCGCGGGCGACCATCTCAAGGCCGCCAGCGACCTCGGCGCCCCGCTGATCGGCGTGGGCCTGCTCTACCGGCACGGCTACTTCCGCCAGTCCCTCTCCCGCGAGGGCTGGCAGCAGGAGCACTATCCGGTCCTCGACCCCAACGAACTGCCCGTGGTGCCGCTGAGCGAGGACGACGGCACACCCGCCCAGGTGTCCCTCGCCCTGCCCGGCGGCCGCGCCCTGCACGCCCGGATCTGGCTCGCCCAGGTCGGCCGCGTCCCGCTGCTCATGCTCGACTCCGACGTCGAGGAGAACGGCGTCGGCGAACGCGGGGTCACCGACCGGCTCTACGGCGGCGGCAGCGAACACCGGCTGCTGCAGGAGATGCTGCTCGGCATAGGAGGTGTACGGGCGGTCCGGACGTACTGCCGGCTGACCGGGCACCCGCAGCCCGAGGTGTTCCACACCAACGAGGGGCACGCGGGGTTCCTCGGTCTGGAACGGATCGCCGAACTCGCCGACCAGGGACTGGACTTCGCGTCCGCGCTGGAGGCTGTCAGGGCCGGCACGGTCTTCACCACCCACACCCCGGTGCCCGCCGGCATCGACCGCTTCGACCGGGAGGTGGTCGCCCGCCACTTCGGCGCCGACGCCGAACTCCCCCGCATCGAGGTGGAGCGCATCCTCGCCCTCGGCATGGAGACCTATCCCGGGGGCGAGCCGAACCTCTTCAACATGGCCGTGATGGGGCTGCGTCTGGGCCAGCGGGCGAACGGGGTCTCCCTGCTGCACGGCCAGGTCAGCCGGGAGATGTTCTCCGGGCTCTGGCCGGGCTTCGACCCCGAGGAGGTGCCGATCACCTCGGTCACCAACGGCGTCCACGCGCCGACCTGGGTGGCGCCCGAGGTCTTCCGGCTCGGTGCCCGGCAGGTCGGCGCGCAGCGCACCGAGGACGCGCTGACCGTCGGCGGCCCGGACCGCTGGGACGCCGTGGCCGAGATCGCCGACCAGGAGATCTGGGACCTGCGCCGGGTGCTGCGGGAACAGCTGGTGCTCGAGGTACGGGACCGGCTGCGGGCGTCCTGGCGCCAGCGCGGCGCGGGCACCGCCGAACTCGGCTGGATCGACGGCGTCCTCGACCCCGACGTCCTCACCATCGGCTTCGCGCGCCGGGTCCCCTCGTACAAACGGCTCACCCTCATGCTGCGCGACCGTGACCGGCTCATGGACCTGCTGCTGCACCCCGAACGGCCGGTCCAGATCGTCGTCGCCGGCAAGGCGCACCCCGCGGACGACGGCGGCAAGCGGCTGATCCAGGAGCTGGTGAAGTTCGCGGACGACCCCCGGGTGCGCCACCGCATCGTGTTCCTTCCCGACTACGGCATGGGGATGGCGCAGAAGCTCTATCCGGGCTGCGACATCTGGCTCAACAACCCGCTGCGCCCGCTGGAGGCGTGTGGGACGAGCGGGATGAAGGCCGCGCTCAACGGCTGTCTCAACCTCTCCGTCCTGGACGGCTGGTGGGACGAGTGGTTCCAGCCCGACTTCGGCTGGGCGATCCCGACCGCGGACGGCACCGCGACCGACGACGACCGGCGGGACGAGCTGGAGGCCGGGGCCCTGTACGACCTCCTGGAGCAGCGGGTGGCGCCCCGCTTCTACGAGCGCGGCCAGGAGGGCCTGCCCGACCGGTGGATCGAGATGGTCCGCCGGACCCTGACCCACCTCGGCCCGAAGGTCCTGGCGGGCCGGATGGTACGCGAGTACGTGGAGCGCCTGTACGCCCCCGCGGCCCAGGCCCACCGTTCCCTCACCGCCGAGGCGGCCACCGAGCTGGCCGCCTGGAAGGCCCGGGTCCGCGCCGCCTGGCCGCGGATCAGCGTCGATCACGTCGAGGCGTCCTCGGCGACCACGACCGCCGAACTGGGCACCACGCTGTCGCTGCGCGTCCGTGTCGGCCTCGGTGACCTCGCCCCGGACGACGTGGAGGTGCAGGCGGTCGCGGGCCGGGTCGACGGGGACGACCGCATCGCGGACGCGGTCTGCGTCCCGCTGAAACCGGCCGGCGGGCCCGATCTGGAGGGCCGCTGGTCGTACGAGGGGCCGCTGTCCCTCGACCGCACGGGTTCCTTCGGCTACACGGTCCGGATCCTGCCGTCCCACCGCCTGCTGGTCTCCGGTGCGGAACTGGGGCTGGTGGCGGTGCCCTCCGAGGAGACCGGGGAGGGCGCGGGCCTGCTGATGCGCTGAGACACAGGCGCGTCACCTGAGTGGAAGGGGCGGGGCCGTGCCACGGCCCCGCCCCTCGGCCGTGCCGGCCGGGGCGGTCCGTGCTGCCGCGCTCGCCCTCCCCGAGCCGGGCGCGGGGCGGGACGTGCGCCACGCTTCCGTCCCCCGTCACACCGCTCGACTCGTACGGGAGCGGCGCCTGCCCAGGGGGCGGTCCGACCCGGCGCGCGTCACCGGCCCGGTCCTGCCGGTCACGGTCCGGGTCTCGCGGGCCGATTCAGTCGTCGAGGCCCGCGCACAGCCGCCGCATCACCTTGCCGCAGCGCTGGGCGTAGGCGCGCTGCAGTCCGCGCGTCGCGGCGCCGCCCGCGCGGGCGTACCACTTGGCCGCCCGGCTGAAGGCCGTGACCGTCAGCCAGACGGTGCCGTCGCCGGTGCGGTTCACGACGAAGGCCTCCTCGCCGCACTCGGGATGGCCGGAAAGGGTTCCGTAGGCCCACGCGGTGCGCCGGGGCTCCTCGGCGGTCCAGACTATGCGGCAGGGGGCCTTGATCAGGCCGATCCGGACCGTGACGTCGACGCCCGGCGCCGCCTTGCCGGCGTCGGAGACCATGCGGATCCCCATGGCCCGGTGCAGCTCCCAGGACATCAGGGCCTCGGACGCGCGCCGGAAGACGGCCTCGCCCTCGCCGATGCGGGAGCGGACGTGCAGTGGGTGGAAGCCCGGGGGGCAGCGGTCCTCGCGGGTCGCGCCCACGTCCTCGTACGTGTAGGGCATGGGGGCAAGAGTAAGGCGGCACCCGGCACCGTCCGGTGCCGGGTGCCGCCTCGGTTCGATTACGTTCGCGCTAGCTGACGTTGACCGCGCTCCAGGCGGCAGCGACCGCGTTGTACTGGGTGCTGCCGGAGCCGTACAGTGCCGCCGCCGCCGAGAGGGTTCCCGTGCGGGCGGACTTGTAGTTGGTCGAGGACGTGAAGTACGTCGTCAGCGCCTTGTACCAGATCTGCAGCGCCGCGGCGCGGCCGATGCCGGTGACCGTGGAGCCGCTGTACGTGGGCGAGTTGTAGCTGACTCCGTTGATCGTCTTGGCGCCGCTGCCCTCCGAGAGGAGGTAGAAGAAGTGGTTCGCGACGCCGGACGAGTAGTGCACGTCGAGGTTGCCGACGCTGGAGGACCAGTAGTCGGCGGAGCCGCCGTCCTTGCTGGGCTTGTCCATGTAGCGCAGCGGGGTGCCGTCGCCGTTGATGTTGATCTTCTCGCCGATGAGGTAGTCGCCCACGTCGGAGGAGTTCGCCGCGTAGAACTCGACACCGGTGCCGAAGATGTCCGAGGTGGCCTCGTTCAGGCCGCCGGACTCGCCCGAGTAGTTGAGGCCGGCGGTGTTGGCGGTGACGCCGTGGCTCATCTCGTGGCCGGCGACGTCGAGCGAGGTCAGCGGGTGCGTGTTGCCCGAGCCGTCGCCGTAGGTCATGCAGAAGCAGCTGTCGTCCCAGAACGCGTTGACGTACGCGTTGCCGTAGTGGACGCGGCTGTACGCTCCGACGCCGTTGTTCTTGATGCCGCTGCGGCCGAAGGTGTTCTTGTAGAAGTCCCAGGTCACCTGCGCGCCGTAGGCGGCGTCGGCGGCCGCGGTCTGGTCGGTGGTGGAGCTGGAGGCCGCGCCGGTGCCCCAGACGTCGTCCGCGTCGGTGAACAGCGTGCCCGCGGAGGAGGACGTGCCGTGCGACTTGTTGTACGTCTTGTGGCTGCCGCGGGTGCCGTCGGTCAGGCTGTACGTCGAGCCCGACAGGGTCGTGTTGAGGGTGACCGTGCCCGAGTAGAGGGTCTTGCCGGTGCCCGTCTCGATGCCCTGGTACTCGAAGAGCTTCTTGCCGGTGGCCGCGTCGGTGATGACGTGCAGCTCGTTGGGGGTGCCGTCGTCCTGGAGGCCGCCGACGACGGTCTCGTAGGCGAGGGTCGGCCTGCCGCTCGCGGCCCAGATCACCTTGCGGGGGGCCTGGTCGGCGGCCGTCTTGGCCGAGCCCGCGTCCTTGGCGGCGGTCAGCGCCTGCTTCTCGGCCTTGGCGGTGGTGACCAGCGGCTTGAGCGAGGCGACCTTGATGGCCGCCTTGGTCGCCTTGGTCACGCCCTCGGTCTTGCCGGCCTTGCTCTCGTGCACGACGAGGTCGCCGCCGAGGACCGGGAGTCCGTTGTACGTGCGTTCGTAGCGGGTGTGGACCGTGCCGTCGGCGTCCTTGACGACGTCTCTGACGACCAGCTTCTCCTTGGCGCCGAGACCTATGTGCCGGGCCGTCTCCGTCTTGGCGGCGTCGGCCTTCTGGATCAGCGCGGTGCGCGCGGAGGCGGAGAGCTGGACCGGCGACGCGGCGCGGGGGGTGACCCGGCCGGCGGGGGACGCCGCGGTCTGGGCGGAGGCACCGGTGGTCAGACCGGTGGTGAGCAGGGCTCCGGCGGCGACAGCGGTGGCGATGGCCAGAGTGGTGCGCTTGTGACGCGCGTAGAGGGGGGTCACGCAAGCTCCTTCTTGTGGGGACGTCCGAGCGGCGTGGGGGCCGGACGAACGGTTGTGAAGTTGCGGTGCGGGTGAGCCGTGCGGGTGAAGCGTGCCATCTCAGGCGCGTACATGTCAGGAGCCCATAAAGACCTTGGCCGAAAATCGTCGATCGGGTGAACAGTTGGGATACCGGAGGCCGAACGGGCCCGCCCCAAGGGCCGGTCGGTGCAAACTCCCTTTCGGGCAAAGGCGGGCGCCGCCCGGGGGGGTCGACCCCCGGGGGCGGCGCCCTGGCGCACCGCTCGCGCGCGGACCTCCGCAGCGGCCTACGGGAAGGTGAGCTTCCAGCTGTTGATGTAGCCGGTGTCCTGGGCCGCCTTGTCCTGGACCTTCAGTTTCCAGGTGCCGTTGGCGACTTCGGAGGACGCGTTGACCGTGTAGGTCGTGTTCACGTTGTCCGCCGAGTCGGACGAGCTGGTGCTCTTCAGGCGGTAGGTCGAGCCGTCGGGGGCGACCAGATCGATCTGAAGGTCGCCCCGCCAGGTGTGCACGATGTCCACCGCGACCGCGAGGTTCGACGGGGCGTTGCCGGTGCGGCCGCTGACCGTGATCGACGAGGTGACCGCCGGACCGTTGTCCGGAATCGATACGTCGGTCGTGTTCTCGAACGACGTGCCGCCACCGCCGCCACCGCCCGGCCGTGAACCGACGTTCACGGCGGCCCAGGCGTTCGCCACCGCCGTGTACTCGGCGCTCGTCGTGCCGTACAGCTCACCCGCCGCCGCGAGCGTGCCGGTGCGCGCCGACGCGTAGTTGGTGGTCGAGGTGAACTTGGTGGTGAGCGCGCGGTACCAGATCTGCAGCGCCTTGTCGCGGCCGATGCCGGTGACCGGAAGCCCGTCCGAGGTGGGCGAGTTGTAGCTGACGCCGTTGATGACCTTGGCGCCGCTGCCCTCGCTCAGCAGGTAGAAGAAGTGGTTGGCGACACCCGACGAGTAGTGCACGTCGAGGTTGCCGACGCCGGAGTACCAGCTGTCGGCGGAGCCGCCGTCCTTGCTGGGCTTGTCCATGTAGCGCAGCGGGGTGCCGTCGCCGTTGATGTCGATCTTCTCGCCGATGAGGTAGTCGCCCACGTCGGTCGAGTTGTTGGCGTAGAACTCCACGCCGGTGCCGAAGATGTCCGAGGTCGCCTCGTTCAGACCGCCGGACTCGCCCGAGTAGTTGAGGCCGGCGGTGTTGGAGGTGACGCCGTGGCTCATCTCGTGGCCGGCCACGTCGAGCGCGGTGAGCGGGTCGTTGTTCCCGGACCCGTCGCCGTAGGTCATGCAGAAGCAGCTGTCGTCCCAGAACGCGTTGACGTACGCGTTGCCGTAGTGGACGCGGCTGTACGCTCCGACGCCGTTGTTCTTGATGCCGCTGCGCCCGAAGGTGTTCTTGTAGAAGTCCCAGGTCTCCGCGGCGCCGTAGTGCGCGTCCGCGCCGGCCGTCGCGGCGTTCGACGTGGTGCCGTTGCCCCAGGTGTCGCTGGTCTGCGAGAACAGCGTGCCGGTGCCGGACGAGCCGTGGTTCAGGTTGTACGTCTTGTGGCCGCCGCGCGCGCCGTCGGTGAGCGTGTAGTTGGAGCCCGACTGCGTGGTCGTCAGGGTCACCTGGCCGCTGTACTGGGTGTTGCCGATGCCGGTCTCGATGCCCTGGTGCTCGAAGAGCTTCTTGCCGGTGGCCGCGTCGGTGATGACGTGCAGCTCGTTGGGGGTGCCGTCGTCCTGGAGGCCGCCGACGACGGTCTCGTAGGCGAGGGTCGGCCTGCCGCTCGCGGCCCAGATCACCTTGCGGGGCGCGCGGTCGGCGGCGGTGCTCTTCGAACCGGCGGCCCGGGCGGCGGACAGCGCCTGCTTCTCCGCCGCGCCCGCGGCGACCGCGGGCTTGAGGGTGGCGACCTTCAGGGACGCGTTCGTCGCCTTGTAGACGTGCCCGGTCCTGCCGGACTTCGAGGTGTCGACGACCAGGTCGCCGCCGAGGACCGGAAGTCCGTCGTACGTCCGCTCGTAGCGGGTGTGGACGGTGCCGTCGGCGTCCTTCATGACGTCACGGGCGACGAGGCTCTCGCCGGCGCCGAGACGGAGGTCCCGGGCGGTCGTGGCCTTGGCCGCGTCGGCGTCGCGTATCAGCTCGGCGCGCTGCGAGGCGGTGAGCTTCATGGCGACGGCGCCCGGGTTGATCCTGCCCGCCCGGGGGGCCTGTTCGGGGGCGGCGTTCGCGGCGCCCGACTGGACGGCCGCGGCCAGCAGCGCGGAGACGCCGACGAGGGCGACACCGGCGACACGGCGCTTGGTGATGTGGGAGGTGCGTCTGTGGGGAGAACTGCTGCTCAACACTGACTCCTTCTGCATGGCCGCGGGTCGCGCGGCCAGGGGAGACCGGGCGGTGTGGAGGAACCCGTCCGGGCAGAACTGGGCGTACGCGGAACCAGGTGCATGGGGTCGTTCGGCACGACACAGCGGGATTTGCTGTGAGGTTGCTGTGAAGTTGCCGAGGGAAGAGTGGCAGGAGATACCCCTTTCTGTCAGGACCGCGTCACGAAAATGGCCGGAAACGGTTCGTTGTCCGGATGGTCGAGTTCGATATACGGACTGTCCTTCGGGTGTTCGCCTTGGGGTGCAGACGTGACGGTGCGGCGGCCCGGGACCGTGGCGGTGTGACGGCTGCCGCTGCGGGGCGCCCGGGCGGGCGGCTCCGGCCGGGCGCCGCGTACCGCCAGATGACCGGCCCGCCGTCAGCAACGGAATGAAGCCCTGACCCTTTCGGGCGCCTTCCGGCACGTCCGCTCGCCCGCCTCCCGCCGCTGCGGTTTGAGTGATCCCCGCCATTCCGGTCCGTACCGGGCGTCCTCGACGGGCGGGTCGGCGCGATCCGGACACGAATTCCCGCAGGAGGTTTGGTGAGAAGGTCACATTGGTGTGCGAGCCTCGCGGCGCTGGGAGGCCTGACCGGCTCCCTGATGCTCGGGTCCCCCGTCTCGTCCGCGGCGCCCGACCGCCCGGCCGGCGGTCGCCCGGACGGCGTCCACGCCCTGTCCGCCACCCCGGGACCGAAGCCGGCCCCGGGTCACGTCAAGCCGTCCGACGAGCACGCCGGGTCCGCCACCCCGGGACCGAAGCCGGCCCCCGGGCACGTCAAGCCGTCCGACCAGCACGCCGGGTCCGCCACCCCGGGACCGAAGCCGGCCCCGGGGCACGTCAAGCCGTCCGACCAGCACGCCGGGTCCGACCCGTCGCGCGTGTGCGAGGGACTCGTACCGGATCCCGTCCCGCCGAGGCTGCGCCGCCTGTTCTTCTGCGGTGACTGGCGCCTCGGCCCCCGGCGGCTGCCGACCCGGGGTGTGCTGGGGAGGATCCTCCACCGCTACGACCGGCTCGGCGGTCTCACCGCCGTGACGTTCCTCGACAAGTGGTGGGACCCCACCGCCGACTCGGGCCAGGGCGACTGGCGTTACCCGCCGGACGACGGCTTCACCCACCGGAACGGGACCGTGATCGCCACCCCGCTGGTGCTCCACGCCGGCCTGAGGCTCGACCGCTTCGGCAGCGAGGCCGGCCGCTTCCTGGCCCCGGCGGGCACCAAGTACGGCAAGCGGGCCATCCCGCCGTCCAGCCTCAACACGATGGACCCGCGCTACCCGTACAACTACCACTCCTACGAGCTGGCCAAGGACGTGACGGTCTGCGCGGGCAGGACCGCCCCCGGGTTCGAGCAGTCCGGCCTCGGCACCCAGTACGTGACGTCGAGCAAGTTCTGCCCGGACATCCCCCGCACCACGGTGGCCGACCTCGTGAGCAACGGCACGCTGGTGCGGACCAACGACTGACCCCGCCCCACCCGTGGTGGTCCGCGACCGTGACCACGCGGAAGCCGGCCCCGGCGACGGCCGGGCCGGCTCCGCCCCGCAGGAAGGCCGAACGCTTGGACCGCTTCGCGCTGTGCCGGGCCCTCCGGGAAGCGGGGGTTCCCGCCGCGTACTACGAGATCGCGGACTGCCCCGGCGGCCACATGGCGGCCGACCGCTACTTCCTCGCAGGCCACGCCGGGGACTGGACCGTGGGCGTCCACGAGCGGGGGACCCGTGAGGTCTTCGAGCGGTTCGCCGACGAGGACGAGGCCTGCCGGTGGCTTCACGACCGGCTTCTCGGCGGGGAGCCGGCCGCCACGGAGCCCGCCCCCGTACCCGGTGGGCCCGCCGACCCGGGGCCCGCCGGCCCGGGGCCCGGCCCCGAGGCCCTGCAGCGACAGGCCGACGAAGAACTCGAAGCGGCCCTCACCGAACTGCGCCGCCGGACGCGCGGGGAGCACCGCGGGGAGCCCGCGGAAGGGGACGGTCCGGCGTAGGGATGCCGTCCGGGTCGGCCCGGCCGGCGCTCGGACCGCCTCGGCCCGGCCCGGCGCTCGGCCCGGGTCGGCTCCTCCAGGCCCGGACCGGGGCGGGTCGGAGCGTTGTCCGGCCGGGCCGGCGTCCGGACCACCGGCCGGGCCCGGGGCGTGGTTCAGCCGTCCGAGGGGCCCCGGTTCCCGTGCCAGGAGTGCCACAGCGCCGCGTAAGGCCCCTCGGCCGCCACCAGTTCGTCGTGCGTGCCCAGTTCGGTCACCCGGCCGTCCTCCATGACCGCCACCCGGTCGGCGTCGTGGGCGGTGTGCAGCCGGTGCGCGATCGCGATGACGGTCCGGCCCTCCAGCACGGTGGCCAGCGCACGCTCCGTGTGCCGGGCGGTCGTCGGGTCGAGGAGCGCCGTCGCCTCGTCGAGGATCAGGGTGTGCGGGTCGGCGAGCACCACCCGGGCCAGCGCCAGTTGCTGGGCCCGGGAACCGTCGACGGCCACGGCCCCGGGCCCCAGCTCGGTGTCCAGCCCGTCCGGGAGCTCCCCGGCCCAGTCGTCGGCGCCGACCGCCGCGAGCGCCGCCCACAACGCGCTGTCGTCGGCGCCCGGTTCGGCGATCAGCAGGTTGTCGCGGACCGTGCCCAGGAACACGTGGTGCTCCTGGGTGACGAGGACGACATGCCGGCGCAGCTGCTCCGGGTCGAGGCCGGCGACCGGCACCCGCCCGACCGTCACCGTCCCGCCGGTCGGAGCGTCGACGCCCGCCAGCAGTCTGCTCAGCGTCGTCTTCCCGGCACCGGAGGGGCCCACGACGGCGAGCCGTTCCCCGGGCCGCACCGTCAGATCGACCCCGCGCAGCACCTCGCCGCCGCGGTCGTACGCGTACCGCACACCGACGACGTCGATCCGGTCGTCCTCCGGTACGGGGGAGCCGGCCGAGGCGGCGCGCGGCGCGCAGGCCAGACCTTCCACACGGGCGAACGAGGCGCTGCTGCTCTGCAGTTGCTCGACCTGGTTCAGGATCTGGTCGAGCGGTTCGGCGAGCCGGTGCAGATACAGCGTCGCGGCGACCACGGTGCCGAGGCTCAGCGTCCCCCGGGCGTGCAGCGCGCCGCCCACCAGGAGCACGACCACGACCGGCACGACGTACGAGATCTCCACGGCCGGGAAGAACACGCTGCGCAGGAACAGTGTCCGCATCCGCGTCACCCGGGAGACCTCCAGCGCGTCCCGGCTCGCCCGGATCCGGCGCTCGCGCAGCCCGAACGCCTCCACCGTGCGGGCGCCGGACGCGGTGGCCCCGAGGATCTCGGCGACCTCGGAGGTGGCGGCCCCCTGGGCGAGATAGGCGCCGCGCGCCCGGCGCAGATACCAGCGCAGCGCGAAGGCGATGCCGGCCAGGCCCAGCACCCCGCAGGCGCCGAGCAGCGGGTCGATGACGAAGACGGCGACGAGGACGAACAGCGCCTGCGCGCCGGAGACCAGCAGCTGGGGTCCCGTGTCGCGCAGGGCGTTGCCCACCACCGTGACGTCGGCGGTGCCGCGTGCCGTCAGATCGCCGGTGCCCGCCCGCTCCACGACCGACGCGGGCAGCGTCAGCGTCCGCTCCACGAACTCCTCCCGCACCCGCGCGAGGGTCCGCTCCCCGAAGCGGTACCCCACGTAGCGGGCCCAGCGCGCCAGCAGCAACTGGGCCACCGAGGCCACCAGGATGACGAGCGCGGGCCCGTCCACGGCCTCCACGCCCGCGCCGCCCCGTACGTCGTCGATCATCCGCCCGAGCAGCCAGGGGCCGACCAGACCGGCCGCGGCGGCCAGCGCGTTCAGGGCGAGCACGGCGGCGAACACCCGCCCGTCCGCCCGGATCAGCCGCCCCGCCGCCCGCCGCACGTCGACGCGCCCCGCCACCGGCAGGTGGACCGTCACAGCACGACCTCCTCGTCCATGCCCACCGCGGGACCCGCGTCCCCGTCGTCACCCCTCTCGGCGTCCTCGTCCGGCTCCGTGTCGCGGGCCACCAGCGCCCGGTATCCCGGTTCCGTCCGCAGGAGTTCGCGGTGGGTGCCGGTGGCCGCTGTCTTGCCGTCGACCAGGAAGCAGACGGTGTCCGCGTGGTCCAGCACGAGCGGCGACGTGCTGGTCAGGACGGTCGTACGGCCCGAGCGGGCGGCGCGCAGCCGGGCCGCGACACTCGCCTCCGTGTGCGCGTCGAGCGCCGAGGTCGGTTCGAGGGCGAGCAGCACCTCGGGATCCGCGAGGAGCGCGCGCACGAGCCGGACCCGCTGCCGTTGCCCGCCGGACAGGTTCCGGCCCTGCGCGTCGACGGCCGCGTCGAGGCCGCCCGGCAGCCCGAGGACGATGTCGTCGGCGGCGGCCGCGCGCACGGCTTCGCCGATGGTCTCCTCGGCGAGGTCCCGGCGTCCGCGCACCAGCTCGCGCAGGGTGCCCGCGAACAGGTCGGCCTCGTGTTCGGCGACCAGGATCCGCTCGCGCACCCGGGGCAGCGCGACCCGGTCGAGCCGTACGCCGCCCCAGGTCACGTCCGAGGCCGCGTACCGGCCGAGCCGGTCGACGACGGCCGCGGACTGTTCGGGGCGGGCCCCGGCCAGCACGGTCAGCCTGCCCGGGACCACCCGGACCCCGGACTCCGGATCGTGCAGCACGGCCGGGAACCCCGGGGCGTCCTGCGCGATGGGGGGAGAGGAGGCGGGCTCCAGGGACAGGAACCGTACGACGCGCCGCGCGGCGACCACGGCCCGGGAGAGCTCGTAGCCGCAGTCGATGAAGAAGTACACCGGCAGGACGAGGACCGCGACATAGCCGTACACGGACACCAGCTGGCCGACGGTGATCTCCCCCTGGGCGGCCAGCCGGGCCGCGAGCCAGGTCACCACGGCCAGGAAGACGGACGGCAGCCCCATGCCCAGCGCCTGGATCCAACTGGTCACCGCGCCGACCCGGTACCCCTGTTCCCGCAGTTTCTGAGAGTCACGACGGAACGCGTCCGCGAACAGCCCCTTGCCGCCGAGGCCGTTCAGGACGCGCAGACCGCCCGCGAGGTCGCCGATCCGCGCGGTCAGGACGGCCTGCCGCTCGCGGTACCCCGTCTCGGTCCCCTGGAGGCGCACCGTGAGCGGCCCGACGAGCCCGGCCGTCAGCGGAACCCCGAGCAGGATCACCGCGGAGAGCAGCACCGAGACCGGCAGCAGCAGCGCCGCCACCACGCCGTAGGTGACGACCGCGGCCAGACCGGGCCCGACGATCGTCAGCGAGTTGCTGATCGTGTCCACGTCGCGGACGCCGACCGTGACGATCTCCCCCGTGCCGATCTGCCGCGAGAGCGCCGCGCCGAGCCGGGCCGCGTGCTCGACCACGAGTTTGACCGTACGGAAGTTGGCGTCCATCCGGACCTTGGTCATCGTGCGGTGCCGTACGACACCCAGGCCGGCGTTGAACACCCCGGCGGCGAGCACGGCGGCCGTCCAGCCGGCCAGCGCCGCCCCGTCGCCCGGCGCCAGACCGTCGTCGATCGCCCGGGACAGCAGATACGGCGTCAGCGCCATGAGCCCCATCCACACGCTGGAGACCACCGCGCCGGTGACCGACCGGTACGTCTGCCGGGTGACCAGCCACCACAGGAAGTGCCAGCCGCCCCGGCGGTCCGGTGCCCCCGGATCCGCGTAGGTGTCGATCACCGTTCCTCTTCCACCCCTCGGTCCGTTCCTCGGCCCACTCCTCGGCCCGCCCCTCGTCCCTCCGCCGTCAGACGAGGCTGTCGCGCCAGGCCCTGTGCAGATCGGCGAACCGGCCCGTGCCCGCAACGAGTTCGTCGGGTGTGCCGTCCTCGACGATCCGGCCGTGCTCCATCACCAGCACCCGGTCGGCGATCGCCACCGTCGACAGCCGGTGCGCGATGACCACCGCCGTACGGCCCCGCAGGACCGTCGACATGGCGCGCTGCACCGCCCGTTCGCCCGGGATGTCGAGGGAGCTGGTCGCCTCGTCGAGGATCAGGACGGCCGGGTCGGCTAGCAGGGCCCGGGCGAAGGCGACGAGCTGACGCTGGCCCGCGGAGATCCGGCCGCCGCGCTTGCGTACGTCCGTGTCGTAGCCGTCGGGCAGCGCGCTGATGAAATCGTGTGCGCCGATCGCCTTCGCCGCCTGCTCGATCTCCTCGCGGGACGCCTCGGGGCGGCCGATCGCGATGTTCTCGGCGACCGTGCCCGAGAACAGGAACGCCTCCTGGGTCACCATCACGACCCCGCGCCGCAGTTCGGGCACCGGCAGCTCGCGCAGATCGACGCCGTCGAGCAGGACCCGCCCGTCGGAGGGGTCGTAGAACCGGGCCAGGAGCTTGGCCAGCGTCGACTTGCCGGCGCCGGTCGAGCCGACGACGGCCACCGTCTGGCCGGCGGGCAGCGTGAGCGAGAAGGAGGGCAGGACCTCCCCGCCCGTGCGGTACGCGAAGCGGACCCCGTCGAACACGACCTCACGGCCGGGGTGTTCGGAGGCGAGGGCCGGCAGCTGCCGGGGCACGGACGGCTCCGGCACGGACGGCGTCTGGGCCAGCAGGCCGGCGATCTTCTCCAGCGAGGCCGCCGCGGACTGGTAGGAGTTCAGGAACATCCCGAGACGGTCGATGGGGTCGTAGAGCCGGCGCAGGTAGAGGACCGCCGCGGCGAGCACACCGAGTGCCAGCGAACCCGACGCCACCCGGTGGGCGCCCCAGAGCACGATGCCCGCGACCGCCGTGTTGGCGACGAGACGGGAGCCGACGACGTATTGGGCCATCTCCAGCAGGGCGTCGCCGTTCGTCCTCTCGTGCCGCGTGTTGAGCACCTTGAACTCGGCCTCGTTGGCGGCCTCCCGGCGGAACGCGCGCACCGGCCGGATGCCGTTCATCGTCTCCGCGAACTTCACGATCACCGCGGCGATCGTCGTCGAGCGGACGGCGAAGATCCTGCCCGCGCGGCGCTGGTAGCGGCGGATGAGCAGGTACAGCGGCACGAAGGAGGCCACCGCGACCGCGCCGAGGCCCGGGTCCAGCCAGAGCAGCATCGCCGAGATGTAGACGAAGGAGAGGATGACCGTGACGAGTTCCTGGAGCCCCTCGCTGAGCAGTTCGCGCAGCGACTCGACATCCGTCGTGGAACGGGAGATCAGCCGGCCCGAGGTGTAGCGCTCGTGGAAGTCGATGCTGAGCGCCTGGGCGTGCCGGAAGATCCGGCCGCGCAGATCGAGCAGCACGTCCTGGTTGACCCGGGCCGAGGCGATGATGAACGCGTACTGGAGGGCGCCGGAGGCCGCCGAGCACACCAGGTAGGCGGCACCGACGGCGATCAGCGGACCGTGGTCGTCCCGTCGGAAGGCCGGTACGGCACGGTCGATGGCGTACGCCACCAGCAGCGGGCCCGCCTGCACGGCGGCCTGCTGGAGCAGCAGCAGGACGGTGGTCACGGCCACCCGGGCCCGGAGCGGGGCGAGCAGCGAGCGCAGCAGCGTCGCGGTCGCGCCCGGGGGAGTGGGCAGGGTGTCGTGGTCGAACGGGTCCTGGTACGGCTCGGGTTCCGGGGCCGCGGGGCTCTTGTGCCGCCGACCGTCCGGTCCGTCGTCGGGTCCGTCGTCCGGGGTATCGGTGCCGGTGTCGATGGCGGTTCCGGTGCCGTCGTTCCGGTCCGTGTCCGGTTCACCGCTCCGTCCGCTGTCCCCCGCCTCGCCGGGACCCCGTCCGGTTCCTCCGCCGGCTCCTTGGTCCGGACCCCCGTCCGGACCCCCGTCCGGACCCCCGTCCGGACCCCCGTCCGGTTCCTCGTTCGGTTCCTTGTCCGGTGCGGTGGTCGTGGGCGCCGCCGTCATCGGCCGTCCTCCTCTGCCCCCGACATCAGGTGGGCGTATTCGGCATGGGTGCGCAGCAGTTCGTGGTGGGTGCCGACCGCCGCGATCCGGCCGCCGGAGAGCAGGGCCACCCGGTCGGCCAGCAGGACCGTGGACGGGCGGTGCGCCACGATCAGCGCGGTCGTCTCCGCCAGTACCCGGCGCAGAGCGGCCTCGACGGCCGCCTCGGTGTGCACGTCCAGCGCCGACAGCGGGTCGTCGAGCACCAGGAAACGCGGCCGGCCGACCACCGCGCGGGCCAGGGCGAGCCGCTGCCGCTGCCCGCCGGAGAGGCTGAGGCCCTGTTCGCCGACCTGCGTGGCCGTGCCCTGGGGCAGCGCGTGCGCGAAGTCGGCCTGCGCGACGGCGAGGGCGCGGTCCAGCTCCGCGCGGCCGGCAGAATCGGCGGCGCCCATCAGGACGTTCTCGCCGACCGTGGCCGAGAAGAGGGTGGGTTCCTCGAAGGCGACGGCGACGAGTTCGCGCAGTTCCTCGCGGGGCATCCCGGTGATGTCCCGGCCGTCCAGGGTGATCCGGCCGGACGTCACCTCGTGCAGGCGGGGGACGAGCGCGGTGAGGGTGGTCTTGCCGGTGCCGGTGGCCCCGACGAGCGCCATGCTCTCGCCGGGGCGTACGTGCAGGTCGATGCGGGCCAGCACGGGCGGCGCGTCCGCGGGAGCGTCGGGATAGCGGAACTCGACTCCGTGGAACCGCAGTCCGCCCTCGCCCCGGTCCCGGCCTTCGCTCCGGCTTTCGTCCTGGTCCTGGTCTTCGTCCCGGTCCCGGCCCTCGCTCCGGCTTTTGTCCCGGCCCTGGCCCTCGCCCCGGTCCCGGCCCTCGGCCGTGTGGGCGGCCCGCTCGACCGGTTCGCCGCCCTCCCGTGCGGCCGTGGCGTCGCTGTCCCGCGTGGCCGTGGCGATGGCAGGCGTGGCCTCGCCGGACAGGCCCTCGGCGCCGCCCTCGCGCGTGGCCGTGGCCCTGCTGTCCCGCCCGGCAGTGACGCTGCCCTGCCGCCCGGCCGGGGCGTTGCCGCCCGGCGCGGCCGAGGCATCGCCGTCCCGCGCGGCCGGCCCGCTGTCGTTCCGCGCGGACCCGGTCGCGGGTTCCCGGGGCGTCACCGGCCCGGCCAGGACGGCCGTGTCGTCCGACTCCGGCGTCGCGTTCATGACCTCGAAGTACCGCTCCGTCGCCGTCGCCGCCTCCTGGCTCATCGCGAGGAGGAAGCCGATCGAGTCGACGGGCCAGCGCAGCGCGAGCGCGGTCGACAGGAACGCGACCAGCGTGCCGGCGGACAGACGGCCGTCGGCGACCTGGACCGTGCCGAGGACGAGGGCGGCACCGATCGCGAACTCGGGCAGGGTGACGATGACACCCCAGATCGAGGCGAGCAGCCGGGCCTTGACCAGTTCCGTGCCGCGCAGTGTCCGGGACAGTTCGCGAAACGCGCGCGCCTGGCTGCGGTGGCGCCCGAACCCCTTGATGATCCGGATGCCGAGCACGCTCTCCTCGACCACCGTCGTCAGATCGCCGACCTGGTCCTGCGCCCGTCGCGCCACTTCCGAGTAGCGCCGCTCGAAGAACCAGCAGACGACCATGACGGGAAGCGCGGGGGCGAGGAGCACCAGCCCGAGGGTCCACTGCTGGGCCAGCATGATGGCGATGCCCGCGAGGATCGTCACGCCGTTCACCAGCAGGAAGGTCAGCGGGAACGCCAGGAACATGCGGACCAGCATCAGATCGGTCGTCGCCCGGGACAGCAGCTGGCCCGACGCCCAGCGGTCGTGGAAGGCGACCGGCAGCCGCTGCAGATGGCGGTACAGGCCGGCCCGCATCCCCGCCTCGACCCCGGCCAGCGGGCGGGCCACCAGCCACCGGCGCAGCCCGAACAGACCGGCCTCGGCGATGCCGAGCAGCAGCAGGTACAGCGCCCCGAGCCACACCCCCGCCGGATCGTGCCCGGCGACCGGACCGTCCACCATCCACTTCAGGATCAGCGGGAACACGAGCGAGAGACAGGACGCGACCACCGCGACGAACGCCGCGCCGAACAGGCGCGCCCGCACCGGCCGTACGTACGGCCACAGGCGCAGCAGGCTGCGTACGGTCGAACGGCGGGGGTGGTCGGTGGTGACTGCATCGAGAGTGGTCATCACGAGCGAGCCTACGTTTCACCACTGACAGTGCCCACCGAGTTTTCGGCGTACCTGAGGGGAGCGAAGGGTCCGCGGCCGGGCCCGGCGACCGCGCGGTCGTACCGCCGTATCAACCGATCGGCTGATGCCGGTCCGAGCGCGATGGCCGATGTGACGGCGGGGGCCGCGCTGGGACTCTCGGGGCATGTCAGTCATCGAAGTGAGCGGACTGCGCAAGTCCTACAACGGCCGGGCCGTCGTCGACGACGTCTCCTTCACCGTCGAGGAGGGCGAGATCTTCGGGATCCTCGGCCCGAACGGCGCCGGCAAGACCACCACCGTCGAATGCGTCGAGGGGCTGCGGGTCCCCGACGCCGGCCGGGTCCGGGTCGCCGGCCTCGACCCCGTCGCCGACCGCGAGGCCACCAGCCGCGTCCTCGGCGCCCAGCTCCAGGAGAGCGAACTCCAGCCGAAACTCACCGTGCGCGAGGCGCTGGAGCTGTACTCCGCGTTCTACCCGGACCCCGCCGACTGGCGCCCGCTGGCCGAACGCCTCGGCCTGACCGGCCGGCTCGGCACCGGCTTCGGAAAGCTCTCCGGCGGCCAGAAGCAGCGTCTGTTCATCGCGCTCGCGCTGATCGGCGGCCCGCGCGTGGTCGTGCTCGACGAGCTGACCACCGGACTCGACCCGCGGGCCCGCCGCGACACCTGGGAGCTGATCGAGGACGTCCGCGAGCGGGGCGTCACGGTCCTGCTGGTCACGCACTTCATGGAGGAGGCGCAGCGGCTGTGCGACCGGATCGCGGTCATCGACAAGGGACGCGTGGCCGCCCTGGACACCCCGGCCGGTCTGATCCGCCGCTCCGCCGGTTCCACCGTCATCAGCTTCACCCCGTCCGCCCCGCTGGACGAGCGTGACCTGGCGGCGCTCCCCGCGCTGGCGTCCGTCGAGCACAAGGACGGCCGCGTCACGCTGTCCGGCACCGACGAGACGGTCAACGCCGTCGTCACCCTGCTCGCCCGCCATCGCGTCACAGCCCACCAGCTGCGCGTCACCGACGCCACGCTCGACGACGCGTTCCTCGACCTGACCCGGGAGGCCACGGCATGAACACCGCCGTCCTGCGCACCGAGATCCGCCTCTTCCGGCGTGAACCCGGCGCCCTGTTCTGGATCCTGCTCTTCCCGACCCTCCTGCTGGTGATCCTCGGCTCGATCCCGTCCTTCCGGCAGCACCAGGCCGATCTCGGCGGTCTGCGCACCATCGACGTCTACGTCCCGGTGGCCGTCCTGCTCGGCCTGATCGTCGGCGGACTGCAGTCGATGCCGCAGACCCTCACCGGCTACCGCGAGCGCGGCATCCTGCGCCGCATGGCCACCACCCCGGTCCGCCCCGGTGCCCTGCTGTCCGCGCAGACGGCGGTGTACGGCGGTGCCGCCCTGGCGTCGGCGCTGCTCGTGCTCGCGGTCGGCCGGCTCGCCTTCGGCGTACGCCTGCCGAGGCAGCCCCTCGGCTACCTCCTCGCCCTGCTGGCGGCCGTCCTGGTCGCCCTCGCCCTCGGATCGGTGGTGTCGGCGCTGTCCCGTACGACGAAGATCGCCGGCGCGATCGGATCGGCCGTGTTCTTCCCGTCGATGTTCTGCGCGGGTGTGTGGCTGCCGGTGCAGTCCATGCCGCACCTGATGGCCCGGATCGTCGGCTTCACCCCCTTCGGCGCGGCCGCGCAGGCGCTGAACCAGGCGGCGGCCGGTCACTGGCCGGGCTGGGGTCACCTCGGCGTGCTGGCGGTGTGGATCCTGCTGCTGACCGGTGCGGCCGTCCGCTGGTTCCGGTGGGAGTAGGCGGCCGGCCGTGCAGACTGGGCCCATGACCGTGACGGACCGACAGCTCGACCGGCGCTGGGAGCAGCTCCACACCTGGGGGCCCTACGGGCTGCTGGGCACCAGCATCGTCCTCGCGGTCGCCTCCGCCGATCCGCACGCCGCCTGGGCCAAGTGGTACGCCGCCTGGGCCCTGTCCGGTGCGGGGGTCGTGCTCCAGCTGTGGTGGCAGGGCACCCGTCCCCGCCGGTCCGGCCGCGGCCGGACGCCGTCCCGGGCCGGGACGGCGTACTACGCCGTCCGGTGGGCCCTCGCCTTCGCCCTCACCTGGATCACCCCGTTCTTCGCGTTCTACGCCGCCTGCGGCTACATGGACGCCGACGAACTGATACCGGGCAGGTGGCAGCGGCTCGGACTGTTCGCGAGCGCGGTCACCGTGGCCGGCGCGCAGGCGGGCGGAATGCCGTTCGAGGGCGGAACCCAGTGGATCGTCTTCGCCGGTCTCCTGGCCGCCAACTCCGGCCTGCAGATGGTGGTCGCCCACCTCACCACCCAGGAGGCGCAGCGGGTCCGTGAGCGTACCGAGACCATCGCCGAACTCGAGCGCACCAACGCCGCGTTGCAGCAGGCCCTCGACGAGAACGCCGCGCTTCACTCCCAACTCCTCGTCCAGGCACGGGAAGCCGGGGTCGCCGACGAACGCCGGCGGCTGGCCGCCGAGATCCACGACACCATCGCCCAGGGGCTGACCGGCATCATCGCCCAGCTCCAGGTCGTGGCGAACGCGCCCGATCCCGCCGGCGCCCGCGTCCACCTCGAACGCGCCTCGGCGCTCGCCCGCCACAGCCTCGGCGAGGCCCGCCGCTCGGTGCACAACCTGGCCCCGGTGGCGCTGGCGGACGACGGTCTTCCCGAGGCGTTGAAGAAGACGGTCGCCGAATGGGGCGAACGCACGGGAGTACGCGCCGAGTTCACCGTCACCGGCACCAGTGAGCAGCTCCACGACGAGGTCTCCGCCACCCTCCTGCGCATCGCCCAGGAAGCCCTCTCCAACGCCGGGCGCCACGCGGCGGCCGGCCGGGTCGGGGTGACCCTGAGTTTCATGGGCGACGAGGTCACCCTCGACGTCCGCGACGACGGCCGCGGCTTCGACCCGCTCGCCGTCCCGGCCCGCACCGGCACCGGCGGATTCGGCCTCGACGGCATGCGCGCCCGGGCCGAACGCATCGCCGGCCACCTCGCCGTGGAGTCCGAACCGGGCCACGGCACGGCGCTGTCGGCTCGCGTACCGTTGGTACGCCATGACCGATGACCCCCGCATCTCGCTGCTGATCGTCGACGACCATCCCGTCGTACGCGACGGCCTGCGCGGCATGTTCGAGTCCGCGCCCGGTTTCACGGTCGTCGGCGAGGCGGTGAACGGGGTCGAGGCGCTCGAGCGGGCCGCCGTCCTCGACCCGGACGTGATCCTGATGGACCTGCGCATGCCGGGCGGCGGGGGAGTGGACGCCATCGCCGAACTGACCCGGCGCCGCTCCCGCGCCCGGGTCCTCGTCCTCACCACCTACGACACCGACTCCGACACCCTGCCCGCGATCGAGGCGGGCGCGACCGGCTATCTGCTCAAGGACGCGCCCCGCGACGACCTGTTCACGGCGGTCCGGGCCGCGGCCGAGGGCCGCACCGTCCTGTCCCCGGCCGTCGCCTCCCGGCTGGTCTCGGCCGTGCGCGCGCCCGCCTCCGCCGAGTCCCTCTCGGCCCGCGAACGCGAGGTGCTGGTCCTGGTGGCCAGGGGCACCTCCAACCGCGAGATCGCCCGTGAACTGTTCATCAGCGAGGCGACCGTGAAGACCCATCTCACCCACGTGTACGGCAAGCTGGGCGTCAAGGACCGTGCGGCGGCGGTGGCGACGGCGTACGAGCGGGGCATCCTCGGCTGACCTCCGCGCCGGGCGGCCGCGGGGGCCGTGCCCTCAGCGGACCCTCAGCAGCAGGACGGACCGCGCCGGGACCGTGATCGCCGTGCCCGCCCGGTGCGTGAGCGCGGGCGCCTCCGCCTGGTCCTCGCGCGAGGTGTCCACGACCACCTCGTACCCGGCGGCCCAGGGCGTCCCCGGCAGCTCGAAGGAGGCCGGCCGGTCCCCGGCGTGCAGCACGGCGAGGAAGCTGTCGTCGACGACCGGGACGCCCCGCGCGTCCCGGCCGGGGATGTCCCGGCCGGACAGGTACATGCCGAGGGTCGCCGCGGGCGCGTACCAGTCCCGTTCCGTCATCTCGGTGCCCCGTGCGGTGAACCAGGCCAGGTCCCGCAGTCCGTCCGCCGAGTGCGCCCGCCCGGAGAAGAACGCCCGGCGGCGCAGCACGGGATGCGCGTGCCGCAGCGCGATCAGACGGGACGTCAGCTCGAACAGCGCCCGCCAGTGCGGGTCGTCGAGCTGCGACCAGTCGACCCAGCTGATCTCGTTGTCCTGGCAGTAGGCGTTGTTGTTGCCCCGCTGGGTGCGCCCGAACTCGTCCCCGGCGACCAGCATCGGCACCCCCGTGGACAGCAGCAGTGTCGTCAGCAGGTTCCTCAGCTGGCGCCGACGCAGCGCCTGCAGGCCCTCGTCCTCGCTCTCGCCCTCGGCCCCGCCGTTCCAGGCCCGGTTGTCGTCGGTGCCGTCCCGGTTGCCCTCGCCGTTGGCCTCGTTGTGCTTGCGTTCGTACGACACGAGGTCGCGCAGGGTGAATCCGTCGTGCGCGGTCACGAAGTTGACGGAGGCGTACGGGCGCCGGCCGCCCCAGGCGTACAGGTCGCTCGACCCCGACAGGCGGTAGCCGAGGTCCCGTACGTCGGGCAGCGCCCCGCGCCAGAAGTCCCGTACGGCGTTGCGGTAGCGGTCGTTCCACTCCGTCCACAGCGGCGGGAAGGCGCCGACCTGGTAGCCGCCGGAGCCCACGTCCCAGGGTTCGGCGATCAGTTTGACCCGGCGCAGCACCGGATCCTGGGCGATGACGGCGAGGAACGGCGACAGCATGTCGACGTCGTGCATGGACCGGGCCAGGGCCGCCGCCAGGTCGAAGCGGAAGCCGTCGACGCCCATCTCGGTGACCCAGTAGCGCAGCGAGTCCGTGATCAGCCGCAGCACCTGCGGCTGCACGACGTGCAGGGTGTTGCCGCAGCCCGTGTAGTCGGCGTAGCGGCGGGCGTCCGACTGGAGCCGGTAGTACCCCCGGTTGTCGATGCCGCGCAGCGACAGCATCGGGCCCAGCTCGCCCGCCTCCGCGGTGTGGTTGTAGACCACGTCGAGGATGACCTCGATCCCCGCCGCGTGCAGTGCGCGCACCATCCGTTTGAACTCGCCGACCTGTTGGCCGCGCGTGCCGGAGGCGGCGTAGGCCGCGTGCGGGGCGAAGTAGCCGATCGAGTTGTAGCCCCAGTAGTTCCTCAGGCCCCGGCGCAGCAGGTGGTCCTCGTGCGCGAACTGGTGCACCGGCAGCAGCTCCACCGCCGTCACCCCGAGGTCCACCAGGTGCTCGATCGCCGCCGGATGCGCCAGTCCGGCGTACGTGCCGCGCAGTTCCTCGGGGATCGAGGGGTGCAGACGGGTGAATCCGCGCACGTGCAGTTCGTAGATGACCGAGTCCGCCCAGGGGGTCTTGGGGCGGTGGTCGTCCGACCAGTCGTCGTCGTCCTGGACGACCACGCCCTTGGGGACCAGCGGCGCCGAGTCGCGGTCGTCGCGCACGGTGTCGGCGACCTGCTGCTGGGGCCAGTCGCGGACGTGCCCGTACACCTCGGGCGGCAGGGTGAAGTCGCCGTCCACCGCACGGGCGTACGGGTCGAGGAGCAGTTTCGCCGGGTTCCAGCGGGCTCCGGTCCACGGGTCCCAGCGGCCGTGCACCCTGAAGCCGTAGCGGCGGCCGGGAAGCACGCCGGGGACGAAGCCGTGCCAGATCTCGTGGGTGAGTTCGGTCAGCGGGACGCGTGTCTCGGTGCCCTCCTCGTCGAAGAGGCACAGGTCGACGGCTTCCGCGCCGCCCGCCCACAGCGCGAAGTTGGTGCCCGTGGTGCCGTCGGGACCCGCCCTGAAGCGTGCGCCGAGCGGGGTCGGGGCACCCGGCCAGGCGTCGACGGGCGGCGGCGCCGCCGGGCGCCGTGAGCCGTTCAGCGCGGGAGCGGCCGGCCCCACCGCCGGGTCCGCGGCCGCGGGTGCGGCGGCGGACGGCCCCGCCGGGTCCGTGACGGTCTGCGCGGGCAGCCCGCCGCCCGCGGCGCGTCCCTCGTGGACCGCCTCCTGCTCGGGTGCGCTCGACACCGGTCAGCCTCCCACGGCTCGTGGAACGGCACGGAAAAGGGTGCACGGCGTCCCGGCCGCGGCTCCTTGGCGCGTCGTCCTCCCCACTGTTCTGCCCAGAGCGTGGCTCGCACTCACGTTTCCCCGCAGCGGCGGCGTCGTTGGGTCCCTTGTGAAGCACGTACAGACGCGCGCGCGGCGCGCAGGGGCCGCGCTGGCCGCCGCAGTGACCTGGGCCGGTCTGCTGGCCGGAGCCTCCGGCTGCACCTCCTCCCCGATCCCGGACGGGATCGGGGAGGCGTTCGGCAAACCGAGGTCGCCCGAAGACGTCATCCACGTCTCGCCCGACGACAACACCAAGGGCGTACGGCCGCAGGAGGCACTGCTGGTGCGGGTGCCCCGCGGGCGCCTGGAGTCCGTGAAGGTCGTCAGGTCCCAGGACGCCGAGGAGTCACCCGTACCGGGACACATCAGCGAGGACGGCCTGTCCTGGAAACCGGACGAGGCGCGGCTCGCCCTGGCCGCCAAGTACACCGTGGACGCGGTGGCCCTGGACGGCGACGGGCACCGCTCGGCCCGCCACACGACGTTCACCACGGCCGTCCCCGGCGAACGGTTCATCGGGTACGTCACTCCGGAGGACCGCTCCGTCGTCGGCACCGGGATGATCGTCTCCCTCCAGTTCAACCGGGAGATCGCGAACCGGGCCGCCGTCGAGCGCGCCATCCACGTCGAGGCGCACCCGGCGGTGCAGATCCGCGCGCACTGGTTCGGCGGCGGCCGCGTCGACTTCCGCCCGGAGCGGTACTGGAAACCGGGCACGAAGGTCACCGTGGCACTGCGGCTGCGCGACGTCGAAGGGGCACCCGGCGTGTACGGACTCCAGTCCAGGTCCTTCTCGTTCACCGTCGGCCGCGACCAGACGTCCCTCGTCGACGCCCGCGCCCACACCATGGAGGTGCGCCGCGACGGCAACCTCCTCGCCACGGTGCCGATCACGGCCGGGGCGCCGAAGACGACGACGTACAACGGGAAGATGGTCGTCACCGAGATGCTCGAGGTGACCCGGATGAACAGCCGGACCGTCGGCTTCGGCGGTGAGTACGACATCCCCGACGTGCCGCACGCGATGCGCCTGACCGACTCCGGCACCTTCCTGCACGGCAACTACTGGGCGCCGGACGCCTTCGGCAACACCAACGTCAGCCATGGCTGCGTGGGTCTCAGGGACGTGAAGGGCGGCAGTTCCGACACCCCGGCGGGCTGGTTCTTCGACCGCAGCCTCATCGGTGACGTCATCGAGGTCGTCCACAGCAAGGACAAGACGGTCGCCCCCGACAACGGACTCGGCGGCTGGAACATGGGCTGGAAGGAGTGGAAGACGGGCAGCGCAGTCGACTGATCTTCGCTCCCCGGTGCAACCATCTTCGCGGTCGATGGTCCAAGTTGCGACGGAACGGTGACATTCACCTGACACGGAGCTCAAAACCGTGAGGTTAATATGCGCCAGTGATCGCGTGGGACGCGCCGGGGTGGGGGCCTGATCAGGCCTTGCGAGGGGAGAAAGACTGTGAACGTGCGACCGATATCGGGGGCGTCGGCAGGTGGACGCTCACGCGGCCGCAACAAGCGGTGGGCGGTGATCGTCGGCGGTGCGCTGCTGGCCGTCACGGCCTGCGGCGGGGGCGGGGGAACGGACTCGGGGTCCGCAGGGAAGGACAAGGACGGCAAGGGCAGCACCACCACGGAGAGCAAGCAGTCGGTGGCCGTCGTCACGATCGCGCCGAAGGCCGGCGCCAAGGACGTCGACACCAGCGGCACCCTCAAGGTCACGGCCAGTAAGGGCAAACTGACCGAGGTCACCGTCAAGGACAACGAGGGCGCGAAGATCGACGGCGAGATATCGGCCGACGGCAGCGGCTGGACGCCCGCCACACACCTCGCGGCGTCCACCAAGTACCAGGTGCACGCGGTCGCGAAGGACTCCGAGGGCCGCACGGCGGCCGAGGACTCGTCCTTCACGACGCTGAGCCCGCAGAACACCTTCACCGGCAACTTCACGCCCGAGGACGGCTCCAAGGTCGGCGTCGGCATGCCGTTCTCGGTCCGCTTCACCCGGGGCATCACCAAGCCGGACGACGTCGAGAAGGCCATCAAGATCACGACCGAGCCGGCCGTCGACGTCCAGGGCCACTGGTTCGGCAACGACCGCCTCGACTTCCGGCCCGAGAAGTACTGGAAGGCCGGCACCAAGGTCACCGTGAAGCTGAACCTCGACGGCGTCGAGGGCCGCAAGGGCGTCTACGGCAAGCAGGCCAAGACGGTCTCCTTCACCATCGGCCGCGACCAGGTGTCCGTCGTGGACGCCAAGAAGCACACGATGAAGGTCATGCAGGAGGGCAAGGTCGTCAAGACCATCCCGGTGACCACCGGCAAGCCCGGCTACGCCACCTGGAACGGCCAGATGGTCATCAGCGAGAAGTTCACCGTGACCCGGATGAACGGCGACACGGTCGGCTACGACGGCGAGTACGACATCAAGGACGTCCCGCACGCCATGCGCCTGACCAGCTCCGGCACCTTCGTGCACGGCAACTACTGGGGCGGCGGCGCCTTCGGCAACTACAACGCCAGCCACGGCTGCGTCGGCCTGCGGGACGTGCGCGGCGGCTACGACAGCGGCGTGCCGGCCGCCTGGTTCTTCAACCACTCGATGGTCGGTGACGTGGTGGTCGTGAAGAACTCCACCGACCCGACGGTCGACCCGGCCAACGGTCTCAACGGCTGGAACATACCCTGGGCGGACTGGATCAAGTGATGCGCCGGAACGGATCGTGTGACGGTCCGGCAGGGGATCGGCCGGCCGCCTCCGAGCGGATCGGGTGACTCCGTCCGACCCGATCGCGTGACCGTTCTCCACCGGGCCGGGTGTGCTGTGACTCAGCACACCCGGCCCGGTGCCGTTAACGGCCACTAACCTGCTTCCATGACTGTGCATCTCGAAGTGGCCGAAGGCGTGGGCACCATCCGCCTGGACCGCCCTCCCATGAACGCCCTGGACGTGGCGACGCAGGACCGCCTCAAGGAGCTGGCCGAGGAGGCCACGGCCCGGCCGGACGTCCGTGCCGTGGTGCTGTACGGCGGGGAGAAGGTGTTCGCGGCGGGCGCGGACATCAAGGAGATGCAGGCCATGGACCACGCCGCGATGGTCGTGCGGTCCCGGGCCCTGCAGGACTCCTTCACCGCCGTCGCCCGCATCCCCAAGCCCGTCGTCGCCGCCGTCACAGGGTACGCGCTCGGCGGCGGCTGCGAACTGGCCCTGTGCGCCGACTACCGCATCGCCGGGGACAACGCCAAGCTTGGCCAGCCCGAGATCCTGCTCGGCCTGATCCCCGGCGCAGGCGGCACCCAGCGGCTCTCCCGGCTGATCGGCCCCTCCAAGGCCAAGGACCTCATCTTCACCGGCCGCATGGTCAAGGCCGACGAGGCCCTCACGCTCGGGCTGGTCGACCGGGTCGTGCCCGCCGACGAGGTCTACACCGCCGCCCACGCCTGGGCCGCCAGGCTCGCGCAGGGCCCGGCCATCGCGCTGCGGGCCGCGAAGGAGTCCGTCGACGCGGGTCTGGAGACGGACATCGAGACCGGACTGGCCATCGAGCGGAACTGGTTCTCCGGCCTGTTCGCGACCGAGGACCGCGAGCGGGGCATGCGGAGCTTCGTGGAAGAGGGCCCCGGCAAGGCGAAGTTCCTCTGAGCCGTCCGCCGCGCCGGCCCGGTGAACGGTGCCCCGTCTCCCGGGCCGGGGTCCCGTCTCCCGGGGGCTCGTCCCCCCGGAGCGGGGTTCCCCGTTCCCGGCCGGCGCGGTCCGGCTGTGCCCCCGCCCTTCCCTCCGGTCGACGCGCGGTTGACGCGGTGTCATGGCGGCGTCCCCCGTTGGGGCGTTTTATCCCAGGCTTAAGACAACCTTAAGCACGCCTTGCCGTCGGACGGTGGCGATTGCCCTCGACCGGCCTGTTCTGGCAGGTCGGACGGGCTGTCGTCGCCCCTGAACTGCCTCTGGCATATGCCGATCGGATGGGGCGGAATGTCGTGTTCCGGGGGGCCTATTCCCGTGGAACGGCCCCGAAAGGGGCTCTGGGCGTCCATGATGGGGGGCATGGCGGGGCTGGAGGGTATGGAACAGCCGCGGCGGCACGGAAGTGCGACCGCGGCGCGCTGGACACCTGCGGTCGAGGACGAACGAGCGCTCAAGGCGCTGGAGTTGTTCGGCAATCCCACCGAGGGAGAGGTGCCGTTGCCGTCCCGCCCGGAGTCCGCGGCCACCGCGCGCCGGCTCACCCAGGTCGTGGTTCTGCGCCACTGGGGTCTGTCCCCGAAGATGACCGAGGACGCGGTCTTACTCGTCTCCGAACTCGTGGGCAACGCCGTACGGCACACCGGCGCCCGTGTGTTCGGACTCCGTATGCGCCGCCGCCGCGGCTGGATCCGCATCGAGGTCCGTGACCCCTCCCGCGGCCTTCCCTGTCTCATGCCGGTCCAGGAGATGGACCTGAGCGGCCGGGGTCTCTTCCTCGTCGACAAGCTCTCCGACCGCTGGGGCGTCGACCTGCTGCCCCGCGGCAAGACCACCTGGTTCGAGATGCGCGTCGTCGACCGCTGACCCACGTCGACCGCCGGCTCCGGGCCGACCCCGGCCCGCGTCGACTGGTCACGCATGGACTCCGGATGCGCGGGGGGCTCGGGCGGCACGCATGCCTCGGGGCACGCATAAGCCCCGGCCGCATGGCAGCCGGGGCTTGCGGGGTGCCGCGGAACGAATGGGGTGTGAACCGCGCCACCGGCGACAACCGTGGCCCGGGTCAATGGGGGGAGGTCGCACTGCCGACTATCGCAGACCTGTCCGACTGATCCAAAACAGGGGTCTCCCACTCCGCTCACGGTCCTCGCACCCGAAGGCTTGCACTCCCGCGCGGGAAGACTGCGGCCCTGCGCCGGGGAGTTGGCGTTGTGGTCCCGTACCGAGAGCCTGTGCTCCCGCGCCGGGAAGCCTGTGGTCCCGTACCGGGAAGTCTGCAGCCACACGCTGGGGAGCCGACGTTCCTGCACCGGGAAGTCTGCGTGCCCGCGTCGGGGAGCCGGCGTTCCCGTGCCCGGAGGTCTGTGTTCCTGCGCCTGGAACGTTGCGCCTCGTGCCCGGAGGTCTGTGTTCCTGCGCCTGGAACGTCGCGCCTCGTGCCCGGAGGTCTGTGTTCCTGCGCCTGGAACGTCGCGCCTCGTGCCCGGAGGTCTGCGGTCCCGTGCCCGGAACGTCGCGTCCCGTGCTCGGAGGTCTGCGGTCCCGTGCCCGGGGGCTCGTGGGGTCGTGTGTGCGAGCCGCGCAGCGACCCGCACCACCACCCGGTTGGGTCAATCGCCGGTTTTTCGGCTGATTCGCCCTTAAATGGTCCGGTGACCATGCCCGCCGAAGACCACGCAGCCCCCGCCCCGCCCCGGCGCGCTGCCCTGCTCACGGGACTCGCGCTCACGGCAGGAACCCTCGCCGCCGGAACGACCGCGGGCTGTTCCGCCCCGCGAGCCGCCCACGCCCAGGGCCTCACGGCACCTCCGGCCGCGCCCAGCGCACCCCCCGCCACGGCGACCCGCGGAACCCCCGCGACCGCCCCCACCCCCCGCGGCTATCCCGCCCAGCCCCCCGAAATCACCCACGGCCCCCGCACCCACCCGTCCAAAGTGGCGCTCACCTTCCACGGCCAGGGCGACCCCGCCGTCGCGAAGGCGCTGCTCGGCGAGGCGGAGAAGGCGGGCGCCCGGATCACCGTCCTCGCCGTCGGCACCTGGCTGGACGAGCACCCGGACCTCGCCCGCCGCATCCTCGACGGCGGCCACGACCTCGGCAACCACACGCTTCGCCACCTCGACATCAACGCGATGACGGCGACGGAGGCGGCCGCGGAGATCCGGGGCTGCGCGGACCGCCTGAGGCGGCTCACCGGCTCGATCGGCACCTGGTTCCGGCCCTCCCGCAGCCCCCGGGCCTCCCCCCTGGTCCAGCGCCTCGCCCGCGAGGCGGGCTACCCCCACACGCTCTCCTACGACGTCGACTCCCTCGACTACACCTCGCCGGGAGCCGCCGCCGTCACCCGCAAGGTACTGGCCGAGGTCCGTCCCGGCTCCGTCGTGAGCCTGCACTTCGGATACGCCGACACGGTCGCCGCCCTCCCCTCCCTTCTGCACGAACTCGACCGCCGCGGCCTCGGCGCGGTCACCACCACGGAGCTGCTGAGCTGATGCTGACGCCACCCTCCTCCCTGCGCCGTGCGCTGATCGCCGGCACCGCCCTCACCACGTTCGCCGCCCTCGCGGGCTGCGGCGGGACATCCCCGGACCACGCCGAGCAGGTCCACCGCACCACCAAGGCGGCCGTCCGGCCGGCTCCGGTGAAGAAGCCGGCCGTCCAGGGCCTGCCCGGCATGCCTCCCCTGCTGGACCCGACGGACGTCTACGCCGCCGACCGGCCGAACCGACTCTCCCCGGTGGTCAAGGACTTCCCCTCGCGCGTCTACGTGCCCAACACCAACTCCAACACGGTCTCGGTCATCGACCCGCACACGTACAAGGTCATCGAGACGATCCCGGTCGGCGTCCAGCCCCAGCACGTCGTTCCCTCCTGGGACCTGAAGACCCTGTGGGTCAACAACGACCGGGGCAACACCCTCACCCCCATCGACCCGAAGACCGGCAAGGCCGGCGAACCCGTCGACGTGCACGACCCGTACAACCTCTACTTCACGCCCAACGGCAAGTACGCGATCGTGATGGCCTCCCTCGACCGCGAGCTCGTCTTCCGCGACGCGCACACCATGAAGACCGTCAGGACGGAGCCGGTCAGCTGCTACGGCGTCAACCACGCCGACTTCTCCCCGGACGGCCGCTACTTCATCGTGTCCTGCGAGTTCAGCGGCGAACTCCTGAAGGTCGACACCGAGCGGATGAAGGTGATCGGCCAGCAGAAGCTGCCGTTCCACGGGGCGATGCCGCAGGACGTCAAGATCTCCCCGGACGGCAAGCGGTTCTACATCGCCGACATGATGGCCGACGGCGTGTGGATCCTCGACGGCGACAAGTTCACCCGGCCGACCCTGCTGCACACGGGCAAGGGCGCCCACGGCCTCTACGTCAGCCGGGACTCGCGCGAGATGTACATCTCCAACCGCGGCGAAGGCACCATCTCCATCTTCGACTTCAAGCAGAACCGCCTCACCAAGAAGTGGCGTCTGCCCGACGGCGGCAGCCCCGACATGGGCGGCGTCTCGGCGGACGGCAAGGTCCTGTGGCTCTCCGGCCGGTACAACTCGGAGGTGTACGCCATCGACACCCGCACCGGAGACCAGATCGCCCGCATCCACGTCGGCAGCGGTCCGCACGGCCTCGCCGTCTACCCCCAGCCCGGCCGGTACTCGCTCGGCCACACCGGCATCTTCCGCTGACCCGCCCGCGCCGGGCCGTTCGCCGTTCGCCGACCCGCTCAGCGGGCCGGGAGCAGCAGCGCCTCCGCGCCCACCGGCAGGTAGCCCGCCGCCTGGAACGCCCGCAGACTGCGGGCGTTGCCCGGCGAGACCTGCGCCCACACCGGTTCCGTCGCGAGGTGCCGGGCGGCCGTCACCAGCAGCCTGCCCAGGCCCCGGTGCCGTACGCCGTCCGTCACCTCGACCGAGACCTCGAGCCGGCCGGCCACCCCGCGCCCCAGCACCACCACCCCGCCGTCCGCCTCCCAGGCCCGCACCTCGTCGCGGCGCCCGCGCGCGTACGCGACGCGGGGATGGTCGGGACCGGTGAGCTCCACCAGGTCCAGGAGCGTCTCGCCGGGCAGCGGCGCCGCCACCAGCAGGGCGTCCACCGTGTCGTGGGCGCGGCCCGTGCGGTCCATCAGGGCCGTGAGGAAACGGGGGCTGAGCGGGGCGGCGAGCGGGTCGCAGCCGGCCGCCCGCAGCGCGGCCCGCACCCACCGCGGATCCTCGTCGGTGAAGACGACCGAGTGAGCGGTGAGGGAGAGGACGCCCGTGTCCCGGAGCGAGGGCGCCCGCACGATCGTGGTGGTGCCGTCGTCCGGCGGGAAGACATCCCGCGCGGCCGCGTCGAGGATGTCCCGCAAGGTGTCCATCACGCGCTCCTTGAGTCTCCACCCACTGGAAGGCCCAGACTCGCAGACATGATCGACGACGGCACCGGACTCTTCACCATCGGCGAACTGTCCCGGAACACCGGCCTGAGCGTCCGCACCATCCGGTACTGGTCGGACGAGGGCGCGCTGCCCCCGGCGGCCAGGTCGGCGGGCGGCTACCGGCTGTACGACGCCGGTTCCGTGGCCCGCCTGGAGCTCATCCGGACCCTGCGCGAACTCGGGCTGGGTCTCGGCGACGTGCGCGGGATCCTGGCGGGCGAGACGACGGTGGCGGAAGTGGCGGCCGCGCACGTGGCCGCGCTGGACGCGCAGATCAGGTCGCTGAAGGTGACCCGGGCGGTGCTGTCGACCGTGGCACGACGTGGTTCGAGCGCACAGGAGACGACACTCATGAACAAGCTGGCGCGGCTCTCGGCCGCCGAACGCGGACGCATCATCGACGATTTCATGGAGGAGACCTTCGGCGGACTGGACACCGCCGACCCCGACATCCGCACCCGGCTGCGGTTCGGCGTCGGTGATCTGCCGGACGACCCGACCCCCGAGCAGGTGGACGCCTGGGTGGAGCTGGCCGAGCTGATCCAGGACCGCGGCTTCCGCGCCCGGATGCGCGAGATGATCGAGTTCAACGCGGCGGACCGGGGGCCGGACGTGCCGCCGGGCACCTCCCTGTGGTTCATGAGCCGGCTGGTGCACCTCGCGGGCGAGGCGCTGGAGCGAGGCGTGGACCCCGGGAGCCCGGAGGCGGACACGGTGCTGAGGGGGCTCCTCGGCACCGCGGACCGGGCCGCCGTCCTGGCCCGCATGGAGTCCGCGGCCCATGCCGAGGTGGCCCGTTTCCGGGAGCTGAGCGCCCTCGCGCGCGGCATGGACCCGCTGTCGGCGCACCGTGAGGAGTTCGCGTGGGTGGTCGCGGCACTGCGCGCTCACGCGGACCGTTAATCTGACCTCCGTACACACAGCAGTCGCCCATGCAGTCACGCATGCGGTGATGCACGACGAAGGGGCGGACCGGTGGCCGACATCGAGGAAGCACGCAAGCAGTTCGAGCGGATCGATTCGGACGGTGACGGGTTCATCACCGCGGCCGAGTTCAAGACCGCTCTCGCCCAGGGCGGCGACTGGAACGTCACCGAGTCGGTGGCGGAGGCCGTCATCGCCACCCGTGACCTCAACGGCGACAAGGTCCTCTCGTTCGACGAGTTCTGGATCCACCTGAACAAGTGACGCCGTCCGGAGGGGCGCCCGCCGGAGTTCCGGTGGGCGCCCTCCGGCGTGACACCCCCGTCGTCCGGGTGCCCCGGCCCCGGCGTTGCCGGGTTCCGGGCCGCCCGGACGCCGTACGTCCCGGAACAGGACGTTCGCCCCCGGAGCGCGCGGCGGACTTCCGCGGGTGAGCGGTCCGCAGGCCACGAACCGGATCTAGACCGCCCGGCTCAGTGAGCCCACCGGGATCCGTGGAGCGTGCGGGTAGACGGCGGAGCGGTGCTGGAAGGAGAGGATCTTCGGATTCTGGACGACGCCGTCACGGATTTCGATGGCCTTGCGGACCGTGACGTCGGCGTCCCATGCGGTGGGGCCGCCCATGACCTTGCGCAGGTAGGGAAGGAGCGCCTCGCTGATCTCCCAGGTGGCGGAGTTCCACAAGTGGGACGGGCTGTGATCCACCGCGTAGTAGTGGCAGCCCGCTCCGACGGTGGGCATGGGCTCGCCGAAGGTGGTCGGGCGGGCCCAGGCGAAGCCCATGCCCTCGTCGCAGGCGACGTCGATGAAGAACGTGCCCGGCCGGAACCGGGCGAGTTCCTCGTCGGTGACGAACATGAGCGGCGCGTCGGTGTCCTGCAGGATGCAGTTGACGATGATGTCGAATCCGGCCAGGTACTCCGCCAGCGGCACGGGCCCGGCCGGAGTGGAGGCCTGCAGGCGTGAGGAGGTGCCCGGCTGCTCCTCGAAGTGGCCCATCACGACCGAGGGCATCGGCGAGGCCACCGCCGCGGCGGCGCGCTGTGTGAGCACCGTGACGTCGGAGACCCCCATGGCGCCCAGGCCGGTGACCGCTCCGCGCGCCGTGGCGCCGAAACTGATGACCACCGCGCGCAGGCGGCGCCCGTAGCTGCCGGTCAGCCCGCCGAGCTGCAGGGCGTGCAGCACCGAGCAGTAGCCCGCGAGCTCGTTGTTCTTGTGGAACACATGGACGCTGAAGGCGCCCGAGGAGGTCCAGTGGTTCATGGCTTCCCAGGCGATCAGCGTCAGCCGCCGGTCGATGCCGATCTGGGTCATCTTCTCGTCCTGCACGCAGTGCGGCCATCCCCACAGCACCTGGCCCTCGCGCAGCTCGGCGAGGTCGTCGTGCAGGGGCTTGGGCAGCAGCAGGATGTCGCACTCGGCGACGAGTTCCTCGCGGGAGCGCAATCCGGCCACCAGGGGCCGCAGCGCGTCGTCGGTGACGCCGAAACGCCGGCCGTAGCCCCGTTCGAGGAAGATCCTCTCGCGCACGTCCGGGGCGATCCGGTCGAGGTGGCCGGGGTGCAGCGGCAACCGGAACTCGTTCTCCTTGCGGGAGGAGGCCAGTACTCCGAGACTCATCAGACTCATGTGGGGCGGCTCATTTCCTGCCGGACGCGATGTGCTCCGGCCTTGCCGTTCCCCGAGGGCGACGCCGCGACGGATGGCGGCGTGCGAGGTGCGCTCGGTAAGGCAACCGTACTCCGGTCCCGGCCGCCGCCCGCCCGCCGCTCTTCCGGGCCCGGCGGACGGCGGTGATCCGACGGCCTCTAGGCGCTGTCCGCCCACGCGCGCAGGGCCGCCTCGGTGTCGAAGTCCGCGACGTCCCGGTCCACCGGCTCGGAGGTGTACTGGTGGAAGCGCCACTTCGCCTGGATGCGGGGCTCGCCGGCGGTCACGTAGTCGGCGATCCACAGGCCGTCACCGGCGTACGAGGTGGTGTCGACGTTCAGCCAGAAGTCCCGGTTCGTGTAGAGCACCACGCGGTTGTCGGGGCGGAGCTCCTTCACCCGGCGGATGAAGCGGTCCTTCTCGGCGTTGCTCGCGTGGGTGCCGTCGCCGGTGGTCTCCCAGTCGACGGCGAGCAGGTCTCCCGCCCGCTCGGGGGTCTTGCTCACGAAGTACGCGGCCTGGGCGGTGATGTTGCCGGGCCACAGGAAGTGGTAGAAGCCGACGACGCAGTCCGCGTCGCGGGCGGTCCGCACCTGCGCGGTGAGTTTCGGGTTGACGTACGAGCGGCCTTCCGTCGCCTTGACGAAGACGAAGGAGAGGCCGGCGGTGCCGTAATCGGACGACTGGTAGGCGCTGACGTCGATGCCTCGCAGCATGGGTGGAGCCTCCGTGCATGGGGGGAGGGGGACGGAGTCACGCGGGGCGCTGCCCGGTGACCAGTGCCCGGTGACCGGTGACCGGTGACCGGTGACCGTGGGGAACGGCCGCCGTTGTCCACGGGGCGGTCCGTGAGGGACAACTTCCTTTGGGTTTCCCCCACTTCGCCCCTTCCACGCTCGCACGCGTGAGCGGCGCACCCGCATCGGCCCTCGCGGGCCGGCCCGGTCGGCCGCGCCTGTCTGGCCCATCGGCCGGCCGGCCGGGGCCGGGTGGCCCACACCGCGGGGTCGCCGTCTCGCGGATTCTGGCTCCGGGGCGGCGAGGTGCGCGAACGGCCCGCCCGCCCTGCGGGACCGGGGGACGACCGGGCCCGGTCGGCGTGAGTGAAGGAGCGGGCGGAATGCTGCAATCGTCGAGAAACCGGGACCCGGAGCAGGGGCACGGGCAGGAGCACGGGCGGGAACCGGTGCCCCGGCCCGTGGCCGTACCCGGCCGGGCGTGGCTGATGCTGGCGCTGGCCACCGCCGGCTTCGCGGTCAACTTCTGGGCGTGGGCGCTGCTCAGCCCGCTCGGCCCGCGCTTCAAGGACTCCCTCGGCCTGTCCTCCTTCCAGCAGTCGCTCCTGGTGGCGGTGCCGGTCGTGGTCGGCTCACTGGGCCGCATCCCGGTGGGTGCCCTCACCGACCGGTTCGGCGGCCGGGTGATGTTCCCGCTGGTCTCGGCGGCCACGATCGTCCCGGTGCTCTACCTCGGTCTCGCCGGGCACTCCTCGCTGGCGGCCCTGCTGGCCGGCGGTTTCTTCCTCGGCATCGGAGGCACGGCCTTCGCCGTCGGGGTGCCGCTCGTCAGCGCCTGGTTCCCGCCCGAGCGCAGGGGCCTGGCCATCGGCGTCTTCGGCGCGGGCATGGGCGGTACCGCCGTCAGCGCCCTGACCACGGTGAAGCTGGTGGACGCGCACGGCCTGGCCACCCCGTTCCTGATCACCGCCGCCGTGCTGGCCGTGTACGCGGTGACGGCGGCGCTCCTGCTGCGCGACGCCCCGGGGCGCGCCGTGCCGACGGAGCCGCTCACCCGCCGGCTGGCCGCCACCGTCCGTCTGGGCATCACCTGGCAGGCCTCGGCCCTGTACGCGGTGGCGTTCGGCGGCTACGTGGCCTTCTCCGTCTACCTGCCGACCTACCTCAAGACCGGCTACGGCCTGCCCCAGGCCGACGCCGCGGACCGGATGGCCGGATTCGTGCTGCTGGCCGTGGCGATGCGGCCGGTCGGCGGCTGGCTGTCGGACCGGGCCGGACCGGTCCGGGTCCTCACCGGATCGCTGAGCGTCCTGCTCGCCGGAGCGGCCGTGCAGTCGCTGACCCCCTCGCTGGCCCCGGTGGGCACCACCGCCTTCCTCGCCATGGGCGCCGCCCTCGGCGCGGGCAGCGGAGCGGTCTTCGCCCTGGTGGCACTGCTGGCCCCGGGAAACCAGGTCGGCTCCGTCACCGGCATCGTCGGCGCCGCGGGGGGCCTGGGCGGATTCCTGCCGCCCCTGGTCATGGGGGTGCTCTACGGGACGTACGGCGACTACGGGGCCGGCCTGGCCCTGCTGGGGCTCGTCGCCGCGGCGGCACTGGCCTTCACCGGCACCGGAGTCCGTCGCGCGGTGTCCCGGCGGACCCCGGCCACCCCCGTGGCCGCGGCGCGCACCCGCTGACGCTCCCGGCGGTCACCATCGGGCCGGCCCCTCGTCCGCCGGGGGACCGGCCCCTTCGTCCGTGGCGGGGACCGGGGAACCGGTCCGCGGGCGCGGGACGGCGGCCGAAGAAACTACCGCACTCCCCGTCCATCCCGACACGGTCGGAAGTACCAGTCGCGAAACAGGGCGCAGGGACCATCGTCCTATATCCCTTCGCCCCCACGAACCGTCACATTGGAGACCACGGCGAGAAAACGTGAAAAGGTCATGACGGGAGTGATCGTGTCCGCGCAGATAGCAATTGATCCCGGCCGCTTCAGCCAGTTCGGTGAAGCCACCGGAAGCACCTTCTGTCTGATCACGAATTCCGAACTGGTGGACCGGATCGACGTTGTCGAGACGGCGCCGTACCGTGAATTCCTCACCATCACACTGGACGCCGGAGACCGGTTCGAGGAAATTCTCGAAAAGAAGATCCCGGAACCCGCGCACGTGCTCGTGGTCTCGCCCCACAGGTTCTTCGAGTCACCCGACCCCGCTCTGGTGGGGCAGCGGAAGATCATGGGCATGGCGTGCAACTCGACGCCGACGACCCTCGACGAGATCCGGCACTTCCTCGGGGTCATGGAACGGACCTCGGCGGCCGACCAGGCGGCGTTCTGCGACACCTTCTTCGAACTCGCCGAGGACTCCGAGCAGCTCGTGTACCTCGATCCCGTGCACGGCACCCGCGCCACCCTCGACCACCTGCGCGAGGGCCTGGTGTGGAACCAGCAGGCCGGCCCGCTGGACTGGGGCGACCAGCAGATCGTCCCGTCCGGCGAGATCAGCGTGCTGCCCGTCGAGATCAGGGAGTTCGACGAGGCGCTGAAGCTGCCGCTGGAGGGCGAGATCACGCTGCGCGGCTACCCGATCCTGCACAACGGCACCCCCTCCTTCTCCCGCGCCGACCAGGCCCGTATCCACGCGCAGCTCTGGGCGATGCACGACAACGCGATCAAGGCCACCGTCGAGGACGGCCGGATCACGCGCCTTCGGGCGCTGGACGCGGGAGCGGCGCCGGCCGTGGCGATGCTGGAGCAGATGTTCGCCGTGGACTCCCGGTACCGGATCGTCTGGGAGATCGGCCACGCCCTCAACACCTCGCACGACATCCTGCCCGGGAACCACGCCATGAACGAGGTGTACGGCGGCACGGAAGGCTGTCTGCACTTCGGCCTCGGACTCACTCCGTACACCCAGTACCACCTGGACATCATCTCGCCCGACACCCGCGTGCTGACCAGTAATGGAGTCGCGGTGATCGGCCACCCGGACCACCCCACCGTGGAGAGGGTCGTGCCCCTCTCATAAGGGTCGCGACCGCCCGGCCGGGGTGTACGCAAGGAAATCAACCCAACAGGAGGTGACTCCCCATGAAGAAGATCAAGGTGCAGAAGAACCGCAACTACCTGGGCACGCTCCTGGGCTGAGTACCGACCCGCGGCGGGGCGTTTCACGATGCCTCGCCGCGGGGTTCTCATTTGTTCTCTTCGAGGGAGTTTCCCGTGCCACCGCTGGAACTCACGACGAGCGACTTCGATCAGTTCGGCCGGCCGGCCGGGACATTCTGTCTGATCACGAGCGAACAGTACGGCGAGTCCTTTTCCCTGAATTCCGGTGACGGGTATTCCGGCGTGCTCCACCTGACGCTTCCCCCCGGCACCCGCCTGGGCGAGCTGATCGAGCGGAGCGTCCCCGCGGACGCGGCGGTGCTGGCGGTCTGCCCCGGGCGGTTCCTCGACTCGCCGACCGAGCGGGAACTGGGCGGGCGCAGGCTGGCCGTGCTGCCGGCCGGGTCCACGCCGCTGACCCACGAGCACGTCCGCTACTTCCTGCGCACCGCCGCTCTCACCGACGCCGACGAGCACGCCCGCGTGGCCGAGGAGTTCTTCGACCTGGTGGGCGACAGCGACCGGCTGACGATCGTCGACGACGTCTCCGGCACCGAGGCCGAGTTCGACCACACGGTGGGCGACTGCGTGTGGAACCAGCAGGCGGGCGTCCTGGAGGAGGGCGACCAGCAGATCTTCCCCTCGGGCAAGCTGAGCGTGACCGCCGCCGAGATCACCACCTTCGAGCCCGAGGCCCGGCTGCTCGGCCTCAACGGCGAGCTGACCCTGCGCGGCTGGCCGATCGTCCACCGCCACGAGGACCCGGCCGACGGCGCCGACCAGCAGCGGCTGTTCGAAGCGCTCGCGCCGCTCGTCTCCGACGCCGTGACGCTGCGCGTCGCCGCCGGAAGCATCGAGAGCGTCACCCCGCGGACGCCGAGGGCGGCGTCGGCCGCCACGGAGCTGGAGAAGCTCCTCACCGACGATCCGCGCTACCGCGTCATCTGGGAACTCGGCTTCGGGATCAACACCAGCACGGAGATCATCCCGGCGAACTGCGGCCCGAACGAGGTGTACGGCGCCACCGCCGGTGTCGTGAACCTCGGCCTGGGGATCACGCCGGCCACGCGCTTCGCCCTGGCCTTCCTCTGCCCCCGCAGCTCACTGGTGACATCGGACGGTACCGCCGTCCTCGGCGCCCGCAAGGCGGTACGCCGCGGCCGGATGCAGCGCGTCTCCAGCGCGGGCTGCGGCTGCCACTGACCCCAAGGAGGGAAGCACGCCATGACGATCAACCCCGAACTGCGCAAGAAGGTCGACGCGGTCCTCGACACCTTCATCAAGGACTTCTACGAGACGGTCCCCTACGCCCAGCACCAGAAGAACGCCTCCGAGCTGAACCTCGACTACTACAAGCGGCACAACATCGAGACGATCCTGCGGCTGCGCCGCAAGCGGACGGTCGACGCGCTGGCCATCAAGTACTTCACCAAGGTGGACCCGGTGCAGGCCAAGGCGTGGGCGCACTACACCGACGACGAGATGCTGCACGACCGGCTGTTCGCCGCCGACCTGGCCAAGGTCGGGGTCACCAAGGACCAGATCTACTCCACGGAACCCCTGCTCTCCACCAAACTCCTCACCGGATACCTGCAGTTCGGCATGGAGTTCGAGGACAGCCCGATGGCGCTGATCACCAGCGTGTACTTCGTGGAGTACGTCACCACGCGCACCCAGCCCGACTGGCTGGACAACCTGGGCGACGTCCTCGGCGAGGAGAACGTCAAGGGCGCCCGCGCCCACGTCAACACGGACCTCGACGACGACCACGACGACTTCGTGTGGCGCGTGCTGTCCACGCTGATCCACTCGGAGGACGACGAGCGCAAGGTCGTCGAGCACCTCCACAACGTCTACTGGCTGTGGAAGCTCTACTTCGTGGAACTGCACCAGCTCACCGTGCTCGGCAAGAGCGACGCCCAGATCCCGCTGCCCACCGCGTCCGAGGTCTGAGCGGGGCAGCGGTGGCCGACGACGACCGAACCACGCGGCCCGGCGGGCGGCCCGGGGTCGAGGTGCTGGCCCTGCCGCCCGGCCGGGAGCTGCCGAGCAGGACCGAGAAGTGGATCGTGGACGGTCTGGTCCTCGCCATGCCGGGACTCCACACCCGGCAGCTCTTCACCCTCCGCCGCGAGATGCTGACCGACGCCGAGTACGTCGTCGTCGGGGTGGACCGCGAACGCGACCGGGTCGTCTCCCTGCTCACCTCCCGCTGGGCCGAGATCCCCTCGGGGCGGCCCTGTCTGCACATCATGATCCAGTTCGTGGGGGACGCGTACCGGGGCGCCACGGTGTTCAAGGAGAGCTGGGCGCTGCACTTCGCCCGGCTGCTCGCCGAGGGCCGTCCGTTCCCCGAGGTGATCGCGCTCAAGACGTACAACCCCGTGGCGCACTGCGCCATGGCGGCGTTCGGCGGACATCCGGACATCACCATGTACCCGGACCTCGCGGGCAAGGACGACAGCCGAAAGGCCCTGGCGGCCGAGGTGGCCGCGGCGCTGGCCCCGCGGGCCGCGTTCGACCCGGAGCGCGGGGTCTTCCCCGGCATCGGCCGTCCGCTCGACCTCTACCGGGAACGGCCGCTGAGCCATGTGCCCGAGGCCAACCGGTACTTCGCCGAGCACACGCGGCCGGGCGACCGGGTGCTGTGCCTGCTGGACGTGCCCACGCGGGCCGGGGCGCACGCGATCCTCACGGCCCTGGGGGTCCCGTCGCCCTCCGGCAGGAGCTGAGCCCCGCCGGCGGGCGGTTCCCGGCGCGGCGGACGAGGCCGCGGGCCGGGCGCCCGCGGCACCGCTCCGGAAAGTCCAGGCAGGTCAGGCACTCCAGGAACGCGAGGCAGCATGGCGGACACATTTCCCCTCGACTACTCCCGGGCCCGCGCCGCGTTCCTGGGCGCCGCCGAGGAGGCGGGCGCGCGCCTGAGGACCTTCACGCTGCCGGGGCACCTCGGGCCCGACGGCGGCGAACTCTGCGTGGACACCGCCCGTCTGGGGCCGCCCGGCCCGGCGAAGCTCCTGGTGACGGTCTCCGGGACCCACGGTATCGAGGGCTTCTGCGGCTCGGCCTGCCAGACCGGCATCCTGCTCGGGGAAGGCGTCGCGAAGGCCGCTGCCGGAGCGGGGACCGGCGTCCTGCTCGTCCATTCCCTCAACCCCTACGGCTTCGCGTACCTGCGGCGCGTCAACGAGGACGACATCGACCTCAACCGGAACTTCGTCGACCACGAGGCTCCGCCGCACAACGACGCCTACGACGCCGTGCACCGCACACTCGTGCCGCCGGACGCCGCCGCCTTCGCCCCCGGCGAACTGGTGGCGGACCTCACCGCGCTGCGCGAGCGGCTCGGCCCGCAGCGCCTCCAGGAGGCCGTGACCCGCGGCCAGTACCGCCATCCCGACGGGCTGTTCTACGGCGGACACGCGCCCGCCTGGTCCCGGCGGGTGTTCGAGACGGTGATCGCCGAGCAGATCGCCGGCGCCGGGCACGTCGGTTACATCGACCTGCACACCGGGCTCGGCGAGCGCGGTGTCGGTGAACCCATCTTCCGCGGCGGCCGTGACGCCGACGCCCGTCAGCGGGCCCGCCGTTGGTACGGCGACGCGCTCACCACCTCGGAGGAGGGCACCTCCTCCTCCACGCCGATCGTGGGCAACACGGCGACGGCGGTGGCGGACGGCCTCGGCGCGGGCGGCCTGCTGACCGCGATCACCCTGGAGTTCGGCACCCTGCCGGGCCCCGAGGTGCTGCTGGCGCTGTGCGCCGACACCTGGCTGCACCGGCACCGTCCGCCGGCCGACGCGGTCCGCTCCGACCTCAAGCGGCTGATCCGCGACGCCTTCTGCCCGGCGGAGGACGCCCGCTGGCGCGAGCAGGTGTTCCAGCGGGCCCGCGAGGTCTTCGACCAGGCCCTCACCGGCCTCGCCGACGCCAAGCCGGGAGAGCCCGGCTGACCGTCCGGCAACCCCGCCCGCACCACCGTCGGCGACCACCCCCCTGGGTGGCCGCCGACGCCCGTTCCGCCTGACCCCGCCGGCCGGCTCTCCCGTCGCGCCGGTCGCCGGACCGCGTCGGGCGGGGTCGTGCCGGCCCTCGCGTGCCGGTGGGCGCCGGCCCGCGCCGCATCGGACCGGCGCCGTGCGCCGGTCCGGTTCCGTCACGGTGCCGCCTCAGCGGGCCTTCCGGCCGATCGCGAGTACGGCCGTTCTCGGCAGGGTGCACGTCCATGAGCCGGCGGACGGGTCGTACGCGACCGAGAACGCCTCCAGGGAGCCGTCCGCGCGCTCGGCGCGGAAGACCGTCCTGGCCCGCTCCACGGTGTGGCGCGCGGCGTCCGCCGGGTACCTCGCCTCGATCCCGGCGAGGCCGTACATGTCCAGCAGATAGCGCCCGAGCTCCAGTTCGGCCTCCCGGGCCGTGGGCGCGGTCGCGGCATAGGGGTCGGCCATCTCGGTCACCTCACCCGACTCGAAGCCCGCCTTCGTCAGATACCCCCACATCTCCTCCCGGGTGAAGTGGTCGAAGGCGTGGCCGGTCCGCGAGTACGGGTCGACGACCTCCCGGAACCAGGTGTCCATCGGGGACCCGACGAGGAAGTCGTGCAGCAGCAGGACACCGCCGGGCCGCAGCACCCGGTACGCCTCGTGGACGAGTTCGGCGCGGTCGTCGGCGGCGATGTGGTGCGATCCGTAGGCGACGAGGACCGCGTCGACACTGCCGTCGCGCAGGAGCAGCCGGTCGGCGCGCTGCACCAGTGCCGGACAGCCCGCCGCCCAGGCGGCGCGCACCATGTACGGGGAGGCGTCGCAGGTCAGCACGGACAGACCGGTCAGGCGCCGGGCGTTCGCGACCCTGCGGACCAGGCCGTCGCCGCCGAGCACGTCCACGACCACGGCGGGCCGGCGGTCGGTCCGGGCCGGCACCAGGGAGAGCAGGTGGTGGATGCCCCGGGCGCGTGCGGTGAGGTTGCGGGCCTGTGCGCGGAGGTAGGAGGAGCCCCGGCCGCCGGCCCCGTCATCGCCGAAGTCGTCCCTGACGTCGCCGGCCTCGGCCAGTACACGGGCCCAGGCCCGGGCCCGTTCCGGGTCGACGCACGCGTGCAGGTCGGGGGCCGCCCGGCCGAGCCGGCCCAGGTGATCCGCCATGTCGGCCTCGGTGAACACGATCCGACGTCCGGTCAGTTCCGTCACGGCCGTTCTCCCGTGGACTCCAGGAAGAGCGCGAGGGCGAGCGCCATGCGTTCGATCTCCTGGGGGTCCACGCTCTCGTCGGGCGCGTGGATGAGGCACTGGGGCTCCTCGACCCCGATCAGCGCGATCTCCGCGTCCGGGAAGGTCTCCTGCAGCGCGTCGCAGGTGGGGATCGAGCCGCCCTGGCCCGCCGTCGTCAGCTCCCGCCCGAACGCCTCCCGCATCGCCTCGGCCAGATGCGCGTAGGCGGGGCCGTCGGTCCTGGCCCGGAAGGGGCGGCTGGAGGAGAGCCGGACGGTCTCCACCTCGACCCCCCAGGGGGCCGCCCGGGTCAGATGCGTCCTCAGCGACTCCCAGGCGGCGTCCGGTTCGGTGCCGTAGGGAATGCGCAGATTGAGCTTGGCGGTGACCTCGCCGAGCACGGCGGGGGCCGAGCCGACCACCGGCGGGCAGTCGATGCCGACGACGGTCAGGGCGGGCCTGGCCCACAGCATGTCCGCCACACTGCCGTCGCCCACCAGACGGACGCCGTCGCGCACCCCGATGTCGTGGCGGTAGCGCTCGGCGGGATACTCCGCGCCCTGCCAGCGCCCGCTGTTGTCGAGGCCGTCCACGGTGGTGTTGCCGTCGGCGTCGTGCAGGGTGGCGAGCATCGCGATCAGCGCGTTGAGCGGGTCGGGGGCGGGGCCGCCGAAGGACCCGGAGTGCACCGGCCCGGCCAGCGAGCGGACGGAGACGGTGGCGTGGACGACACCCCGCAGGTCGGTGGTGGCCGTGGGCACCCCGGCCGCGGAGTTGCCCGTGTCGCACACCAGGACGGTGTCGGCGTACAGGAGTTTGGGGTTCTCCCGGATCAGGGCGGCGAGACCGCCGGTGCTCTGCTCCTCGGCGCCCTCGGATATGACCTTCACGCCCACCCCGAGCCGGGTCAGGTCGCCGAGCGCCCGCAGCGCGGTGAGCTGCATGACGATGTTGCCCTTGCAGTCGGCAGCGCCGCGCCCGTACCAGCGGCCGTCGGGGCGCTCGGTCAGGGTCCAGACCGGGGTGGTCCAGGCGGGTTCGTCGAGCGGCGGCTGGACGTCGTAGTGGCTGTAGAGGAGGACGGTGGGGAAGCCGGGGGCGGCGGGCAGACGGCCGAACACGGCCTTGCTGCCGTCCGGCGTGTCCAGCAGCCGCATCCCGGGGACGCCGGCCTCGGTGAACAGCCGCGCGACCAGTGCGGCGGCACTCTCGCACTCCTCCACCGGGTACTGCCGGGGGTCGGCGACGGACCGGTGCACGACCAGGTCCCGCAGATCCTCCTGAGCCCGGCCCATCAGTTCGCGTACCCGTGCGCGCAACGCCTTGGGCGGCATGCGGCCTCCTTCTCGGTCGGTGTTCGGGGGTGTGCTCCGGGTCGTTGCGTACGGGCGCCCGAGGCGCGCGAAGCCGCACGGCGGGCCGGTCGGCCAGCCAGTCGGCCTGTGGTCCGGCCTGTCGTACGGCCGGGCCGGACGGTCAGCCGGACGGTGACGGTGACGGGGACGGCGTGGCGTCCGGCGCGGGCCCCGCGGCCCCGCGCCGGTCCACCGCCTCGGCGAGCGAGCGGCGCACCCCGCGGGCGCCCGCCCCGTATCCGAGCCCCACGAGGGCCAGTACCAGCCAGAACAGCGGCAGTGCCCCGTGGCCGGCGGCCAGGTCGAAGCCGCCGCCGACGAAGCCGCCCAGCATGCCGCCGACGCCCCAGGCCATCGTGGAGTAGCCCAGATACAGGCCGGTGCGGCCCTCGGTCGCGAGGCCCGCGACGACCGCGTCGACCACGCCGCAGAAGAGCGACTCGCCGATCGAGGTGACGATCACGGCGGCGACGACCGGGCTGATCCCGTCGACCGAGCACAGCAGCCAGCCGCCGCCGAGCAGCACCCCGGACGCCGCGAACAGGTCGAGGCGGCCTGCCGTGGAGCGCTTCTCGACGCGTGCGCCGATCAGCCACACGGCCAGCATCACCACGACGGCGTTGCCCGCGGTGAACACGCCGACCAGGTCGGAGGAGAGCTTCTGGTGGACGACGGTCAGCGGCAGCGCGATGCGGTACTGGGTGATGAGGAACCAGCCGCCGACCGCGAGCGCGCAGAAGACCATCAGCGGGCGGTCGCGCAGCGCCTCGGCCATGGCGGCGGGTCTGATGGGCGCCGCGTTCGTGGCGTGCAGCCCGCGCAGCAGCACCGCGGAGGTCACGGCGAACCCCAGGTGCAGCGCGGCCGCGATGAGGAACCCGGCCTTCATCGCGCCGGCCGCCATCAGGGCGGTGCCGATCAGCGGGCCGATCAGGGCGGCTCCGTTGATGGACACGTAGTAGCGGCTGAGGTTGGCCGCGACCCCGCCGGACCTGCTGGAGGCGAGGACGCTGCGGGCGCCGTTGTTGTTGAGGGAGCCGCCGATGCCGAGCAGCGCGACCGCCGCGCCCCAGACGGCGAAGCTGCCGCCCGCCATGGTGAACACGACGTACGCGCCCGCCTCGACGGCGAGACCCAGGCTCAGGATCCGGGCGGCGCCGAACCGGTCGCTGACCCAGCCCGACGGGATGCCGAGCCCGCGCCGGGTGAACTCCATGACGGCGAACAGCACACCGGTCCGGAAGCTGCTCAGCCCCTCGTCCTCGGTCAGGTGCACCGCGAGGAACGGCACGACCATGAAGAAGCCGATGTTGGTGGTGAAGCGGCCGAGGATGACGACGTACGCCGGACCCCGGCCGGCGAGGAACCGGCCGGAGCGCGCTTTTGGAGTGTCCTCCGTCCGCGTTCCGGAGTTCCCGGCGAGCGTCACCCTGTCTCCCTTCCCGGAGGTCACCGCGCTCCCTCCCCGTCGGTGCGGACGACGATCCGGGCGGCCGCCGCGTCGGCCGCGTCGGCGGCGGACTTCGGGTCGGGGCCCGCGGCGACGACATGCCCGGCCCGGTTCCAGGAGTCCCCGAGCGGCATCAGTTCGGTTCCCACGGCCGGGAGTTCGCCGACGCGGACGACGCCTTCCACGGCCAGGGCCCCGGCCACGCCCGTCACCTCGGTGACGCGGCCGGGCCGGGGGGTGAGGTAGCGGATCGAGGCGCCGCCCGCGTGGCCCGTGGCCGGGCCCGGCAGCACGCCGTGGGCGAGGGCGAGGACGGCGCCCTGCAGCATGTCGACGCCGGTGACGTGGTGGACCAGCTCCCAGATCTGGTCGCCGCCCTGCCGGGCGTTGATCTCGACGACGGTGGCGCGCTCGCCGTCCTCGGCGAGCATCACCTCGGTGTGGCAGGGGCCCCAGGCGTAGCCGACGGCGTCCAGGGCGTTCAGCGCCGCGTCGACGACCGCCTGATGCCGGTCCGGTGGCAGCGGCGCGGGCAGGTCGTGGCCGGTCTCCACGAAGTGCGGGGCGCCCGAGGTGTGTTTGCGGGTGACCGCGAGGACCCGGTGGCGCCCGGCGGCGGACAGCGACTCGACGCTGAACTCCTGGCCGGTGAGGAACTCCTCGGCCAGCACACGGGACGCCGACTCGTCCCGGGGCCAGGCGAAACCGGTTCTGGCGCCGCTGGTCCAGGCCCACGCCCGGTCCAACTCCGCTTCCGTGCGCACGAGATGGACGCCGGTTCCGCCGTTGCCGTCGACCGGCTTGAGGATCACGCCGGCCGGACAGCGGCGGAGCAGCTCGCGGGCCTCGTCGACGTCGGCGCACACCCGGTGGGCCACCGTGCCCAGGCCGCGGTCCCTCAAATGGGCGCGCATGGCGGCCTTGTCCTGGGTCAGGGCGAGCGTGGCGGGTGAGTTGCCGCGCGCGCCCAGCGCCTCGGCGACCACGCTCGCCGGGCGCAGCGAGAGTTCGGTGAGCCCGAGCACCGCGTCCACGGGGCGCCGGGCGTGCACGTCGCGGGCGACGGCGAGCAGGGCGTCGGGGTCGGTGAAGTCGGCGTCGACCACCGCGAGGGCGAGGGATTCCTCCAGGTCCCGGTCCCCGCCGGGGCGGTGGACCACGGTGAGGGCGACGGGCAGGCCGACGAACTTGCCCAGGATGTCGTGGCGGGGGCAGATGAGCAGGAGATGGGGTACGTGGGCACCGTACGACTGGCCCGGCATGTCAGGCGGTCCCCCTCTCGCCGGCCGCGTCCTCGGCGCGGGCCGCGTTCCACGTCCGTTCCAGCTCGCGGATGCGGGCCGAGTCCTTCGCGATGGCGTCCCAGTCGTCGGCGCCCTGGACGACCCAGCCCAGGCTGGTGGTCACGTCGTTGGTGAGCGGCATGTCCCGGCCCTCGGGCGGGATCGCCATGGAGTACGTGGTGGGCAGGTCGGCGATCGCCCGGAGGATCTCCATGTTGTGCACCGGTCCCGCCCGGTCCGAGCAGAGCCAGAGCGTGCGGACCTCCTTGACGAGTTCGTACGACGGCACGAACTCCCCGTCGAGGACGTGCCGTACGGTGCGTTCGATCTGGTTGTCGCCGGTGGCCAGGGATCCGGAGATCATCATGCAGCTGCCCGAGTAGCGTGCGGCCAGCTCCACCAGGCGGGGCCCGTCCGGTGTCATGATCGCCTCGGCGTGGGTGGAGCCGTTGCGGATGCCGGCGGCGTCGGCGGCGCGCATCACGTAGGGCGCGAGGACCGCCACGTCCGGGTGGTCGGGGGCCAGGAAGTCGGCGACGTCGTAGATGCCGATCCGGGGGCCCCGGTCGTGCTTGGCGTAGACGCAGGCGTCGACCAGTCCGTGCCGCCCGTCCACCGAGTACAGGTCGACGATGTACTCGGGTCCCTCCAGGAACTCCTGCACGATGACGGTGTCGTTGCGCAGTTCGAACCCGTTGACCTGGCCGAGGATGTGGGTGAAGTGGCCGAGCCACTCGCCGCCGGCCGGAACGAGGTGCACGTTGTCGGTCCCGGCGCTGTGCGGCGGCTTCAGGACGAGCGGCCGGCCGGTGAGGCCGCTCGCCTCGATCCAGGCGGCGGCCTCGGCGGGGTCGGCGGTCGACAGGGTGCGCGGACCGGGCACTCCGGCACGCTCCAGGGCCAGCGCCATCTCCCCTTTGTGGCGCTGGCATTTGGCGCTGCCGGGTACGTTCTGGAACTGTGGCATCAGACGTTCCACGAGCCGCGCGGCGAATTCGACACCGCTCTCGTTGCCGGTGACGATCGCCACCGGGTCATAAGATTCCACAAGCTTTACCATTGCTTCGAAGTCGCCGTCGTAATAATGCACGGCCTCGAAGTCGTCGGGGTACCAGATGTTCTTCTTGACGAATTTCGCCAGTGGCTGTGGGGTGCTCATGACGGTGACCGGCAGCACATCGCGGGCCCGGAAGGCGCTGGCGAAGCCCCGGTCGTCCCCGTCCCTGATGTGGTAGCCGTCTACGACGATCACGTACCGCCGCCCAGTGGACTTCATGGCTCAACTCTGCTGGCCGGGACGCCTCCGGCGACAGTGGCGGAACTGACACGCAACCACGATTTCCTGCCAGCGGGCTCCCGTGGGCGCGCCCCGGGCCGGGCCGGTGGCGGGGGTGGAGCGGGGGTGTTGATCCGCTGACTTCCGATATGCGCCGGTGGTTGTGATTGAGCCGTTTCTGTCATAGGGCAAGGGACCTATGGCGGGAGCAAGACCGACTGGCTACTGTGGCCCACGCCTGGTCGAAATTCAGTGTGAAGGTGACGTCGATTCGCCGAGTCGAGCGAGACGTCCGGGCGCGCGTCGCCGTTCGTCATGTCATTTTCTCGGAATTCCGGGTCAAGTCGATGAAGGCGGGGGACGGACTGTGGAATCTCTCGGGTGGGGCGGAGAGGCACCGGAACACGAACGCATAGTCGCCTGGCAGGCTCCGCCGCTGAAATTCGGCGTCGGCGCCACCGGGGAGATCGGACACGAACTGCGCAGGGCCGGCGTCGCGTCGGTGCTGCTGGTGACCGATCCCGTCCTGTCCGGTCTCGGCCTGCCGGCCCGGGTGGCCAAGCAGATCGAGCAGGAGGGGATCTCGGTCACGCTCTTCGACCGGGCCCGGGTGGAACCCACCGACACGAGCGTCGCCGAGGCGGCCCGTGAGCTGGAGACCCTCCGGGTGGACGGCTACGTCGGTCTCGGCGGCGGCAGCTCGATCGACACCGCCAAGATGCTGAACCTGCTGCTCAGCCACCCCGGACGCCCGGTACGCGACTACCTGAACGCCCCGATCGGCGCCGGAGCCCCGATCCCCGGTCCGCTGAGGCCCCTGGTGGCGGTGCCCACCACGGCCGGCAGCGGCAGCGAGTGCACCGCCATGGTCGCCCTCGGCGTCACGGACCTGAACGTGAAGACGGGCATCAGCGACCTGCGGCTCATGCCCTCCCTGGCACTCGTCGACCCGGCGAACACCCTGACACTGCCCCCGGCCGTCACCGCCTCCTCGGGCTACGACGTCCTGACGCACGCCTGCGAGTCGTACACGGCCCGCCCCTACGACCGGCGTCCCCCCTATCCCACGCCCGGGGACCGTCCGCTGTACATCGGCGCCAACCCGATCAGCGACGTGTGGGCGGAACAGGCCCTGGAGCTGGTCGGCCGCTACCTCAGGCGCGCCGTCCTCAACTCCGCCGACCTGGAGGCCCGTACGGGCATGAGCCGGGCGGCGAGCTTCGCGGGGATGGGATTCGGCAACGCGGGGACGCACATCCCGCACGCCTGCGCCTATCCGGTGGCGGGAATGGTGCGGGACCACCGGCCGGACGGGTACGAGGTCGACCACGCCATGGTGCCGCACGGGGCGGCGGTCGTCTCCACCGCGGCCGCGGCCTTCGAGTTCACCTACCCGACCTCTCCCGAACGCCATCTGCGTGCCGCCGAGCTGCTCGGCGCGAACCTCGACGGCGTCACCGCGGCGAACGGCGCGGACGTGCTGCCGGCCACGCTGCTGAGCATCGTGGCGGACACCGGAGGACCCACCGGGCTGCGGGACTTCGGCTACTCCGCGAAGGACCTCCCCGGACTCGTCGACGGTGCGCTCAAACAGCGGCGGCTGCTGGTGTGCTGCCCGCGCGACGTCGCCGCACACGATCTCGAACGGGTCATCGCCGGCTCGATGACCCACTGACCCACCGAAGCAGCGCGCCCCCACGCCAAGGAGCTGGATGCACCCGTGAGTGATGCATCGATACCGGAACACCCGGCCGTCATCGCGGGGAAGCAGGTTCCCACCGACCGGTGGATCGACGTCCTCGATCCGTCGGACGCCCGCGTCGTCGCGCGCGTCGCCCGCTGCGGCCCGGCCGAGGTCCGGGCGGCCGTGGAAGCGGCCCGGCACACCCACGAGACGGTGTGGCGGTTCGCGACGCCCAGGGAGCGGTCCCGGGTCTGCCGCCGCATCGCCGAGCTCCTGGGCGCCCGGCGCGAGGAACTCGCCGCACTGGAGACCCTCGACACCGGAAAGCCGCTGAGCCAGTCACGGGCCGACGCCGACGTCGCCGCCCGCTACTTCGACTTCTACGCGGGCGCCGTGGAGGGGCTCGGCGGCGAGACCATCCAGCAGCGCCCGGACCGCCCGGCCTTCACCCTGCGCGAGCCCTACGGCGTGTGCGGGCACATCATCCCCTGGAACTACCCGCTGCAGATCGCGGCCAGAACCCTGGCACCCGCCCTCGCGGCCGGAAACTGCTGCGTCCTCAAACCGGCCGAGGACGCGCCGCTGACCTCGCTGAGACTGGCCGCGATCGCCGAGGAGGCGGGACTCCCGGCGGGGGCCCTGAACGTCGTACCCGGACTCGGAGCGGAAGCGGGAGCCGCGCTCGCCGCGCATCCCGGCCTGGACCGCCTGGCCTTCACCGGCTCGCGCGAGGTCGGCGAGGCCGTGATGACGGCGGCGGCGCGCACCATCGTGCCGGTCACCCTGGAGCTCGGCGGAAAGTCCCCGCACCTCGTGTTCCCCGACTACGACGCCGCCCGCGCGGTGCCGCAGATCGTGGAGTCGATCACCGAGCACGCGGGACAGAACTGCTCGGCCGGCAGCCGGCTGCTCGTCCACCGCTCCGTCCACGACGACCTGGTGGACGCGCTCGTCGAACGGTTCCGCGCCCTGACCATCGGGCCGGGCGCGGCCGATCCCGACATGGGACCGCTCATCTCCGCGAAACAGCGCGACAGGGTGCTCGGCCACCTCGCCGAGGGCCGGCGTGACGCCGTGCTCCGTACCGGAGGCGGCGTCCCCCGAGGGGAGGCGTGTGCCGAGGGGTTCTTCGTGGAGCCCGCCCTCCTCGACCATGTCACCCCGGAACACCGGGTGTTCAACGAGGAGATCTTCGGTCCGGTCCTGTGCGTGTCGGTCTTCGACTCGCCGGAGGAAGCGGTCGCACTCGCGGAACACACCACGTACGGACTGGCCGCCGGAGTGTGGACGTCCGACGTGACCCGTGCCCACTGGCTCGCCGGGCGGCTGCGCGTGGGGCAGGTGTTCGTGAACAACTACAGCGCGGCCGGAGGAGTCGAGCTGCCGTTCGGCGGCTACCGGCGCTCGGGAATCGGAGTGGAGAAGGGGCTGGAGGCGCTGCGTGAGTACACGCGGTGCAAGACGGTGGCGATCCACGCGCAGCTTCCTTCCTGACCCGGAGCGTCGGCCGTTTCGTACGTCCCCGGCCCCTACGGAGAAGAGCGGTTCGTTCAATCAGCCTCGGTGGAGGGAGTTCATCTGATGTCGCCTGTTGTGCGCGGGTCGGTCGGGGAAGTGAGGACTCGGCAGTGCTGTGCGGTCTGCGGGGCACCGGCGCAGCCCGTGACGGCCTTGGCCGAGGGCGTCGCCAAGGTGCACAAGGCCCTGGGCGAGGCGCAGGACGCCCTCGAGGCCCAGGAGCAGCTGATCGAGGACTTACGGGCCGACGGCCGACGCGGTGCCGTCGCCGCCCCGCCGCCCTCCGCGGAAGCGCCGGCGCCACGGCAGGCCCTCGCCGTGCTGACGGCCCGCGAACGTCAGATCCTGGTGCTCATCTCCCAGGGGAATTCGAACCGGCGGGTGGCCAAGGCGCTCGGCATATCCGAGAAGACGGTGAAGAACCACTTGTCCGCGGTCTTCATGAAGGTCGGCGCGTCCGATCGGACGCAAGCCGTCGTCATGGGCATCCGCAGCGGGATCGTGTCCATCGGCCAGCCCGTCGACGATGTGTCCCACCCCTGAGCACGGTCGGTGAATGCCCGCCGGCCTCCGGGGCCATGCCGTGAGTATGAGGGCCGATCCGGCCATGCGACAGCGGAGTGACTGTCAGAACACCATGTATTACTGCCACATTGGAAAACATGCTGAAGAACGTAGCCGCGGTCCTGCTCGACAATGTTCATCCTTTCGAGCTGGGTGTCGTCTGTGAGGTCTTCGGGATCGACCGTCGCGAAGAGGGGCTGCCCGCGTACGACTTCGCGCTCGTCGCCGCGGAATCCCCCTCGGTGCGGGCGGTGCCCGGATTCACCATCAGCACGCCCTACGGCCTCGACCGGCTGGAGGAGGCCGACCTCATCGCCATCCCGGTGGGCGACGACTTCCACACCCGGGAGTTTCCGCCCGCCCTGCTGGAGGCCCTGCGCCAGGCGGTGGCCCGCGGGGCCCGGGTGGTCAGCGTGTGTGTCGGGGCCTTCGTCCTGGGCGCCGCGGGGCTCCTCGACGGCCGCCGCTGCACCACCCACTGGCGGTACGCCGAGGCACTCACCGAGCGCTATCCCAAGGCCCATGTCGAACCGGGCGTGCTGTACGTCGACGAGGACCCGATCCTCACCTCGGCCGGCACCTCCGCGGGGATCGACGCCTGCCTCCACCTCGTGCGCAAGCTCCAGGGCAGCGACGTCGCCAACGCCATCGCCCGGCGCATGGTGGTGCCCCCGCACCGGGAGGGCGGCCAGGCCCAGTACATCGAACGGCCGGTGGCGCAGTACGGGGAGGACGGTGTGCGCGAGGTGCTGACCTGGGCCGAACAGCACCTGGACCAGGAGATCAGCGTCGAGCAGCTGTCCGCGCGGGCCTGCATGTCGCCGCGCACGTTCGCCCGCCGCTTCCGGGCGGAGACGGGAACCACGCCCTACCGGTGGCTGCTGGCCCAGCGGGTGCTGAGCGCCCAGCGGCTGCTGGAGAACACCGACGAGACGATGGAGGCCGTGGCGGCCCGTACGGGATTCGCCAACGCGGCCGCCCTGCGGTACCAGTTCGTGCACTTCCTCGGCACCACTCCCCACGCGTACCGGCGGGCCTTCCGGGGCCGCTCACCGGACGCGACCACGTACTGAGCCCCGCGCGGGGCGACAGGAGGACGGGAATGCTGCGCATCGCGGTAGTCGGCGCCACCGGAGCGGTGGGCCGGGAATGCCTGGCCCTGCTCGACGACGGGATCGTGCCCGTGGAACAGGTGGTGCCCGTGGCATCGGCGCGCAGCGCCGGCCGGGACCTGGGCGGTGAGCTGGGGCTGTCCCTGCCGCTGGCGGACCTGGTCACCCTCGACGAGCTGGACCCCCGGGACCTGGACGTCGCCGTCTTCTCCGCCGGCGCGGAGATCAGCGCCCGGGAGGCGGAGCGGCTGGCCTCGGCCGGGGTGCTGGTCGTCGACAACAGCTCCGCGTTCCGGATGCGGCCCGACGTCCCGCTCGTGGTGCCCCAGGTCAACCCCGGCGCGCTCGACGAGCGCCCCGCCTCGGGCCTCGTGGCCAACCCCAACTGCTCGACGATCCAGCTGGTCCGCGCCCTGCACCCGGTGCACGAACTGGCCGGCCTGGAGAGCGTCGTGGTGGCGACCTACCAGGCGGCCTCCGGCGGCGGGGTGCGCGGCCTGCGGGAACTGGCCGAGGGGTCCCGGGGCGTCCTGGACGACCCCCGGGCGCAGGGCGTCCCGGGCGGGCGCTTCGGACAGCCGCTGGCCTTCAACCTCGTCCCCGAGATCGGGCTGCAGGACGAGGACGGGTTCACCCACGAGGAACGCAAACTCGTCCGCGAACCACGCAGGATCCTCGGTCTGCCGGACCTGCGGGTGAGCGCCACCGCGGTACGGGTACCGGTCTTCGACTGCCACTCCGAGGCCGCGCACCTGCGGCTGCGCGAGCCGGTCACGGCCGCGTCGGTCGAGGACGCCCTGGCCGCGACGCCCGGCCTGCGGGTCCACCGGCGCTCCCACAGCCCCTCGTACCCCATGCCCCGTACGGTCTTCGCCCGGCGCGAGGACCGCGCGCTGGTCCACGTCGGCCGCGTCCGCGTCGAGCCGGAGGACGACCGGGCCCTCGCGCTCTGGGTGGTCGCCGACAACCTGTGGGTGGGGGCCGCGCTGAACGCGCTGCAGATCGTCGGGCTCGCCGCCAAGAACGGGTGGCTGGGATGAGCGGCCGGCACACGCCGGACAGCCGCCCGCTGGTGCTGAAGTTCGGCGGCTCCGCCTTCGCCGACCTCGACGGCTACCGTCGCGTGGCCCGGTACGCGATGCGCCGCGGGACCGAGGAGGAGCGCCCGCTGGTCGTCGTGGTGAGCGCGATGTCGGGGACGACGGGCAGACTGCAGCAGACCCTGGACGCCCTGGCCGCCGACCCGCCCGCACGGGCCGCCGCGATGCTCCTGACCGCGGGCGAGACGGTGAGCGTCGCCCTGCTCGCGGCCGCGCTCGACGCCGAGGGCGTGCCCGGGTGCCCGGTGCCGGCGGCGGCCACCGGGCTCCTCGCCGCGGGGCCGGGCGACCGGGCGGAGCTGATCTCGGCCAGTCCCGAGGCCCTGTCCAGGGCTCTGGCCGACTGTCCGATCGCGGTCGTCCCCGGCGGGCAGGCCGTCGACGCGGCCGGGCGGACCGTCATGCTGGGCCGCAACAGCTCGGACCTGTCCGCGGTGGCGACGGCCGCGACGCTGGGCGCGGACACCTGCGAGCTGTTCTCCGACGTGCCCGGGGTGTGCACCGCCGATCCCTACCTCGTGCCCCAGGCGCGCACGCTGTCCCGGATCAGCTACGAGGGGGTGCGCCGGATGTCCCGTCACGGCGCCAAGGTCGTCCACGAGGGCGCCGTGGACTGGGCGGAGCGCGAGAAGGTGCGGCTGCTGTGCCGTCCCTTTCCCTGGAGCGAGGCTCCTCAGTCCGGGACGGCCGTGGGGACGGGTCCGGCGGCGGCCGCGGTCGTCGTGCGGGGGGACAGCGACGTGTGGTGCTTCCGCTCCGGCCCGGAACGCCGGTCGGCGGGCGGACGGCTGCGGGCCGAGGGCCTGACGGTCACCGAGTTCGACACCGCGGGCGAGGTGTGTCTGGCGGTGCCGGCCGGAGCGCGGGGTGCGGCCCGGCACGTACGGAACGCGCGCCTGCTGGGCGGCCTGTGCCTGGTCACCACCCTGCGGGCGGACGGCCGGGCGGAACACACCGTGGTGCCGCGGGCGGAGGCCGCGGCCGAGGCTCGCAGACACCACGCCCTGCTGTACCCGGACGCCGGGGCCGCTCCGGGGCCGGCCGTCACCGCGCCGGTCAAGGCCCGCTCCGCGCACAGCGACGTCCTGGCCGGCCCGGGCCCGGCGCCCGCCGCCGGGGCGGAACGGCCGGACTGACCGGCCCGGGGCCGGCACGGTCCGCACGGGGATCGGGTCCCCCGGCGGTGCCGGCCGTGCCGGCGGGGGACCGGTGCGCGGACCTGAAGAAGGTCGTCGCCGCGGAGCGGTGACCGCGGGGTCCGCCGGGGCCCCGGTGCCGATCGGTCCGGCGGGCCTCGCCGGTGGTGGCGCTCGCCTGTTCCCGGTCCCTGCCGCTCGGGGCGGCCCGAGCGGCGGAGGGCCCGCTCCTCAGCACTCGATGATGTTGACCGCCAGCCCGCCCCGGGCCGTCTCCTTGTACTTGACGCTCATGTCGGCGCCGGTCTCCTTCATGGTCTTGATGACCTTGTCGAGGGAGACCATGTGCGAGCCGTCGCCGCGCATGGCCATCCTGGCGGCCGTCACGGCCTTCACGGCGGCCATGCCGTTGCGCTCGATGCAGGGGATCTGGACCAGTCCGCCGACCGGGTCGCAGGTCAGGCCGAGGTTGTGCTCCATGCCGATCTCGGCGGCGTTCTCGACCTGCTCGGGGCTGCCGCCCAGCACCTCCGCGAGCGCGCCGGCCGCCATGGAGCAGGCCGAGCCGACCTCGCCCTGGCAGCCGACCTCGGCGCCCGAGATGGAGGCGTTCTCCTTGAAGAGCATGCCGATGGCCCCGGCCGCGAGCAGGAACCGTACGACCCCGTCCTCGTCGGCGCCCGGCACGAAGTTGATGTAGTAGTGCAGCACCGCCGGGATGATGCCCGCCGCGCCGTTGGTGGGGGCGGTGACCACCCGGCCGCCCGCCGCGTTCTCCTCGTTGACCGCCATCGCGTAGAGGGTGATCCACTCCATCGCGTGCGCCAGCGGGTCGCCCTCGGCGCGCAGCTGGCGGGCCGAGAGGGCGGCACGGCGGCGGACCCTGAGGCCGCCCGGCAGGATGCCCTCGCGGGTGATGCCGCGCGAGACGCAGGCCTGCATCACGCGCCAGATCCCGAGGAGCCCCTCGCGGATCTCCTCCTCGGTGCGCCAGGCCCGCTCGTTCTCCAGCATCAGGGCGGAGATCGACAGACCGGTCTCCTTGGCGAGCCGCAGCAGCTCGTCACCCGTGCGGAACGGGTACTTCAGGACCGTGTCGTCGAGCTTGATGCGGTCCTCGCCGACCGCGTCCTCGTCGACCACGAAGCCGCCGCCCACCGAGTAGTACGTCTTCTCCAGGAGGAGCCCGCCCGACGCGTCGTACGCGAAGATCGTCATGCCGTTGGCGTGGTACGGCAGGGCCTTGCGGCGGTGCAGGACCAGGTCCTCGTCGAAGTCGAAGCCGATCTCGTGCTCGCCGAGCAGCCGGAGCCGGCCCGAGGCCTTGATCTGCTCGACCCGCTCGTCGGCGCCCTCCACGTCCACCGTCCGGGGCGAGGCGCCCTCCAGGCCGAGCAGCACCGCCTTCGGGGTGCCGTGGCCGTGGCCGGTCGCGCCCAGGGAGCCGTACAGCTCGGCGCGTATCGACGCGACCGGGGCCAGCAGCTCCTCGTTGCGCAGCCGCAGGGCGAACAGGCGCGCGGCGCGCATCGGACCCACCGTGTGGGAGCTGGACGGGCCGATGCCGATCGAGAACAGGTCGAAGACCGAGATGGCCACGGGAACTCCTTGCTGGTTTCGCCGGACGCCGTTGTCCGGCCGAGGTGGTGCGGGACTGCATGGAACGGGGCACCGCGCTCTGCTTCCAGTGTGCGCGGTGCCCCGGATGTCCGTACGAATACAGACCGTACGGGTGAAAAGGAAATGAAGGAAATCCTACGAAGCTACTTCAGGCCGGGGTACAACGGGTGCTTGTCGGCCAGAGCGGACACACGGGCCTTCAGGGCCTGGGTGTCGTAGGACGGCTTCAGCGTCTCGGCGATGATGTCCGCGACCTCGGTGAAGTCCTCGGCCGTGAAGCCGCGGGTGGCGAGGGCGGGCGTGCCGATGCGCAGGCCGGAGGTGACCATCGGCGGGCGCGGGTCGTTCGGGATGGCGTTGCGGTTGACCGTGATGCCGACCTCGTGGAGGCGGTCCTCGGCCTGCTGCCCGTCCAGCTCGGAGTTGCGCAGGTCGACCAGGACCAGGTGCACGTCCGTGCCCCCGGACAGGACGTCCACGCCGACGGACTTCACGTCGCCCTGGACCAGACGCTCGGCCAGGATGCGCGCGCCGTCCAGCGTGCGCTGCTGGCGCTCCTTGAAGTCGTCCGAGGCGGCGACCTTGAAGGAGACGGCCTTGGCCGCGATCACGTGCTCCAGGGGGCCGCCCTGGAAACCGGGGAAGACCGAGGAGTTCAGCTTCTTGGCGAAGCTCTGCTTCGCCAGGATGATCCCGCCGCGGGGGCCGCCGAGGGTCTTGTGGGTGGTGGAGGTGACCACGTCCGCGAACGGGACCGGGTTCGGGTGCAGACCCGCCGCGACCAGACCCGCGAAGTGGGCCATGTCGACCCACAGGAACGCCTCGACCTCGTCCGCGATCCGGCGGAACTCGGCGAAGTCCAGCTGACGCGGGTACGCCGACCAGCCCGCGATGATCACCTTCGGGCGGTGCTCCTTGGCGAGCCGCTCGACCTCGGCCATGTCGACCAGGCCGCGCTCGTCCACGTGGTACGCGACCACGTCGAACTGCTTGCCCGAGAAGTTCAGGCGCATGCCGTGGGTCAGGTGGCCGCCGTGGGCCAGGTCCAGGCCGAGGATGGTGTCGCCGGGCTGGGCCAGCGCGAACAGCGCGGCCTGGTTGGCGGAGGCGCCCGAGTGGGGCTGCACGTTGGCGTACTCGGCGCCGAACAGGTCCTTGACCCGGTCGATGGCGATCTGCTCGGCCACGTCGACGTGCTCGCAGCCGCCGTAGTAGCGGCGGCCCGGGTAGCCCTCGGCGTACTTGTTGGTCAGGACCGAGCCCTGGGCCTCCATGACCGCGACCGGAGCGAAGTTCTCCGAGGCGATCATCTCCAGGGTCGACTGCTGGCGGTGCAGCTCGGCGTCGACGGCGGCCGCGACGTCCGGGTCGAGCTCGTGGAGGGGGGTGTTCATGAGCGACATACGGGTGACTCCTCAGCCGGCCGTGAAGGCGGTGTACTCGTCGGCGGACATCAGGTCCTCGGGCTCGTCCGTGACGCGCACCTTGAACAGCCAACCGCCCTCGAAGGGGGCGGAGTTGACCAGGGCCGGGTCGTCCACGACGTCCTGGTTGGCCTCGACGACCTCACCGTTCACCGGGGAGTAGAGGTCGCTGACCGACTTGGTCGACTCCAGTTCGCCGCAGGACTCGCCCGCGGTCACCGTGTCACCGACGGCCGGGAGCTGGGCGTAGACCACATCGCCGAGCGCGCTGGCCGCGAACTCGGTGATGCCGACCGTCGCGACGCCGTCCTCGGCGACGGACAGCCACTCGTGCTCCTTGCTGTAACGCAGCTGCTGGGGGTTGCTCATGAGCTGAATTCTCCTGTACGCGGTGGAGTGCTGATGGAGGGAAGCGTGGGTGACCGGGCGGATGTGCCCAGGTTCACGTCCGGGGCCCGGCGAGGGGCGCCCGTCCGTACCGGCGCCCGAAGGGCATCCGTGTCATGTCCGGCTCGTGCGGACCGGTGTCACTTCCGGCGCTTGTAGAACGGCAGCGCCACGACCTCGTACGGCTCGTGGCTGCCCCGGATGTCCACGCCCACACCGGCCGTGCCCGGCGCGGCGTGCGCGGCGTCGACGTACGCCATGGCGATCGGCTTGCCCAGCGTGGGGGAGGGGGCGCCGGAGGTGATCTCGCCGACGACCTCGCCGCCGGCGACGACCGCGTAGCCGGCGCGCGGCACCCGGCGGCCCTCGGCGATCAGGCCGACGAGGACCCGCGGCGGGTTCTGCTCGGCACGGGCGGCGGCCTCCTCGAGCGCCGCGCGCCCCACGAAGTCACCGTCCTTCTCGAACTTCACGACCCGGCCGAGGCCGGCGTCGAAGGGGGTCAGCGAGGTGGTCAGCTCGTGCCCGTACAGCGGCATGCCGGCCTCCAGGCGCAGCGTGTCGCGGCAGGACAGGCCGCAGGGGACGAGACCGGCCGGGGTGCCCGCGTCGGTGAGCGCCTGCCAGACCTTCTCGGCGTCGGCGGGGGCGACGAACAGCTCGAAGCCGTCCTCACCGGTGTAGCCCGTGCGGGCGATCAGGGCCGGGACGCCGGCCACCGTGCCCGGCAGGCCCGCGTAGTACTTCAGGCCGTCGAGGTCCGCGTCGGTGACCGCCTTGAGGATGCCGGGGGACTCGGGGCCCTGCACGGCGATCAGCGCGTACGCGTCACGGTCGTCGCGCACCTCGGCGTCGAAACCGGCGGCGCGAGCGGTCAGCGCGTCCAGCACCACCTGGGCGTTGGAGGCGTTGGCGACGACCATGTATTCGTGGTCGGCCAGGCGGTAGACGATCAGGTCGTCCAGGATGCCGCCGTCCTCCTGGCAGATCATGGTGTAGCGGGCGCGGCCGACGCCGACGGTGGCGATGTTGCCGACCAGCGCGTGGTTCAGGAGGGCCGCGGCCTCGGGGCCGGTGACGGTGATCTCGCCCATGTGGGAGAGGTCGAAGAGGCCGGCCTTCGTGCGGACGGCGATGTGCTCGTCGCGCTCCGAGCCGTAGCGCAGGGGCATGTCCCAGCCCGCGAAGTCGGTCATGGTCGCGCCGAGCGAACGATGCAGGGCATCGAGCGCGGTGTGACGGGGTGCGTTGCTGCTCATCGGTCTGGCTCCCAAGGCATGACGGCGAGGTCGTTCCTCCCCATCTGTCATCGGAACCTGAGAGGTTCATCACGACCACACGAAACGGTGGTCCTGACTTGCACCTTGGGTGGAGCCACCGGTGAGCGGCCCGCTTTTCAGATGTGCCTCGCCCGCGCGGTAACGGTGCCTGAGAGATTCAAGGGAGGGACTTGCTCCTTCGGCGCCCGGATACACGTACCCAGGACTCTCCCGCGCGGATTCAAGCGGCCGGTATGCAGTTGGCGCGGCCATCATCGCACGCGTTCCCGGATCACGGCAGCCCGGCGTCTGTGACACGGCTGTGGCAGTCCGTGCACGGAAAAGGGAAGCGCCGGGCATTACCTTCTCTTTACACTCGACGGGGATGGGACTCCACGTCCAAGGGGAGGACGGTCACGGTGAACAGGACCACGGCGTACGCGACGACCTCGGGTCTCGCACTGTCCGAGCAGCCCGGCGCACCGGCCCGCAAGGCCCGCGGACCGCGTCCGGAGGCCGTCGTGCGGGATCTGCGCCGGCGGGTCGGGCACAGCCCGCACGGGCTCCGTTTCGGGGCGAGCGACCTCGTCGTGGTCACCGGACTGCCCGGCAGCGGAAAGTCGACGCTGATGCGCAGGGCGGTGCGGGGCGCGCGCATCGACTCGCAGGACACCCGGGAGCGCTGGGACGGCCGGATGGCCCGGCTGCTGCCCTACGCGGCCTACCGCCCCCTGGTCCGCCTCGCCCACTACGCCGGCCTGCGCCGCGCCCTGCGCGAGGGCGGCGGACTCGTCGTGCACGACTGCGGCACGCAGGCCTGGGTGCGCCGCTGGCTCGCCCGCGAGGCCCGGCGCCGCGGCGGTGTGCTGCATCTGCTGCTGCTCGACGTCACGCCCGGCACCGCGCTGGACGGCCAGTGCCGGCGCGGCCGGGGCGTCTCGCGCTACGCCTTCGCCCGCCATCGCGGCGCGGTCGCCCGGCTGCTGCGCTCCGCCGAGAGGGGAGACCTGCCCGAGGGCTGCGGCTCGGCGGTCCTCATCGACCGGGACGCGGCGGACGTGCTGACCAGGATCGACTTCGGCCACTGACCCGGCGGCGGTGGCCCACTAACCTTTCCAGCCGGAACAGTGGTTCGAAGCGGGCGGTAGACAGATGGACTTTCCGGCACAGGCGCATCCCCATCCGCACGGCGGTTGGCCCGGCAACGAGCTGGAGGAGGTGTTGTCCTCCTCCCTCGGCGTGCCCGGGCCCTCGGTGGCCGCTCGCATCGTCGAGGTGCTCGGCCGCAGCTTCCTGTGGGTGCCGCTGCCCAACGGCGGCGGCCCGCAGAGCGGTCCGCTCGATCTGCCCACGATGGACATCGGGGGCGTGGTGTACGTCCCCGTGTTCAGCTCCGAGGAGCAGTTCCGCCAGGTCGTCGGCAGCCACATGTCGTTCACGATCGCGCCCGCCGTGGAGTTCGCCCGCGGGCTTCCGCCGCAGGCCGGCATCGTGGTGAACCCGGACGGTGTGGTCGGCGTACCGCTGCCGCCGCCGGCCGTCGCCGAGCTGTGCCGGGCCGGGCGGAGCGAGCTGGACGGGGCGGCCAGCGGGGGCCGGGTGCGGCTCTTCGAGCCCGACTGGCAGGACGATCCGATGGACTTCCTCGCCGCGGCCTCGGCGGAGTTCGCCGCGGCCGGTGTCGTCCTGAGCGCCCGCCGCTGTCTGGCCAGCATCGAGGGCGACGAGCCGGTGATGTTCATCGGCGTCGAGCTCTCGGTGTGGGAGGGCGACGCCCGGGCGCTGCCCCTGGACGCCCTGGGCCGCGCCCTCGGCCGTGTCCCGGTGAACATCCCGGTGAACCTGGTTCTCCTCGACGTGGCGCAGGACCCGGTCGGCGACTGGATGCGGGACCGGGTGCGCCCGTTCTACCAGCACGGTCACTGAACGGCGCCCGTCCCGGGAGGGCCCCCGCGGGGCCGTACGTCCGCCGCGCGGGGCCCTCGGCCGCCCCGCGCGGCGCATCCCGGCTCTCGACTGCTTCCCCCGGCGGAGCGCGAACGCCGCATAAGCTGGTTTCATGGCCTGGTCGAGGTGTTGACGTATGTCGGTGACCGGTGCCTCGGGCGTAAGGGATGAGTTCGTCGTGAATTGTTCGCGAAGGGGCGGTTGAGGGTGAGCGCGTCGGGCACGGCCGCGGCCGGGCAGGTCGAGCACATGCTGCGCCAGGTGGCTCCCGGGCGTTACGACGCCTACGAGGCGCTCCTTCGCGCGCTCGCGACCCCGTCGTCCGGCCAGGTGTGGATGCTGCTGTGGCACGGCCAGGCCGGCTCCCCGGACGCCCAGTACGGGAACATGCAGGTGGACGGCCACGGGTACGCGCCCTGCGTCACGTCGGCCCAGGAGCTCTCGGCCAGCGGCTGGAACCGCAGTTACGAGGTCGTGGACGCCCTCGACGTCGCCCGGACCCTGTATCCCGACCAGTTCGGACTCTGGCTGAATCCGCACGCCCCCGGCGGCGGCCTCGGCATTCCCTGGCTGGATCTGCGCCGTATCGCCACGGGCCTGGAGCGCCAGCCCGCGGGCCCGCTCCGGCTGTCCGAGCCCGCCATCGAGATCCCGCAGTTCTACGCCCTGATCACGCAGAACGCCCATCTCACCCCGGCCGTACGCTCGTTGCGCCGCGCCTGGGTGCAACCCACCCTCGGGGCACCGTATTTGGCCATCGGCCTCGATGTGTACGACACCTCGCCGCCCGCCGTCGACTCGGTCCGGGCGATGATGCAGCAGTCGATCGCCGCCGTCCCGGACGGACTGCCCGTCTCCACCGTCGCGATGTCGGACGAGTTCGACCCGGTGGCGATGTGGCTGCGTGCCAACGCACGCCCGTTCTACGACCGTGAGGCGCACGCGGCCCCCGCGCAGGCGCCGACGGCGGGCGGTTACGGCTATCCGCCGGCCCGCGGCGGCTACTGAGAGCGTCCCGAATCCCGGACCTGTCGCATGCCCGTGCGAGAACGGCTGGCATCATGAGTCTGCACACGGCCTTCACGTGGCGTGCGCTCCATGCTGCTGACCTGCGGGGAAGCGGATGCATGTGCCGATTGTCCCGTTTTGGCGGTACTTCCGACCAAAAAGACCCTCATGAGTCCTTCACGGTCAATTGGCATTCGTCCGACTCCCGTTACCCGCTGTTCGGATAACGGAATCCCTCAACAAGCATCACGGTTGCGCATACTTTCTCCATGAGGCCTGGCACCTGATCGTGGCAGCACTGAAGACTCCCCCAACAAGCACGGGTCTTCGATCCTGTGAACGAGTGCAAGTCGAACCATCAGCCGGACCATCGGGCCGCACCATCTGCGGTCAACTTCCCCGGCAGGCAAGTGAACCAAGCCGCACACAGCGGCAGTCGTAGGCCGGTCACCACCGGCGAGAGGGGTCGGGTCACTGTGACCGCACCGATCGAGACCACCGCGGCGGCATCGGACGCGCAGCCAGAGGCTGTGCTCGCCGGAGCCGGCAAGGGGCAGATCGAGGGCCGTTCCCTGGGACAGATCGCCTGGACGCGCTTCAAGCGTGACAAGGTGGCGGTCGCCGGCGGTGTCATCGTCGTACTGCTCATCCTGATGGCGATCCTCGCCCGGCCCCTCCAGTCGCTGCTGGGGCTGGACCCGAACGCCTTCCACCAGGACCTGATCGACCCGAACACCTCGCTGCCCAAGGGCGGCATGGGTGGCATGAGCGGAGACCACCCGCTCGGCGTGGACCCGAAGTTCGGGCGTGACCTCGCCACCCGCGTCCTGGAGGGCTCCTGGGTGTCGCTGGTGGTCGCCTTCGGCGCCACCATCCTGTCGAACGTGATCGGCGCCATCCTCGGTGTCGTCGCCGGTTTCTACGGCGGACGCGTCGACTCGATCATCAGCCGCCTGATGGACACCTTCCTCGCCTTCCCTCTCCTGCTCTTCGCGATCGCCATCTCGGCGACGCTGCAGGGCGGCGCGTTCGGCCTGGAAGGACTTCCGCTCCACCTGAGCGTGCTGATCTTCGTCATCGGCTTCTTCAACTGGCCCTACCTGGGCCGTATCGTCCGGGGCCAGACGCTCGCCCTGCGTGAGCGGGAATTCGTGGACGCCTCCCGGGGCATGGGCGCCAAGGGCCCGTACATCGTGTTCCGGGAGCTGCTCCCCAACCTGGTCGGCCCGATCATCGTCTACTCGACGCTGCTCATCCCGACCAACATCCTCTTCGAGGCGTCCCTCAGCTTCCTCGGGGTCGGCATCCAGCCCCCGCAGGCATCCTGGGGCGGCATGCTCCGTGAAGCGGTCACCTACTACCAGGTCGACCCGCAGTTCATGATCGTGCCCGGCCTTGCCATCTTCGTGACCGTCCTCGCCTTCAATCTGCTCGGCGACGGTCTCCGCGACGCTCTCGACCCGCGCAGCCGCTGATGCCTGACGCACACCGAGAGACCATCAAGTTTCCGACAATGGAGGGGAACCCGCCCATCATGCGTAGGTCAACGCTGGCCGCCATTGCGGCCATCGGCTCCGCGAGTCTGCTCGTTGCAGGCTGCAGCAAGGCCGATGACAACAAGAACACCGACACCACGAAGTCAGCTGGGGCCAACGCAGCGACCACGGACGTCGTCAACGCCTCCACGAAGAAGGGGGGCACGGTCACGTACGAGTACTCGGACGTGCCGGACTCCTTCGACCCGGGCAACACGTACTACGCGTTCATGTACAACCTCTCCCGGCTGTACGCCCGTCCGCTGATGACGTTCCAGCCCGGCGCCGGCGAGAAGGGCAACACCCTTGTCCCGGACCTCGCGGCCGGCAAGGGCGTCCCGAGCGACGGCGGCAAGACCTGGACGTACAAGCTGCGTACGGGTGTGAAGTACCAGGACGGCACCGCGATCACGGCGAAGGACGTCAAGTACGCGGTCGAGCGCTCCAACTTCGCGCGTGACGTGCTCTCCCTCGGCCCGAACTACTTCCAGCAGTTCCTCGTGGGCGGCGACAAGTACAAGGGTCCCTACAAGGACAAGAGCGGCAAGGGTCTCTCCTCCATCGAGACCCCGGACGACTCGACGGTCGTCTTCCACCTGAAGACGGCTTTCCAGGAGTTCGACTACCTCGTCGCCTCGCCGCAGACCGCTCCGGTCCCGCAGGCCAAGGACAACGGCGTCGACTACGTCAAGAACATCGTGTCCTCGGGCTCGTACAAGTTCCAGAGCTACTCCGACGGCAAGCAGGCCGTCCTCGTGCGCAACGAGAACTGGGACGCGAAGACCGACCCGCTGCGCAAGCAGTACCCGGACAAGATCGTCGTCAACCTGAAGGTCAACGCCGAGACGATCGACAAGGACGTCCTCGCGGGCGACGCGATCGACCTCGGTGGTGGCGGTGTCCAGGCCGCGACCCAGGCGCAGCTGCTCACCTCCGCCGACAAGAAGGCGAACACGGACAACACCTACGGTGGCCGTCTCGTCTACATGGCGATCAACACCAAGGTGAAGCCGTTCGACAACGTGGCGTGCCGCAAGGCCGTCCAGTTCGCGATCGACAAGGTCTCGGTGCAGACCGCCGAGGGCGGCCCGATCCGCGGCGACATCGCCTCCACGGTTCTCCCGCCGGACATCCCGGGCTACGCCAAGTCGGACGTCTACGCGTCCGCCGGCAACAAGGGTGACGCGGCCAAGGCCAAGGACCAGCTCAAGGCCTGCGGCAAGTCGACCATCAGCACCAACATCTCCGCGCGCAGCGACCGCCCGCAGGAGATCGACGCCGCCACGGCGATCATCAACTCGCTGAAGGCTGCCGGCATCAACGCCACCCTGAAGCAGTACCCGTCGGGCAAGTACTTCACCGACTACGCGGGTGTCCCGAAGTTCACCGAGAAGCAGAACATCGGCCTGATCATGATGCAGTGGGGTGCCGACTGGCCCTCCGGCTACGGCTTCCTGCAGCAGATCCTGAACGGCTCCGCGATCGGCGCCTCGGGTAACACCAACCTGTCGCAGTACAACAACAAGGACGTCAACTCCCTCCTGGAGAAGGCGATCGGTACGCAGGACGACGCCGCGCGCAACGCCCTGTACACCGAGATCGACAAGAAGACCATGGACGACGCCGTCCTCGTGCCGCTGACCTACTTCAAGGTTCTGCTGGCCCGCCCGCAGTACGCGACCAACCTGGTCTCCACGGCGGCCTTCAGCGGTCAGTACGACTACCTCAACATCGGCACCACGAAGAAGTAGCCCCGGAAGGCAGGTGAAGGCATTGGTGCCCGCGGGCTCAGCCCGCGGGCACCAGCGCCGATCCCCGTGATCTCGTACATCCTCCGTCGGACGGCAGCGGCAGCGATCCTGCTCCTGGTCGTCTCCGCGGTCACCTTCGCCATCTTCTTCCTGCTGCCCAGACTGGCCGGCCAGACCGCCGACCAGCTCGCGCAGCAGTACATCGGGAAGAGCCCGACGAAGGCCGACATCATCGCGGTCAAGCACAATCTCGGTCTGGACCAGCCCGTCTACGTCCAGTACTGGCACTTCATCAAGGGGATCGTCAGCGGCGCCACCTATGACCTGGGTCCCACCACGGCGCACTGTGACGCACCGTGCTTCGGGTACTCCTTCAAGACCCACCAGGCCGTCTGGCCGCAGCTCACCTCGCGCCTGCCGATCACCCTGTCGCTCGCCGCGGGTGCCGCGGTGCTGTGGCTGGTCTCCGGCGTGGCCATCGGCGTTATCTCCGCCCTCAAGCCGCGTTCGGTCTTCGACCGCACCTTCATGGGCGTCGCGCTCGCCGGTGTCTCGCTGCCCATGTTCTTCACGGGCAACCTGGCTCTGCTGCTCTTCACCTACAAGTGGCCGATCTTCGGCCGCACCTACGTCCCGTTCATGGAGAACCCCGCGCAGTGGGCCAACACGCTCTTCCCGGCGTGGTGTTCGCTCGCGCTCCTGTACTCCGCCATCTACGCGCGGCTCACCCGCTCGGGCATGCTGGAGACGATGAACGAGGACTTCATCCGCACGGCCCGCGCCAAGGGCCTGCGTGAGCGGAAGGTCGTGGTCCGTCACGGACTGCGTGCCGCTCTCACCCCGATCATCACCGTCTTCGGCATGGACCTCGGTCTGCTGCTCGGTGGCGCCGTGATCACGGAGAGCGTGTTCTCTCTGCACGGTGTCGGTGAGTACGCGGTGGACGGCATCACGGACAACGACCTGCCGCAGATCCTCGGCGTGACCCTTCTCGCCGCCTTCTTCGTTGTCATCGCAAATCTTCTGGTGGACATGCTCTACGCGGCCGCCGACCCGCGGGTGAGGCTCTCATGACCGAACTGTCCAAGACCGGCGCCGCGGTCGGCGAGCCCGTCTCCTCGCCCTCGAACACCCCGAACGCCTTCCTCGAAGTGCGTGACCTCAAGGTGCACTTCCCGACCGACGACGGTCTGGTCAAGTCCGTCGACGGGCTCACCTTCTCGGTGGAGAAGGGCAAGACCCTCTGCGTCGTGGGCGAGTCGGGTTCCGGCAAGTCCGTCACCTCGCTGGCGATCATGGGCCTGCACCGCCTCGGCGCGCGCGGCAAGAACGTCCAGATGTCGGGCGAGATCTGGCTCGGCGGCAAGGAACTGGTCAACGCAGACCCGGACGAGGTGCGCAAGCTCCGCGGCCGCGAGATGGCGATGATCTTCCAGGACCCGCTGTCGGCGATGCACCCGTACTACACGATCGGCAACCAGATCGTGGAGGCGTACCGCAACCACCACAAGGTCAGCAAGAAGGTCGCCCGCACCCGGGCGATCGAGATGCTCGACCGCGTGGGCATCCCGGAGCCGGGCAAGCGCGTCGACAGCTACCCGCACGAGTTCTCGGGCGGTATGCGCCAGCGCGCGATGATCGCGATGGCGCTCGTCAACAACCCCGAGCTGCTCATCGCGGACGAGCCGACGACCGCCCTCGACGTCACCGTCCAGGCGCAGATCCTCGACCTCATCCGCGACCTGCAGAAGGAGTTCGGCTCCGCGGTCGTCCTCATCACCCACGACCTGGGTGTGGTGGCCGAGATCGCCGACGACGTCCTCGTGATGTACGGCGGCCGGTGCGTGGAGCGCGGCTCCGTCGAGCGGGTCTTCGAGCAGCCGCAGCACCCCTACACCTGGGGTCTGCTCGGTTCGATGCCCCGGATCGACCGTGAGACGTCCGAGCGGCTCATCCCCGTCAAGGGCCAGCCGCCGAGCCTCATCAACGTCCCCTCGGGCTGCGCCTTCCACCCGCGCTGCCCGTACGCGGACCTGCCCAAGGGCAATGTCACCCGCACCGTGCGCCCCGAACTGCAGCTCGTTGGCAGCGATCACTACACCGCCTGCCACCTCTCGCAGGAGGACCGCACGCGGATCTGGACCGAAGAGATTGCGCCGAAGCTGTGAGTGAGAACAACAAGACGGACGGCGCCGGCGCGGTGATCCCGCAGCAGGCCGCGGCTCCCGCGCACCGCGCGAAGTCCTCGGAGGGCCGCGAGGTCCTCCTGAGGGTCCAGGGGCTGCAGAAGCACTTCCCCATCCGGAAGGGCGTTCTCCAGCGTCAGGTCGGCGCGGTCAAGGCGGTCGACGGCATCGACTTCGAGGTCCGCAAGGGCGAGACGCTCGGCGTCGTCGGCGAGTCAGGCTGCGGAAAGTCGACCATGGGCCGGGTCATCACCCGTCTCCAGGACCCGACCGGCGGCAGCATCGAGTTCGAGGGCCGGGACATCACCACCCTCAGCGCCTCGAAGATGCGTCCGCTGCGCCGTGACATCCAGATGATCTTCCAGGACCCGTACGGGTCGCTGAACCCCCGTCACACCATCGGCTCGATCGTCTCGGCGCCGTTCCGGCTCCAGAACGTCGAGCCCGAGGGCGGTGTGAAGCGGGAGGTCCAGCGGCTCCTGGAGCTGGTGGGTCTGAGCCCCGAGCACTACAACCGCTACCCGCACGAGTTCTCCGGCGGTCAGCGCCAGCGCATCGGCATCGCCCGCGCGCTCGCCCTGAAGCCGAAGCTGGTCGTGGCGGACGAGCCGGTCTCGGCGCTCGACGTGTCGATCCAGGCGCAGGTCGTGAACCTGATGGACGACCTGCAGTCCGAGCTCGGCCTGACGTACGTGATCATCGCCCACGACCTCTCCGTCGTGCGCCACGTCTCGGACCGCATCGCGGTGATGTACCTCGGCAAGATCGTCGAGCTCGCGGACCGCTCCTCGCTGTACGAGGCGCCGATGCACCCGTACACCAAGGCCCTGATGTCGGCCGTGCCGGTGCCGGACCCCAAGCGCCGGGGCGCCAAGAGCGAGCGGATCCTGCTGCGCGGCGACGTTCCCTCGCCGATCGCGCCGCCGAGCGGCTGCCGGTTCCACACCCGGTGCTGGAAGGCCACGCAGGTCTGCAAGACGACCGAGCCGCCGCTCATCGAGCTGAGGCCCGGTCAGCGCGTCGCCTGTCACCACCCGGAGAACGCCCCGGACCAGGCTCCGCAGGACGTCGTCCTGCTCTCGGCCGCCCGGGAAGCGGTCGAGCTGGTGTCCGGCGTGGAATCCGCCGAGGTCTCGGGCAAGGCTCCGGCCGAGCTCGCCGCCACGGAGGAGGCTGTCACCACGGAGGCTGCCGCTACTGAGGAGGCCACCACGGAGGAGGCCACCACGGAGGCTGTCGCCACGGAGGAGGCCGGCTCCGCGTCGGACTCCGAGGCCGCGGAAGCCGATCGTCAGGAGTCAACCGACAAGTAGGCCATGACGACTTGGCAAAGTCATGAACATGCCCGAGCGGGAGAGTGCAGAGTCCTGCGTGTCCGTCTGATCGGAAACGATCGGCACACGTACGAAAGGGACGCGAAATGGCACTCTCCCGTTCGGCACGTTTAGGCGCGCTCGCCACAGCGGCGGCCTCCTTCTTCCTCGTCGCCGCCTCCTCCGCCCCCACCCCCGGCGCGGACGGCATCGGTGACACGTACTTCCCCCAGCTCGGCAACGGCGGCTTCGACGCCCGCCACTACGCCCTGGACGTGGCGTACAACCCCGACACCGACCGTCTCGACGGCGTCACCACCCTCACCGCCCGCGCCACCCAGAACCTCTCCTCCTTCGACCTGGACCTCCAGAAGCTGGATGTCACGAAGATCGAGGTGAACGGCAGAGCGGCCCGCTTCACGCGGGAGGGCGACGAGATCCACATCACCCCGCGCGGCCCGCTGGCCAAGGGCAAGGACTTCACGGTGACCGTCACCTACGGCGGCGTCCCCGAGGCACTCAACGGCCCGATCGTGTTCGGCTCCGACTACGGGTGGATGAAGACGACGGACGGCGTGTTCGTCGCCTGCGAGCCCAACGCCGCCTCCACCTGGTTCCCCTCCAGCGACCACCCCTCCGACAAGGCGACCTACGACATCCGCATCACGGCCCCCAAGGGCCTGACGGGGGTTTCCAACGGACGCCTGGTATCGACCCGCGACCGTGGCGCCGTCACCGTCACGCACTGGCGCGAGAGCCGGCCCATGGCCACCTATCTCGCGACGGCGACCATCGGGAAGTTCGACGTGAAGACCGGCACGACCCCGGCCGGGACGCCGATCTACGTCGCCGTCGACCCGGTGCTCGCCAACAGCAACAGCGTCGACGTGTACGCCGTCACCGCCGAGGCGACCGACTACTGGTCGCAGGTGTTCGGGCCGTACCCGTTCGAGGAGACCGGCGCCATCGTCGACGACATGCCCGAGGCGGGCTTCTCGCTGGAGGTCCAGTCGAAGCCCGCGTACTCGGCGGTGCGGTCGGAGTCGACCATCGTGCACGAGCTGGCCCACCAGTGGTTCGGCGACTCCGTCTCGGTCGCGCACTGGAAGGACATCTGGCTGAACGAGGGCTTCGCGACCTACGCCCAGTGGCTGTGGGCCGAGCACAAGGGCACCCGCTCGGCGCACGACTCGTTCCTCGCCGGGTACAACCAGCGGCCCGCGGACTCCGCCTTCTGGCAGACCGAGGTCGCCGACCCGCAGCGGGACACCATGTTCGCCTCGGCGGTCTACCAGCGGGGCGCGATGACGCTCCAGATGCTGCGCGAGCGCATCGGCGACACCGCCTTCTTCAAACTGCTGCCCGCATGGACGAAGCTGCACCGGTACGGCAACGCGAGCACCGCCCAGTTCATCGCCCTGGCCGAGAAGATCTCCGGGCAGCAGCTCGACGATCTCTTCCAGACCTGGCTGCTCACCACAGGCAAGCCTGCCCTCTAGACCTTCCTTCGTAAGGTGCACACCCCGCGACAGGTGAGAATGTGGGGGTGCTCCAGCAATTGTTCAGCCCCTCCGTCCAGCACACGCTCGACCTGATCGGCATCTTCGTCTTCGCGATCTCCGGCGCCCTGCTGGCCGTCCGCAAGAACTTCGACGTCTTCGGCATCGCCGTTCTCGCGGAGATCACCGCGCTGGGCGGAGGGCTGCTGCGCGACATCGTCATCGGTGCCGTACCCCCGGCGGCCTTCACCGACCTGGGGTACTTCACCACCCCGCTCGTCGCCGCCCTGCTCGTGTTCTTCCTGCACCCGCAGGTGGAACGCATCCAGGTCGGCGTGAACGTCTTCGACGCGGCCGGGCTCGGACTGTTCTGTGTCACCGGCACCGTCAAGGCGTACGACTACGGGCTCGGCCTCACCGCCTCCGCCGCCCTCGGCCTCGCGACCGCCGTGGGCGGCGGTGTGCTGCGGGACATGCTCGCCAACGAGGTCCCCTCCCTGCTGCGCTGGGACCGTGACCTCTACGCGGTCCCGGCGATCGTCGGCGCCACGATGGTCGTGCTCTGCATCCGCTACGACGCGCTCACCCCGTTCACCAGCGGCCTCGCCATCGTCACGGCCTTCGTGCTGCGCCTGTTCGCGATGCGCTACCACTGGCGAGCTCCGCGCGCGTGGAACCGCCGCTCGACGGTGCGTGAGGAAGAGAGTTCCTGATCCGGTCGGTGCCGGCCGCTCCGGCCGTACCCCCGGGGCCGCCGTCCGCGCCGCCGGTCCGGGCCCTGCCCGCCCCGCCTACGGTGCCTCCCGAGCCCGCCGTGCCCCTCCTTCCGGAGTCGAACTGCACGGTCAGCCAGCGGAACACCTCCGGCAGCTGCGGCCGCCACAGCCCCATGTCGTGGCCGCCCGCGCTGCGCGGCAGCAGCACCACGTCCACGCGCGTCGGCGGCTTCGCGACCGCCTGGATCGCCGCGCCCGCCTGGTAGCCGTCCCCGGACTCGCCGGAGAAGTAGAGGGAGATCCGGGGCGGGACGCGGTCGGCGCGCAGCAGCAGGTAGGGATTGTTGCGCCGGCGCAGTTCGAGGGTCCGCGCGGCGAGGGAACCGCGTTCGCCCCGGGGGTCGTTGTAGCCGGACATGCTCACCGCGGCCCGGTAGCGGTCGGGGTGGGCGACGGCCAGCTTGGTGGCGCAGTGCGCCCCGGCCGAGTATCCGGCCGTGGCCCAGCCGTCCGGGGCGGACTCGGCCCGGAAGTTGTCCATGACCATCCGCGGCACGTCGATGCTGAGCCAGCTCTCCGCGTTCACCGTTCCCGGGATGTTCGCGCAGCCGGTGTCCGCGCGGGCCAGCAGGTTGGTGCGGGGCGCGACCAGGATGAACGGCGCGACCCGTCCGTCGAGCATCATCGGCCGCAGCTGCTCGTGCACCCGGAGGGACCCGAACCAGGCCTTGGCGGAGCCGGGATAGCCCGGCAGCAGTTCCACGACGGGGAATCTCCGGTGCCGGTAGGCGGGTTCGTCGTACTGCGGCGGCAGCCAGACGTAGACCTCGGCGTTCACCCCCGACACCCGTCCCTTCAGGTCGGTGACGCGCACCCCTCCCGCCGACCCCATGCGCGGCCCCTGGGCCGGTGTGAACGTCTGCCGCACCCTGGGCAGGGTCTTCAGCGAGATCCCCCCGGTGCCGTCCACGCCGAGGTCGGCGGCCTGCTGGACATGGTTCCCGGTGCCGAGGAGGTCGGCCCAGTTGTCGTACAGGTTGTTGGCGTTGTTCACGAGGACGAACACCAGGCTGATCGCCGTGCCCTGGGCGAACAGCAGCATCAGGAGCCGGCTCGCCGCGCGCACCGGCGCCGGTCCGGGCACCCGGGACCACAGGACCAGGGGCAGCAGAAGGGCGAAGGCGCACAGCACGAAGCAGGTCAGGAGGAACGTTGTCCCGGTGAGGCTCATGTCCCATCAGAGGAGAACCACGGCCGATTGGTCACGGATGATTGCGGACACTTAACAAGAAATTGCCGAATCCTCACCTGGATGGTCGGAAGCGGCGGGTGTCCCCGCATCCGGGACAATGAAAGCTACCGCTTAGTAATTTCCTGTTGTACGGTTCACGCATGTCAGAAGCAGCTTCGGTACAGGCCGTACGGGCCACGATCGGCGACAGCGAGTTCGACCGGGACACAGCCGTCACCCCGCGCGGGGCCGGCGTCTACGACGTCGACCTCTCCGCCGGGTGGACGATCATCAACGCCGTCAACGGCGGCTATCTGCTGGCCGTCCTCGGCCGCGCGCTCGCCGACGCCCTCCCGCACTCCGACCCGTTCACGGTCTCCGCGCACTATCTGACCGCGTCCCAGCCGGGCCCCGCGGTCATCCGCACGGACGTCGTACGCACTGGCCGGACACTGTCGACCGGACAGGCATCCCTCTTCCAGTACGACGACGAGGGCCGCGAGGTCGAGCGCATCCGCGTGCTCGCCTCGTACGGCGACCTCGACGCCCTGCCCGACGACGTCCGCACGACCGCGCTGCCGCCCGCGATCCCGCCCATGGACCAGTGCTTCGGTCCGCAGGACGCCCCCGCCCCCATCCCCGGCAGCTCGGCCATCACCGACCGGCTGTTCCTCAAGCTCGACCCCGCGACCCTCGGCTGGGCGCTCGGCGCGCCGTCCGGCAAGGGCGAGATGCGGTCGTGGTTCGGGCTCGCCGACGGCCGGGACGCGGACCCGCTCTCGCTGCTCCTCGCGGTCGACGCGCTGCCGCCGACGGCCTTCGAGATCGGCCTCTCCGGCTGGGTGCCGACCGTCGAGCTGACCGTGCACGTGCGGTCCCGTCCGGCGCCCGGCCCGCTGCGGGTCTCGATCACCACCCGCAACCTCGCCGGGGGCTTCCTGGAGGAGGACGCGGAGGTCTGGGACAGTGCCGACCGCCTGGTCGCCCAGTCCCGCCAACTGGCCCGGGCCCGCCTGAGCTGACCCGTCGACGCCCTCCCCGCCCGCCCACCGGGCTCGCCTCGGCCGGCCTGCCCCGGGTCCCGCCGTTTGCCCGCCGTGCCCGCCGCGGACCACCCGCGAGGGGAATCCTCGGCCGGCCCGCCCCGGGGCCTGTCGGGCCCGCTCGTACGGCCCGGGTTCCGGACCTGACCCGGAACCCGGGCCGCACGAGCGGCACAGGTCCGCCTGTGCCGCTCCCGTGGGTCGGGGGGCACCCTCTTGCGTCGGCACCCCCGTCCCGTCCGCGGATGCCGCGCCCTGTGCCGTCAGGCGGTCACCAGCGGGCGGCGGCCCGTCCAGGCCGCCAGTCGCTCGTAGGCGTCGGCGCCCTCGGACACCGGCTCCACCGCGCCGAAGGGCAGCCCGGGGTCCTCGCGGCCCTCGTCGGGCAGTACGCGGGCGGCGATCGTGAGCGCGAACTCGGCCAGTTCCGGGTCGAGTTCGAGAGGCCGGCCCAGCGCCTCCGAGAGGTCCCAGGTGTGGGTCACCGCCTCCATGACGTACCCGGCCAGCGCGACGCGGCCGAGAGCCTCGCCCCAGGGCACCCGCACCGGCGCGTCCAGCCGGGCGTCGTCCGCCCATCCCGCGCGGACCTGTTCCCTGACCTCGTCGTACGCGGCGTCCCAGCCGTCGTCCGGCACGCCGTCGGCGAACGGCCGCACCGCGAGCCCGTCGCCGCCCGCCCCGATCACGGCGATCCGCCGGGTGCCGCCGACCATGTGCGACAGCAGCAGGCGCACGTCGAACTCGGTGCACGGAGTGGGGCCCTCCAGCTGCTCCGGCCGCACGGTCGCGATCAGCGACGCGATCTGGGCGGCGGCGCGGGCGTACAGGGGGCGGGGGTCCATGGCGTTCATGACTACCTCTTCCGTGGCTCGGTGTGCCCTCACTCTCGACGCATAACCTGACAGTTTCCGTCAACATTTGCGGACGGCTCCGGGCGGGCGCGATCCTGGGCGCGTGAAGTCCGACCGCCTGCTCTCGATCCTGCTGCTGCTCCAGACCCGAGGCCGTGTCCCGGCGCACGAACTGGCCGACCGGCTGGAGGTGTCGGTGCGCACGATCTACCGGGACATCGAGGCCCTGTCCGCCTCCGGCGTCCCCGTCTACGCCGAGCGTGGGCGGCACGGCGGCATCGAACTGCTCGCCGGGTTCCGTACGGACGTCACGGGACTGACCGCGGACGAGTCCCGCTCGCTGTTCATCCTGGCGGCGCAGGGCGCGCACGCCGCCCTCGGCCTGGACGCGGCGCTCGGCTCGGCGCTGCGCAAGGTGATGGCAGCGCTGCCCGCGCCCTTCCGGCCGGCCGCCGAGGTCACCAGCCGGCGGGTCCTCGTCGACGCCACCCGCTGGAAGGGCGGCCCGCAGCGGGCCGCGGATCTCGACGTGCTGCAGGACGCCGTCTTCTCCGACCGCCGGCTGCAGTTGCGCTACCGGCACGGCGGGGACGCCGAACCGCGCACCTACACCGTCGACCCGTACGGCCTCGTCTCCAAGGCCGGTGTCTGGTACCTGGTCGCCGACCGGCGCGGTGCGCCACGGCTGTTCCGCGCCGACCGGGTCCGCTCGGCCGCCCTTCTGCCGGACCCGGTGCGGCGCCGCCCGGGCGTCGAACTCGCCGATGTCTGGGAGGTGTTGCGCCGCCAGGTCGAGGAGCGGCCGGGCGGCGTCGATGTCACGGTCCGGGTGCGGCGCGACCGGCTCGACATGTTCCTGCGCCTCCACGCGGCCTCCCTCGCGGAGCTGCCCGAGGACGACGGCGCCGACGAGTGGGTGACCGCGCGCCTGTGTCTCGGCTCGGTGCGCGAGACCCGCACGCTGCTGGCCTTCGGGGACGCGCTCGAGGTCCTCGCGCCGGCCGAGGCGCGCGCCGAGCTGGCGGCGACGGCGGCGGCCATCACGGCGGTGTACGAGGGGGGTTGAGCCCCGGCTCCGGACCCGTGCCGCACAGGAACGCACAGTCCCGGCACAGCGTGGCCCTACCTGGACCTGATCCTCTGTCTTCCGCTCGTCCGGCCATCGCCGACCGGCCCACGTGAATTGACTGGGAGTTGCCCCATGAACCGTCGTGCACGCCTCGTTCCGTTCGTCGCCCTTCTCGCGTTCTCGCCCCTCCTGGCGGCCTGCGGCTCCGGTGACGCGTCGTCCTCGGACGGCAAGACCTCCGGGGGGCAGAACTGCACGCGGCCGTCCGGGATGCCGGGCGGCGGCTCCGGACGCCCCGGCGGCGCGCCCTCGGGCCGGCCCTCGCGGTCGGGCGCTCCCTCGGGGATGCCCAGCGGCTTCCCCTCCGGGACGCCGAGCGGCTTCCCCTCGGGCATGCCGAGCGGCGCTCCCGGCGGCGGCGCGGGCGGCGGCCAGGGCGGCTGCGGCGGCCAGATGGGGCAGGGGCAGGGGCAGCCGGGTGCGGGCGCGCAGGGCTGACGCGGGGGAGGGCCCGCCGCCGTACGGGGTGGCGGGCGGTCAGCCGAGCCAGTGGCGGCGGCCGATGCTGATCAGCCGCATCTGACGGCTCGCCGTCCCGGCCACCCGTTCGCGTTCCGCCTCTGGGCCGTCCAGCGCCTCCAGGAACGCCGAGGCCGCCATCAGCATGTGGTCGACGTACAAGCCGGCCAGCATCAGCAGATCGCCGTCGCCCCACCCCGCCGACTCGGGGTGCTCGGCCAGCGCGTCCCTGACCTCCTCGGCGAACCGGGCCAGTTGCTCCCGGATCGCGTCCCGCACCGGCTGGACACCGCCGTGCCGCTCACGCGCGATGAAGCGGACGTGCGCCGGGTGCGTCCCGACGTGGTGGGCGATCAGTTCCACGGCACGGGCGATGCGTTCGTCGCCGTCGCCGGCCGTGGACACGATGTCCTCGATCATCGGGTGGAGGCTGCCGAGCGCCTCCTCGACCAGCGCCACGCCGAGATCCGCCGTCGAGCGGAAGTGCCGGTAGAAGGCCGTCGGGGCGACTCCGACGGCGCGGGTGACCTCGCGCAGCCCCAGGCTGCTCAGGCTCTGGTCCTCCAGAAGCCTGAGCGCCGCGTCCAGCAGCGCCTGCCGGGTCTTCTGCTTCTGCGCCTGGCGGATGCCGAGAGTGTGACTCATGCCATGCAGTTAACAACTGTTCTCTGGAATTTTAAAGCCATGGAGCGCGCTAGACTCAAGAGTCAGTGAACAACTGTTACTACAACCGTTCACTGGACCGTCAAGTCGCGGAAACACCGGGGGCTCACTGTTGAGGTCCCGGGACCCTCCGGGACCGGACTTCGAGACTTCTTCGAGAGGCATCCCATGCTGTTCCTCGTCGCCGCACTCCTGCTGCTCGGCGTCGTGATGGGCTCCGTGGCGCACGCGCCGCTGACCGTGAGCCTCGTCGCCGCGTCCGTCATCGGCGTCTGGCTGGTCGTCTTCGCGCTGCGCGAGCGCGGGGCCCGCCGGCGCCACCCCTCCGTCAACTGACCGTTGGTCCCGCACCTTTGCCGACCGGCCGCTGGTCCGACCCCTTCACCAACTGACCGTTGGGAGCTGACTCACGTCATGGAACTCACCGCGCGCACCACCGGCACGACCCGCACCACCGGCACGACCCGCACCACCGCCACGACCCGCACGACGGACATCGACCGCACCGCCGAAGCCGCCGCTTCCGCCACGCGCCGCACCGGCGTCAAGGACGCGGACGGCATGGCCGTGGCCTCCTTCGTCCTCGGCCTGCTCGGCCTTCTCGTGCTGAACGTCTTCCTCGGCCCCGTCGCCATCGTCCTGGCCTCCGTCGCCCTCTGGCGCGGCACGGCCCGCCGGGGCCGCGCCTTCCTCGGTCTCGGCCTGGGCATCGCCGACCTGGTCGTCCTGGTCGCCTTCATGCAGGTCGACAACACGGTGTCCTGGAGCTTCTGAGGCGCGCCGCGACGGACGGCCGGGGCTCCGGCCGCGAGCCGGGGCGGGCGGCATGCCGCGGGGGCCCTGGCACGGGGCAACGGGCCCGTAGAATCGAGCCCACCATGGCTTACCTCGACCACGCCGCGACCACGCCCATGCTTCCCGAGGCAGTAGAGGCCCTGACCGCCCGGCTGAGCGTCACGGGCAACGCCTCCTCCCTCCACGCCGCCGGCCGCACCGCGCGGCGGGCCGTCGAGGAGGCCCGCGAAACCCTCGCGGACGCCCTCGGCGCCCGTCCCAGCGAGGTGGTCCTCACCTCCGGCGGCACCGAGGCCGACAACCTCGCGGTGAAGGGCCTGTACTGGTCCCGCAGAGACGCCGATCCGGCCCGCACCCGCGTTCTGGCGAGCCCCGTCGAGCACCACGCCGTCCTCGACGCGGTCCACTGGCTCGGCGAGCACGAGGGCGCCACCGTCGAGTACCTGCCCGTCGACGCGTACGGCCGCGTCCACCCCGACGCCCTGCGCGAGGCCGTCGCCCGCAACCCCGCGGACGTCGCCCTCGCCACGGTCATGTGGGCCAACAACGAGATCGGCACCATCATGCCGGTCCGCGAACTGGCCGACGTCGCGGCCGAGTTCGACATCCCGCTGCACGCCGACGCGGTCCAGGCCTTCGGTCAGGTCCCCGTCGACTTCGCGGCCTCGGGCCTCGCCGCGATGACGGTGTCCGGCCACAAGGTCGGCGGTCCCTACGGGATCGGCGCGCTGCTCCTGGGCCGCGAGTACAGCCCCGTGCCCGTGCTGCACGGAGGCGGCCAGGAGCGCCACGTCCGCTCCGGCACCCTCGACGTGCCCGCCATCGTGTCCTTCGCGGTCGCCGGGCGGCTGGCCGCCGAACGGCGGGAGTGGTTCGCCACCGAGATCGGCGCCCTGCGCGACGACCTGGCCGACGCCGTCGTCAAGGCCGTGCCCGACGCGATCCTCGGCGGCGACCCGGCCCCCGGCGGCCGGCTGCCCGCCAACGCGCACTTCACGTTCCCGGGCTGCGAGGGCGACTCGCTGCTCCTGCTGCTCGACGCGCAGGGCATCGAGTGCTCCACCGGCTCGGCCTGCACGGCGGGGGTGGCCCAGCCCAGCCACGTCCTCCTCGCCACCGGCACCGACCCGGACCTCGCCCGGGGCACCCTGCGCTTCTCCCTCGGCCACACCTCCACACCGGCGGACGTCGCCGCGGTGGCACGCGCGATCGGCCCGGCGGTGGAGCGGGCGCGCAGGGCGGGCCTTACCTGACCCCGGCGCGGCGCGGCGCGGCGGGACCGGACCGGGGACCTGGGGCCCTCGTCAGGCCGCCGCCGACCGGGCCCGCCGTACGAGCCGTATGTACCGGTCCCAGTCCCAGTACCGGCCGGGATCCGTGTGGTCCGTGCCCGGGACCTCGACGTGCCCGATGATGTGCTCGCGGTCCACGGGTATGCCGTACCGCCCGCAGATCCCGGCCGTCAGCCGCGCGGACGCCTCGTACATCGCGTCGGTGAACGACGAGGGGCGGTCGACGAAGCCCTCGTGCTCGATGCCGACGCTGCGTTCGTTGTACGAGCGGTTGCCCGCGTGGAACGCCACGTCCAGTTCGCGGATCATCTGCGTGATCCGGCCGTCCCTGCGGACCACGTAGTGGGCGGCCGCTCCGTGCCGGGGGTCCTGGAAGACCTTCACCGCGCTCGCGAAGCTGCCCTGGGTGACATGGACGACCACGCGGTCTATCGCGTAGTCGTCGGGACGGTCGGCCCGCCGCCAGTTCGCCGCCGAGGCGGCCACCCACCGCGCGCCCCGGAAGTCCACCGCCCCCGCGACGCGTGCCTTCTCCACACCCGGCAGCCGCCACCACAGGTGCGACAGCTCCTCGCGGGCGAGCCCGGCCACGCTCGCGGCGGCCGCCAGGCCGCCGACGATCAGCGCCCGCCGCCCGACCGGCCGGTCCGCGTCCTTGCCGCCCGCCCCGGCCGCACGGCTCGGTGCCCTGCCCGGCTTCCCCTTTTTCGCCCCCATGCGATCTTCAACGGATACTCGCGGGCTCCGGTTCCCGCGGCCCCGTACCCTGGAGGGGTTATGACTGACACCTCGCAGCGCCCCCTCCGCGTCCTCGCCGCCATGTCGGGCGGAGTGGACTCCGCCGTAGCCGCCGCCCGTGCCGCCGAGGCCGGGCACGACGTGACGGGCGTCCACCTCGCCCTCTCGGCGAACCCGCAGTCGTTCCGGACCGGCGCGCGCGGCTGCTGCACCATCGAGGACTCGCGCGACGCCCGCCGGGCCGCCGACGTCATCGGCATCCCGTTCTACGTCTGGGACCTCGCCGAGCGCTTCCGCGAGGACGTCGTCGAGGACTTCATCGCCGAGTACGAGGCCGGCCGCACCCCGAACCCGTGCCTGCGCTGCAACGAGAAGATCAAGTTCGCCGCCCTGCTGGACAAGGCGCTCGCGCTCGGCTTCGACGCGGTCTGCACCGGCCACTACGCGCAGGTGATCGTCCGCGAGGACGGCACCCGCGAGCTGCACCGCGCCTCCGACATGGCCAAGGACCAGTCGTACGTCCTCGGGGTCCTGGACGACCGCCAGCTCGCCCACGCGCTGTTCCCGCTCGGCGACACGGTCACCACCAAGGACGAGATCCGCGCCGAGGCCGAGCGCCGGGGCCTGGCCGTCGCCAAGAAGCCGGACTCGCACGACATCTGCTTCATCGCCGACGGCGACACCCAGGGCTTCCTCGCGAGCCGGCTCGGCAAGGCCGAGGGCGACATCGTCGACGAGGCCGGCGCCAGGATCGGCACCCACGAGGGCGCGTACGGCTTCACGATCGGCCAGCGCAAGGGACTGCGCATCGGCACCCCGGCCGCCGACGGCAAGCCCCGCTACGTCCTCGACATCTCGCCGGTGAACAACACGGTCACGGTCGGCCCGGCCGCCTCCCTGGACGTGTCCGCGCTGACCGCGATCAAGCCCCGCTGGTGCGGCGCGGCCCCGACGGGCCCCGGCACCTACACCGCCCAGCTGCGTGCCCACGGGGGCGAGACCGAGGTGAACGCCCACCTGGCCGACGGCGAGCTGCGGGTCGCCTTCACCGAGCCGGTCCGCGGCGTCGCCCCCGGCCAGGCGATCGTGCTGTACGACGGCACCCGCGTGGTGGGCTCGGCGACGATCGCGACGACCACGCGCGCGACGGCGGACGTCTGAACCACGCCGGGCCGGTCGGCCTAGGCGTCCGTGCCGAAGAACTCCGCGAGCACCGGTGCCAGCGCCCCGGGATCCACCATGTGGGTCTGTCCCTCCAGCGTGCGGTACGAGCCGTTCGGCGCCGCCTCCGCGATGCTCCGCGCCGCCTCGCGCATCCACGCGGGGCTCGCGTCACCGGCGACCGACAGCAGGGGAACGGAGAGCGCGGCCAGCCGTTCACGGGGCACCCGGCTCTCGCCCGTCCCCAGCGCGGCGTCGTCGTACGCCAGGGTCGGCGCGATGGCCTCCATGCCGGGCCAGGCGTGGGACATGCGCACCCCGGCGATCATCTCCGGGGGCGTGCCCACGAGGGCCAGGAACAGTTCGACGGCGTCGCCGTGCCGGCCCTGGCCGAGCAGCTCGGTCAGCCGCTCGGTGTACTCCGCCCGCTGCTTGCCCGCCACCTCGTCGACGGCGAACGGCGTCTCGTAGACGGCGACCTCGCGGACGGGCAGTCCGCTCATGACCGCCTCCAGGGCCAGCGCGCCGCCCGACGAGATGCCGTAGAGCGCCGCGCTGCCCCCGAAGGTCTCGATCAGCGCCGCGATGTCCTCGACCTCCCGGGCCACTGCGAAGGGTGCCGTGTCACCGCTGTCACCGCGGCCCCGCCGGTCGTAGGTGACGGCGCCGAAGCGGTCCGAGAGGGCCTCGGCGAGAGGTGCCAGCGTGGCGCCCGTGCACATGGCGCCGCCGACCAGGACGACCGTCGGGCCGTCACCGTGGCGTTCGTACGCGATGGGGGTCCCGTCGCGCGAGATCGTCTTCTTGTCCATGCCTGTAGAGACTGCCGGTTCGGCGGGGACTCATCGCTCCACCACGCCCGCGTCCGCCCGGATCTCAGGACACGTCGACCTCGTAGAAGCACAGATGGTCCTTGATCCCGGCGACGTCGGGCTTGGGATCGGGGTAGGCCCACACCAGATCGGCCGCGCCGGGGCGCGACCAGTAGGACGCGGTGCCCTTGAACGGGCAGTACGTGTGGGTGTCGGAGGGCGTCAGCAGGTCCAGCCGGACGTCCTCGGGCGGGAGGTAGTAGCGCACCGGACAGCCCGTCTCGCGCAGCACCAGGGGGCGGTCGCTCTCCGCCAGGACCTGGCCGCCGTGCACGACGCGGACGTGGCGCGTGCCCTGCTCGATGGTGATCGTGTGTCCTTCAGCCATGTACGGAAAGCGCTCGCGGGCCCCGATTCGTTCCCGCGTACGGTGAAGTCATGAACATCTGCGTCTTCCTCTCCGCCGCCGACCTCGACGACCGCTACACACGCCCCGCGCGGGAGTTCGCCGAACTCCTCGGCAAGGGCGGCCACACGCTCGTGTGGGGCGGCTCCGACGTCGGACTGATGAAGGTCGTCGCCGACGGGGTGCAGGAGGCGGGAGGGCGGCTGGTGGGCGTCTCCGTGGACTTCCTGGCCGACAGGGCCCGTCCGGGCGCCGACGAGATGGTCGTCGCCCGCGACCTGGCCGAGCGCAAGGCCCTGCTCCTGGCGAAGGCCGACGCGGTGGTCGTCATGGTCGGCGGCACCGGCACCCTCGACGAGGCGACCGAGATCCTGGAGCTGAAGAAGCACGGGAAGACCGAGAAGCCGGTGGTCCTGCTCAACACGGCCGGCTTCTACGACGGCCTCAAGGAGCAGTTCCGGCGGATGGACGCCGAGGGCTTCCTGCCGCGCCCCCTCACCGAGCTGGTGTTCTTCGCCGAGGAGCCGGTGGGCGCGCTGGCCTACCTGGAGGAGAGCACCGGCACCCGCTGAGGCGCCGGCACCACGTCCCGGGCCGGGCCCGTCCCACCGGGGCGTCCGCGGTTCGAGACCGGTCCCCGGTGATGCGAGCATGGCGTCCATGCCTACACATGTGATCACCGGGGCCGGTTCCGGCATCGGCGCGGCCGTCGCCCGCCGCCTGCACGCGCGCGGGGACGAACTCGTGCTCCACGCGCGCGACGCCGGCCGCGCGAAGGAACTGGCCGCCGCGTTCCCCGGGGCGAAGACCCTGGTCGGCGACCTGGCGGACCCCGACAAGCTCTCCTGGGCGTTCTCGCACCAGTCGCTCCCCGGCCGCGTCGACTCCCTGCTGCACATCGCGGGCGTGGTCGACCTCGGCCCGGTCGGCGAGCTGACCCCGAAGTCCTGGCGCCATCAGCTCAACGTCAACCTCGTCGCCCCCGCCGAGCTGACCCGCCACTTCCTGCCCCAGCTGCGCGTCTCCCAGGGACACGTGGTCTTCGTGAACTCCGGCGCCGGCCTGAACGCCCACGCCGACTGGTCCGCCTACGCCGCCTCCAAGCACGGCCTGAAGGCCCTCGCCGACTCCCTGCGCCACGAGGAGCACGCGGCTGGGGTCCGGGTGACCTCCGTCTATCCCGGCCGCACGGCGAGCCCCATGCAGGCCAAGGTCCACCAGCAGGAGGGCAAGCAGTACGACGCCTCGAGGTGGATCGACCCCGAGTCGGTGGCGACGACGATCCTGATGGCGCTCGACCTGCCCCGTGACGCCGAGGTCAACGACCTGACGGTGCGCCCGGGAGGCTGACCCGCCCGCGGGATTCCGTAGGCTTCCGGGGTGAGCGAAAACAGCGAGTTCAGGTTCGGCTCCGCCACCGGGGTCGGGTCCATGCCGGGCGGTGACGCGCGGGAGGCCGCCAAGACCGTGACCGGCTCCTTCGAGGATTTCCCCTTCCTCGCCGAACTGCCCGCGCGCGGGCCCGGCGCGGACATGATCGGCCGGACCGCGGGGATGCTCGTCGAGCTGTACGCGCGCGTGGAGCCCAGCGGCTGGCGCTTCGGGGACCGGCCGGGCCGCGACACCAAGCGGGCGAGGTCGTGGCTGGGGGAGGACCTCGACGCCCTGGAGGAGTTCACCCAGGGGTACGAGGGACCTCTCAAGGTGCAGGCCGTCGGTCCCTGGACCCTGGCCGCCGCCCTGGAGCTGAGGAACGGCGAGTCCGCCCTCTCCGACCCCGGCGCCTGCCGCGACCTCGCCGGCTCGCTCGCCGAGGGCCTGCGCCTCCACCTCGACGAGGTACGCCGACGGATCCCCGGGGCCCGGATCGTCCTTCAACTCGACGAGCCCTCCCTGGTCGCCGTGCTCCGCGGCCAGGTACCCACCGCCAGCGGCTACCGCACCAACCGCGCGGTGGACCGCCAGATCGCCGAGGCCACCCTCCGGGACGTCGTCGGGGCGAACGGGGGCGGTCCCGTCGTGGTCCACACCTGCGCCCCGGACGTCCCCTTCGCCCTGCTGCGCCGGGCGGGCGCGGCGGCGATCTCGTTCGACTTCTCCCTCCTCACCGAGCGTGACGACGACGCGATCGGGGAAGCGGTCGAAGGCGGTACCCGGCTGTTCGCCGGTGTCGTCCCCGGCACGGACGTCCCGTTGTCGGACCCTGCCGGTAGCGTCATGGGTGTCAGGACGCTGTGGCGCAGGCTGGGGCTGCGGCCGGGTCTTCTCGCGGAGGCGGTCACGCTCACTCCGTCGTGCGGACTCGCGGGGGCCTCCCCCGACTTCGCGCGCAGGGCGCTGGCCCACTGCGTCCGGGCGGCGAGATCCCTCGCGGACAACCCAGAGTAACGGGAGGACACAACGGTGGCCGGCGAAGACCACGCAGAGCCCACATCGGTACCCGCCGAGGCACGAGAGCGGCACGCGCGGCTCGCCGAGGAGGTCGAGGAGCACCGCTTCCGGTACTACGTGAACGACGCCCCGGTCGTCAGCGACGCGGAGTTCGACACGCTGCTGCGTTCCCTGGAGGCGCTGGAGGAGGAGTACTCCGAGCTGCGGACACCCGACTCGCCGACCCAGAAGGTCGCGGGTTCGTACGCCACGGAGTTCACCTCCGTGCGGCACCACCAGCGCATGCTGTCGCTGGACAACGCCTTCACCGACCTGGAACTGGCCGCCTGGGCCGAGCGCGTGGCCAAGGACGTGGGCACCTCCGACCACCACTTCCTGTGCGAGCTGAAGGTCGACGGGCTCGCCGTCAACCTCACGTACGAGCACGGTCGTCTCACCCGCGCGGCCACCCGCGGCGACGGCCGCACCGGCGACGACATCACGCCCAACGTCCGTACGATCGCGGAGATCCCGGACCGGCTGACCGGCGATCACGTGCCCGACCTCGTGGAGATCCGCGGCGAGGTCTACTTCCCGATGGAGAAGTTCGACGAGCTCAACCGCCGGCTGGTGGCCGCGGGCGACAAGCCCTTCGCCAACCCCCGCAACGCGGCGGCCGGTTCGCTGCGGCAGAAGGACCCCCGCGTCACCGCGACCCGGCCGCTCCACATGGTCGTCCACGGCATCGGCGCCCTGGAGGGGTTCGAGGGCCTCGGCCGGCTCTCCGAGGCCTACGGGCTGCTGCACTCCTGGGGACTGCCGACCACGCGGTACGCCAGGGTGGTCGACGACCTCGACGGCGTAAGGGAGTTCATCGCGTACTACGGAGAGAACCGCCACTCCGTGGAGCACGAGATCGACGGCGTGGTCGTCAAGCTCGACGAGATCCCCCTCCAGGGGCGGCTCGGCTCCACCGCGCGCGCACCCCGCTGGGCGATCGCCTGGAAGTACGCGCCCGAGGAGGTCAACACCAAGCTCGTCAACATCCGTGTCGGTGTGGGCCGCACGGGCCGGGTCACGCCGTACGCGCAGGTCGAGCCGGTCACGGTCGCGGGCTCCGAGGTCGAGTTCGCCACCCTGCACAACCAGGAGGTGGTGAAGGCCAAGGGCGTCCTCATCGGGGACACGGTGGTGCTGCGCAAGGCCGGTGACGTCATCCCCGAGATCCTCGGACCGGTCGTCGACCTGCGCGACGGCAGCGAGCGGGAGTTCGTGATGCCGGCCGAGTGCCCCGAGTGCGGGACGCCGCTGCGCGCCATGAAGGAAGGCGACATCGACCTGCGCTGCCCCAACGGCCGTTCCTGTCCGGCGCAGTTGAGGGAGCGTGTCTCCTACCTCGCGGGCCGGGAGTGCCTCGACATCGACCACTTCGGGGACGTGGCCGCGGCGGCGCTGACCCGGCCGCTGGCACCCGTGGCCCCGCCGCTCGTCGACGAGGGCGACCTCTTCGACCTCACCGTCGAGCAGTTGCTCCCGATCAAGGCGTACGTCCTCGACCAGGACAGCGGCCTGCCCAAGCGGGACCCGAAGACCGGTGAGGAGAAGGTCGTCACGGTCTTCGCCAACCAGAAGGGCGAGCCGAAGAAGAACACGCTTGCCCTGCTGGAGAAGATCGCCGAGGCGAGGACCCGTCCGCTCGCCCGGTTCCTCAACGGACTCTCCATCCGGCACGTGGGCCCGGTGGCCGCCGAGGCGCTGGCCCGCGCGTTCCGTTCCATCGACCGCATCGAACAGGCCACCGAGGCGGAACTCGCCGCGGTCGACGGGGTCGGGGGGATCATCGCGACCTCGGTCAAGGAGTGGTTCGCCGAGGACTGGCACCGCGAGATCATCCGCAAGTGGAAGGCGGCCGGCGTCCGGATGGAGGACGAGGGCGCGGGCGAGGAGGAGGGGCCCCGTCCGCTCGAAGGCCTCACCGTCGTGGTCACGGGCACGCTCGAGCACCACACACGGGACGGGGCGAAGGAGGAACTGCAGAGCCGTGGAGCAAAGGTGACCGGTTCTGTTTCGAAGAAGACATCTTTCGTTGTGGTGGGCGACAATCCCGGCTCGAAGTATGACAAGGCGATGCAGTTGAAGGTTCCGGTCCTGAACGAGGAGGGCTTCGCCGTGCTGTTGGCGCAGGGGCCGGACGCGGCGGCGGAAGTCGCGCTTTCCATCGAGGAATAGCGGCTGAAGACCACCCGTTCGGCGCATATCGGATGTATGTGGGTGACCAGGTCGCATTCGGGCAACCGTCGACGACCGCTGCCCGTGGAAGCCTTCCGCGGCCTACTGTTGACGTGTGCGCCCACCGTGCCCGGCTGCGGTCGGCGCATTCCCCAGCTCCGCACGAGCCGGGGAAAGGGTTTTCCGACGCGGCACCGTTGGCAGTCGTCGCCGGCAACGGATCGTGTGGCGTGGGCACCGCCGGCAGTGAGAGGGACGGGAATGGAACCGACCGAGAGCGCCGCTCCCGACTCACGGCTGCGCCTGCGCCGGACGACCGGCGCGTGGCTGACGGGCCTGCGGGTGGGACGGGCTTCGGAGCGGTCCGCCCGGGGCGGACCCGGTGCCGCGCCGCTCGCCGTCCCCGGCGCTCTCACCGCCGAGCGCGGCACCGGCCTGCCGGGCCAGGATCCCGAACGACATCTGTCCTGGCCCGCACTGCCGTCGGCGGTCGTGGGCACCGCCGCGTTCGTCCTGGGCGCGGGCTTCTACCGCGCGTTCAGCGGCCATCACGCGCTCTTCCCGTGCCGCGCCGTCGGCTGGGCACTGGCGTTGCTCACCGGCATCATCGTCGGCCACCTGGTCGCGCTCGGCCGCGCCCGCTGGTGGGGCGGCACCGGTTCCGGCGCCGCCCTCACCCTCGCGGTCCTGCTGCTGTACGGCTGGGTCCCGGCCGGCATGGTCAGCCTCACCGTCGTCGTCCTGGTGGGCACGGCCCGCCGCAACCGCTGGCGCCAGGGCGTCCTGCACGGTGCCGCCGACATCCTCGGCATCGGCGCCGGAGCCCTGGTCCTCGCGTCGTTCGGACGGTTCCCGAGCGTCGAGACGCCCTGGGCCCCCGACACCTGGACGTTCTACGCCGTTCCCCAGGTGATCCTGGTCGCCGGCGCCTATCTCGTCGTCACCCGGACCCTGCTCTGGTACCTGAACACGCCGGGCGGCGGTCTGCCCACCGTCGCCCGCACGGCCCTGGTCAGACAAGGGCTCGTCGCCGTGGCGCTGCTCGGCATCGCGCCGCTGATCTGCGTCGTCGCGGTGGCCCAGCCGGCGCTGCTGCCGCTGTTCTCGATCCCGCTGATCGCCCTCGACTCCACCCTGTGGATAGCCCGCGCGCGGGCCGAGGAGCAGCTGCGCGACCCGCTGACCGGGCTGCCGAACCGGCAGTGGCTGCTGGAGCGCACCTGGACGGCGCTGGACGACGCCGAGCGCATCGGCGCCCGCTCCGCCCTGATGCTCATCGACCTGGACCGCTTCCGTTCGGTGAACGACACGCTGGGACACCTCGCCGGTGACCGGCTGCTCCTCCAGATAGCCGAGCGGCTGCGGCTGGCACTGCCGCGCGGGGCGGAGGCCGCGCGGCTCGGCGGTGACGAGTTCGCCGTGTTACTGCCGGTCGTGGACTCCACCACGTCGGCCACCCGGGTCGCCCGCAACCTGGTCGCCACCCTCGGCTCGCCGCTCGACCTGGACGGACTCACCCTCGTCCTGGAGGCCAGCGCCGGGCTTGCTGTTTTCCCCGACCACGCGCTCGACGCCGAGGGGCTGCTGCGCCTGGCCGACATCGCGATGTACCAGGCGAAGCGGGACCGCACGGGCGTGGAGGTGTACGAGTCCAAGCGGGACTCCAACACCCCCGACCGGCTGGGCCTGCTCGGCGATCTGCGCCGGGCCCTGGACACCGGTGACGTCGAACTGCACTACCAGCCCAAGGTCCGCTTCGACGGGCAGGTGGCCGGCCTCGAGGCCCTGGTGCGCTGGGTGCACCCCGAGCGCGGCAAGGTGCCGCCGGACGAGTTCATCGCCATCGCCGAGTCCTCCGGGCTGATGCCCCACCTCACCGAGTACGTCCTGGAGACGGCCCTCGGACAGGTCGCGCGCTGGCGGGCCCAGGGGCTGTACGTGCCGGTCGCGGTCAACGTGTCGCCGCGCGACGTCCACACGCCGGGGTTCGCCGGCGCCGTCGCCGCCCGTCTCGCGCGGCACGGAGTCCCCGCGGGAGCGCTCCAACTGGAGATAACGGAGCACGTGCTCCTGGAGGACCCGCAGCGTGCCGCGGACACCCTCGCGGCGCTCACCGGGCACGGCGTGAAGATGTCGCTGGACGACTTCGGCACCGGTTACTCCTCCCTGGTCCATCTGCGCCGGCTCCCGGTCAGCGAGCTGAAGATCGACCGCTCCTTCGTGGCACGGCTCGCCGTGGACGCCGAGGACGCCGAGATCGTGCGCTGCACCCTCGACCTCGCGCATTCACTGGGTCTGCTCGTCGTGGCGGAGGGCGTCGAGGACGACGAGACGTGGGAGCGGCTGCGGGACCTGGGCTGCGACGCCGTCCAGGGGTGGCTGGTCGCCGCGGCGATGCCGCCGGAGGAGGCCACGGCCTGGCTGCTGGCCCGGGGGGCCCGGGGGTGGCAGCGGCCGCGGGCTGCCCTGCCGGCGGCGGAGTAGTTCCGGCCTTCGGCCGGTTCGTCTCCCGCCCACGCACCACCCGTGCCCCTCTCCCGACAACCTCGGCCCCCTCGTGGTCCCTTCCCGCCGCAGGCGGCGTGATGGCCGCCGACGGCGGGACGGCCGAACGGGAGAGCTCGGCTTGTCGGCGGACGGTGAACGGGTGGTGCGTGGGCGGGAGACGTCCGGCCGGAGGCCGGGGAGTCGGCGTGCCCCGGCAAACCCGGGCGCGGGCATCGGCCCGAGCCCCATAGGATTGGGCGAAAACACACCGCACTCACCCCAGAGGATCGCTGCATGCCTGGCATCACGCGCGAGGAGGTCGCCCACCTCGCACGGCTGGCGCGTCTGGAGCTGAAGGGCGAAGAGCTCGACCACTTCGCAGGCCAGCTGGACGACATCATCGGCGCGGTCGCCCGCGTCAGCGAGGTCGCCGACCAAGACGTACCGCCGACCTCTCATCCGCTGCCGCTGACGAACGTCATGCGCGTGGACGAGGTCCGTCCGTCGCTCACCCCCGAGCAGGCGCTCTCCGGCGCCCCGGCCCAGGAGCAGCAGCGTTTCAAGGTGCCGCAGATCCTGGGGGAGGACTAATCACCATGACGGACACCAACGTCAACATCATCAAGCTCACCGCCGCCGAGATCGCCGGGAAGATCGCGGCGGGTGAACTGACCGCCGTCGAGGTCACCGAGGCCCACCTCGCCCGCATCGAGGCCGTCGACGAGAAGGTGCACGCCTTCCTGCACGTCGACCGCGAGGGCGCCCTCGCCCAGGCGCGTGCCGTGGACGCCAAGCGGGAGGCCGGCGAGAAGCTCGGCCCGCTCGCCGGTGTTCCGCTCGCGCTGAAGGACATCTTCACCACCGAGGGCATCCCGACCACCGTCGGCTCGAAGATCCTCGAAGGCTGGATCCCGCCGTACGACGCGACGCTCACCAAGCGGCTCAAGGCCGCCGACGTCGTCATCCTCGGCAAGACCAACATGGACGAGTTCGCCATGGGGTCCTCCACCGAGAACAGCGCGTACGGGCCGACCGGAAACCCCTGGGACCTCACCCGGATCCCCGGCGGCTCGGGCGGCGGCTCCTCCGCGGCCCTCGCCTCCTACCAGGCGCCGCTCGCCATCGGCACCGACACCGGCGGTTCCATCCGCCAGCCGGCCGCCGTCACCGGCACGGTCGGCGTCAAGCCGACGTACGGCGCGGTCTCCCGCTACGGCATGGTGGCGTTCTCCAGCTCCCTCGACCAGGGCGGCCCCTGCGCCCGTACGGTCCTGGACGCGGCCCTGCTCCACGAGGTCATCGCCGGGCACGACCCGCTCGACTCGACCTCCATCGACGCCCCGGTCCCGCCGGTCGTCGAAGCCGCCCGCAACGGCAGCGTGAGCGGCATGCGCGTCGGTGTCGTCAAGCAGTTCCGCGGCGAGGGCTACCAGGCCGGTGTCGTGCAGCGCTTCGACGAGGCCGTCGCGATGCTCAAGGAGCTCGGTGCCGAGATCGTCGAGCTGGACTGCCCGTCCTTCGACCTGGCGCTCTCCGCGTACTACCTGATCGCCCCGTCGGAGTGTTCGAGCAACCTCGCCCGCTTCGACGGCCTGCGCTACGGCCTGCGCACGGGCGACGACGGCACCCGCTCCGCCGAGGACGTCACCGCCCTCACCCGTGAGGCCGGCTTCGGCCCCGAGGTCAAGCGCCGCGTCATGCTCGGCACGTACGCGCTCAGCTCCGGCTACTACGACGCGTACTACGGCAGCGCCCAGAAGGTCCGTACGCTCATCACGCGCGACTTCGAGAAGGCGTTCGAGCAGGTCGACGTGATCGTCTCGCCGACCACGCCCACCACCGCCTTCCCGATCGGCGAGCGCGCCGACGACCCGATGGCGATGTACCTCGCGGACCTGTGCACCATCCCGACCAACCTGGCCGGCAACTCCGCCATGTCGCTGCCCTGCGGTCTCGCCCCGGAGGACAACCTCCCGGTCGGCCTGCAGATCATCGCCCCGGCGCTCAAGGACGACCGCCTGTACAAGGTGGGTGCCGCGGTCGAGGCCGCCTTCGTGGAAAAGTGGGGGCACCCGCTGCTTGAGGAGGCTCCGTCGCTGTGAGCAAGGCAATGTCCAAGGCCAAGGGCTTCAAGAAGTCGAAGTCGGGCACGTATCTGTCCATCGCCGGCACGGCGTTCGGTGCCTTCGGTGTCGCGAAGCAGGTCAAGAAGGCCCGCCAAGAACACGACACGCTGCGCCTCATCGACGCGGCCGTGTCCGCCGCTGCCATCGTCACAGGCCTCGCCATCCTCTACCGGGAGCTCAAGCGCCTGGGCGACGACGACGTCCTGCTGGGCTGAGAGGGAAGTTTTCACCGTGACCACCACGACCGACCTGGTGTCGTACGAGGACGCGCTCGCGTCGTACGACCCCGTCATGGGCCTCGAGGTCCATGTCGAACTCGGCACCAAGACGAAGATGTTCTGCGGCTGTTCGACCGAGCTGGGCGCCGAGCCCAACTCGCAGACCTGCCCGACCTGCCTCGGCATGCCCGGCGCTCTCCCGGTCGTCAACGCGACCGGTGTCGAGTCCGCCATCAAGATCGGTCTCGCGCTGCACTGCGAGATCGCCGAGTGGTGCCGCTTCGCCCGGAAGAACTACTTCTATCCGGACATGCCGAAGAACTTCCAGACCTCGCAGTACGACGAGCCGATCGCCTTCAACGGCTATCTGGACGTCCAGCTGGAGGACGGCGAGGTCTTCCGCGTGGAGATCGAGCGCGCCCACATGGAGGAGGACACCGGCAAGTCGCTGCACGTCGGCGGTGCCACCGGCCGCATCCACGGCGCCTCGCACTCGCTGCTCGACTACAACCGCGCGGGCATCCCGCTCATTGAGATCGTCACCAAGCCGATCGAGGGCGCGGGCGAGCGGGCCCCCGAGGTCGCCAAGGCGTACGTCGCCGAGCTGCGCGAGCTCATCAAGGCACTCGGTGTCTCCGAGGCCCGTATGGAGCAGGGCCAGATGCGCTGCGACGTGAACCTCTCGCTGCGCCCGCACGGGCGGGAGAAGTTCGGTACGCGCTCCGAGACGAAGAACGTGAACTCCCTGCGTTCCGTCGAGCGCGCCGCCCGCTTCGAGATCCAGCGCCACGCCGCGGTGCTGAACTCCGGCGGCACGATCATCCAGGAGACCCGCCACTTCCACGAGGACACGGGGTCCACCACCTCGGGCCGCGTGAAGGAGGAGGCCGAGGACTACCGGTACTTCCCGGAGCCCGACCTCGTTCCCGTCGCCCCGTCCCGTGAGTGGGTCGAGGAGCTGCGCGCCGGGCTGCCCGAGCAGCCGCTGGCCCGCCGCAACCGGCTGCGCGAGGAGTGGGACGTCAACGCCCACGACATGCAGTCGATGCTCAACGCCGGCGCGATCGACTCGATCGTCGCGACGATCGAGGCCGGTGCCGACTCCGCCTCCGCCCGCAAGTGGTGGATGGGCGAGCTGGCCCGCAGCGCCAACGAGTCGGGCAAGGCCCTGGAGGACCTGCCGATCACCCCGGCGCAGGTCGCCCGGGTGTCCGAGCTGGTCTCCGCCGGTGATCTGAACGACAAGCTGGCCCGTCAGGTCATCGAGGGCGTCCTCGCCGGCGAGGGCACCCCGGACGAGGTCGTCGACAAGCGCGGCCTGAAGGTCGTCTCGGACGAGGGCGCGCTGACCGCCGCCGTCGACGAGGCCATCGCCGGGAACGCGGGCATCGCCGACAAGATCCGCGGCGGCAAGGTCCAGGCCGTCGGCGCGCTCGTCGGCGCGGTCATGAAGGCCACCCGTGGCCAGGCCGACGCCGCCCGCGTCAAGGAGCTCATCCTGGAGAAGCTGGGCGTCTCCGAGGGCTGAGGTCCGGGTTTTCCCACATCCCAGGGGGTGCGTCGCGACCGGCGTACCCCCTGGGGTCTGTGTCGGCGTGCTCAGGTCAACGCGATACGCTCGCGCGCCATGAGTGGAAGCACCGACTCCGAGACGCACGACCGTACGACGCACGACCGTACGACGCAGGACCGCGAGACCCGCGACGGCAAGGTCCGGCACCTGGCGGAGCCCGACACCGAGAACCCGACACCGGCGGAGCCGGCCGCCGAGGCCCCGGGCCCGGCCGGGCCCGATGCCGAGGACCCGGCCCCGGCCGGATCGGACGTCGAGGAGCCGAGCCCGGCGGAGTCCGACGCCGAGGCCCCGAGCCCGGCGGAGCCGGACGTCGAGGAGCCGGTTCGGCCGGAGCAGGGTGCCGAGGAGCCGGCCCCGGCGGAGTCCGGCGTCGAAGACCCGAGCCCGGTCGATGCGGGTGACGAGGAACCGGGTGACGAGGATCGGGACCCGGAGGTGCGCCGGGCGCGCTGGACCGCGGTCGGGACGGGCGTCCTGCTGACCGTCGCCGGGCTCGCCGCGTCGGCGATGCGGACCACCGGCTCCGGGACCGCGCTCATACCCCTCTCCTACGCCGCGGGGGCCGTCCTGTGCGCCGGCGCGTCGGTGCTCGGGGCCAAGGGCCGCACCCGGCGGGCGCTGTGGCTGATGATCGTCGGAGTGATGGTCATGGCGGTGGGCGACCAGCTGGACTGAGAGGGGCCGACGGGGTGACACGGGCCACGGAAAGGCCCTGTGACCTCGGTCGCAGTCCTGTGAGTAAGCCCACGAACGGGACAAAGGATCATTTCGGGCTGAAAGAGTGATGACGCTTTAGTCATGTGTTCTTTGCGGGCAGTTCCCGATAAAGATCCACAAATCCCCCAGGGAGCTCGCTCGTGGCAGCCCTTGCACGGTGGTGCGTCCAGCATCGCCTCGTCGCCGTTCTGCTCTGGCTTCTGGCCTTCGGCGGTGTGACCGCCGCCGCCACCGTGACGGGCTCCGCGTACTCCAACGACTACGAGGTCCCCGGCACCGAGTCGGGCCACGCGACGCAGCTCCTGAACAAGGGCTTCCCCGGCCTCGGCGGTGACAGCGACACGATCGTCTGGCACACCGACCCGGGCACCGTGCGCTCGGCCGACGTCGAGCAGACCATGACCCAGGCCCTCGACAAGATCGAGAAGCTCCCCGGAGTGGCCTCCGTCGACAGCCCGTACACGCACCAGGGACCGGGCCGGGCCGACTCGGCCGGCCGGATCAGCCAGGACGGCCGGACGGCGTACGCGACCATCACCTTCGCCGACCGGGCCGAGGACCTCGACAAGGGTGAGGTCCAGGCCGTCGTCAGCACGGCGAAGGCCGCCGAGGCCAAGGGGCTCGACGTCGAGCTGGGCGGCACCGCCGTCGCCCTCACCAAGCCGTCCGGCGGGCACATGGCCGAGATCGTCGGCGTGGCCGTCGCCGCCGTGGTCCTCTTCCTCGCCTTCGGCTCCCTCGCCGCCTCCATGCTGCCCATCGCCACCGCCCTGGTCGGCGTCGGCACGGCGTACTTCGGCATCGTGCTCCTCGGGCACGCCATGACCGTCGCCGACTTCGCCCCCATGCTCGGCATGCTGGTGGGCCTCGGCGTCGGCATCGACTACGCGCTGTTCATCGTGACCAGGCACCGGCGCGGCCTCAAACGCGGACTGCCGGTGGCCGAGGCGGCGCAGAACGCCGTCGCCACCACCGGACGCGCGGTCGTCTTCGCCGGCGCCACCGTCTGCATCGCCCTGCTGGGCATGCTCATCCTCAGGCTCAGCTTCCTCAACGGCGTGGCGATCGCCGCCTCCCTGACCGTCGTCCTGACCGTCGCGGCCTCCGTGACCCTGCTGCCCGCGCTGCTCTCCTTCATCGGGCCGCGCGCGCTCAGCCGCCGCGAGCGCCGACGTCTGGAGGAGCACGGGCCCGAGCCGGAGATGGCCACCGGGTTCGCCGCCCGCTGGTCCGCCTTCGTCGAGCGCCACCCCAAGCTGCTCGGCGTCGTGGCCGTCGTCGTGATGGCCGTGCTCGCGCTCCCCACGCTCTCCCTCCACCTGGGCACGTCCGATCAGGGCAACGACCCGAGGACGACGACCACCCGGCAGGCGTACGACCGGATCTCCGAGGGCTTCGGTCCCGGGATGAACGGACCCCTGACCCTCGTCACCAAGGTCGGCGGCGCCGAGGACAGGCTCGCCCTGGACAACCTGGACGCCACGCTGCGCGCCACCGAGGGTGTCGCCTCGGCGACCCCGGTGACGTACAACAGCGCCGGTGACACCGCCTTCCTCACCGTCGTCCCGGCCTCCGCGCCGCAGTCCCAGAAGACCAGCGACCTCGTCGACCGGCTGCGCACCGACGTCCTGCCGCGCGCCGAGTCGGGCACCTCCCTCGACGTACAGGTCGGCGGTGTGACGGCGAGCTACGACGACTTCGCGGGCGTCATCATCGGCAAGCTCCCGCTCTTCGTCGGAGTCGTGATCAGCCTCGGCTGTGTCCTGCTGCTGCTCGCGTTCCGCTCGATCGGCATCCCCCTCAAGGCCGCGGCCATGAACATCGCCGCCGTCGCCGCCGCCTTCGGTGTCGTCGTCGCGATCTTCCAGTGGGGCTGGGGGAGCGAACTGCTCGGTCTCGGCCGCGCGGGCCCGATCGAGCCGTTCCTGCCCGTGATCATGGTCTCGGTGCTCTTCGGGCTCTCCATGGACTACCAGGTCTTCCTGGTCAGCCGGATGTACGAGGAGTGGCTGGAGACCGGTGACAACCGGCGTGCCGTCCGCGTCGGCCTCGCCGAGACCAGCCGGGTGATCAACTCCGCCGCCGTCATCATGATCTCGGTCTTCCTCGCCTTCGTGCTCAGCGGAGACCGCGTCATCGCGATGTTCGGCATCGCGCTGGCCTCCGCCGTCGCCCTGGACGCCTTCGTCCTGCGCACGCTCCTCGTCCCCGCCCTCATGCACCTGCTCGGCGACGCCAACTGGTGGCTGCCCCGCGCCCTCGACAAGAGGCTGCCGCGCATCAGCATCGAGCCGCCCGAGTGCCGTGCCGCGCACGAGAGGCTGGCCGAGGCCACGGACGCCGAGGCGGCGGACGTACTGGGCCGCGCCGCGAAGGACGCCGCCGTGCTGCCGAACCCCCGGCCGACGGGCGCCGAGACGCTGCCGGACGCCGGACCGGCGGACACCGGGCTCACGGACACCGGGCCGACGGACGTGGCGACGAAGGAGCGCTGACGGGGCCCGGCACGACCCAGAGGTGGGGTCCGTGCCCGCCCCCGAGTGGCGTGCCGCACGCGCGGGCACCGGCCACAAGGATCATTAAGGAACCTCTCAGAGAGCATCCGTACCGTGCCGCACATGGGAACCAAGACAGTTGACGAGGCCGGGGCCGAGACCGGCACCGAGGCGCAGCGCGACGAGCGGACCGTGGACGTCACCAAGGCCGGCGAGGCCGGGGCCACCACGGACGAGGAGACCGGGACGGCCGCCGTCGCCGAGGAACCGGACGAGGACGGCACGGACCTCGACGAGCACGACGAGGCGGACGAGAACCTCATGGGCGACGACACCGGCGCCGCGGGACAGAACGCCGGTGTCGGGCAGGGCGCCGCGGCCGTCGTCTCCGCCGGACTCGGCGTGGTGTCGCTGACCGGCAGCTGGGTCGCCACCGTGGCCGCCGCCCGCGAGACCCTGGTCGGCCAGCTCGAGACCTCGTCGACCGCGACCGTGGCCAAGCAGGTCAAGGAGGTCTACGGCGACGCCTGGGCGGCCACCGCGCTCGTCGGCGGCCTGTTCGCGCTGGCCGCGCTGATCGTCGGCGTGTTCGTGCTGGTGCGGCCCGCGTTCGGCGCCCCCGGCAAGCCGCAGGCCGCCTGGATCAAGTCCGTCGCCTGGGCGGGCGTGTCGCTCGGCGTCATCGGCCTGGTGCTCGCGGTCGCCAAGTACTCCGACATCATCCTCGGACTGCCGTCCACCAGCTGAACCCGGACAACCGGGACACCTCTGAGGGGCCTTAGGGCCGGCGCGGGAAACCGGCCGCCGCCCTAAGGCCCTTCGCGTTCCCAAGATGCGGAACTCTCCCGATGTGGCCCACCCCCCTGGGAGACGAAGGTTGAGGCATCGCGAACGAGCGATACCGAAACCGGCTCTTCACAAGGGGTACGAGATGTTCGAGTACGAGCTCCACCGCATCCGGTCCGCGGAACTGATCCGCGAGGCCCAGGCCCACCGGCTCGCCCGGGAGGCCGCGAGCATCCGCCGGGCCGCCCGCCGCTCCGCCGGCACCCGGTCCGCACACGGTGACTCCGACGAGCGGGCCCATAGCGACCGCCCCCGACGGCACCGGTTCGCCCGCGCCGTATGAGCACCGGGGCACCCGTGGACGGCAGGGCGCCGTCCGGCCGTCCACAGGGTGTGCGTGACGGCGGCCGTCCCGCGGTCGGCCGTCTCCCGCCGGGCGGCGGCCGGACGGCGGGCGGGGCGCTGCCCGCCGTCCCGACGACCGTTGCCGCCGTCCCGACAGTCCCTGCCGCCGTCCCGATAACCGCTGCCGCCCCGCCGGACCCCTGTGCCATGCTCGGGCCCGTGGAGACCAGGTCCGTCAGCCCGGTGTTCGTCGGACGCGCCGACGAACTGAGGACGTTGAACGACGCGCTCGCCCGCGCCGCCGCCGGGGGCGCCTCCCAGGCATCCGGCGCCGGGGGAGAGCCGCAGGCCTTCCTGCTCGGCGGCGAGGCCGGCGTCGGCAAGACCCGCTTCCTGGAGGAGTTCTCGGCCGCCGCCACCCGCGAGGGCGCCGTCGTCGCCTGCGGCGGCTGCGTCGAGATCGGCGCCGACGGCCTCCCCTTCGCGCCGTTCTCCACCGCCCTGCGTGCCCTGCGCCGCGCCCTGCCCGACGAGCTCGCCGCCGCGGCCGCCGGGCAGGAGGAGGAACTCGCCCGGCTGCTCCCCGAGCTCGCGCAGACGCCCACGGGACGGCCGTACGAGGAGGACGGCATGGCCCGCCTCTTCGAACTCACCGCCCGCCTCCTGGAACGGGTCGCCGCGGACCGTACGGTCGTCGTCGTCCTCGAGGACCTGCACTGGGCCGACGCCTCCACCCGCCATCTGCTGGCCTACCTCTTCCGCACCCTGCGCAGCGGCCGCCTCGTCGTGATCGCCACCTACCGCGCCGACGACATCCACCGCCGCCATCCGCTGCGCCCCCTGCTCGCCGAACTCGACCGCCTGCGCACGGTCCGCCGCATCGAGCTGGGCCGTTTCAACCGGACCGAGGTCGGCCGCCAGATCGCCGGAATCCTCGCCCGGGAACCCGACGCCGCCCAGGCCGACGAGATCTTCGCCCGCTCCGACGGCAACGCGTTCTTCGTCGAGGAACTCGCCGTGGCGGCCCGCGAGGGCTGCCGCACCGGACTCACGGACACCCTGCGCGACCTGCTCCTCGTCCGCGTCGAAGGCCTGCCCGAGAGCGCCCAGCGGGTCGCCCGGATCGTCGCCGAGGGCGGCAGCACCGTCGAGTACCCCCTGCTCGCCGCCGTGGCGGGACTCGCCGAGGACGACCTCATCGAGGCCCTGCGCGCCTGTGTCGGCGCCAACATCCTGATCGCCTCGCCCGGCGGTGACGGCTACCGCTTCCGCCACTCCCTGGTCCGCGAGGCCGTCAGCGACGACCTGCTGCCCGGAGAGCGCTCCCGCTTCAGCCGCCGCTACGCCGAGGCCCTGGAAGCCGACCCGGCGCTCGTGCCGGCCGACGAACGCGTCACCCGCCTGGCCAGTTACTGGTACCACGCCCATGACGCCGCCAAGGCCCTGCCCGCGGTCCTCGACGCCTCGGTCGAGGCCCGCCGCCGGCACGCCCACGCCGAGCAACTGCGGCTCCTGGAACGGGCGATGGAGCTGTGGGAGGCGGTCCCCGACACCGTACGGGCCGAACTGCGCCCCATCGGCTACGTGGAGGCCTATCCTCCCGTGCCGCCGGAAGGATCCGAGGAGGCCTTTGCCGGCCGTGACCTGGCGACCGCACCCTTGCGCTACCTCGACCTGATGGCCGAGGCCGCGGTCGCCGGCCGGCTGTGCGGGGAGCGCGAGCGCGCCCTGAAGACGACCAAGCGGGCGCTGCACCTGCTGGAGGACGAGGGCGACCCGTTGCGCGCCGCCTGGTTCTGGCTCCAGCGCTCCCGGCTCGTGCAGGCACTGGTCCGCGGCGACGGCTGGAAGGAACTCGCCACCGCCCAGGACCTGGTGCGCGGTCTGCCGCCCTCCCCGGTGCACGCCGAGGTCCTGTCCATGGTCGCCGCCTGGTGCATGGTGCACCAGCCGGGCCACGGCGCCCTCTCCGCGGCCGAACGCGCCGTGGAGTACGCGCACATGGTGGGCGCCCGGGACACCGAGCTGAACGCCCGGCTCACCCTCGGCGGCCTGATGGTCGACGCGGGGGACGTCGAGGCCGGGCTCGCGGAGATCTACCGGGTCAGGGAGCGGGTGAACCTCCAGGACACCGCCTATGTCGTGGGCCGGCTGCACATCAACCTGCCCTCCCATCTGGAGTCGGTCGGCCGTTCCCGCGAGGCCGTCGCCATCCTGCGCGAGGGCGTCGAACTCGCCTGCCGGAACGGTCTGCTGGACACCCAGGCCTGGGTCTGGGGCAATCTCTCCGAATCGCTGTACGCGCTCGGCCGCTGGGACGAGGCCACCGAGGCCGCGCACAACGCCCTGGCCGTCGGACTCGGCGGCAAGGCCTCCGGGGTGGGCGCGTCCCGACTGGTGCCCGTGGCCCTGGCCCGTGGCGACCTCGCCGAAGCGGGACGCCAACTGGCCGCCGCCCGCGGCCACTTCGGTACCCACGATCCGATGCCCCAGTACTCGCTGCCGCTGCTGTGCGCCACCGTCGGCCTCGCCGCGGGCGAGGGCCGCTACCTCGACGCCCGTACGGCCCTGGAGGAAGCCCTGGCCACGGGCTTCCCGCCCGGAACCCAGCGCTACGCCTGGCCGTTGCTGCTGGCCGCCGTCGCCGCGGAGGCCGACGCCCGCGGTCTGCCCGTCGCCGCCCCGGGCCGCGCCCCGGCCCTGGAGCGCATCCGCACGGCCGCGCGGAGCCTCGCCACCGGAGCGCCGGTCTGGCTCGCCCACGCCGCGTGGCTGCGCGCCGAACTCCTGCGGGCCGACGGCGTGAGCGTCCCGGACGAGTGGTCCGCGGTGGTCGCGGCCCTCGAACCCCTGGAGCGCCCCTACGACCTCGCCCGGGTCCGCCTCCGCCTCGCCGAGTCCCTGCTGCTCGCGGGCGCGGACGACGAGGGGCGCGACCGCGCCGCGGAACTCCTCCGGCTGGCCGGCGCCGTCGCGGAGCACCTGGGCGCCCGCCCGCTCGCCGACGCCGTCGCCCTGCTCGCCCAGCGCGCCCGCCTCACCCTGGACCACGCCCCCGAACGGCCCCGGACCGCTCCCGCCGACCCCGCGGCCGCGCTCGGCCTCACCAGCCGCGAGCGCGACGTCCTGCGCCTGGTCGCCGCCGGCCGCAGCAACCGCCAGATCGCCGAGGAACTCTTCATCTCCCCGAAGACGGCCAGCGTCCATGTCTCGAACATCCTGGCCAAGCTGGACGTCTCCGGGCGGGGGGAGGCGGCGGCACTGGCCCACCGCCTGCGGCTCTTCCCGCCGGACGCCCCCGACGCGCCGGGCACCCCGGCCGCCCGGGCGGCCGGGTAGGGCTGTGCCGAGGGGGTGCCCCGCCGGGTCCGGCGGGGTCCGGTCCCCGGGCCGCCGTCCCTACGACACCTCCAGCTCCAGGATCCGGTCGTCGCCCTTCACCGGGGTGCCGCGGCCGTCGGTCTCGCTCGTGGTCAGCCAGAGCCGGTCGCCGCCCGCGGAGACGACCGTGCGCAGACGGCCGTACCTGTCCTTCAGGAAGGCCTCGGGCGGCGCGGACGCCTTGGTGCCGTTCAACGGGATGCGCCACAGGCGCTGCCCCCTGAGAGCCGCCATCCAGACGGACCCCCCGGCGTAGGCGATCCCGCTCGGGGAGGCCTCGTCGGTGTGCCACTGGACGATCGGATCGTGGTACTTCGGGTTGTGGCCGATGCCCTCCACCACCGGCCAGCCGTAGTCGTCGCCCGGCTTGATCTGGTTCAGCTCGTCCCAGGTGTCCTGGCCGAACTCCGAGGCCCACAGCCGCTGCTTGTCGTCCCAGGCGAGACCCTGGACGTTGCGGTGCCCGTACGAGTACACGACCGAGCCGGGGAACGGATTGCCCGGCGCGGGCTCGCCCTCCGGCGTCATGCGCAGGATCTTGCCGCCGAGCGACTTCTTGTCCTGCGCCAGCCCCCGGTCACCCGTCTCGCCCGTGCCCGCGTACAGCATGCGGTCCGGGCCGAAGGCGATCCGGCCGCCGTTGTGGATCATGCCTTTGGGAATGCCCTTGAAGATCGTGTCCGGCGCGCCCAGCTGGTCTCCGGGCGGCCTCCGCCCGTCGTACAGCATGCGGACGATGCGGTTGTCGGAGGCCGTCGTCAGATAGGCGTAGACCATGTGGTCGGAGGCGTAGTCCGGTGACAGCGCGATGCCCAGGAGGCCGCCCTCGCCGGCCGGGGCCACTCCGGGCACCTCGCCCAGCAGCGTCTTCGCGCCGGTCTTCTCGTCGATCCGGGTGATCGTCCCCTTGTCCCGCGAGGACACCAGCAGACCGCCGCCGGGCAGTGGCGCGAGGCCCCAGGGCGTGTCGAGGTTCTCGGTGACCGTGCGCAGGACCTTCACCGAGCCCTTCGCGGGCGGCGTCCGTCCGCCGGTGGCGCTCGGGGTGGCCGACGCCCGCGGCGTGCTGCTGCCGACACTCGCGGACCCGCCGGGGCCCGCCGGCCCCGGACCGCCGCCGGAGGAACAGCCGGCCGTCACCAGGAGCGCGGTCGCGGCCAACACGACTGTCACTGCTCGAACTTGCACCATCAGTGTCCCTTCGACGCGGTGGTCCTCCTGTTCATACACCGCTCGCGTTCCACCGGTTCCCGGTTCAGGACGGGCGGTCCGCGCCGGGCCGCCACCACGCCGGCCGGGCCCGGCGGCCGGCGCCTCAGTCCCAGGATCCCAGCGCCCCCGGCAGCCCCGCCACCTCGGCGAGATCCTCGGCCGTCAGCCGCAGTCCGGCCGCCCCCGCGTTCTCGGCGACCCAGCGCTCCCGCTTGGCCCCCGGCACCGGGACGACGTGCGGACCCTGCGCCAGGACCCACGCCAGCGCCACCTGCGCGGGCGTGACGGGCAGCGCGCCGCTCCCGTGCCGCCGCGCGACGCGCCGCAGACCGACGACGATGGGCTGGTTCGCGGCCATCATCTCGGCGGTGAAGCGGGGATGGCGGGCCCGCGGGTCGTCGGGCTCGAAGCCCTCGCCGGGGGTCAGCGTGCCGGTCAGGAAGCCGTTGCCGAGCGGCATCGCGGCGAGGAACCCGACACCGCGCGCCGCGCACCACGGCAGCAGCGCGTCCAGTGCCTCCGTCGACCACACCGACAGTTCGGCCTGCACGGTGCTCACCGGGAAGACCTGCTGCACCCGCTCCAGCAGCCGGATCGTTCCGTCGTGCAACCGCGCCCCCGACCGGCGGCCGGACCCGGCACCCACCGCGCACAGCCCGAGCGAGCGGACCTTTCCGGCCGCGACGAGCTCGGCCATCGCGCCCCAGGTCTCCTCGACCGGCACTTCCGGGTCCGCGCGGTGCAGCTGGTAGAGATCGATCACGTCCGTCTGGAGCCGGCGCAGCGACGCGTCGCAGGCCCGTTTCACATAGCCGGGACGGCCGTTGGCCACGAGGTGCTGATCACCCACCAGCAGGCCGACCTTGGTCGACACGAAGGCCTCGGAGCGCCGCTCCTTCAGGACGCGCCCGATGAGCAGCTCATTGGTGAAGGGCCCGTACATGTCGGCCGTGTCGAGCAGCGTCGACCCCCGGTCCAGTGCCGCGTTCACCGCGCGCAGCGACTCCTCGCCACGCTGTTGTGACCCGGTGTAAGCCCAGCTCATCGGCATGCATCCGAGTCCGACCGCCCCCACATCGAGCGCCGCGGCCCCGATCGTTCTGCGCTCCACCTGGCCGTGATCCTCCTTCTGCCGGCCCCCAACCTAACCTCTGCGCGCATGGGCTCCTGGCATAACCTCGTGACCATGACTTCCGATGTCTGGCTCCCCTTTCGCGCGGACGAGATCGACGGACTCCCCGAAGGGCTCGACTACCGCTTCTGGGACGGCGGCCAGGAGTTCCCCGCGGATCCCGCCGACTGCGCGTTCTACGTCGTGCCGTACATGAAGCCGTCCGAGGTCTCGCAGCGGCCGCTGGCCGAAATGACGTCCGTCCACGTCCTGCAGACGCTCTCCGCCGGCGTCGACCACGTCCTGCCGAGCCTCGAACACCTTCCCCCCGGCGTGGTGTTGTGCAACGCCCGCGGGGTGCACGAGGCGAGCACCGCGGAACTCACCCTCGCCCTGGTCCTCGCCTCGCTGCGCGGTGTCCCCGACTTCGTGCGGGCCCAGGACAAGCAGGAGTGGCGCTCGGGCTTCCACCCCTCGCTGGCCGACAAGTCCGTCCTCATCGTGGGGTACGGGTCGATCGGGTCCGCCATCGAGGACCGGCTCGTGCCGTTCGAGCTCGCGCGGGTCGTGCGCGTCGCACGCTCCTCCCGTGCCACGGCGCGCGGTCCCGTGCGCCCCCTGGCCGAACTGCCGTCCCTGCTGCCCGAGTTCGATGTCGTCATCCTGTCCGTGCCGCTCACGGACGGTACCCGCGGCCTGGTGGACGCCGGCTTCCTGTCCCGGATGAAGGACGGCGCGCTCCTGGTGAACGTGGCCCGCGGCCCCGTCGTCGACACGGACGCGCTGCTCGGCGAGCTGAAGAGCGGGCGCATCACCGCCGCCCTCGACGTCACCGACCCCGAACCGCTGCCCCCGGGGCACCCGCTGTGGCACGCGCCCGGCGTGCTCATCAGCCCCCATGTCGGCGGCCCGACCTCGGCGTTCTGGCCGCGCGCCAAACGGCTGCTGGCGGATCAGCTGACCCGCTTCGTGAACCGGGAGCCGCTGCGCAACGTGGTCCTTACCACCGGCACCTGAGCAAGGCCCTGTTCGCTCGCCGCCCGCCTCGGGCACGCTCCGCAGTTCCCCGGATGCGGGCAGTGTCGGCATAGTCCCTGGTCGTCACGGAGAGTAGAGGAACTATGTCCCTGAGTGACGAGACTGGTGTATCGTCCCGACAGGGGCTGCGCCGCGCACCGTTCGGCGCCGGGGACGGATTTCAGAGACTGCGAGGGGGGCGACGGGCGATGCACGGCCTATGGACCAACGATCCGACGCGGCGGGGCCGCCGCCGACGACCCTGGCGCGCGACCACGCACAGCTGCGGTCACGGCAGCCGTCACCACCGCAGGCACCAGGCCCGCCGGAGGCCCGGACACCCGGCGCACCGGGACCGGCGCGACCCCGGGGCGCGGACAGGGTGGGCCCGGTGAGCTCCCCGGGAGCGCTGCTGACCCGTCGGACGGTGTTCGACGGCGGGACGGGCCTGTTCTCGCAACTCGTGCTGGCCCTGGTGTGCGCGGCCTACGCCGTCGGTTCCGCGCTCGGCTGGGGCTCCACGAGTCTCGCGCTGGTCATGGGCGACTTCGGGCTGAGCATCGCCGCGGGCACCGCGGCGGTGTCCTGCTTCCTCTACGCCCGTAGCCGCCGCAGCCGCTTTCGGCCCGCGTGGCTGCTGTTCGCGCTCTCCTCCGCGATGGCCTCGCTCGGAAACCTGGTCTGGGGGTGGTACGAGGTCGTCCTCGACCGTCCCGTGCCCACCCCGAGCTACGCCGATCTCTTCTTCCTCTGCTTCGCGCCGCCCGCCATCGTCGGACTGCTGGTGCTCGCCAAACGGCCCGTCACCAAGGCGGGCTGGGTGTGCCTCGCGCTGGACGCCTGGCTGATCGGCGGCTCCCTGCTCACCCTGTCCTGGAGTCTGGCGCTCGCCCAGGCCGCGAAGTTCGACGGACCGAGCGTCGCGCACACCGCGCTGTCGCTCGCGTACCCGCTGCTGGACATCGCGCTGGTCAGCATGGTGCTCGCGCTGCACTTCAGGCGCTCGTCGGTGAACCGGTCGGCGGTGAACACGGCGATCGGGGCGCTCGCCCTGACCGTGATGTGCGACGCGCTGTTCACCTCGCCCCTCCTGCACAACAGTTACCACTCGGGCCAGCTCCTCGACGCGGGCTGGTTCGCCGGCTCCCTGCTCCTCGCGTACGCACCCTGGGTCGCCACCCGGCACGGGAACGAGCCCGGGGAGGACGGCATCGGCGAGCACGGCACGGAGGAGCGCGACATCGACACCCACGGCCCGGACCTGCGCGTACCGGACGAGCAGGGCTCGGAGGAGCACGCGCGCGTGGTGCACGAGGGCATCCCGGGACAGCGCAGGGAAGGGCAGCACGGGCCACCGGGGAGTCACGTGTCCCGCGGCCCCCAGGAGGCCCGTCCGCCGTACGGACCGGGAGCCCCGGCGGAGGGTCCCGGGTCCCACGAGGACCAGGGGCGGCACCACGAGCCCGAGCATCCCCACGGGCGGCGGCACGACGGACCCGCGCCCGCCGACCCCCAGGTCTCCGGACCGGGCCGCTACGCGGCGACCCGCCCGATCACCGGCTCGCTGGCCGCGCTGACGCCCTATCTGGCCGCCGCCGTCTGCACGCTGGGGATCCTCTACAACATCCTGAACGGACGCAGGGTGGACCGCGTGGTGCTCGTCACCGCCGGTCTCGTCGTGCTCGCCCTCGTGGTGCGCCAGGGCATCATGCTGCTCGACAACATCACCCTCACCCAGGAGCTGGCCCAGAAGGAGAACCACTTCCGCTCCCTGGTGCAGGGCTCCAGCGACGTCATCATGATCGCCGCGCCGAACGGCATCCTGAGATACGTCAGCCCGGCCGCCGCCGGGGTCTACGGCCGCGACGCCGAGGAACTCGTCGGCTCCGAGCTCGCCTCGCTCATCCACCCCGAGGACCTCGGCTGCGTGGTCCACGAGGTGCGGCGCTTCCTCGCGACGAGCCACGCCGAGGAACCCACCACCCGGATCGAGTGCAGGTTCCACTCCGGCGACGGCGGCTGGCTCAACGTGGAGTCCACCGTCAACCGCCACCACGGCGGCCTCATCTTCAACAGCCGTGACGTCACCGAGCGCGTGCGGCTGCAGGCGCAGCTGCAGCACAACGCCGAGCACGACCCGCTCACCGACCTGCCCAACCGCGCGCTGTTCACCCGGCGCGTCCAGCAGGCCCTGTCCGGGCGCCGCTCCACCGACCGGGGCACCGCGGTCCTCTTCATCGACCTCGACGGCTTCAAGGCCGTCAACGACACCATCGGGCACCAGGCCGGGGACGAGCTGCTCGTCCAGGCCGCCCGCCGGCTCCAGGACTCCGTCCGGCACGGCGACACCGCCGCCCGGCTGGGCGGGGACGAGTTCGCGGCCCTCATCGTCGGCGACGGAGGCCGCGACCGCACCGCTCGTGAGCAGCAGGTACGGGAACTCGCCGACCGTCTGCGGATCAGGCTCTCCCAGCCGTACTGCATCGACGGCAACGATGTCCGGGTCGCCGCGTCCATCGGCGTCGGCTTCGCCGAACCGGGCCTCGGCGCCGGCGAGCTGCTGCGCAACGCCGACCTCGCCATGTACCGCGCCAAGGCCGCGGGCAAGGGCCGCGTCGAGCTGTACGCGCCCCAGATGCAGCAGGACGTGGTCCGCAAGGCGGAACTGGCGACCCGGCTGCGCTCCGCGCTGCAGGACGGCGAGTTCACCCTGCTGCACCAGCCCGTGGTGTCGCTGGAGAACGGCCGGATCGCGTCGGTCACCGCACAGGCGCGCTGGCGTTCCTCCCAAGGGGTGCTCTTCACGCCCGCCGAGTTCCTGCGGGTCGCCGAGGACGGTGAGCGGACCGCCGAACTCGGCCGCTGGATGCTCGCCGAGGCCGTCGAGCAGGCCGCCGAGCGCACCGCCGCGGGCGTCGCCGTGCCGGTCACGGTCCGGACGACCGCCCGGCGCCTGGTGGACCGCTCGATGCCGCTGGGCTCCGTGGAGTCCCTGCTCACCCGGCACGGGCTCGCCTCGGGCGGCCTGATCATCGAACTGTCCGACACCGATCCGAGAGTCCCCCTGGACGAGCTGGAGCGCCGTCTGAACGCGCTCAGGCGTCTCGGTGTGCGGATCGCCCTGGACGGCTTCGGCAGCGGCTACGCGGCGATCACGGCGCTGAGGCGGCTCCCCGTCGACGTACTGCGTCTCGACCGGAGCCTGGTCGAGGGAGTCGTCGAGTCCGCCCGGCTGCACAAGATCACCAGCGGGCTGCTGCGGATCGCCGGCGATCTGGGCCTGCAGTCCGTGGCCGACGGGGTGGATCTCCCGGAGCAGGTCGTCGCCCTGCGCGCGATGGGCTGCACCCATGGGCAGGGCATGGCGTTCTCCGGGCCCCTGGACGAGTACCGGCTGCGCAGAGCGCTGTCTTCCGGCCACTATCCGGTGCCCGACGGCCCCGCCGAGCCGGTGTTCGCGGGCGGGGGCGGCGCCGGGGTGTATACGAGTGGTGTGCCCATCGTCCTGGGGGGCGGAACGGCCCTCCGCTCACATAATGAGACTCCCGTCCCACCCACTTGACAGTCGGTGCGTGCCGGGGGGAGGGTCAATGCCATGCGCACCCGAATTCTCGTACTTGGAAAGCGCGTCGGCTGAAGCCAGGTGGACACCGGAACGATCCGGAACACCCGGCGACCGCACCCGGCGCGCTCCCCTCGCTTGCCTCACGGCACGAGGGGTTTTTTGTTGCACAGGCATCAGTCGTACACCGCACAAAAGTCGCAAAAACCCTCAGCATCGAGAAGAGAATGCCGATGACCGAGCAGGCCACCGGGGCCCACCATCCGCAGCCGCGGCCCCGTTCCGGAGGACAGCAGTCCGCCCCCGAGCACGTCACGGGTGCGCAGTCCCTCATCCGCTCGCTCGAGGAGGTCGGGGCCGAGACCGTATTCGGCATTCCCGGCGGTGCGATCCTTCCGGCGTACGACCCGCTGATGGACTCCCGCAGGGTGCGGCACGTGCTCGTGCGCCACGAGCAGGGCGCCGGCCACGCGGCCACCGGCTACGCGCAGGCCACCGGCAAGGTCGGGGTCTGCATGGCGACCAGCGGCCCCGGCGCGACCAACCTGGTCACCCCGATCGCCGACGCCCACATGGACTCGGTGCCGCTCGTGGCGATCACCGGGCAGGTCGCGTCCAAGGCGATCGGCACGGACGCCTTCCAGGAGGCGGACATCGTCGGCATCACCATGCCGATCACCAAGCACAACTTCCTGGTCACCAAGGCCGAGGACATCCCGCGGACGATCGCGGAGGCCTTCCACATCGCCTCCACCGGCCGCCCGGGCCCGGTCCTCGTCGACATCGCCAAGGACGCCCTCCAGGCCAAGACCACCTTCCAGTGGCCGCCCACCCAGGACCTGCCCGGCTACCGCCCGGTGACCAAGCCGCACGCCAAGCAGATCCGCGAGGCCGCCAAGCTGCTGTCCCAGGCGAAGCGGCCCGTGCTGTACGTCGGCGGAGGTGTCCTCAAGGCACACGCCACCGCCGAGCTGAAGGTCCTCGCGGAACTCACCGGAGCACCCGTCACCACCACCCTGATGGCGCTGGGCTCGTTCCCCGACAGCCACCCGCTGCACGTGGGAATGCCGGGCATGCACGGTTCGGTCACCGCCGTCACCGCGCTGCAGAAGGCCGACCTGATCGTCGCCCTCGGAGCCCGCTTCGACGACCGCGTCACCGGCAAGCTGGACAGCTTCGCCCCCTTCGCCAAGATCGTCCACGCCGACATCGACCCGGCCGAGATCGGCAAGAACCGCGCCGCCGACGTGCCGATCGTCGGAGACGCCCGCGAGGTCATCGCCGATCTGGTCCAGGCGGTCCAGAAGGAGCACAGCGAGGGCAACGCCGGCGACTACACCGCCTGGTGGAGCGACCTCAACCGCTGGCGCGAGACCTACCCGCTCGGCTACGAGCAGCCCGACAACGGCCAGCTGTCCCCGCAGCAGGTCATCGAGCGCATCGGACAGCTCGCCCCCAAGGGCACGATCTTCGCGGCCGGCGTCGGCCAGCACCAGATGTGGGCCGCCCACTACATCCAGTACGAGCAGCCCTCGACCTGGCTGAACTCCGGCGGCGCCGGAACGATGGGCTACGCGGTCCCGGCCGCGATGGGCGCCAAGGCCGGACAGCCGGACCGCACGGTCTGGGCGGTCGACGGCGACGGCTGCTTCCAGATGACCAACCAGGAACTCACCACCTGCGCCCTGAACAACATCCCGATCAAGGTCGCCATCATCAACAACGGCGCCCTCGGGATGGTCCGCCAGTGGCAGACCCTCTTCTACAACCAGCGCTACTCCAACACCGTGCTGCACAGCGGCCCGGACGCGGACGGCAAGCAGCCGAGCGCCGGCACCCGCGTCCCCGACTTCGTCAAGCTGTCGGAGGCGATGGGCTGCCACGCCATCCGCTGCGAGTCCCCGGACGACCTCGACAAGGTGATCGAGGAGGCGAACTCGATCAACGACCGCCCGGTCGTGGTCGACTTCATCGTCCACGAGGACGCGATGGTGTGGCCGATGGTCGCCGCCGGAACCTCCAACGACGAGGTCATGTTCGCCCGGGACGTCCGCCCCGACTTCGGCGACAACGAAGACGACTGAGAGAGAGCCGAGTCAGACCCATGAGCAAGCACACCCTCTCCGTCCTCGTCGAGAACAAGCCCGGTGTCCTCGCCCGGATCACCGCCCTGTTCTCCCGGCGCGGCTTCAACATCGACTCCCTCGCCGTCGGTGTCACCGAGCACCCCGAGATCTCCCGCATCACCATCGTGGTGAACGTGATCGAGGAACTCCCGCTCGAGCAGGTCACCAAGCAGCTCAACAAGCTCGTCAACGTCCTGAAGATCGTCGAGCTGGAACCCGGTTCGGCCGTTCAGCGGGAACTCGTTCTGGTGAAGGTGCGCGCCGACAACGAGACGCGCTCGCAGATCGTCGAGATCGTTCAGTTGTTCCGGGCCAAGACCGTCGACGTCTCCCCGGAGGCCGTCACCATCGAGGCCACCGGCGGCGCCGACAAGCTGGAGGCCATGCTCAAGATGCTGGAGCCCTTCGGCATCAAGGAACTGGTCCAGTCCGGCACGATCGCGATCGGACGCGGGGCGCGTTCGATCACCGACCGGTCGCTGCGGGCACTGGACCGGTCGGCCTAAGCCGGAAGACACCGGTGTACGGGCGGGCCGCCCACCCCGCCCCGCCCGTATGCCGAGACCCGAGAACTTCACTTCCCCCGCCCGCCGTACGGTGGGACGCAACACCGGAAATACCGGAAAACAAGGAGAACCCCAGTGGCCGAGCTGTTCTACGACGACGACGCAGACCTGTCCATCATCCAGGGCCGCAAGGTCGCGGTCATCGGCTACGGCAGCCAGGGCCACGCCCACGCGCTGTCCCTGCGTGACTCGGGTGTCGACGTCCGCGTGGGTCTCCACGAAGGCTCCAAGTCCAAGGCGAAGGCCGAGGAGCAGGGCCTGCGCGTGGTGACCCCGTCGGAGGCCGCGGCCGAGGCCGACGTCATCATGATCCTGGTGCCGGACCCGATCCAGGCCCAGGTCTACGAGGAGTCCATCAAGGACAACCTGAACGACGGCGACGCGCTGTTCTTCGGCCACGGCCTGAACATCCGCTTCGGCTTCATCAAGCCCCCGGCCGGCATCGACGTCTGCATGGTCGCCCCCAAGGGCCCGGGTCACCTCGTGCGCCGCCAGTACGAGGAGGGCCGCGGCGTCCCCTGCATCGCGGCCGTCGAGCAGGACGCGACGGGCAACGCCTTCGCGCTCGCCCTCTCGTACGCCAAGGGCATCGGCGGCACCCGCGCCGGCGTCATCAAGACGACCTTCACCGAGGAGACCGAGACCGACCTGTTCGGTGAGCAGGCGGTCCTCTGCGGCGGCACCGCCGCCCTGGTCAAGGCCGGCTTCGAGACGCTGACCGAGGCCGGCTACCAGCCGGAGATCGCGTACTTCGAGTGCCTCCACGAGCTGAAGCTCATCGTCGACCTCATGTACGAGGGCGGCCTGGAGAAGATGCGCTGGTCCGTCTCCGAGACCGCCGAGTGGGGCGACTACATCACCGGCCCGCGCATCATCACGGACGCCACCAAGGCCGAGATGAAGAAGGTCCTCGCCGAGATCCAGGACGGCACGTTCGCCCGTAACTGGATGGACGAGTACCACTCGGGCCTGAAGAAGTACAACGAGTACAAGACCCAGGACGAGAACCACCTCCTGGAGACCACCGGCAAGGAGCTGCGCAAGCTCATGTCGTGGGTCAACGACGACGAGGCGTAAGCCCTGCGACGGGGGCCGGGGCGGCATGCTCCGGCCCTTCGTCGAACCCCGGGTAACACCCGTGGGCGCGGTGTTGGACATCCCGTCCAGCCACGGGAGGGTGATCCTTCCGCAGAGGCGCAGGACGACCTCTCCGGCGCCACTACACTGCTCCACATCACCAACGCGTCAGGCCCACAGCGTCGTGCGTCTTCCACGCGGCTCGAGCGACCCCACCAAGAAGTGCAGGTACATTCCGGGGCCGCTAAAACCCTCCACCGCCTGCGGCCGTCGGGACGGCCGTCCGCATTGGACTTGTGAGGACTCACGTGAGCTCGAAACCTGTCGTACTCATCGCTGAAGAGCTGTCGCCCGCGACCGTAGACGCCCTGGGCCCGGACTTCGAGATCCGGCACTGCAACGGCGCGGACCGCGCCGAGCTGCTGCCCGCCATCGCCGACGTCGACGCCATCCTCATCCGCTCGGCCACCAAGGTCGACGCCGAGGCCGTAGCCGCCGCCAAGAAGCTGAAGGTCGTCGCACGAGCCGGCGTCGGCCTGGACAACGTCGACGTCTCCGCCTCCACCAAGGCCGGCGTGATGGTCGTCAACGCCCCCACCTCCAACATCGTGACCGCGGCCGAGCTGGCCTGCGGTCTGCTCCTCGCCACCGCGCGCCACATCCCGCAGGCCAACACGGCGCTGAAGAACGGCGAGTGGAAGCGCAGCAAGTACACCGGTGTCGAGCTCGCCGAGAAGACCCTCGGTGTCGTCGGCCTCGGCCGCATCGGCGCGCTCGTCGCGCAGCGCATGTCGGCGTTCGGCATGAAGGTCGTCGCCTACGACCCCTACATCCAGCCCGCGCGGGCCGCGCAGATGGGCGTGAAGGTCCTCACCCTCGACGAGCTGCTCGAGGTCTCGGACTTCATCACCGTGCACCTGCCGAAGACCCCCGAGACCCTCGGTCTCATCGGTGACGAGGCCCTGCACAAGGTCAAGCCGACGGTGCGGATCGTCAACGCCGCGCGCGGCGGGATCGTCGACGAGGCGGCGCTGTACTCGGCGCTCAAGGAGGGCCGCGTCGCCGGCGCCGGCCTCGACGTGTACGCGAAGGAGCCCTGCACGGACTCCCCGCTGTTCGAGCTCGACGAGGTCGTCTGCACCCCGCACCTCGGCGCCTCCACGGACGAGGCCCAGGAGAAGGCCGGCATCTCCGTCGCCCGCTCGGTGCGCCTCGCCCTCGCCGGTGAGCTCGTCCCGGACGCGGTCAACGTCCAGGGCGGCGTGATCGCCGAGGACGTGAAGCCGGGGCTGCCGCTCGCCGAGAAGCTCGGCCGCATCTTCACCGCCCTCGCGGGCGAGGTCGCGGTCCGCCTCGACGTCGAGGTGTACGGCGAGATCACCCAGCACGACGTCAAGGTGCTCGAACTCTCCGCGCTCAAGGGCGTGTTCGAGGACGTCGTCGACGAGACCGTGAGTTACGTCAACGCCCCCCTGTTCGCGCAGGAGCGCGGTGTCGAGGTCCGGCTGACCACGAGCTCGGAGTCCCCCGACCACCGCAACGTGGTCACCGTGCGCGGCACGCTGAGCGACGGCCAGGAGGTCGCGGTCTCCGGCACGCTGGCCGGCCCGAAGCACCTGCAGAAGATCGTCGCCGTCGGCGAGTACGACGTGGACCTGGCGCTCGCCGACCACATGGTCGTGCTGAGCTACGAGGACCGTCCCGGTGTCGTCGGCACCGTCGGCCGCATCCTCGGCGAGTCCGGCATCAACATCGCCGGCATGCAGGTCGCCCGCGCGGCCGTCGGCGGCGAGGCCCTCGCGGTCCTCACGGTCGACGACACGGTGCCGCAGAGCGTCCTCACCGAGCTGTCCGAGGAGATCGGCGCGACCTCGGCGCGGTCGGTCAACCTGGTCTGAGGCCGCGCCGCGACGGCTTCCCGTACGACGGCCGAGGGCCGGGACACCCGCTGGTGTCCCGGCCCTCGGCCGTCTCGCGGATCACGGGGACGGTGTCGTCTCCGGGGCGATCAGACCCTCGCGGTAGGCGATGGCCACGGCCTCGGTACGGCTCGCGGCCCCCAGCTTGGCGAGGATGTTGGAGACGTGGACGCTCGCCGTCTTGCCGCTGATGAACAGCTCCTCGCCGATCTGGCGGTTGGTGCGCCCGTGGCCGAGCAGCCGCAGCACGTCGCTCTCCCGGGCGGTCAGCGCGGCGATGCGCTCCCCGGCCGCCGGGGACTCGGTGAGCCGGCCGCGCCGCAGAAGTGTTTCCAGGGCCTCGCGCAGCGGTACGGCACCGAGGCGCACGGCGCTCTCATGGGCCGCGCGGGCCTGCTCGGCGGCCTCCTCGCGGAGTCCCGCCGCGAGCAGGGCTTCCGCGAACCGCCGTCTGCTGCGGGCCAGTTCGTACGGATCGCCGTAGCCGAACGCCGTCACGGCCCGCTCCCAGGCCGCGACGTCCGGGCCGGTGCGGGCCCGCAGCCCTTCCGCCTCGGCACGGGCGAGCCAGGCCAGGCCCTCGGGGCCCTGCTCGTCGTCCTTCCCGCCGTGCGCCGCCGTGGTCCTGGCCAGCTCCACCAGCTCCGTCGCGGTGTCCGCCCAGCGCGCGCCGCCGGCCGGGTCGCCGCCGCGGCGCGCCTCCTCGGCCGCGTCCGCGACCGCCGACAGGGCGAGCGCGGCGAGTCGCACCACGACGGGCGGCGGGCCGGTGCCGGAGGCGTCCGTGAGGGCCTCGGTCGCGGCGCGCAGCCGCCGCACGGCCTCCTCGGCGTCGCCGGAGTGGGCCGCCGCGTCGGTCAGCACGATGCTCGCGACGAGCGTCGACATCCAGTCGAACGGCCGGTCGAGCAGGGCGCGGGCTCCGGCGACGGCCGCCTCGTGCTCGCCGCGGGCCAGGGCGACGTACAGGGCGGGGCCCGTCGCGAACCCGGCCGCCGCCGGCAGCAGTTCGGCGTCGTCGGCGGCCGCTCGCGCGCACGCGTCCCAGCGGCCCAGCGTGTAGAACACCAGTGACTGGAGATAGCGCAGTTCGAGGGCGTACGGCGAGGAGAGGAGGCCGGCGCGACGGGCGCGGTCCACTCCGTCGCCGAGCCAGGTCAGGCACTCCTCCAGATCACCGGATTCGTAAGCCCCGATGGCGAGGCTGAACAGCGCCCGCATCTCCACCGGGAAGTTCCCCGCGCCGTGGGCCAGTTCACGGGCCCGGCGCAGGCGTTCGCGGCCCTTCGGGGTGCGCCGGTTGTCGGGGTCCAGGCCGACCAGGGAGATCATCAGGTCGGCCTGGGCGTCGGCCAGCCCGAGCTGTTCGGCGGTGGCGAGCGCCTGCCGCGCCACCCGCTCGGCGTCCCCCGCCCGCCCCACGTGGCGGGCCGCCATGACATGGGTCGCCGCCGCCCACACCCAGGTGTTCGAGGGCGGATCGGCGGGGATCAGGGCGAGCGCCTCGCTGCTGTACGTGAAGGCGTCCTTCAGGCTGTCGATCCGCATCAGGTTGCCCGCGAGGGTGTACCGGACCCGGGCGGCGAGCTCGGAGTCGGTGTCCGAGCCCGCCCTGGCGAGCGCGTCGCGGGTGAGGTGGACCGCGCGGTGCATCTCGCCGGCGCTGGCGGCGGCGGAGGAGGCGCGCAGGGTGAGGGTGACCGTGCCGCCGTCGGGGCGGGCGCCGGCGTCCACCGCGGGCCACAGTTCGAGGGCGGTCTCCAGATGGCGCAGCTCCTCGGCGGGCGCGCCGACGCGCTGGGCGTGATCGGCGGCTTCGAGGGAGGCGGTGAGCGCGTCGGTCAGGTCGTGGCTCTCGCGCGAGTGGTGGGCGCGCTCCGCCGCGTTCTTCGCCGAACGGGCCTGCCCGGCGAGGAGCCGGGCGAACTGGCTGTGCAGCCGCACCCGTTCACCGGGCAGCAGGTCCGCGTACACGGCCTCGCGGGTGAGCGCGTGACGGAACGAGTACGTCGCATCGTCCCCGGGCACCAGGAGTTGGTGTCCGACGGCCTCGCGCAGCGCCGACTCCAGTTCGTCGTCCGGGAGTTGTACGGCACTGCGCAGCAGGTCGTGTTCGACGCGGCGCCCCGCGACGGCAGCCGTGCGCAGCACCTGCTGGGCGGTGTCGGAGAGTTGCTCGATGCGGATGAGCAGGACGTCGGCCAGCCCGCTGGGCATGGCGGGGGAGACGGGGGCGTCGTCACCGGGCAGCGCGGCGAGCAGCTCCTCGGCGTAGAAGGCGTTGCCCTCGGCGCGCTCGACGATGCGGTGGACCGTGGTGTCGGAGACCGGGCCGGTGCGCAGCGCGCGCACGAGCCGGGCCACGTCGGCGTCGGCCATCGGCCGCAGCTCCAGCCGGTCGACGGCCGGCAGCCTGATCAGCTCGGCGAGCAGGGGGCGCAGCGGGTGGCGGCGGTGCAGGTCGTCCGCGCGGTACGAGGCGAAGACCGCGAGGCGTCGGGCGGGGTCGCCGGGGGAGGGCCGCTGGAGCACGCCCCGGCTGAGCAGGAAGCGGAGCAGGTCGCGGGAGGACTGGTCCGCCCAGTGGAGGTCCTCGAGGATCAGCAGGAGCGGGGTGACGTCGGCCAGGTCGGCGAGGAGACCCGCGACGGCCTCGAAGAGCCGCAGCCGGCCGCCGGGGTCGGGTGCGCCGCCGGCGCCCGGACCGGAGCCGGTCAGCCGGTCCACCTCCGGATGGGCCGCGAACGCCGGGGCGAAGCGGTCGTCGGCCGCCGCCGCGCCCAGGATCTCCGTGAACGGGAGGTAGGGCAGGCCCACGTCGCCGAGGTCCACGCAGTGCCCGGTCAGGACCGTCGTCCCGGCGGCGGCCGCGTGCGCCGCGGCCTCCGTGAGGGTGCGGGTCTTGCCGACGCCGGCGTCCCCGGCCACCAGGACCGCGCGCGGCTCGCCGCTCCGGGCGCGCTCCAGCACGCCGGTGAGCCGGGCGAGTTCGTCACCCCGGCCGATGAACGGCGTACCGAATGTCTGTGTCACAGGCCCATCCTGGCACGCCCCGCCGACAACTCCCCGGCGTCGCCGACCTGATCGGGGACCGGCCCGGGAGCCGGTTCGAGGGCCGTCACCGCGCGCGGTGGTCCCTCCGGGCACATGCCGGTGCCGGGCGGGCCGGAATGCTCCGGCCCGCCCGGCGGGCGGGGGTTCGGGGCGTCGTGCGCCCGGTGGGTGGTGTCAGGCGGTCGTCAGGCCGTTTCCCTGCCCGGACGCCGCCGTGGGGAGCGGCTCGCCCGCACCGGCGTCGGGGCCGTCGCCGCCCTCGCGCACCGTCACCTTGCGCAGGCTCACCGTGGTGAGGGCGGCGGCGCCCAGCAGCAGGACCGCGCCGGCGACGGCCGCCGCCTGCATGCCGTGGGTGAACGCCTCCCGCGCGGCGGCGGCCAGTGCCTGTCCGGCGTCGCCCGGCAGCCCGTCGGCCACGGCCAGCGCGCCGCCCAGCGTCTCGTGGGCCGCGGCGGGGACGCCGGCCGGGACGTCGTGGCGGTAGACCGCCGTGCCGATGGAGCCGAGGACCGCCATGCCGAGGGCGCCGCCGAACTCGGCGCCGGTCTCCAGCAGGGAGGCGGCGGCGCCCGCGTTGCCGAGGGGCACGGTGCCGAGGGCCAGGTCCATCATCTGCGACATCACGGTGACGATGCCGGAGGCCAGGACGCCCGCGCCGGCCAGCACGAGCCACAGGGAGTCGGTGCCGGCGAGGGCCAGCAGGCCGTAGCCGCAGGCGGCGACGACGAATCCGCCGGAGACGACGTGGGCGCGGTGGACGCCCTTCTGCACGAGCTGCGCGGCGACCGGCGCGGCCACACCGACCAGGACGGTGGGGAGCAGGGACCACAGGGCGGCCGCCATGGAACTCTTCCCGAGCACCGACTGGAGGTACTGGGTGGTGAAGAACGCCGAGCCCAGCATGCCGAAGGACGAGATCAGGTTGAGGACGACCGCGGGTGCGAAGCCGCGGCCGCGGAACACGGCGGGGGAGATCAGCGGGGACTTCGCGGTGCGCTGGCGGCGGACGAACAGGGCGGCGAAGACCAGGCCGACGAGGACCGAGACGACGTACTCGGTCCTCCAGCCCTCGGACGGGATCTCCTTGATGCCGTAGATCACCGGCAGGACGGCGGCCATCGACAGCGGAACGCTGAGCAGGTCGAAGCGGCCCGGCTCGGGGTTCTTGGACTCGGGCAGCAGGAACGGGCCGAGGACCAGCAGCAGCGCCATCGCGGGCAGGTTGACCAGGAAGACCGAGCCCCACCAGAAGTACTGGACGAGGACTCCGCTCATCACCGAACCGAGGGCGATGCCGCCGGTCATGACGCCGGACCACAGGCCGATCGCCTTCGTGCGCTGTCCGGGGTCGGTGAACATCGTCCGGATGATCGCCATCGTCGACGGCATCAGGGTCGCGCCGCCCACGCCGAGGACCGCGCGGGCCGCGATCAGCATCTCGGCGCTGTCCGCGTAGGCGGCGAGCACCGAGGCGGTGCCGAACGCGGCGGCGCCGAACAGGAGCAGCTTGCGGCGCCCGATGCGGTCGCCGAGGGAGCCCATGGTCATCAGCAGGCCGGCGAGCACGAACGCGTAGATGTCGAAGATCCACAGCTGCTGGGTGCCGCTCGGCTCCAGGTCCGCGCTGATCGAGGGGATCGCGAAGTAGAGGACGGAGACGTCCATCGAGACCAGGAGCAGCGGAAGCATCAGGACGCCGAGGGCGGTCCATTCGCGGCGGCCGGCCAGGGCGCCGGGGGCGCCGGAGGCGGGAGTCGTGCTCGTCGGGTTCGTCATGGCAGGGACTGTACGCACGTCTTAAACGCTTGTCTAGTACGTGCGTTTAAGACGAGCGTTTCACACGCTCGTCCTTGACGTACGTATGGGACGGTTGTCTGAATCGGGGGTAGGCTGGCCGGCATGGGACACCGTGAGGATCTGCTCGAAGGCGCCAAGCGCTGCCTGCTGGAGAAGGGCTTCGTGCGCACCACGGCGCGCGACATCGTCAAGGAGTCGGGGACGAACCTGGCGTCCATCGGCTACCACTACGGATCGAAGGACGCGCTGCTTGCCGCGGCGTACGTGGATCTCATCTCCAACGTGGGTGACACGTTCGGTGCGTTCGCGATGACCGACACGGCGAGCGCGCCCGGCTCCCTGGAACGCTTCCAGGAGGCCTGGGAGAGCATCACCCGCTCCTTCGTCGAGGACCGGCCCATCTGGATGCTCACCTTCGAGGTGATCACCAACTCGGACCGGCTGCCCACGGTCCGCGAACACCTGGCGAAGGCCTCGGACGAGGGCCGCCGCGGGCTCGTCCCGATGCTGGCCGGAGGATCGGAGGCCGACGTCGACGACGCCACGATGCGCTCGCTCGGCGGCTTCTACCAGGTCCTGCTCAACGGTCTCAGCGTGCAGTGGCTCTTCGACCCGGACTCGGCCACCGACGCGAAGGACCTGACCGAGGGGCTGCGGCGGGTGATGGCGGGGGTGCGCGCGACGGAGTGACCGCTCGCGTTCATCCCCGGGGAACCGGGGCGCGCAGGTCCCGGAGGGCCGGGATCAGGGCCACCGGCATCAGGGCGCCGGTGACGGCGAAGGCCGCCGCGTACCCCACCGGTGCCGCCAGGACGCCGAAGCCGACGGCGCCGACGCCCATGCCGCCGTCGTAGGCGAGGTTCCACAGCGCGCTCACCGTGCCGTAGCCGGAGGCGGGGACCCGTGCGTACATCAGGCTCAGCGTCGCGTTCTGGGCGATGCCGAAGCCGACTCCGAGGACGGCCACCCCGGCCAGAACGGCGACCGCGCTCCCGGTGAACGCGGTGATCAGCATCCCGGCGGCCGACAGGAGCAGGCCCGGCAGCACGAGCCCCGCGGGTCCGTGCCGGTCGCCGTACCGGCCCGCCGCCCACCGGGCCGAGGTCGACGCGGCGGGCTGCACGAGGAGGGCCACGGCGACGACCGCGGAGGCGGCGCCGCGGACCGCCAGCGGCAGGAAGGTGACGATGATCCCGGTCGCCAGAGCCGTCGTCGCGAAGACGGCCGCCGGCCGGGCCAGGCCGCCCGTGCGCAGCGCCGCCGCCATCCCGACGGGCTTCTCCGACGGCCGCTCCCGGCCGGGCAGGGCCGGCACCGACGCGACGGCGGCGAGCGCGGCCGCGCCCGCGACGAGGGCGACCGGGGTGAAGCCCACGCGCCCGGCCAGCCACACGCCCAGCGGCAGGGCGATCAGGGACGGCACGCCCGAGACCACGCCCACCAGCGCCAGCCCCTCACCCCGCCGCTCGGCCGGGATCAGCGAGGCGGTCAGCGCCCCGCCGGCCACCAGCGTCAGAGCGAAGCCGAGGCCGCGGACCAGGCAGACCGGCACGATCCACGCGAGCGAGTGCGAGAGGGTCAGCACGAGCGCCGGAGCCCCGAGCAGCGCGAGGCCGGCGGCCAGCGCGGCCCGGTAGCCGTAGCGCGCGACCAGGCGGGGAGCGCCCAGTTCGCCGAGCACGGTGGCCAGCATCAGCGCGCCGGTGGCCGGGCCCGCCCCCGACGCCGTGGCGTAGACGGGGACGGCCGACAGCAGCAGGAAGAAGCTCACCGACGCCCCGATCATGCTCACGAAACGAAGCATCAGGGGCCGGGTGAGCAGCGGTGGCCGGCGGGCGGACCCGTCGTCCGGAGCCGTCACGGCCGCCGGAGCGGCGGAAGGGTCCGCCGTGAGCGCGGGGTCCTCCGGTGTCGTGGCGGGCGCGTGCACCGGGGGCGGGGCGGGGTGGGGCGCCGGGGAAACGGCCGAGGACGGCGCGGGTGCCGGGACCGGCGTCCGCGCGGCCGGCCGGGAGGGCCGTCGTGGCGAGGAAGGCGTCATGGGAACGACGCTAGGTTCCGGCCGGACCGCCGGTAAGCTCCAATTCCATGCCGTTGCAGTGGGCCGGTTCGTCCCCCGAGCTGCTGCTGTCCGTCGACCGTGACAGCGGCGAGCACCTGCGTGCCCAGCTCGAGCGGCAGGTGCGCGACGCGATCCGCACGGGCCGCCTCGGCGCCGGGGAACGGCTTCCCTCCTCCCGCGGACTCGCCCGCGAACTCGGTCTGTCGCGCGGCCTCGTCCAGGACTGCTACGCCCAACTCCAGGCGGAGGGCTACCTGGTGACCCGCGTCGGCTCCGCCACCCGGGTCGCCGCGGGGGCGCACGTGCCGCCCGCGCCCGCTTCCCGGGGCCGGACCGCCCCGCGCCTGATCGCCGATTTCCGGCACGGCGTACCGGACCTGGGAAGCTTTCCGCTCGCCGACTGGCTCTGGGCGACCCGCGAGGCGGCCCGCGCGATGCCGACCTCGGATCTCGACTACGGCGATCCGCGCGGGAGTTCGGCGCTGCGCGAGGTCGTGGCCGGATATCTGCGCCGGGTGCGGGCGGCCGCGGCCGATCCCGAGCGGATCGTCGTCTGCTCCGGCTACGCGCAGGGGCTCGGGCTGACGCTGCGCGCCTTGGCGCTCGCCGGGGTGCGGGGGGTGGCGTACGAGGATCCGGGCGGTCCCGCCACCGCGTCGGCCGCCGCCGCTGCAGCGGGTCTTCAGGCCGTGCCCGTGCCGGTCGACGAGGGCGGCGTCGACGTCCGCGCGCTCGACGCGACCGGGGCCCGCGCCGTCGTCGTCACCCCGGCCCACCAGTGGCCCACCGGCGTCGTCCTCGCCCCCGACCGGCGGATCGCCCTGATCGAGTGGGCCATGCGGCGGGACGCGTACGTCATCGAGGACGACTACGACGCCGAGTTCCGCTACGACCGGGAGCCGGTGGGTGCCCTCCAGGGGCTGGCGGCGGACCGGGTCGTGTCGATCGGCACCGTCAGCAAGTCGCTCGCCCCGGCGCTGCGCATCGGCTGGATCCTGTGTCCGCCGGCGCTCGCCGCCCCGCTGGCGGAGGCCAAGCGCCTCGCCGACCGCGGCTCCCCGACCCTCGACCAGCTCGCCCTGGCCAAGCTGATCGAGTCCGGTCGCCACGACCGCCATCTGCGCCGGATGCGCACGGTCTACGCGGACCGGCGCACCGCCCTGGTCGACGCGCTGGCCGCGCACGCTCCCGGGGTCCGGCTCACCGGGCTGGCCGCCGGGTTCCACGCGGTCCTGCACCTGGGACCGGCCGTCGACGAACGCTCGCTCGTCGCCGCGGCCCGGGAACGCTCCGTCGGCCTGTACGGCATGAGCCCGTGCCGCGCCGACGGGGCGACGACACCGCCCCGGCTCGTGCTCGGCTTCGGTGACGTGGGGGAGCGGGCGATCGCCGAGGGCGTGGCGGCCGTCGCCGACCTGCTGACCGGCGAGACCGGCGAGACCGGCGAGACCGCCTAGAGCCGTGCCCCCTTCAGTGCCATGTGCAGCAGCAGCCTGTCCTCGCCGTCGTCCAGGTCGAGGCCGGTGAGCTGCTCCACGCGGGACAGGCGGTAGTAGAGCGTCTGGCGGTGGATGCCCAACTCGGCCGCCGTTCGCCCGGCCTGGCCCGCCCGGTCGAGGAACACCTCGGCCGTGCGCGCGAGTTCACGGTGGGCGTTGCCCAACAGGGTGCTCACGGCGGGGTCGTGGGCCGCGTCCGGCGGCAGCGCGGTGAGGAGCCGGAAGGGGCCGATCGCGCCCCACTCGGCGACGGGACCGAGCCGGGGCTCGGCCAGCACCGCGCGCGCGGCCGCGGCCGCCTCGCGCCAGGCGGCCCCCAGCTCCCCGAGCCCCTCCCGGGCCCCGGCGACCCCGGCGGCCACCGTCCCGTCGGGGGAGGCCCCCGCGGGACCGCCACCGGGGGAGGAGGGCCCTGGACCGCCGCCGGGGGCGGCGCCCCCGGTACGGACGCCCGCGGCCTCCCGTACGAACCGGCCGGCCGCCGTCAGTGCCGGGGTCAGGACGTCCGGCGAGCGCAGCCGGACCAGCAGGGCCAGGCTCTGGGCGGTGGTGCCCCACGGGATGGTGCACAGCGCGGTCGCCCCCGGCACCGAACGGGCGGAAGGCGCGTCGTCCGGGTCGGCCGAGGGCCACGGTGCCACGCACACCACCGTGTGCAGACCCTCGCCGCGCGGGCCGAGCGCCGTGCGCAGCTCGGCCACCGCCATGTCCAGCTGCCAGCCGCGCTCGGCGGTCAGGACGGCTCGCAGCTCGCGGGTGAGATCCGCACCGGCCTGGGCCTCGTCCGCGAGCAGCGCGCCGATGCGGGAGGCCACCTGCATGGCCCCGGCCAGCTGGGCGTCGGTGGGGCCCGGGTCGTCCTCCAGCAGCCAGACGTAGCCGAGGACGACGCCCCGATGGCGTACCGGCAGACAGATCCGCCCGCGGTAGACCCCGGCCTCGGGGGTCGGCGGGATGCGGACGGGTCCGGTCGCGCGGGTGATGCCGAAGCCCTCGAACCAGGTGCGGACCGCGGCGGTGGACCGCCGGGTGAGGATCGAGCGGGTGCGCACGGGGTCCAGGGCGGACGGGTCGAGGTCGCCCTCGCTGTCGTACGCGCCGAAGGCGATCAGCTCGAAATCGCGGTTCTCCAGTGTCGCCGGGACGCCGAGGAGCGCCGAGATCTCGTCGACCAGCTCTTGGTAGTCGCCTCTGTGTTCACCGCTCACCCCGGCATTCTCGCGCATTTCCGCGAGCCCTTCATACATATGTCTGAGATCCGGGGCAGGGATGCGTGACAGCTGTCGATGGCCCAGGATCGGAGATATCCCTAGGTTTCACGGTGGTTCTCCGTGCCGTACCCGAATCGTCGGGATTCGGCCTCCTGCTGACTTCGTTGTGGAGGTGCCCCGTGCTGGGTCCCGTGATTCTCGCCGCCTCGCGCAGCGACAAGATGCGCCGTCTGATCTCGGCCGCCCCGGTGACCAAGCCGGTCGTCGACCGCTTCATCCCGGGTGAGACCGTCGACCAGGTCGTCCCGATCATCAAGGACCTCACGGGCAAGGGCCTGGAGGTCACGATGGACGTCGTCGGCGAGGACATCACGACCCCCGAGCAGTCGTACGCCGCCCGTGACGCGTACCTGGAGCTGATCGGCCGACTCAAGGAGCTCGGCCTCGGCACCAAGGCCGAGATGTCGGTCAAGCTGTCGATGTTCGGACAGGCCCTGGAGGGCGGCCACGAGCTGGCCCTGGCCAACGTCCGCCCGGTCGTCGAGGCCGCCGCCGCCATCGGCACCACCGTCACGCTGGACGCCGAGGACCACACCACCCTCGACTCGATGTTCGCCATCCACGAGGAGCTGCGGAAGGACTTCCCGCAGACCGGCTGTGTGATCCAGGCCTACCTGTTCCGCACCGAGGCCGACGCCCGCCGCCTCGCCGAGAGCGGCAGCCGCGTCCGTCTGGTGAAGGGCGCCTACAAGGAGCCCGCCGAGGTCGCGTACCAGCAGAAGTCCGAGACCGACAAGGCGTACGTCCGCATCCTGAAGATCCTGATGGAGGGCGAGGGCTACCCGATGATCGGGTCCCACGACCCGCGCCTCATCTCCATCGCGCAGGAGCTGGCGCGGACGGCCGGGCGCAAACTGGACGAGTACGAGTTCCAGATGCTGTACGGCATCCGCAGCGACGAGCACGTGCGGCTCGCCGCCGAGGGCCACCGCATGCGCGTGTACACCGCGTACGGCACCGACTGGTACGGCTACTTCATGCGGCGCCTGGCGGAGAAGCCGGCCAACCTGCTCTTCTTCGCGCGCTCGATCCTCACCAAGGGCTGAGACCGAACCACCCGCTCGACTCAAGGAGTTACGGAAAAAATGGACGCTGTGACCCAGGTCCCCACCCCCGTCAACGAGCCGGTGCACGGCTACGCCCCCGGCTCGCCCGAGCGTGCCCGCCTGGAGGCCAGGCTCAAGGAGCTGGCCGAGAACCCGATCGACCTGCCGATGACCATCGGCGGCGAGAAGCGGATGGGCGGCGGCGAGCGTTTCGACGTCGTGCAGCCGCACAACCACAAGGCGCGCATCGGTACGTACGCCAACGCCACGCAGGCGGACGCCCAGGACGCCGTGGACGCGGCCCTCGCCGCCGCCCCCGCCTGGCGCGCGATGTCCTTCGACGACCGCGCCGCGATCATCCTGCGCGCCGCCGAGCTGCTGGCCGGGCCCTGGCGCGAGACGCTGGCCGCCTCCACCATGCTCGGCCAGTCGAAGACCGCCCAGCAGGCCGAGATCGACACCCCCTGCGAGCTCGTCGACTTCTGGCGCTTCAACGTCCACTACGCCCGCCAGATCCTCGCCGAGCAGCCGCCGGCGAACTCCCCGGGCGTGTGGAACCGCATGGACCACCGTCCGCTGGAGGGCTTCGTCTACGCGATCACGCCCTTCAACTTCACCGCGATCGCGGGCAACCTGCCCACCGCTCCGGCGCTCATGGGCAACGTCGTCGTGTGGAAGCCGTCCCCGACGCAGACCCACGCCGCCGTGCTGCTGATGCAGCTCCTGGAGGAGGCGGGCCTGCCCAAGGGCGTCATCAACCTCGTCACCGGTGACGGCATCGAGGTCTCCAAGGTCGCCCTGGAGCACCGCGACCTCGCCGGCATCCACTTCACCGGCTCGACCAAGACCTTCCAGTACCTGTGGAAGACGGTCGGCAACAACATCGAGAAGTACCGCTCCTACCCGCGTCTGGTCGGCGAGACCGGCGGCAAGGACTTCGTCGTCGCCCACCCGTCGGCCGACCGCGCGGTCCTCAAGACCGCCCTGACCCGCGGTTCCTTCGAGTACCAGGGCCAGAAGTGCTCGGCGAGCTCCCGCGCCTACGTCCCGGCCTCCATCTGGAACTCCGGTTTCAAGGAGGAGTTCGCGGCCGAGGTGGACTACCTGACCATGGGTGACGTCACCGACCTGTCGAACTTCATCGGCGCGGTCATCGACGAGCGCTCGTTCGCCAAGAACAAGGCGGCCATCGACCGCGCGAAGGCCGACCCGACCTGCACGATCGTCGCGGGCGGCACGTACGACGACTCCGTCGGCTACTTCGTGCGCCCGACCGTCGTCGAGTGCACGGACCCGGAGAACGAGGTCTTCACGACCGAGTACTTCGGCCCCTTCCTCGCCGTGCACGTCTACGAGGACGACAAGTACGACGAGATGCTGACCCAGATGGAGTCGGCGTCCGACTACGCGCTCACCGGCGCGGTCATCTCCGGCGACCGCGCGGCGGCCGCGTACACGATGGACAAGCTCCGCTACGCGGCGGGCAACTTCTACATCAACGACAAGTCGACCGGCGCCGTCGTCGGCCAGCAGCCCTTCGGCGGCGGCCGTGCCTCCGGCACCAACGACAAGGCGGGCGCCCCGCAGAACCTGATGCGCTGGACGCTGACCCGCGCCATCAAGGAGACGCTGGTCCCGCCGACCGACTACGGCTACCCGCACATGGGCTGACAGCCGAACGCGGCCGCCGGCCCCCGGGCCGGCCGCCCGTCACCCACTCCGCCCCCGCCCCACGGTCTCCCCCGTCCGTGGAGCGGGGGCGGTTCCAGTTCCGCGGGCGCGCCCGTGTCCCCGCCCCGCGCCTCGGCGCTAACCGGGGAACTCCGTCCGCTCCCACCACTCGTACACGGGCAGCCTGCCCTCCGGCGAGTCCGCGTGGCGCGTGGTCGCCCTGAAGTGTTCGTATCCACCGCGCAGCTCGATCTTCACGTCCGATCCGGGGTCCGGGGCGGGGACGATCCGTTCGGGCAGGTCGTCCGGGCCGCCCTCGAGCAGTGCCTTGCTGGTCGTGTCGCTCATGACGTCACCGTTCCCTGTGCCGGAGCCCGATGTGGCACGCCGCGCGGAGTATCAGTCGTGCGGGTGATCCGCTTCCCCGTCCGCGGCCGTCAGATCCGGCCGAGGAAGTCCCGGATCAGGGCCGCTATCGGGGCCGCGTGCGTCTCCAGGGCGAAGTGTCCGGTGGGGAGCAGATGGATCTCGGCGCCCGGGAGGTCGCGGCGGAAGGCGAGGGCGCCCTCGGGGACGAAGATCTCGTCGCCCGCGCCCCAGACCGCCAGGAGCGGGACCCGGCTGGTGCGGAAGTACTCCTGGAACGCCGGGTAGAGCGCGAAGTTGGAGCCGTAGTCGGAGATCAGGTCGAGCTGGATCTCCGCCTGGCCGGGGCGGGCCATCAGGGCCGCGTCGTGTTCGTAGGCGTCCGGGCTGACCAGGGTCGGGTCCGCCACGCCGGTCAGGTACTGCCACCGGATCCCGTCCGGGCTGCTGATCGCCCGGACCGGCGCCTCCGTCCCGGGTGTGCGCTCCGCGATCAGCGCGAGCACCGGCGCCCAGGCGTCCGCGCCCAGCCCCTCCTCGTAGGCGTTGCCGTTCTGCGTGATGATCGCGGTCACCCGTTCGGGGTGCGCGAGCGCCAGGCGCAGACCGATCGGGGCGCCGTAGTCCTGGATGTAGAGCGCGTACTCCTTGAGGCCGAGCCGCTCGGTGAACTCCCCGGTGATCTCGGCCAGCCGGTCGAAGGAGTACGGGAAGCCGGCGGCCGCCGGGGCGTCCGAGCGGCCGAAGCCGAGGTGGTCCGGGGCGATCAGGCGATAGCGGTCGGCGAGCAGCGGCAGCAGGTCCCGGAACATGTGCGAGCTGCTCGGGAAGCCGTGCAGCAGGAGCAGGACGGGGGCGTCGGCGGGGCCCGCCTCGCGGTAGGCGATCACGTGGCCGTCGACGGTGGTGGTGCGGTGGTGGACCGGGTGACTGCTCATGATCGGATCCCCTAACCCCTGAAAGTCTCTTTGGCGGTGAGAACAGTTCAGCACGCGCACACCTAACCGGTCAATAGAGTTTTGAAGGTTAGATGATCCACGGGGGTGCCGGGGATCCGTGCGCGGCGGCGGTTTCTTCCGGGCCGGAGAGGCCGGAGGGGGCTGGGAATCGCGGTCCGCGTGTGAATACTGGCCGCATGGCCACCCGACTGCGGATCGCCCATACGGCGGATCTCGAGCCCGCCGAACTCCGCGCCGCCCGGACCCTGTTGGAGGACGCCTTCGACGGGGACCTCCGGGACGAGGACTGGGACCACGCGCTCGGGGGCCTGCACGTCCTGGTCCACGACGGCCGGGGCCTCGCGGCGCACGGCTCGGTGATCCAGCGGCGCGTCCTGCACCGGGGCCGCTCGCTGCGGATCGGCTACGTGGAGGCGGTCGCCGTGCGCGCCGACGTCCGCCGCGCGGGGCTCGGCGGACGGGTGATGGCCGAGCTGGAACGGGTCATCGCGGACGCGTACGGGCTCGGCGCGCTCTCCGCCAGCGAGGACGGCGCCGCCCTCTACGCGGCGCGGGGCTGGAAGCTCTGGCCGGGCCATGTCTGTGCGCTCACCCCGGACGGAACCGTCCGTCTCCCCGAGGAGGAGGGCACCACCTTCGTCCGCCCCGCCGCCGCCCGGGACCCCCTCGACCCGGCGTACGCGCTGGTCTTCGACTGGCGCGAGGGCGACGTGCTCTGACCGAATCCCCAGGTCGCAGCGGTGTGACGTAATCCGCCGTCTCAGATAGTAGGAAGTCCGAGTAATTGTGGAGACAGACGCGCGGTCCTCACCTAGCTTGGTAGGAGCCGAACGTCTCGCTCGACCAAGCGAATGGCGGTCGTGAGCCGGAGCCCTTGGCAGGCAACCCCTGCGGCACCGCTCCCCGCCCCTTCCGGCGTCTCGTAAATCCCTCATCGCACTTCCGGCCGCCCATGTCGGCGCCGCCGGAGGCAAGGAGTCGATTCATCATGGCCGAGACGACCGTCCGCCGAGTCCGTCACCTCGCTCGCACGAGCAGCGAGTCCGACCGCAAGAACGCCGCCGCCGCGCTCCAGCGCGCCCTCGACCGCAGGGACAACGGCGGAGCGACGGGCCACTGAGGCCCGCCGCCCTCTGTACCGGGAGCCGCACCCGCGGGGGCGCGGCGTGGGGCGGTGCCCCGCGCCGCACCTCGGCCCGACGGCTCCCGCCGCCGCGCGCCGACGCGGTGTTCAGGTTCCGCGCCGCACCTCGAAGTGGTCGATGCGCTCGCCGCTCTGGGCCAGCGCCGACACCTTGAGCCGGGGCGAGGGGCCCGCCTGCGCCTCCACCGACAAGAAGGAGAAGCCGGTGTACCGCACCCTGGACCACTCCACGGTGTCCGGCTTCTGCTGCTTCGACCTCGTCCAGTGGAACGTCTCGACGGCCTCGTGCCGCGTGACCTTGCCCTCGTGGCTGTCCTTGACCCCGATGGGGAAGCGGTAGAGGCTCTTGCCCGCGCCGCCCGCCGTGACGTAGACGATCCCGTCCCGGGTCGGATCGGTCGAGGCGCCCACCGGCACCTGCCTGCCCACCGTGCCGCCCTTGACGGCGTCGGTGCGCTCGTACACGTGGTTGTGTCCGTTGATCACCAGGTCCACCTGGTGCCTGTCGAACAGCGGCACCCAGGCGTCGCGCACCCCTCCGTCGGAGGCGTGCGTCGACGTCGAGTAGGCGCAGTGGTGGAAGAAGACGACCACGAAGTCCACCTGGCGGCGCAGCTCCCCGAGCCGCTTGTCGAGCCAGGCCGTCTGCCTGCCCTGCGAGTAGCCCTTGTTGGCGGGGATCTCGTACGACACGTCGTTGGCGTCCAGCGCGACGACGCCGACGTTGCCGTACACGAACGAGTAGGCGCCCGGCGCGCCCAGGGGATCGAAGCCGTTGCCGGGGAGCGTCCAGCGTGCCGACTGGCCGCCGTAGCCGTTCGGCGAGTACCAGGCCTCCATGTCGTGGTTGCCGGTCGTCACCATCCACGGCACGGTCTTCGCCACCGTCTCCGTCTGCCTGAGGAACAGGTCCCAGGCGGCCGGGTCGTAGACGTCCGACTCCTGGCCGAGCCCGATCCCGTCCGCGTAGCAGATGTCGCCCGCGTGCAGGTGGAAGGCGGGGCCGCGGCCGAGGAGCACCTTGTCGTTCGCGAGCGCGTCGGGGGTGACGCCCTGGTCGCCGAAGGCGGTGAACACGAACGTCCCGGGGTGCGCCGGTGCCGTGCGGAAGTGGCCGATCGTGGAGTGCCGCTCCCTGCTCGCCGGGTCGAAGCCCTCGTGGCCGACCCCGTAGTAGTACGTCGTGCCCGGGCGCAGTCCGTCGAGCGCCGCGTGGAGGTAGTACTGGTCGAGGGCCGCCCGCTGTCCGGCGAGCCCCGGGGTGTGCAGATGGCGGACCTCGGCCTCGATCCTGCGGCTCAGGGCCCACGGTGTGGGGCCCACCCGGATGTACGGCTTCCTGACCGCGAACGGGACCTGCCAGGAGATCCGCATCTGGGTCTTCGGGTCGGCGCCGAAGGCGAGGTGGCGGCCGAACGGGGTGACGGCGGAGCCGGGCACCCTGCTGGTGGCCGGGTTCGGCGAGGAGCCGGACGTCACCCGGGAGGGTGCCTCGGCGCCCCGGGCGCAGCCGGCCAGCAGCCCGCCGCCCGCGAAGGCGCTCGCGGCCACGAGCGCCCGGCGCCGGGTGAGCCGCGTCCTCAGGTACTCGTACTGCTCCGCCATGCTCATGGTGCGTGCGAGCTCGTACGGGATGCCGACATCGGGGACGGGGAGTTCGGGGGAGGTCCCCGCGGAGGGAGCGGTCATGTCTGGAAAGTTCCCAGCCCGGGCCAACGGCGTTCATACGTACGGGTGAACGTGTGTCGAAGGGTAGGCGTGCCGCGACACCGCCCCGTCCGTATGGCGGACATCGTGTGTCATTCCATGGGACACGGAGTACGGTGCCGTCATGTCTCGCAGCATCGATCTCGCAGTGATCCCCGGTGACGGCATCGGCCAGGAAGTCGTGGCCCAGGGGCTCAAAGTCCTCTCCGCCGTCCTCCCGCAGGACGTGAAGCTGGAGACCAGGGAGTTCGACTTCGGCGCCCGGCGCTACCACGCCACCGGTGAGACCCTCACCGACGCCGACCTCGACGCCCTGAAGGGGCACGACGCCATCCTGCTCGGCGCGATCGGCGACCCCTCGGTCCCGTCCGGCGTCCTGGAGCGCGGCTTCCTGCTCAAGCTCCGCTTCGCCTTCGACCACCACGTGAACCTGCGTCCCTCGAAGCTCCTGCCCGGTGTCGCGACCCCGCTGGCCGGTCAGCCCGAGATCGACTTCGTCGTGGTCCGCGAGGGCACCGAGGGCCCGTACACCGGCAACGGCGGCACCATCCGCAAGGGCACCGAGCACGAGGTCGCCACCGAGGTCTCCGTCAACACGGCCTTCGGTGTCGAGCGGGTCGTCCGTGACGCCTTCGCCCGTGCGCAGGCCCGCCCGCGCAAGAAGCTGACGCTGGTCCACAAGAACAACGTGCTGACCTTCGCGGGCCACCTGTGGACGAACATCTTCAACAAGGTGGCGGTGGAGTTCCCCGAGGTCACCACCGACTACATCCACGTGGACGCGGCGACGATCTTCCTCGTCACGCAGCCCGAGCGCTTCGACGTGATCGTCACCGACAACCTCTTCGGTGACATCATCACCGACCTGGCCGCGGCCGTCTCCGGCGGCATCGGCGTCGCAGCCTCCGGCAACATCAACCCCAGCGGCGAGTTCCCCTCGATGTTCGAGCCCGTGCACGGCTCGGCGCCCGACATCGCGGGCCAGGGCAAGGCCGACCCCAGCGCCACCGTGCTGTCCGTCGCCCTGCTGCTGCGCCACCTCGGCTACGAGGCCGAGGCCGCCCGGATCGAGGAGGCCGTCTCCGCCGACCTCGCCGAGCGGGTCGGCAAGCCCGCCCGCAGCACCGAGGAGATCGGCGACGCGCTCGCCCTGCGCGTAGCCGGCTGACCCGGCGCACCACCCACGTTCCGTGAACGCCGCCGGGTCGCATCCGCACCCGGCGGCTTTCGCCGTTCCGCCACCGGGTGCCACCATCGATCCCTGGGGCATCCCGGGTCACCCAGTCACCTGGGTCTCCCTGGGCCCCCCGGGCCGTATTCACACCGTTTCGTCCACGGCCCTCCGCGCGCGATAATCGAGGCGGAGCCGCGGATCGAGGGAATGCTCGGACGTCCTAGCACTGGCCACGGACGGTCCGGGTGTGAGCGCGGCCCGTCACATACAACCGGTGAAGGACAAAACCACTCATGACGCAGCCCACGATCGAGCTCAAGCCCTCCGCCAGTCCTCTCGCCGCCGCCGAGCGCGAGGCGATCCTGGCCAACCCGGGGTTCGGCCGCCACTTCACCGATCACATGGTGACCATCAAGTGGACCGAGGGCCGCGGCTGGCACGACGGCCAGCTCGTTCCGTACGGACCGCTCTCCCTCGACCCGGCGAACATGACCCTGCACTACGCGCAGGAGATCTTCGAGGGACTCAAGGCCTACCGCCGGCCCGACGGCTCCGTCGCGACCTTCCGTCCCGACAAGAACGCCAAGCGCTTCCAGGCCTCCGCCCGCCGGCTCGGCATGCCCGAGCTGCCCGTGGAGACCTTCGTCGAGGCCTGTGACGCGCTGGTCCGCCAGGACCGCGACTGGGTGCCCGCCCACGGCGGCGAGGAGTCCCTCTACCTGCGCCCCTTCATGATCGCGACCGAGGTCGGTCTCGGCGTGAAGCCCGCCAACGAGTACCTCTTCCTCGTCATCGCCTCGCCCGCCGGCGCCTACTTCGCGGGCGGCGTGAAGCCCGTGTCGATCTGGCTCTCCGAGGACCGCGTCCGCGCCGTTCCCGGCGGCATGGGCGACGCGAAGACGGGCGGCAACTACGCGGCCTCGCTCCTCGCGCAGAAGGAGGCCGCCGCCAAGGGCTGCGACCAGGTCTGCTACCTCGACGCGGTCGAGCACAAGTGGATCGAGGAACTCGGCGGCATGAACCTGTACTTCGTGTACGGCGACAAGATCGTCACCCCGTCCCTCACCGGCTCCATCCTGGAGGGCGTCACCCGCGACTCCCTGCTGACCGTCGCCCGCGACCTCGGCTACACCGCCGAGGAGGGCCGCGTCTCCATCGACCAGTGGCAGACCGACGCCGAGAACGGCACCCTCACCGAGGTGTTCGCCTGCGGCACCGCCGCCGTCATCACCCCCGTCGGCACGGTCAAGCGAGCCGGCACCGAGTGGCTCCAGTCCGGCGGTGAGCCCGGCAAGGTCACCCTCCGCCTGCGCGAGGCCCTGCTCGACATCCAGCGCGGCATCACGGAGGACAAGCACGGCTGGATGCACCCGCTGGGCTGAAAGTCCGAACCTCACGAAGGTGGCCCGTGATTCGGAGGTCCCTTCGGACGCCGCCGATCCCTGTCCTCCATGAGTTCGCTGGGATCGGCGGCGCGTTCGCGTTCTGACGGACATCTTCGCCTGATTCGTCCGGCCCGACGTATCTGCGTCCAGTTGGTCCACGGTGTACGCGCTACTCATCTGGCGGATCGTCAAAGTCCGGCCCCTGGCGGTAGTTTGGTGCATTCATCTATGCCGGGGGTGAGGCGTGACCGTACCTGCCGTGGAGAAGATCGAGATCTTACGGGCGACCCAGGAACACGTTCCGAGGATCCTCGAACTGGCGCAGTCCAGAAGCCTGGAAGCCGTTGATGCGGCTGCCGCGGGCCGGGACGGGTTCTTGGTGTCGGGGTACACCGAGAGCGTGTACCAGGAGCGGTTGGTGAACGCCGAGCACTTCTACGTGGCGGTGAAGGGTGACGATGTTCTGGGATTTCTGCTGGCGTACAGCGACGAGCGGATTGAACCCGATGAGTGGCTGAACCACCGGATCAAGACCACCCTCGGCAGCTTCCTCGTGATCAAGCAGGTGTGCGTCGCCCGCGATGCGGCACGGCAGGGAATCGCATCGCAGCTGTACCACCATGTGATGGAGCAGTGGACTTCCCACCCCGTGATCGCGGCGGTGGTGAACGCGCCACCGAACGAGGCGTCGGCACGGTTTCACCGAAAGCTGGGGTTCGAGGAGCTGACACGGCTCAGACCGCCGGACGGGCGGTTGCGGGTGGTGTGGGTGTGGCGGAAACCGCGTGAATCGATGCTGCAGACGCAGTACGGGATCGCTGTGGATCTGTACAAACACGAGGATGTCATCAACTGGAACAAGCTCAACAACTTCCTCTACATCACGGCCGGCCTCGCAGCCACGTTGGCATTCACGTTGGGCAAGGAGGGCGCGAGGTCGGAGGGAGTCGCCCGAGCCGTAGCGGTGATCATCACGTTGATCGGGTTCGTTTCGGCAGTGGCGTTCGCCGTGATGTTGTGGTTCGGGCGGAAGTATTTACAGGCTCGCAAGAGCGCGGTCGTGGATCTGGAAGAACACATGGCTTGGCACGGCGGCCACCGAATTGTGGGGCGACAGGCGGCAGAACCTGGGGCGACCTGGCTGCATTCATCTCCGACGGGGCTTGTGATGGTGTTGCTTCCGTCGCTCGTCTCAGTGGGGTGGCTGGCCATGTTGGCGGTGCTGATCGCCGACTAGGCGACTTCTGCGTCGTGACGGGCTGAGGCATGGCGAAGAGCCCCGGCCTGTGTGGCCGAGTCTCCTCGCCAAGTCGTCGCTCATCCGGGGTGAACGCCCTGAGCGCTGCTTTCGGCGCGAGTAGGTTCCTGCCGGGGCTCGACGGCGGGTGACGGCTTGCCGGCCGTGAGCGCCAGGTAGGCGAGGCCGCCGATCAGGCCGGACAGGATGAAGCTGCAGTCCACGCCGCCGGTCAGGGTCAGCAGCGGGCCCTCGTACGACGGCAGGGACACGGCGAGGAGGCCGACGAAGGCGCCCAGCACCCAGGCCGTCGTGGCCTGGACGTTCCAGCCGGCCCGGTACCAGTAGACGCCGCCGCGGGAGCGGCGGTTGAAGACCTGGAGGGCGTCGGCGTCGTAGATCCCGCGGCAGCGGACGAAGCCGATCAGGGTGATGACCGCCCACGGGGTGCCGATCGCGGTCAGCAGCAGGACGAAGGACGTCATCGCGGACTGGGCGTTCCAGGCGTAGTGGCCGACGAACACGCAGAGCATGGCGACGACGGCGACCGCGCAGGTGGCGCGGGCGCGCGAGGCGCGGGGCAGGATCGCGTCGAGGTCGAGGCCCATCGAGTAGAGCATCAGACCGGCGTTGCCCACCGAGCCCGCGGAGGCGGCCAGCAGCAGCGGGATCAGGTACCAGGTGGGGGACGCCGAGACCAGCGGTCCCGCGTAGTCGAGGGCCGCGCGGGCCCCGTACGCGGTGAAGGTGCCGAAGAGCTGGGGGACCAGCAGACCGGCGATCAGGCCGAGCCAGGTGCCGTGCAGGACCGTGCGGGAGGAGTGGCGCTCGGGCGAGATGTAGCGGGTGTAGTCGCCGAGCAGCGTGATGAAGGCGATCGGGCCCGACAGACCGGCGGCGACGGCGGCGAGCAGCCAGGTGGGCCAGAACGAGCCGAGCAGATAGCCGCCGGCCTCCGGGAGCGCCGCGGTGGTGAAGTGCGGGGCGTACGCGATCACGCCGACCACCAGCAGGGCCGACATGCCGATCGCGAGGGCGCGGGACATGGCGAGCAGCACGCGGTAGCCGTAGACGGCGCCCGCGACGGTGGCGGCGGCGAGCACCGCGTACACCACGGCGTACGAGACCCCGTTCGCCGGGAGACCGAAGAGGCGGCCGAGCACGCCGATCATCACGTCGCCGCCGATCCACACGGTCAGCGCGGTGTAGCCGAGGGCGAGGAGCAGGCCGACGATCGAGCCGACCAGCCGTCCGCGGACGCCGAACTGCGCGCCCGAGGAGGTGGAGAGGTTCGTGCCGGTCCGCAGGGAGACCAGCGCCAGCGGCGCGGTGAGCGCCGTCCCGACGACCGTGCCTGCCACGATCGAGCTGACCGAGGACCACCAGTCGAGCCCGAAGGAGGGCGGCAGCCAGCCGAAGATGATCACCCCGAGGCAGAGGTTGGAACCGAGCAGGATCGACACGAGGTCGCGCGGCCCGCTGGTGCGTTCCTCGTCGGGGATCGTGTCGACTCCGCGCTGTTCGATCGGCATGGCTGGTCTCCTTTGACGGCCACCTGGCGTGGTGCGGGAAACATCACGAGTTTGAGCGACGCTCAATGTGGCGCCTCCGATGGTCATCCGTCAATGTTTCCCTTCCATGAATCCGACGTTTAGAGTGATGCTCTAAACGGAGGAAGGCGAGGAGGTGTCGTGGCGTGCGACTGACCCCCACGGAACGTGACCGACTGCTGCTGTTCTCGGCCGCCGAGCTGGCCCGTGCCCGCCGGGCGCGAGGCCTCAGGCTCAACGTGCCGGAGGCCACCGCGCTGATCGCGGACACCGTCTGCGAGGTGGCCCGCGACGGCGGACGGCTGGCCGAGGCCGTCGAGGCGGCCCGGTCCGTCCTCGGCCCCGGCGACGTCCTGCCCGGCGTCGCGGACATCGTCACCGAGGTGCACGTGGAGGCCGTCTTCGACGACGGCTCGCGCCTCGCGGTGGTGAGCGACCCCATCGGCGGCGGCCTCGGCGAGCGGGCCCCCGGCGCCCTGCTGCCGGGTCCGGAGCACGCCGAGCCCGAGGCCGTCGTCCGCCTGTCCGTGACGAACACGGCCTCCGTCCCCGTCTCCGTCACCTCCCACTTCCACTTCTTCGAGGCCAACCCGCGGCTCGACTTCGACCGCCCGGCCGCCTACGGCATGCGGCTGGCCGTGCCCGCCGGCTCCTCCGTCCGCTTCGGCCCGGGGGAGAGTGCCGAGGTGGGCCTGCTGCCCATCGGCGGAGCGCGCGTCGCCATCGGCTTCGCCGGCCTCGTCGACGGGCCGCTGGACGCCCCCGGAGCCAGAGAAGAAGCCCTGCGCCGGGCCGCCGCCTGCGGATACCTCGGCGTACCCGAGACCCGTGACCAGGAGGCCGAACGATGAGCCGCCCCGGAGGCCACCCCGCCGAGGCGCGCCGCCTCACCCCCTACGAGTACGCCGCCACCCACGGCCCCCGCGCCGGCGACCGCATCCGGCTCGGCGACTCGGGGCTGACCGTCCGCGTCGAGTCCGACGCCCAGCTCCCCGGCGACGAGTTCCTCGCCGGATTCGGCAAGACCGCCCGCGACGGACTGCACCTCAAGGCCGCCGCCGTCCGGGAGACCTGCGACGTCGTCGTCAGCAACGTCGTGGTGATCGACGCCGTCCAGGGCATCCGCAAGGTGTCCATCGGCATCCGCGAGGGCCGCATCTGCTCGATCGGCCGGGCCGGCAACCCCGACACCCTCGACGGCGTCGACGTCGTCGTCGGCACCGGCACGTCCATCGTCTCCGGCGAGGGGCTCATCGCCACCGCCGGAGCCGTCGACACCCACGTCCACCTGCTGTCGCCGCGCATCATGGAGGCCTCGCTCGCCTCCGGCGTCACCACGGTCATCGGCCAGGAGTTCGGGCCGGTGTGGGGCGTCGGCGTCAACTCGCCCTGGGCGCTGCGCCACGCGTTCTCCGCCTTCGACGCCTGGCCCGTCAACATCGGCTTCCTGGGCCGGGGTTCGTCCTCCCACGACGCGCCGCTGATCGAGGCGCTCGCCGAGGGCGGCGCGAGCGGCTTCAAGGTCCACGAGGACATGGGCGCCCACACCCGCGCCCTCGACACCGCGCTGCGCGTCGCCGAGGACCACGACGTCCAAGTGGCCCTGCACAGCGACGGGTTGAACGAGTGCCTGTCGGTCGAGGACACCCTCAGGGTGCTCGAAGGGCGCACCATCCACGCCTTCCACATCGAGGGCTGCGGCGGCGGACACGTCCCGAACGTGCTGAAGATGGCGGGAGTCCCGAACGTCATCGGGTCCTCCACCAACCCGACCCTGCCCTTCGGCCGGGACGCGGTCGCCGAGCACTACGGCATGATCGTCTCCGTCCACGACCTGAAGACCGACCTGCCCGGCGACGCCGCCATGGCCCGCGACCGCATCCGCGCCGGGACCATGGGCGCCGAGGACGTGCTGCACGACCTGGGCGCCATCGGCATCACCTCCTCGGACGCCCAGGGCATGGGCCGCGCCGGCGAGACCGTGCGCCGCACCTTCGCCATGGCCGGGAAGATGAAGGCCCAGTTCGGCGCCCCCGAGGACCACGACAACGAACGCGTCCTGCGCTACATGGCCAAACTGACCATCAACCCGGCCATCGCGCACGGCCTCGCCCATGAGGTCGGCTCCATCGAGACCGGCAAGCTCGCCGACATCGTGCTGTGGCGCCCCGAGTACTTCGGCGCCAAACCGCAGCTCGTCCTGAAGTCGGGCTTCCCCGCCTACGGTGTCGTCGGCGACCCGAACGCCGCCACCGACACCTGCGAACCCCTCGTCCTCGGACCGCAGTTCGGGGCGCACGGCGCGACCCCCGCCGAGATCTCGGTGGCCTTCGTCGCCCAGGCCGCGCTCGACCAGGGCAACGACACCATGCCCACCCGCCGCCGCCGCGTGGCGGTCCGCGGCACCCGCGGCATCGGCCCCGCCGACCTGCGCCTCAACTCCCGTACCGGAGCGGTCGACGTGGACGGGCGCACCGGCCTCGTCACCCTCGACGGCGAACCGCTGCGCTCCGAGCCCGCCGACTCGGTCTCCCTCAACCGCCTGTACTTCCTCTGATGGACACAGCCTGTAAGGAACACCCCATGTCTGCTGCCGCCGACGGCTTCCGCATGCCCGCCGAGTGGACCCCGCACGAGCGCACCTGGATGGCGTGGCCGGGCCCCAACCCCACCTTCGACAGCCCCGAGGACCTCGCCGCCTCCCGCGCGGCCTGGGCGACGGTGGCCCGCGCGGTCCGCCGCTTCGAGCCGGTCACGGTGGTGTGCGGCCCGGGCCAGTCCGCCGCGGCCGCCGAACTCCTCGGCCCCGGCATCGACCTCGTCGAGCGGGAACTCGACGACGCCTGGATGCGGGACATCGGCCCCACCTTCCTCACCAACGGCCAGGGCGAACTCGCCGCCGTGGACTGGACGTTCAACGGCTGGGGCGCCCAGGGCTGGGCCCGCTGGGAGCACGACTCCAAGATCGGCGCCGAGGTCGCGGGCCTGGCCGGGGCGAAGACGTACGCCTCCCGGCTGGTCAACGAGGGCGGTGCGATCCACGTCGACGGCGAGGGCACCGTGCTGCTCACCGAGACCGTGCAGCTCGGCCCCGAGCGCAACCCCGGCTGGAGCCGCGAGGAGGTCGAGGCGGAGATCCACGCCCAGCTCGGCACCGAGAAGGCGATCTGGCTGCCGCGCGGCCTGACCGGCGACTACCCCCCGTACGGCTTCGGCACCCTCGGCCACGTCGACATCGTCGCCGCCTTCGCCCGGCCCGGCGTGATCGTCGCCCACTCCCAGCAGGACCCCGCGCACCCCGACCACGAAGTCAGCCGCGAGGTCATCGGACTGCTGAAGGCCCAGACCGACGCGCGCGGGCGCGCCATCGAGGTCGTCGAGGTCCCCGCCCCGACCGTCCTGGAGGCCGACGGCCACTGGGCCGACTACTCCTACATCAACCACTACCTCTGCAACGACGGCGTCGTCCTGTGCGGCTTCGACGACCCGCGCGACGAGACCGCGGCGGACATCTTCCACCGGCTCTTCCCCGAGCGGACCGTGACGCTGGTGGACGCACGTACGATCTTCGCGGGCGGCGGTGGCATCCACTGCATCACCCAGCAGCAGCCGAAGGTCTGACAACGGGAGTCACGGATGGCCGGTGCGCGGAAGAACGCGCCACCGCGCGAGGAGGTCCTCGCCGCCGCCATGGAGATGATCGCCGAGCGCGGTCTGGAGAAGCTCACCATGGCGGCGCTCGGCCGTGAGGTCGGCATGAGCAGCGGCCACCTCCTGTACTACTTCCGCACCAAGGACGAACTGCTGCTGCGCACCCTGGAGTGGAGCGAGGGCCGCCTCGGCACCGAACGCGGCCGGCTGCTCGCCGCCCGCGGAACCGCCCGCGAGCGCCTGGACGCCTACGTCGACCTGTACGTCCCCGACGGCCACCGGGACCCGCACTGGACCCTGTGGCTGGAGGTCTGGAGCCACTCCCAGAACGCGGACGACGACGCCCGCGAACGGCAGGCCGCCATCGAGGGCGCCTGGCACCGGGACCTCGTCGCCCTGCTCGCCGAGGGCGTCTCGCGCGGCGAGTTCCGCCCCCTCGACGCGGACCGCTTCGGCGCCCGGCTGCGCGCCCTGCTGGACGGCTTCTCCATCCATGTGGCCATCGGCCTGCGCGGCACCAGCCGCGAACAGGTCCTGTCCCACGTACGGGAGTTCCTCGACGCGTCGCTGGCCTGAACGGCCGCCGTCCGCCGATCACGTAGCCCAGTGCTCGCATCCTGAGACACCGTGTGATCGCGGGGACGGAATGTGCCAGACTGCCCCCGTGCTCTCGTTCGCCATGATTATTGGCAGCAGGCGCGCCGGTCCGCAGTGACCGCCACGTACGACCAGGTACGGGCGGACACCGTCGTCCTCGACCCGCGCGCAGACCTCTCGCACCCGCGAGGGGTTTTTCGCATTTCTGGCCCACCTTCAGCCGGGAGCGCAGCGCGAGGGATCATTGGGGGACGGTGGAGCCGGTCATTCCGGTAGACCGAGTTTCAACACAGGAGCCTTGAGACCATGACGGAAACCAGCGAAGTCGACGATTCCTTCCACGTCTTCGACACGACGCTGCGCGACGGCGCGCAGCGCGAGGGCATCAACCTCACCGTCGCGGACAAGCTGGCCATCGCGCGGCACCTGGACGACTTCGGGGTGGGCTTCATCGAGGGCGGCTGGCCCGGCGCCAACCCCCGCGACACCGAGTTCTTCGCCCGCGCCGCCCAGGAGATCGACTTCCGGCACGCGAAGCTCGTGGCCTTCGGCGCGACCCGCCGGGCCGGCGGCAAGGCCTCGGAGGACCCCCAGGTCAAGGCACTCCTGGACTCGGGTGCCCCGGTGATCACGCTGGTCGCCAAGTCCCACGACCGGCACGTGGAACTGGCGCTGCGCACCACCCTGGACGAGAACCTGGAGATGGTCCGCGACACCGTCTCCCACCTCGTGGCGCAGGGCCGGCGGGTGTTCGTGGACTGCGAGCACTTCTTCGACGGCTACCGGGCGAACCCCGCCTACGCCAAGTCCGTCGTCCGGGCCGCGCACGAGGCCGGCGCCGACGTGGTGGTGCTGTGCGACACCAACGGCGGAATGCTCCCGGCGCAGGTCCAGGCCGTCGTCTCCACCGTCCTCGCGGACACCGGAGCCCGCCTCGGCATCCACGCCCAGGACGACACCGGCTGCGCGGTCGCCAACACCCTGGCCGCCGTCGACGCCGGCGCCACCCATGTCCAGTGCACCGCCAACGGCTACGGCGAACGCGTCGGCAACTCCAACCTCTTCCCCGTCGTCGCCGCGCTGGAGCTGAAGTACGGCAAGAAGGTGCTCCCCGAGGGCGCGCTGCGGGAGATGACGCGGATCTCGCACGCCATCGCCGAGGTCGTCAACCTGACCCCCTCCACCCATCAGCCCTACGTGGGCGTGTCCGCGTTCGCGCACAAGGCGGGCCTGCACGCCTCCGCGATCAAGGTCGACCCGGACCTCTACCAGCACATCGACCCCGAACAGGTCGGCAACACCATGCGGATGCTGGTCTCCGACATGGCCGGCCGCGCCTCCATCGAGCTCAAGGGCAAGGAGCTCGGCGTCGACCTCGGCGACGACCGCGAACTGGTCGGCCGGGTCGTGGAACGCGTCAAGGAGCGCGAGCTCAAGGGCTACACGTACGAGGCCGCCGACGCGTCCTTCGAACTCCTGCTCCGCGAGGAGGCCGAGGGCCGGAAGCGCACGTACTTCGAGGTCGAGTCCTGGCGGGCCATCGTCGAGGACCGCCCCGACGGTTCCCACGCCAACGAGGCCACGGTCAAGCTCTTCGCCAAGGGCGAGCGCATCGTCGCCACCGCCGAGGGCAACGGCCCGGTCAACGCCCTCGACCGCGCCCTGCGCGTCGCCCTGGAGACGCTCTACCCGCAGCTCGCCAAGCTGGAGCTGGTCGACTACAAGGTCCGCATCCTGGAGGGCAAGCACGGCACGCAGTCCACGACCCGGGTCCTGATCTCCACGTCCGACGGCGCGGGGGAGTGGTCCACGGTCGGCGTGGCGGAGAACGTCATCGCCGCGTCCTGGCAGGCCCTGGAGGACGCGTACACCTACGGCCTGCTGCGCGCGGGCGTCGAGCCGGCCGCGTAGGTCCGCCTCAACAGGAGTCCTCGGCGAGCCTCTCGAACTCGCCGAGGCTCATCGCCCGGTCGTCGGCCCACACCTGGCCGGGCTTCAGCGTGGCGAGATCCGCCGCACGGAAGGTGACGTTGCCGGTGTACTCGTAGTTGAACTCGGCTTTCCCGAAGCCGAGTTCGTACGTGTAGTCCGGCACCAGCCGCTGCTGTCCCGTGGCACGGGCCCGCCAGGCGGACGGTGGCGAGAAGAGCGGGAACTCGGTGTCGGTGACGTGCCGGTCGCCCGGCACCTTCCAGCCGGAGCGGTTCCGCCCGGAGTCCGTCCCGGCCGGAGTCCCGACGAGCGAGAGCCCCCCGATCAGGTCGTCACCGCACGGCCGCAGGACCGCCCGCGGTACCCCTTCCGTATCCAGGCGTACCGCGGCCAGCGGCAGTAGTTCCGCCTCGCATCCGCTGAGCAGCAGACACGCGGTCACCACACCCACGATCGCCATCACGTCACGTCTCATGTCCCGCCCCTTGTCGAGGGCGGGACGCGACCCGCCCTATTGCAAGTGCCACTTCTGGTTGGCGGCCCCCGTGCACGACCAGATCTGTGCCCGTGCGCCGTTGGCCGACGAATTGCCGGTCACATCGAGGCATTTGTTCGCTGCCGTGTTGACGATGTCACCGGCCGATGGGTTGTACGACCACCGTTGCGCACCGGTCCCGTTGCAGTCGTACAACTGCACCTTCGCCCCGTCGGAGGTCGAGGCCGAGGTCACGTCCAGGCACTTTCCGAGCGCCTGGACCGAACCGTCGGCCGCCACGGTCCACTGCTGCGCCGTGGTCCCGTTGCAGTCGTAGAGCTGCACCGCCGTGCCGTTGGCGCTCGAACCGCCCGCCACGTCCAGGCACTTGCCGGCCAGCCCGACGAACGCACCCGTCTGACCGCCCCCGTTCGACTGCGTCCCGGACCAGGTGAAGGTCGCGGACGTCTTGCCGGGCAGTGAGTAGGTCGCGTGCCGGCCACCCCAGTCGATGGTGACCGTCTTGGCCGCCGAGGCGTCGTTGTAGGCGATCAGCGCCTTGCTTCCGTCCGGGTTGCGCCAGGCGACGTTCGGGACGGCCGACGACGCCGTGGAGGCGATCCGCTGCGCCCCGGGCCGGACGAACTTCGTCAGGTGCCCCATCGTGTAGTACTCGACCGTGTAGTCGACGGTCCCGCTCGCGCCGTCCCCGTCGTGCACGGTGACCAGCCCGGTGCAGGTGCCGCAACCGCCGTTGTGCGGGCCCTTGTTCTGGTCCACCGCCAGCGACCACTTGGTCACCGACTTCGCCCAGTTGCGGGTGTAGTCGACGATGTTGAGCATGTCCTCGCGCTGCTGGTTGGCGATCCAGGTGCCGCCCGAGTGCTCGGTCCCGAAGGCGTCCAGGCCCAGGTACTGGTTGTGCACGGACGTCTGCTTGGTGATGTCACCGCCGTACCCGTGCCAGGCGATCCCGCCGAAGTTCGGGTGCGAGCGGACCGCCGCGTCGTCGACGGTCTGGGCGGCGTAGGAGTCGTACACGTCCCAGTTCCAGTCGTGGGCGAGCACCTTGGTGGAGAGCCCGGCCGCCTGGAGCTTCGGCAGCAGCTCGCTCTTGGTGAAGTAGGCGAGCCCCGAGGCGTTCCAGCTCATCGAGGGATAGCCGGAGCAGCAGGTCGGCTCGTTCTGGGCGGTGACGTACGAGACGGGGACGCCCTGGTCCCGGTAGGCCTGGAGGTACTTCACGAAGTACGAGGCGTACGCGCCGTAGTCCTCCGCCTTCAGCCAGCCGCCGTTCAGCGACCCGCTGTCCTTCATCCAGGCCGGGGCCGTCCACGGCGAGGCCATCACCGTCAGGGAGGGGTTGAGCTGGAGCGCCTGCTTCGTGAGCGGCACCACGTCGGCCAGGTCGTGCGCGATGGAGAACTGCGCCAGGTTCGCATCGCTCTGCCCGGCCGGCACGTCGTCGTAGGTGTAGCCGTAGCGGGCGAGGTCCGAGGCGCCCATGGGGTTGCGCAGGAAGGACAGCCCGATCCCGTCCGTCGGCGAGAACAGTTTGCGCATCGTCGCGTCGCGGGTGCCCTGCGACAGGGCGCCGCTGCTGTTCATCAGCCAGGCGGCGGTGTCCGTGAAGGACGCGCCGCCGCCGGTGAAGGTCTGGTACCGGGTGTTCTCGTCGACGGTGATGTTCTCCCCGCTGCCGCCGCTGCCCGACTGGAAGGCGAACGGAGCCTGGGCCTGGAGCCCGCGCACGACGTGGCGTCCGCCGTCGTCGTCCGTCGTCGTGAGATAGGCGGTGACCTGTTCGCCCGCCGCGTGGGCGGGTGCGGCCGCCGTGAATCCCGCGGTGGCGAGCAGCCCGGCGACGATCAGCCGGACCGCCCGAGTGGATCTCCTGGTGGATCTCGTCATGGAGCGCCGCCCTTCTGGAGGTGGGGGTGGGAGGCGTGCGAGGCGTGAGTAAATGACGGCCGCGAACCCGCGTCAAGGGGTTGCGCGTTCATTGTCTGAAGGAACAACTGCTCTGATCCGGCCGGGACTTGAGTCTGTACCGGTTCTGACGTGAAGTCTTGACGGGTTGCCGGGACGCCAGTTAACTCACGCCGTGATCTAAGTCGTAAGAAGAGCGAGAGAACAGAACAGGCACGTCATCGTCGGGAAGCACGTCGTCAGAACAACGTGAGAGTCGAGGGGAACCCCATTGACCGGGCTCGATCGGATTTCCGTACGAAGAACCGCTCTGCTGGCCGGTGCCGCGCTGATCGCCGGACTGCTTCCGCTCGCCTCGGCGGGAGCGGCGGCGGCCGATGACCCCGCGCCCGTCCCGGTCGACCGCTTCGAGGGCGAGGTGCCCTTCGCGACCCAGCCCGACGAGGGCATCTTCACCTGGGGCGGCGACAGCGACGACCCGCCGAAGCTCGCCCTGACCGCGCGGTCCGACGCGCCCGAGGGCGCCAAGGTCCTCACCGGCGACTACGACATCAGCGGCTACGGCGGCTTCACCCATGACTTCGCCGCCGGCCGGCCGGCCCACGACTGGTCCGCGCACAAGGGCGTCCGCTTCTGGTGGGACGGCCGGAACACCGCCAAGAAGATCTCCTTCGAGATCAAGGACGGCGGAGCGAACGGCGAGGCCTCCGAGCTGTGGACGACCTCCTTCACCGACGACTTCACCGGCTGGAAACAGATCGAGATCCCCTTCGCCGACTTCGTCTACCGCACGGACTACCAGCCCGTCGGCGGGATCGACCACGTCCTCGGCCTGACGCAGATGTGGGGCTACGCCCTCACGCTCCCGGCCGGTGTCCAGGGGCAGTTCGCCATGGACGACGTCGAGCTGTACGGCAGGGCCGACCAGTCCCTGCGGGCCTCCGTCACCACCGACGCCGCGGTCTATCCGGTACGGGAGGGCGCCACGGCCTCCGTGAAGGTCACCGTCGCCACCACCGGCTCCGCCCCGATCGACGAGCCGGTGACCGTCGCGTACGAGAGCGCGGGCGGCAGCGCCACCCCCGGCAGGGACTACGCCCCGGTCCACGGCGAGGTCACCTTCCCGGCGGGCACCGTGTCCGGCACCAGCCGTGTCGTCAAGGTCCCGACCCTGCGCGACAAGTCCGCCGAAGCGGCCGAGACGATCCCCCTCGAGCTCACGGTCACCGGCGCCAAGGCCCCCGCCGAGATCCCGCAGGTCGTCATCGACGCCCACGGACTGCCGTACCTGGACCCGAAGCTGCCCGTGAAGAAGCGGGTCGCCGACCTCGTCTCCCGGATGTCCCTGGAGGAGAAGACCGGGCAGATGACCCAGGCCGAGCGCGGCGCGATCGGCACGGGCGGCGACATCGCCTCCTACGACCTCGGGTCGCTGCTCTCCGGCGGCGGCTCCACGCCGACCCCCAACACCGCCGGGGCCTGGGCGCAGATGATCGACGGCTACCAGCTGCGGGCGCAGGCCACCCGGTTCCAGATCCCGCTGATCTACGGCGTGGACGCCGTGCACGGCCACAACAACCTCGCCGGCGCGACGATCATGCCCCACAACATCGGCATCGGCGCCACCCGTGACCCCGCCCTGGCGGAGAAGACGGGCGCGGTGACCGCCTCCGAGGTCCGCGCCACCGGCATCCCCTGGGACTTCGCCCCCTGCCTGTGCGTCTCGCGCGACGAACGCTGGGGCCGCTCCTACGAGTCCTTCGGCGAGGACCCGGCGCTCGTGAAGTCCATGGAGACGATCATCCAGGGTCTCCAGGGTGCCCGCAGCGGCAAGGACCTGAAGGACGACGACAAGGTCCTCGCCACCGCCAAGCACTTCGTCGGCGACGGCGGCACCGGGTACGGCACGTCCACGACGGGCTCGTACACCCTCGACCAGGGCGTCACCAAGGTCACCCGGCAGGAGCTGGAGGCCGTGCACCTGGCGCCGTTCCAGACAGCCGTCGACCGGGGTGTCGGCTCGGTCATGCCGTCGTACTCCTCGCTCGACATCGTCGGTGACGGCAAGGGCCCGGTGAAGATGCACGCCCGCGCCGACATGATCAACGGCGTGCTCAAGGGCCGGATGGGCTTCGACGGCTTCGTCATCAGCGACTGGAACGCCATCGACCAGCTCCCCGGTGACTACGCCTCGCACGTCCGCACCTCGGTCAACGCGGGCGTGGACATGATGATGGTGCCGTACTCGTACAAGGACTTCCGTACGGCGCTCATGGCCGAGGTGACCGCAGGCCGCGTCGGCGAGCGGCGGATCGACGACGCCGTGTCGCGCATCCTCACCCAGAAGTTCGAGCTGGGCCTCTTCGAGAAGCCGTACGCGGACACGAGCGGTGCCTCGCGGATCGGCTCGGCCGCGCATCGGGCCGTGGCGCGGCAGGCCGCCGCCGAGTCCCAGGTCCTGCTGAAGAACGCGGGTGGCGTACTGCCGCTGAAGAAGTCCCAGAAGGTGTACGTCGCCGGTTCGAACGCCGACGACCTCGGCAACCAGACCGGTGGCTGGACCCTCACCTGGCAGGGCTCGTCCGGCCCGATCACCAAGGGCACGACGATCCTCCAGGGCATGCGGAACGCCGGCGGTGACGTCACCTACTCCAAGGACGCCTCGGCACCGACCGCCGGCTACGACGTCGGCGTGGTCGTCGTCGGCGAGACCCCGTACGCGGAGGGGGTCGGCGATGTCGGCAACGGCAACGACCTGGAGCTGACCGCGGCCGACAAGGCGGCCGTGGACAAGGTGTGCGCGGCCATGAAGTGCGCGGTGCTGGTCGTCTCGGGCCGCCCGCAGCTCATCGGCGACCGGCTCGGTGCCATCGACGCCCTGGTGGCCTCCTGGCTGCCGGGCACCGAGGGCGACGGGGTCGCGGACGTCCTCTACGGGAAGCGCGCCTTCACCGGGCAGCTCCCGGTGACCTGGCCGAAGTCGCAGTCCCAGCTGCCGATCAACGTCGGTGACGCCTCCTACGACCCGCAGTTCCCGTACGGATGGGGTCTCACCACGCTGGCGAAGGCGCCGAGGGGCGGCGCCGCCACGCTGAGCGAACTGGCCCGGGTGGCCGCGGCGGCGGAGCGGTCCGGGGACGACCGGGTCGCCCGCAGGGTCGTGACGAAGGCCCGCCTGCTCGTCCAGCAGAAGATCGGCCCGTCGGTCACCGCGGCGAACGCGGGGCACTTCGCGGACGCGGACCATCTCCTGCTGACCGGCCACTACGCGAAGGCGGTGGCCGAGCTGACGAAGGCGTACCGCGCGGGGTGAGGAAGCGGGCAGAGGGACGGCCGGGGCCGAGTGCCGGCCCCGGCCGGCCCGCGTTCCGGTCCGCGGCGTCTACGGTGCCGTCGGCGTCGCCGACGGCACCGCGGCGCTCTTGAGCTCCTTGACCGCCTTGCGGGCCCGCAGGGCCGTGATCACCGTGTACACACGGATCACGGTGAACACGAGCACCGCGACGCCGAGGAACGCGCCGAAGGCCGACCCGTCCCGGGCCGCGGCGTAGAAGAGGAAGCCGCTGAAGGGGAAGCCGACAACGATGAGCAGCGGTTCGCGCACCCAGAACGGGAGGACGCGAAGGATGAGTCCGACCATCCGATCACTTCATCAGGTCCATGCCAATTCCTGCTGTGGTGGAGGCCACACTTCCGGAAGGTGGAACCGAATCGTTCCCTGACGCCGGGCCGATGTCGCGCGGCGCCACGGACGGGCGGGGGTGTCGAGGTGCAGGGTCGAGGCGCCGGGTCCGTGCCCCGGCCCGGCGGGGGTGTCGCTCGCCCCGGCCCCGGCCGCGCGGGGCGCCGCTCGCCCAGTGTCCTGTTTCGCCCCGGTTCGGGTAGCTTCAAGGCATGAGGGCCGCACACACCCGAGGACTTCCGGGCCTGTTGGTCGCGATGGCACTCGCGGCCCTGGCGATGGTGTGGCTCCCCGCGCCCCGGGCGCACGCCGCCACCGACGTCTCCACCGTCGCGGCGGCCCTGCGCAAGGGTCCCGTCTATGTGGACCCGGCCGCCTCCGGCCAGCTCTCCACGCCGGAGGCCGACGCCCTCGCGTCCAAGATCGAGAAGGCCGACAAGCCGGTCTTCGTCGCAGTGCTTCCCGCGAACTACCCCACCCAGGACCTCTTCCGGAATCTGCGCACCGCCACCGGAATCACCGGCCTCTACGCGATCCGGCTCGGCGACCGCTTCGACGCCCGCGCCGACTCCGCGGTGATGTCCCGCTCGGCCGTGCAGAACCTCGTCACCAGCGTCCAGGGCATCTCGGACGCGAACACCCAGCTGAACGAGTTCACCGACCGCGCGCTCGCCGCCATCCACGGCTCGGCCCCCGCGAGCTGGGGCGGGGGCATGGACAGCGGAGCCGTTCCCACGGGAGCGCTGATCGCGGTCGGCGCGGTGGCCGTCGTCGGCGGCGCGGGCGCCTACGCGGTCGTGCGCCGCAACCGGCGCCGCAAGGAGGAGGAACAGCGGGCGGCGCTGGACCGGCTCCGCGTGGTCGTGGACGAGGACATCACCGCCTTCGGCGAGGAACTGGACCGGCTCGACTTCCACCCCGCGGAAGCCGGCGCCGACGACTCGATGCGCGCGGACTACGAACGCGCGCTGGACGCCTACGAACAGGCGAAGTCCCTCATGGCCGGGGCACGGCGCCCCGAGGACGTGCGCGCCGTCACCCAGTCCCTGGAAGGGGGCCGCTTCTCCCTCGCCGTCCTCGCCGCGCGCCGCGAGGGCCGTCCGGTCCCCGAGCGCCGCGCGCCCTGCTTCTTCGACCCCCGGCACGGTCCGTCCGTCGCCGACACGGCCTGGACGCCCGCCGGGGGCGCGCCCCGCGAGGTCCCGGTCTGCAAGGCGGACTGGATGCGTCTCGTCGGCGGTGAGGAACCGGCGGTCCGCGAGGTGGAGACCCGGTACGGCCGCCGCCCGTACTGGGACGCCGGCCCGGCGTACGGGCCCTGGGCGGGCGGCTACTTCGGCGGCGGAGTGCTGCCGGGACTGCTCGTCGGGACCGTGCTCGGCAGCATGATGGCGAGTCCCGGGTACGGGGCCGCGTACGGCACGGGCTACGGCGACTTCGGCGGCGGTTACGACGGAGGCGATGTCTCCGGCGCCGACTTCGACCCCGGTGACTTCGGCGGCGGCTTCGGTGACGGCGGGGGAGGGGACTTCGGCGGCGGCTTCTGAAGGGCGCCGCGCACGGGTCCGGCAGGGGTCCGCGCATACGGCGGCGCCGAGCGCCCCTGTACGGGGAGCTCGGCGCCGGGGGAAAGCGTGCGGCGGCGCGGGCCTCGCGGCCCGGGGCTCAGCCGGCGTTCCGGATCGCCGAGATGTCGAAGTTCAGCTTGATCTTGTCGGAGACGAGGACGCCACCGGTCTCCAGGGCCGCGTTCCAGGTGAGGCCCCACTCGGAGCGCAGGATCTCGGCCTTGCCCTCGAAGCCCACGCGCTCGTTGCCGAACGGGTCCTTGGCCGCGCCGTTGAACTCCAGGTCGATGCTGATCTGCTTGGTGGTGCCGAGGATCTCCAGGTCGCCGGTGATCCGGTAGTCGTCACCGCCCAGGGCCTCCGCCTTGACGGAGCGGAAGGTCATCGCCGGGAACTCGTCGGTCTTGAAGAAGTCGGCGCTCTTGAGGTGACCGTCGCGGTCGGCGGACCCGGTGTCGATGCTGTCCATCCTGATGTCCAGGGAGGCCGTCGACCTGGACGGGTCGGTGCCGTCGAGGTGCAGCGTGCCCTCGAAGTCGTTGAACGTGCCCTTGACGTTGGTCACCATCGCGTGCCGGGCGACGAAGCCGATCGCCGAGTGGGACGGGTCGATGGTGTAGTCGCCGGTCAGCGCGGCCAGGTCCGGGCTGACGGCGCCGGTCGTCGCCGTGGCCGTCGCGACGGCGGAGGTCTCGGCGGTGTCGGTGGTCCTGCGGCCGAAGATGCCCATCAGATGCTCCTTGGGAGAGGGGCCGCGGTTCCGGTGAGAGCCACGGCGTCATTCTGTTGAATGTTCAACGAGGTCAACACGGGCAACCGTAGACCTATTCCGTTCAAGTTTCAACAGTATCCGGAGCGTGTCGGGGTGCCTGCGTGACGTCACGGCGAGTCGCCCGCGCCCGGCCCCGGTGGGTGGGCCCGGAACTCGGACGCCGCCTCCGCGCACCCTCGTGCGGCCGTTCCGGCGGGCGGGGCGGACGTGCCGCCGGACCGGCGCCCGGGAGGGCGCGGGCCGCCGAACGGGGGGTTCGCGTCACCCCGGTGACGGCATGTGCCCCGCGGGAATGCCGGGTGGCACTCGGCGGAACGGTTTGTGAGACCCCCACAAGCCCGAACCCCTCCGGGCAGTCGGATCGCCTGCATGTGATGGTGGTTCTGTTCAGGGGCACCAGGAAAACGGTCCGGAGACTGTGCAGAGTCGACGGGCCTGTTTCCTCGGCGGACTTCGTATGGTCGCTACATGACCGTTTTGGACGAGGCCGACACCGCGAGCACCATGATCCCCACAGGCGAACCGACCGACGCGCGTGGCCGCGTGGCGGAGCTGCACGCCATCCGTGCGGAGGCGCTGCGGGGTCCCAGCGAGAAGGCGACCGAGGCGCAGCATGCCAAGGGCAAGCTGACCGCCCGGGAGCGCATCGAGCTGCTGCTGGACGCGGGCTCGTTCCAGGAGGTCGAGCAGCTGCGCCGGCACCGGGCCACCGGCTTCGGCCTGGAGGCCAAGAAGCCGTACACCGACGGTGTCATCACCGGCTGGGGCACGGTCGAGGGCCGCACGGTCTTCGTCTACGCCCACGACTTCCGCATCTTCGGCGGCGCCCTGGGCGAGGCCCACGCCACGAAGATCCACAAGATCATGGACATGGCCATCGCGGCCGGCGCGCCGCTGGTCTCCCTCAATGACGGCGCCGGCGCCCGTATCCAGGAGGGCGTCTCCGCGCTCGCCGGCTACGGCGGCATCTTCCAGCGCAACACCAAGGCCTCGGGTGTCATCCCGCAGATCAGCGTGATGCTCGGCCCGTGCGCGGGCGGCGCGGCCTACAGCCCCGCCCTGACCGACTTCGTGTTCATGGTCCGCGAGACCTCGCAGATGTTCATCACCGGCCCGGACGTCGTCAAGGCGGTCACCGGCGAGGAGATCACCCAGAACGGCCTGGGCGGCGCCGACGTCCACGCCGAGACCTCGGGCGTGTGCCACTTCGCGTACGACGACGAGGAGACCTGCATCGCCGAGGTGCGCTACCTCCTGTCGATGCTCCCGCAGAACAACCGCGAGAACCCGCCGCGCGCGGAGTCCGCCGACCCGGCCGACCGCCGCAGCGAGGTGCTGCTGGACCTGGTCCCGGCCGACGGCAACCGCCCGTACGACATGACCAAGGTCATCGAGGAGCTCGTCGACGACGGCGACTACCTCGAGGTCCACGAGCGCTGGGCCCGCAACATCATCTGCGCGCTGGCCCGCCTCGACGGCCAGGTCGTCGGCATCGTCGCCAACCAGCCGCAGAGCCTGGCGGGTGTGCTCGACATCGAGGCATCCGAAAAAGCTGCACGCTTTGTCCAGATGTGTGACGCTTTCAATATCCCGATCATCACGCTGCTGGACGTGCCCGGGTTCCTCCCGGGTGTCGACCAGGAGCACGGCGGGATCATCCGGCACGGCGCGAAGCTGCTCTACGCGTACTGCAACGCGACGGTGCCGCGGATCTCCCTCATCCTGCGCAAGGCGTACGGAGGTGCCTACATCGTCATGGACAGCCAGTCCATCGGGGCCGACCTCACCTACGCCTGGCCGACGAACGAGATCGCCGTGATGGGCGCCGAAGGTGCCGCCAACGTCATCTTCCGCCGTCAGATCGCCGATGCCGCCGATCCCGAGGCGATGCGCGTCCGCATGGTCAAGGAGTACAAGGCCGAGCTGATGCACCCGTACTACGCCGCCGAGCGCGGTCTGGTCGACGACGTCATCGACCCCGCCGAGACCCGCGAGGTCCTGATCAAGTCGCTCGCGATGCTGCACACCAAGCACGCGGACCTGCCCTCCCGCAAGCACGGCAACCCCCCGCAGTAACCCGGCGGATCCTCCGCGGTACCCCCGCGGAAACCTCTCTCATGGAGACTGAAACCTATGAGCAACGCTGACATCCGCGTCGAGAAGGGCCACGCCGAGCCCGAGGAGGTCGCCGCCATCACGGCGATCCTCCTGGCCCGTGCCGCCTCCGCTCCCACTGATGCCGCCTCCTCCCACCGTCCCCACCGCAAGGCGGGCTGGCGCCGACTGGAGCGGGAGCCCGGCTTCCGGGCGCCGCACAGCTGGCACTGAGGGTCTGACGCCGACAGCCCCGTCCTCCCGATGGAGGGCGGGGCTGTGGTGTGTCCTGAAGCCCGCGGGCGCCCTCCAGGGCCAACGGGGGGCTCTTCGGCGGGTGTTCGGTCGGTCCCCGTCGTCCCGTCGCCCGACGGGGCCGTACGGGGCGGCAGTTCGGCGGGACGCTCCCGTCCGCGCGTGCCGGGCGGGTACGGACGGGCCGCGGAGGTGTTCGGACCGGGGCGGCCGGCCACGCGCGACGGCCCCTGCTTCTCCGGGCGGAGAAGCAGGGGCCGTCGTCGTGCGAGCGGGAGACGCTAGCGCAGGCGCGCCATGAGGGCGTGCTCGACCAGCGTGATCAGCGCCGACTTGGCGTCCGCGCGGTGACGGGCGTCGGTCGTGATGATCGGGGCGTCCGGGCCGATCTGAAGGGCCTCGCGGACTTCCTCGGGCTGGTACGGCTGGTTGCCGTCGAAGCCGTTGAGGGCGATGACGAACGGCAGGCCGCTGTTCTCGAAGTAGTCGACCGCGGGGAAGCAGTCGGCCAGACGCCGGGTGTCCACCAGGACGATCGCGCCGATGGCGCCGCGGACCAGGTCGTCCCACATGAACCAGAAGCGGTCCTGGCCCGGCGTACCGAAGAGGTACAGGATCAGGTCCTGGTCGAGGGTGATACGGCCGAAGTCCATGGCGACGGTCGTCGTCTTCTTGTCGCCGGTGTGCGTGAGGTCGTCGATGCCCGCCGAGGCGGACGTCATGACGGCCTCGGTACGCAGCGGGTTGATCTCCGAGACGGCGCCGACGAACGTGGTCTTGCCCACGCCGAAGCCGCCCGCCACCACGATCTTCGCGGACGTGGTGGAGCGGGAAGGCCCTCCGCTAGAGCTTGCGAAGTCCACTGAGCACCCTTTCGAGCAAAGTCACGTCTGGCTGGCCGCCGGCGTTTTCGTCGCCGCCGGGCTGATGGATGGCGACCAGGCCTGCCTCCGCCAAGTCGGCGACGAGGATCCTGGCAACACCGAGAGGGATGGTCAGCAGGGCCGAGATCTCGGCCACCGACTTGATCTCACGGCAGAGGTTGCAGATCCGCTGATGCTCGGGCAACTGGCCCTGCATCTGGTGCGGCTGCGCGGTGGTGTGCACCAGCGCCTCGATGGCGAGCTGGTAACGGGGCCTGGTGCGGCCACCCGTCATGGCGTACGGACGCACCAGAGGGTTGTTGGACCCTCCGGCGGGCGACGCCTCGGGAGAGCGCCGCTGCGGCTGCACGGGCTGGATGCGCGGTGCCGACGGCTGGTCGTACGGAGACGGCCCGGGGCCCTGGGGGCCCTGGGGCGCGTACGGCTGCTGTCGCTGGCTGGGTGCGGAGGGAAAGTTGTACCGGTTCGGGTCGCCTGAACCGCCGCCCTGCCCCTGGCCGGGGCCGTACGACCAATTGCCCGAAGACGAACCGCCTGGGGGTGTTACCACTTTCTCTCCTCCTCCGACTGTGCCGGGCACCCAACGCTGGGACCGCGTCCCGAAACCTTACGGCCCCGGGACGACAATTCGCACCGTCTGTCTATTAGTTGAGAAGGCTGCCCTGGAGCTCCGCACGAAGGTCCGGAGTGAGAACCGTGCCCGCACGGTCCACCAGAAGCGCCATCTCGTACCCAATGAGACCGATGTCCGCCTCAGGGTGTGCGAGTACTGCGAGTGAAGAACCGTCTGAAATGGACATGAGGAACAGGAATCCTCGCTCCATCTCCACAACGGTCTGGTTCACGTGGCCGCCCTCGAAGATACGGGACGCGCCCGCGGTCAAAGAGGTCAGACCGGACGCGACGGCTGCCAGCTGGTCGGCGCGGTCACGGGGAAAGCCTTCGGACATAGCCAGAAGGAGTCCATCGGCGGAGACCACCACTGTGTGCGACACACCGGGGGTGTTGTCCACGAAGTTGGTGATCAACCAGTTCAGGTTCTGTGCCGCCTGGCTCATCGGGCTCACACTAACGCTCCTGGTTGTAGGTGCTGTCAGAACCGAAGCCCTGACCGTTCGTCTCACTACCTGCACTGCGTCCCCGCTCGACACCGCGACGCAGGTTGCTCAGCCTGCCCCGGACGTCTTCGGGAGCACGGGAGACCTGGGGGCCTCCCTGGGGGGTCGATTCCGCGGTTCCCTCGACCAGGTTGGCCTTGGGCACCCGCCGCGGCAGACCGGACGAGGTGACCCCGCCAGCCTTGGGCTTCTTCAGCTGCTCGGCGCGCTGCCACCGATCATCGTTGGACGACCGCCAATCGTCGCCCGTGTTCCCGGAGGACATGGGCGCCGCCTGCTCCCTCGGCGGTTCCGCGGGGCGCCGGGCGTTGCCGGCGGGGGCGGGTCCGCGGCGGGGGAGTCCCGCGTCGGTCATCGTGCGGGGGGCCGAAGTGGCCGGTCCCGGACGACCAAAGCCTACGCTGTCCTGCTCACTCGCGTCAGCGACCTGCGGGGATTCCGCTTCCGGAGCGTAGCCGGGCCGGTACCCGCCCTGGTACGCGTCCTGCTGCCGCGGCTGCTGCTGCGGCCAGTCGTCCTGGTAGGACGGCTCACCGAAGCCCGACAGAGTCTCCGGGGCGGAGCCGCCCATTCCGGCGTGCTCCTGCTGGACCGGCTCCGTGTAGGAGGGCTCAGGGTAGCCGCCGTTGGACGGGAAGTACGCCTCGTCGTACGCAGCCTGCTGAGGCTCCTCGTACGACGTCTGCTGGTCGTACGTGGTCTGCTGCTCCTCGTGCACACCCTGGGCGCCGTCGTACGCCGGGGCACCGTCGAAGGACGGCTGCCCGTTGTCGTACGCGGGCTGCTGGGCCTCGAAGCCGTCCGCGTAGCCCTGGGGGGCCTCGGTGCCCTCCGGACCGTGCGTCTGGGCCTCCAGGGCGGCACGGCGCCCCTCGCGCATCAGAGAGCGGCCCACGGGGTCCAGATCGCGGATGTCGTCCGGGACCTCGTAGCGGCTGTCGTCGAAACCGAGGTCCGCGGCGGTCAGCACGGGCTGCTGCTGGGCGCCGAAGTTCTCGCCCGGGAACGCCTGCTGCTGTTGCTGCTGCTCGGGAATGATCTGGGACACGGTGAACTCGTCGCGCATCGGCTGCTCGCCACCGCCACCGTGGGTGATGGCGTCGGGGAGCATGACCAGCGAGGTGGTGCCGGCCTGCTCGCCCGAGGGGCGCAGCTGGACGCGGATGCTGTGGCGGTCGGACAGCCGGCCGACCACGAACAGACCCATGCGCTGCGAGATCGCGGCGTCCACGGTCGGCGGGTTGGCCAGCTTGTGGTTGATGTCCGCGAAGTCCTCGGCGGTCAGGCCGATGCCCTTGTCGTGGATCTCGACCATGATGCGGCCGTCGGGGAGACGGGTCGCGGTGACGCGGACCTTGGTCTGCGGGGAGGAGAACGTGGTCGCGTTCTCCAGCAGCTCGGCGAGCAGGTGCACGAGGTCGGTCACGGCGCGGCCGTGGATCTCGGCCTCCGGGACACCGGAGAGCTCGATGCGCTCGTACTGCTCCACCTCGGAGGAGGCGGCGCGCAGCACGTCGACCAGCGGGACCGGCTGGTCCCAGCGGCGTCCGGGCTCCTCGCCGGCGAGGACCAGGAGGTTCTCGCCGTTGCGGCGCATACGGGTCGCGAGGTGGTCCAGGCGGAAGAGGTTCTCCAGCTGGTCCGGGTCGGCCTCGTTGTTCTCCAGGTCGGTGATCAGGGTCAGCTGGCCCTCGATCAGCGACTGGTTGCGGCGCGAGAGGTTCGTGAAGATCGCGTTGATGTTGCCCCGCAGGAGGGCCTGCTCGGCGGCCAGTCGTACGGCCTCGCGGTGGACCTGGTCGAAGGCGCGGGCGACTTCGCCGATCTCGTCCGTCGTGGTGATCGGGATCGGCTGCACGCGGGTGTCGACCCGGCCGGGGTCGGTGCGCGAGAGCTGGTCGACCAGCATCGGCAGACGCTGCTCGGCGACATTGAAGGCGGCGCTGCGCAGCTGGCGCATCGCGCGGCTCATCTGGCGGGCCACCATGCCGGCCAGGATGAACGCGGCGAGCAGGGCGACGACGACGATGGCGCCGGTGATGAAGGCGTCGGTCTTGGCGTTGTCGGAGATGTCACCGGCCTCGGCCACGGCCTTGTCGGCGAGGTCCGACTCGATCTTGCGGTACGCGTTGTACTTGGCGGTGTTGACCGCCATCCAGTTCTGCGCGGTGATGCCGTTCGCGGCGAGTTTCGCGCGGTCGCTCTCCAGCGTGGACGGGAGACCGGCGAGCTCCTTGACCATCTCGGTCGTGTTCGCGGGCGGCGGTATGTAGTTCGGGTCCTTGGCCGCGGCTTCCTGCGCCGCCTGCGTCAGCTCGCTCTTGACGTCCGCCGTCGCGGCCGTGAGCTTCGCGGTGTCGTCCTCGGTGCCACCGCCCTTGTACTCCTCGATGGCGATGCCCTCGAGGTAGGCGTAGGAGGAGAGGGCGACGCGCTGGCTGGCGAGGGAGCTGAGGCCGGAGCCCGGCTTGATCAGCATGTGCATGCCGATGGACCGCTCCAGCGACAGCGCGGCCTTGGACAGCGAGATCGCGTAGACCGTACGGCCGTAGCTGGTGATGTTTCCGGTGCCCAGACCGAGCTCGTTGGCGAACTCCATCAGCGGGTGCTGGATCTGGAGGTAGCCCTCTTCGGTGGCCACACCGGTGAGCTTGTTGGTGTACGCCACGGCCCGCAGCTTGTCGAGACCGGGCTCGACATCGTGGAAGACCTGGAGACGGCGCTCCAGGCCCGGCGTATGGGGCATGTTCTGGGCGGCCTCGTCGAAGGCGTCGGCGGCCAGGTCGGTGTCCCGGCGGACCTTCACGACGGTCGCGTCCTTGGCGCCCTTGCCGGAGAGCAGCGGGGCGGCGCTGAGGTCGCGCTCGACGAACAGCTTGTCGCCGTAGTTCAGCGCCGCCTGCACGAGGCGGGCCGTCTTCTCGGCGTCCTGGGCTTCCTGCCAGGTGTCGATCGAGCTCTTCACCTGGAAGCCGCCCATGACGAGGCCGACCACCACGGGAATGAGCAGGATCGCGTTCAGCCTGGTCGGCACGCGCCAGTTGCGCGGGGAGAACCGGCTCCCGCTCGGCGCGGGTGCCGGCGTGGGCTCCGGGCCGGCCACTTGTGCGGGAGCCGCTCCGCGCGCCGGCGGGGTGAAGTTGCCCCGTGCCGACGGCTCGGGACCGTTCATGCTTCGCCTCACTCGACCAACAACCTCTCGGCGTCGGCACCTGCTGTGTGCCGCCGTATCTACCAGCGCCCTTGACTACTGGGCAGTTCAGCGCATTCCAGCACGTCAAGCAGCGCCATTCCAAACACTCGGAACGGATGATTCCGAGTGGTGCTGGCCACAGATAAATCGGTCATAAAGAGCGAGCCCCGCCAAAAGGCGGGGCTTTCATGAACGCAGCGGCACCGGTCGACCGCTATGCGTGTCAGGGCCAGCGAAATTCTCTGTCGAAACGTTATGAACACCGAGGCCGGCCGTGTCAAATGACACAGCCGGCTCCGATGTGACTACGACAACTTCCATACAGGACTGTCTACTTGACTGCTACCGCAGCCGGGCCATGAGGGCGTGCTCGACCAGGGTGATCAGAGCGCTCTTCGCATCTGCACGGTGTCGCGCGTCCGTCGTGATGATCGGAGCGTCCGGGCCGATCTGAAGGGCCTCGCGCACTTCCTCCGGGTTGTACGGCTGGTGACCGTCGAAGCCGTTGAGGGCGATGACGAACGGCAGGCCGCTGTTCTCGAAGTAGTCGACCGCGGGGAAGCAGTCGGCGAGACGCCGGGTGTCCACCAGGACCACGGCGCCGATGGCGCCGCGGACCAGGTCGTCCCACATGAACCAGAAGCGGTCCTGGCCCGGCGTACCGAAGAGGTACAGGATCAGGTCCTGGTCGAGGGTGATACGGCCGAAGTCCATGGCCACCGTGGTGGTGGTCTTGTCCCCGGTGTGGGTGAGGTCGTCGATGCCCGCCGAGGCGGAGGTCATGACGGCCTCGGTACGCAGGGGGTTGATCTCGGAGACGGCACCCACGAACGTGGTCTTGCCGACACCGAAACCACCCGCTACGACGATCTTGGCGGAGGTGGTCGCCCGGCCTCCGTCAGAGCTTGCGAAGTCCACTGAGCACCCTTTCGAGCAGTGTCACGTCCGGCGCGCCGCCGTTGTTCTCATCGCCGCCAGGCTGGTGAATGGCGACAAGTCCGGCCTCGGCGAGGTCCGCGACAAGGATCCTGGCCACGCCGAGCGGCATGCCGAGGAGGGCCGATACCTCGGCCACCGACTTCACTTCCCGGCACAGATGGCAGATGCGCTGGTGTTCGGGGAGCAGACCCATCAGCTGGGCCGGATCGGCCGTGGTGCTGATCAGAGCCTCTATGGCCAGTTGGTACCGCGGCCTGGTCCGGCCGCCGGTCATCGCGTACGGACGTACCAGCGGCTGGTCGCCTTCATCCCCGTACGACTCGGCGTACGGATCATGAGAGGCGGGGGGCGGGGTCATGAATCCTCCGGGCGGGACAGCAAGTCGGTCAGTCGTGCCGTCTGTTGGGGCCGGTGGGGGGATTGTGGCGGCCGGACGGTGATTTCGTGCGGTGTCTGGATCCGGCGGCGGTCAGTGAAGCAGACTGCCTTGTAGTTCGGCACGCAGGTCCGGCGTGAGGACGGCGCCCGCACGGTCGACGAGCAGTGCCATCTCGTAGCCGACAAGGCCGATGTCGCACTCCGGGTGGGAGAGGACCGCGAGGGACGATCCGTCCGAAACCGACATCAGGAAGAGGAAACCGCGCTCCATCTCCACGACCGTCTGGGCCACCGAGCCGCCTTCGAAGATCCGGGAGGCCCCGGCAGTCAGCGAAGTGAGTCCGGAGGCTACGGCCGCCAGTTGGTCCGCGCGGTCGCGGGGGAAGCCTTCGGACATTGCCAGAAGGAGTCCGTCGGCGGACACGACGACGGTGTGGGACACCCCGGGGGTGTTGTCCACGAAGTTGGTGATCAACCAGTTGAGGTTCTGTGCCGCCTGGCTCATCGGGCTCAACTAACGCTCCTGCTGGTGAGTGGGGCTGGGGAAGCTGCCGGTCTGGCCGTTGGGAGCGGCCTGTCGACCTTGCTGAATGCCCCGACGGAGATTGGTCAGCCGGCCGCGTACGTCATCGGGCGCACGCGAGACCTGCGGACCGCTTTGGTGCTGTTGCTGCTGTGCCGTGCCCGCGACGAGGTTGGCTCGCGGGACGCGGCGCGGCAGGCCTGAGGTGGTGACCCCGCCTGCCGACGGCTTGCGGGAACGCTCTGCCTGCTTGACGAGATCGTCGTTCGGAGAGCTGCGCCACGTGGTGGCGGCCGGTGCGGCGGCCGGTCGCTGCGGTGCCGGGGGAGTCTGCGGCTGCTGCTGGGGGGCGGCCTGCGCGTATCCCTGGGAGCCGTTGTTCTGGGCGGCGCCGTTCGTGGGCATGCCGTTCGCGGACATGCCGTTCACGGGCGTTCCGTTCGCGGGCGTGCCGTTCGAGCCGTCCGCCTGACCGTGGAACCAGTTGGTCTCCAGCGTGTCGTACAGCGGCGTGCGGCCGTCACCGGGGTTCGAGGCCGGCGGAAGCGCCTCGGGGGTCTGCTGACGGGCGGGCGGCTGTGGGGTGGCCGGCCGCTCGTACTGTCCGGTGGACGACGAGCCCTGCCCGTTGCCGTACCCGGGTGCCGCGTACTGCCCGGTGGACGCGGGGTCCTGGGAAGGCGCGTAGCCCGGCTGGGCGAACTGGCCGGTGGACGACGGAGACGCGGCACCGTAGCCCTGGGTGGGGAACTGTCCCGTGGAGGCCGGGTTCTGGCCGGCCGAGGACTGGTTGCCCGAGTAGCCGTACTGGCCGTTGTGCTGGCCGTTGTTCTGCGGCGCGCTCGCGCCGGGGCGCGGGGCGTCGAAGTCGGGACGGGCGAACTCCGCGGTGGAGGCGGGTCCCCGGTCGTCGATCCGCGGCATGCGCGAGGTGGCGTCGACGTCCTCGTGACCACGGGGGGTGTCGGGGGACGTACGCGGAACCGGGGGCTGCGCGTTGTCGTCGCTCCAGCTCGGCGTGCGGGAGCCGGCGTTGCCGCCGGGCAGCTCGGCGCGCGCGCCACCGCGTCCCGGCAGCTGCGGCCGACGACGGCCGCCCTTGCCCTTGGACGGTGCCTGCGCGGGAGCGGCGGGGGCGGCGGGAGCGGCGTTGCTGTCGCCGAAGGCGTTCTGGCCCGCGCCGTTCCCGTTGCCGAACGAGTTCTTCCGGCCGCCGGAGGTGTCACCGAAGGCGTTCTGGGAACCCTGGCCGTCGCCGTAGCCCTGCTGCTGCGAGCCGTTCTGGGCGCCGTAGCCCTGCTGCGGGCTCTGCCCGAAGGCGTTCGCACCGGCGGGAGCCTGCCTGCCCTGACCGCCGCCCTGGCCCTGCGAGCCGCGCGCTCCGCCGGAGCCACCCGGGCGACCGCCCTGGTTGCTGCCCGGCAGCGCCGCCCGCGGACCCTGGCCCGTGCCGACCTGTCCGCGCTGCGGCGAGGCACCGAGGGGACCGCCGGGAGCGGAGGGGGAACCGGCACCGAGCGAGGGACCGCCCGAGCGACGGGCCGCGGACACACCGGCCGAGGCCTGCGCCGCGGCGGGGCCGCCGCCGGAGGCACCCTGGCCCGGCTTGTTCGGCATGGGCTTCTTGCCGCCCTGGGCGACGTCCACCGGCAGCATGACCAGCGCGGTCGTACCGCCGGAGTCCGACGGACGCAGCTGGATGCGGATGCCGTGACGCTGCGACAGACGACCGACCACGAACAGACCCATGCGTCGGGAGACGGAGACGTCCACCGTGGGCGGAGCGGCGAGCCGCTCGTTGATCGCGGCCAGGTCCTCGGGGGACAGACCGATACCGGTGTCGTGGATCTCGATCAGCACCCGGCCGTCGGGCAGGGCGTGACCGGTGACCTTGACCTTCGTCTGCGGGGAGGAGAACGAGGTGGCGTTCTCCAGCAGCTCTGCGAGCAGGTGGACGAGGTCGTTGACGACCCGGCCGGCGACCTCGGTGCCGGGCACCGAGGCGAGTTCGATGCGCTCGTACTGCTCCACCTCGGAGGCGGCGGCGCGGAGGACGTCGACCAGCGGGACCGGGCGGGTCCAGCGGCGACCGGGCTCTTCACCGGCGAGAACGAGAAGGTTTTCGCCGTTACGGCGCATGCGGGTCGCGAGGTGGTCGAGCTTGAACAGCGAGGAGAGCTGGTCGGGGTCGGCCTCGCGGGACTCCAGCTCGGATATGAGCGAGAGCTGACGCTGGATAAGACCCTGGGAACGGCGCGAGAGGTTGGTGAACATCGCGTTGACGTTGCCTCGCAGAAGGGCCTGCTCGGCGGCGAGGCGGACAGCCTCGCGGTGCACGTGGTCGAAGGCCGCGGCCACCTGGCCGATCTCGTCCCGGGAGTGCACACCGACCGACTCCACGGAGGTGTCGACGTCCTGCGGGTCCGACTCCGAGAGCTGCTTGACGAGCTCGGGCAGACGGTCCTGGGCGACCCGGGTGGCGGTGTCCTGCAGGCGGCGCAGCGAGCGGATCATGGACCGGGCCACGACGAAGGCGCCGACGAGCGAGACACCGAGGACGAGCAGGATCAGTACACCGGAGATGATCGCTTCACTCTGGGACTGGTTGCGCAGCTCACGGGCCTTCTGCTCCATCTCGCTGAGCAGCGTCTTCTCGATCTTCGACATCTGGTCGATCTTGGCCGAGTCGTCGTCGATCCAGTCCTTGAAGGACCGCTTGTTCTGCGTCTTCAGGCCTTCGGGGTTGCTCAGCACGCGCTTGGCGTAGTTGTCGGCCGACTTGATCGTCGGGTTGTCACCCTCGACCGCCAGGAGCAGGTCCGAGCTGCCTGCGCCGTAGATGTTCTTGAACGCCTCGTTCTCGGATTCCTGGCTCTCGAACGCGGACAGCGCGTACTGCTGGTCGTTCTTGGAGAGGGTTCCGAAGACCGTCGGCTGCTTGGGGAGCGCGGCGGCGATGACGGCCCGCTGGACGGAGGCGTACTCCTTGGCGGAGGAGAAGGAGGCCAGCGCGCGGGTGCGCTGGATCATCTCCGGGTTGCTGGTCGCCTCGGCCATGTCCTGCGAGAGCGCGAGGAGTTCGGTGACCAGGCGGTGGTACGCGTCCACCGTCTGGGTCGAGTTCTGCGGGTCGTTGTAGGCGTCGCTGCGGATCTGGTTGAGCTTGTACAGCTCGGCCACGACACCGACGAGGCTGTCGTGCACGCCGGACAGCTGGCCCTTGGCCGTGGCGTCGTCGACCTGCTGCGTGCCCTCGAGGAAGTGCTTCTTCGCCACGTCCGTGGCGTCGCGAACCGACTTGACCTCGTAGGCGTTGGACAGAGCGCCGTGTGCCAGCGGACCGGCCGTCTCGTCGCGCTCCTTCTGGAGCGCGGCGGCGAGCTCGGTGGCCTGCTTGGTCATCTCGGTCAGCAGCCGCATGTTGTCGAGCTGCTGGATGTTGTCCAGCGACTCGTTGATGCGGAGCGCTCCCAGCGAGGTCGCTGCGACCACGGGGAGTGCGAGCAGCGACACCAGTCGCGTCGAGATGCGCCAGTTCCGCAGGGCTACGCGCGAGCCGTGGCTCGGCGCGGCCGCCTGCGCGGCGTCGGTCGTGGTGGCGGGAGCCTTGGGCTTCGCGCCGGCGCGAGCGGAGTGTTCACCGCTGCCTCCGACCTCTGCCGGTCCCGGGTTCTGGGCGTGCTGGGGCGAGGAACCGCGGTCGGTCCCGCCGCGCGGCTCCGGCTCCGCCGAAGCGCTGCCATCCCTCTTGAAACGTCCCTGCACTAGCGTCGCAACCTCTGGACCAGGCGCCCCTCCGCTGGAACGGCGGGGCGGTGTCGGCGTTTTACACAGGCGCAGATGCACTCTGTGTATGTGGTCTGAGTGACCGGCGCAGGTTCCCCCTTCCCGCCGCCACTCGGCGCTGAGTAGCGCCCCTGCGCGCCGGATCGTGAATCCGCGGCGGTCCGAGGAATTCCAGCACAGTGCAGGATCTCCAACAAGGCCCGTGTACCAGGCTGTGACCTCCGTGACAGCATGTGAGTGTCTTGTGACCGGGCGTGTAAAGGGTTCTCGTACATACCGGGCATAGGCCTACGAGCCAAGGGCTTCCCTCCCCTGTCCCAGTCGCGATGATCAGGAGCGGAATGATTGGTTCAGTGGAGTAATGTCCGTTTGGTCGGCCCGGATCGGGGGTCGTGATTGACCGGTTTGGCCCTTGGTAAGTGAGGAAACTCACACGGCGATCATGGCGTCTTCACGGCATCGCCAGGGAATTGAATGTTTAGCCTGGCGCTTTACAGGGATGGCGAATCCGACAACCCGCGCCCATGTGGGGCTCTTTGGCCCCGACCGGCGCCCAGGACGACAAGGTCGAGCAAAACGGTGAAGACGACGATGATGTTCCGCAACATTGCCAACCCGCAGCGCACGACGCTGGCGCACCTCGAGGACGCCGACGCCCTGCGTACGCCGGAGCGGCCGGAGCACGCGGTCACCCTTCCCCTCCAGACGGCCAACCCCCGCCGCACCGTCCTGATGGACACGCCGGTCACGGTCTCCGCCGCGGAGTGAACGCGGCGACCGGTGAAGGGCCGCGCCCCGGACGCGGCCCCGCCGGTCACGGGCGGGCCCGAGGGCACCGTCACCCGTCGTCCGTACGGACGCTCCGCCGCGCACCGGCCCGGCGGATATACGCGAAGCCCGCAGCCCCTGCCGCGTTAGCCTGGAGCGTCAGACTCCAGCCAGCTCAGTGAGGGGCGCAAGGATCCCGTGCGCATCGCCAGATTCTCCATCGACGGCAACGTCGCTTTCGGCGCGGTCGAGGGCGACAGGCCGGACGAGCTCGTCCTCGACATCATCAAGGGCATCCCGTTCGCGGACTTCGAGCTCTCCGGCACGAAGGTCCCGCTGAACAAGGTCCGGCTGCTGCCGCCGGTGCTCCCGAACAAGGTCGTGGCCTTCGGCCGCAACTACGCGGAGCACGCCAGGGAACTCGGCAACGAGGTGCCCGACGCCCCGTTCGCCTTCTTCAAGCCCTCGACCTCGGTGATCGGCCCCGGCGACCCGATCCAGTACCCCTCCTTCTCCAGCGAGCTCCACCACGAGGCCGAGCTCGCCGTCGTCATCGGCCGCATGTGCCGCGAGGTCCCGCGCGAGCGCGTCAAGGACGTCATCCTCGGCTACACCTGCGCCAACGACGTCACCGCCCGCGATGTGCAGAAGCGCGAGAAGCAGTGGGCCCGCGCCAAGGGCTTCGACAGTTCCTGCCCGCTCGGCCCCTGGGTGGAGACGGACCTCGACCCCGCCGACCTGACCATCCAGTGCACGGTCAACGGGCAGCAGCGGCAGCTCGGCCGTACGAGCGAGATGATCCACTCCATCGAGGACCTGATCGTCAACATCACCGAGGCCATGACGCTGCTCCCCGGCGACGTGATCCTCACCGGCACCCCGGCTGGGGTCGGCCCCCTGAACGTCGGCGACGAGGTCGCCGTCACCATCGAAGGCATCGGCACTCTCACCAACAAGGTGATCAAGCGTGGCTAACGTCCGTGTACGTTTCTGTCCCTCCCCGACCGGCAACCCCCACGTCGGGCTGGTCCGCACCGCCCTGTTCAACTGGGCGTTCGCCCGGCACAACGAGGGCACCCTGGTCTTCCGCATCGAGGACACCGACGCGGCCCGCGACTCCGAGGAGTCGTACGAGCAGCTGCTCGACTCGATGCGCTGGCTGGGCTTCGACTGGGACGAGGGCCCCGAGATCGGCGGCCCGCACGCGCCGTACCGCCAGTCGCAGCGCATGGACATCTACGCGGACGTCGCCGCCAAGCTGCTGGACGCCGGCCACGCGTACCGCTGCTACTGCTCGACCGAGGAGCTGGACACCCGCCGCGACGCCGCCCGCGCCGCCGGCAAGCCCTCCGGCTACGACGGCCACTGCCGCGACCTGAGCGCCGAGCAGAAGGCCGCCTACGAGGCCGAGGGCCGCAAGCCCATCGTCCGCTTCCGGATGCCCGACGAGGCGATCACCTTCGAGGACCTGGTCCGCGGCGAGATCACCTACCTCCCGGAGAACGTCCCGGACTACGGCATCGTCCGGGCCAACGGCGCGCCGCTGTACACGCTCGTCAACCCCGTCGACGACGCCCTGATGGAGATCACCCACGTCCTGCGCGGCGAGGACCTGCTCTCCTCCACTCCCCGGCAGATCGCCCTGTACAAGGCGCTGACCGAGCTGGGCATCGCCAAGGAGACCCCGGCCTTCGGCCACCTCCCGTACGTGATGGGCGAGGGCAACAAGAAGCTCTCCAAGCGCGACCCGGAGTCCTCGCTCAACCTCTACCGCGAGCGCGGCTTCCTCCCCGAGGGCCTGCTGAACTACCTCTCGCTGCTCGGCTGGTCGCTCGCCGCCGACCGCGACATCTTCTCCGTCGACGAGATGGTCGCCGCGTTCGACGTCACGGACGTGAACCCGAACCCGGCCCGCTTCGACCTGAAGAAGTGCGAGGCGATCAACGCCGACCACATCCGCATGCTCGACGTGAAGGACTTCACCGAGCGCTGCGCCCCCTGGCTGCGCGCCCCCTTCGCGCCCTGGGCGCCGGAGGACTTCGACGAGGCGAAGTGGCAGGCGATCGCCCCGCACGCCCAGTCGCGGATGAAGGTCCTCTCCGAGATCACGGACAACGTCGACTTCCTGTTCCTGCCGGAGCCGGCCGTCGACGAGGCGTCCTGGACGAAGGCCATGAAGGAGGGCAGCGACGCCCTGCTCCGCACGGCCCGCGAGAAGCTGGAGGCGGCCGACTGGTCCTCCGCGGAGTCCCTCAAGGAGGCCGTCCTGACCGCCGGTGAGGAGCACGGCCTCAAGCTCGGCAAGGCCCAGGCCCCGGTCCGCGTCGCCGTCACCGGCCGCACGGTCGGCCTGCCGCTCTTCGAGTCCCTGGAGATCCTGGGCAAGGAGACGACGCTGGCGCGCGTCGACGCCGCGCTGGAGCGGCTCGCCGCGTAGCGGGCACAGGTACGTACGAGGGGCGGTGTCCGGTTCGGGCACCGCCCCCTCGCGCGTACCCGGCGCCGGTCACCCGGAGTCCACCGTCCCCGCCGACTCCGGCCCGGGGCACGGCACTTGCCCCCTGCGGCCCCCTGTGGCACCACGTACACCCCCGTGCGCGCTCCGCGCTCGCGCCGCCCCGCCCGCCCCGGCGGCGCCACGCCGCGAGGCCCCTGCCTCCGGCAGGAGACCACCGGAGCCGTGTGACGGCGGGGGACCGTGCCCCCGGCGGCCGGCCCGGCCGGCACCGGACAGGGGACAGCCGCCCGTGTCCGGGGTTACGGTCGCCGCATGAGCATCGACGCCGTGGTCTGGGACATCGACGACACGCTCTTCGACTACACGGCCGCGGACCGGGCGGGCATGCGCGGCCATCTCGCGGCCGAGGGCCTGCTCGACGGCGATACGTCCGTCGAGCAGGCCCTCACGCGCTGGCGGGAGATCACCGACGCCCAGTGGGCGCGGTACGCGGCCGGCGAGACCGACTGGCAGGGCCAGCGCCGGGACCGCGTCCGGGTGTTCCTCGGGGAGCCGCTGAGCGACACCGAGGCCGACGCCTGGTTCGACCGGTACGTCACGCACTACGAGGGCGCCTGGGCGCTCTTCCCGGACGTCCTGCCCGTCCTGGACGCGCTCGCCGTCGGCCACCGGCACGCGGTGCTGTCCAACTCCAGCCTCCTCGTGCAGGACCGCAAGCTGCGCGTCCTCGGTGTGCACGACCGCTTCGAGGCGATCCTGTGCGCCGCCGAGCTCGGCGTCTCCAAACCCGCCGCGGCGGCCTTCCACGCGGCCTGCGACGCCCTCGGGCTGCCGCCGCACCGTGTCGCCTACGTCGGGGACCACCCGGAGATCGACGGACGGGGCGCCGCCGAGGCGGGTCTGCTGTCGGTCTGGATCGACCGTGAGGGCGCCCCCGCCCCGGTCCCCGCCGCAGTCGCCGGCGCCGTCGGACGGAGCGGTCCGCACCGCATCGGATCGCTCGCCGAGTTGCCCGGGATCCTTGGCGCGGATACCCGTTTTGGAGCGGGGTCCACCTTCGGGTAATGTTCCTTCTGCGCCGCCGGGAGCGGGCCGAAAGGCCGGAGCCCGGAGACGTCAGCCGAAACAAGATCTTCGTACGGGATTGCGTTTCTGTGGCCTATGGTGTAATTGGCAACACTACGGTTTCTGGTACCGTCATTCTAGGTTCGAGTCCTGGTAGGCCAGCTCGCAGAGCTCATCTGCACCGCGGAGATCCAGATCCGCAAAGCCCCCGTTGTGTAGCGGCCTAGCACGCTGCCCTCTCACGGCAGTAGCGCCGGTTCGAATCCGGTCGGGGGTACAGATCCTTCCCAGGAAGGCAGTCCGGGTCGCACCCGCTGCCCTTCATGCAGGATCGCTAGGGCCCCCGTTGTGTAGCGGCCTAGCACGCTGCCCTCTCACGGCAGTAGCGCCGGTTCGAATCCGGTCGGGGGTACTGACCAACTGGTCTAAACCACCATGGGCTATGGTGTAATTGGCAACACTACGGTTTCTGGTACCGTCATTCTAGGTTCGAGTCCTGGTAGCCCAGCTCCGAATCTGCGGAAACGCATGATTCAGGCCCCCGTTGTGTAGCGGCCTAGCACGCCGCCCTCTCAAGGCGGTAGCGCCGGTTCGAATCCGGTCGGGGGTACAAGGTCCGGAAGGGTCTCCACTTCGGTGGGGGCCCTTCCGGCGTTCCCGGACCCGTTCCCCGGGCGCTGAGCCCGGGCCGCCGGGCAGCGGCTTCCCGGGGCCGGCCCCCGGATCAACCCGTCGCGCGCCGCCATGAGTTGGATCACGACGGAAACAGGGCGCGGGGTGCACCGGGAGCGGCGCACCCCGCGTACGGGACGGTGTGCTCCGGAAAGGACCTGCCGCGGCGTTGAGGCCGGCCCTTTCCGGGGCGCGGGAGCGAGAAGGTCAGCCCGTGCGGCGCAGGGCCTCGGAAAGACGGCCGGCGGCGTCGATGACGGCCTGGGCGTGCATGCGGCCCGGGTGACGGGTCAGGCGCTCGATCGGCCCGGAGACCGAGACGGCGGCCACGACCCGGTTCGAGGGCCCGCGGACGGGCGCGGAGACGGACGCCACGCCCGGCTCGCGCTCGCCGATCGACTGGGCCCAGCCGCGGCGCCGTACCCCCGACAGCGCGGTGGCGGTGAAGCGGGCGCCCTGCAGACCGCGGTGCAGCCGCTCCGGCTCCTCCCAGGCCATCAGGATCTGGGCGGAGGAACCGGCCTTCATGGTGAGGGTGGAGCCCACCGGGACCGTGTCCCGCAGACCGGACAGCCGCTCGGCCGCGGCGACGCAGATGCGCATGTCGCCCTGGCGGCGGTAGAGCTGCGCGCTCTCGCCGGTGATGTCCCGGAGGTGCGTGAGCACCGGGCCCGCCGTCGCGAGGAGGCGGTCCTCACCGGCGGCCGCGGCCAGTTCGGCGAGCCGGGGGCCGAGGATGAAACGGCCCTGCATGTCGCGCGCCACCATGCGGTGGTGTTCAAGTGCCACGGCGAGGCGATGTGCCGTGGGTCGTGCCAGTCCGGTCGCCGCGACCAAGCCTGCGAGGGTGGCCGGACCGGACTCCAGGGCGCTCAGGACAAGGGCTGCCTTGTCCAGAACGCCGACGCCGCTACTGTTGTCCATGAAACGATACTCGCGTCTCACTCTGTGAAACGCAAGTTCAATTTCCGGTGGAACGCGCCACCCTTGTAGACACAGCGGCCCGCGGACCAACGGGTCCGGCGGACGACGTCCCGCACTAGGGGTGCGGACGTCCACCGCCCCGGAAATCTCTAGTTGGGCCGGCGCCACACGAGCCGGCCGGAGGGAAAGCGATGGGTAGGACACTCGCGGAGAAGGTCTGGGACGACCATGTCGTCCGGCGCGCCGAGGGCGAGCCCGACCTCCTCTTCATCGATCTGCACCTGCTGCACGAGGTGACCAGCCCGCAGGCGTTCGACGGCCTGCGCCAGGCGGGCCGCCGGGTGCGGCGCCTCGACCTCACCATCGCCACCGAGGATCACAACACCCCGACCCTCGACATCGACAAGCCCATCGCCGACCCGGTCTCGCGGGTCCAGCTGGAGACGCTGCGCAAGAACGCCGCCGAGTTCGGCGTCCGGCTGCACTCGCTCGGTGACGTCGAGCAGGGCGTGGTGCACGTCGTCGGCCCGCAGCTGGGTCTGACCCAGCCGGGCACCACGGTGGTCTGCGGCGACTCGCACACCTCCACGCACGGTGCCTTCGGCGCCCTGGCGTTCGGCATCGGCACCTCGCAGGTGGAGCACGTGCTGGCCACCCAGACGCTGCCGCTGGCCCGCCCGAAGACCATGGCCATCACGATCGACGGTGAGCTGCCCGCCGGCGTCACCGCGAAGGACCTGATCCTGGCGATCATCGCCAAGATCGGTACCGGCGGCGGCCAGGGCTACATCCTGGAATACCGCGGCCCCGCCATCGAGAAGCTCTCGATGGAGGCCCGGATGACCATCTGCAACATGTCGATCGAGGCCGGCGCCCGCGCGGGCATGATCGCCCCCGACGAGACCACCTTCGACTACCTCAAGGGCCGCGCACACGCCCCCGAGGGCGAGGACTGGGACGCCGCCGTCGCGTACTGGAAGACGCTGAAGTCCGACGACGACGCCGAATTCGACGAGGAGGTCGTCATCGACGCCGCCTCCCTGTCGCCGTTCGTGACCTGGGGCACCAACCCCGGCCAGGGCGCGCCGCTTTCGGCGAACGTCCCCGACCCGGCTTCGTACGAAGACGCTTCGGAGCGGCTGGCAGCCGAAAAGGCCCTGGAATACATGGGGTTGACCGCCGGACAGCCGCTGCGCGACATCGAGGTCGACACCGTCTTCGTAGGTTCGTGCACCAACGGCCGCATCGAGGACCTGCGCGCGGCCGCCGCGGTCGTCGAGGGCCGCAAAGTCGCCGACGGGGTACGGATGCTGGTCGTCCCCGGCTCCGCGCGGGTCGGTCTGCAGGCCGTCTCCGAGGGCCTGGACGTGGTCTTCAAGGAGGCCGGCGCCGAATGGCGGCACGCGGGCTGCTCGATGTGCCTGGGCATGAACCCCGACCAGCTGGCCCCCGGTGAGCGCTCCGCGTCCACCTCCAACCGCAACTTCGAGGGCAGGCAGGGCAAGGGCGGCCGTACGCACCTGGTCTCGCCGCAGGTCGCCGCCGCCTCGGCGGTCCTCGGTCACCTGGCCTCCCCGGCCGATCTGTCCGACGCCCCCGTGCCCGCTGGAGTCTGAGAGTCATGGAAGCATTCACCACGCACACCGGCCGGGCCGTCCCGCTGCGCCGCAGCAACGTCGACACCGACCAGATCATCCCCGCCCACTGGCTCAAGAAGGTGACCCGGGACGGCTTCGAGGACGGTCTCTTCGAGGCCTGGCGCAAGGACGCCTCCTTCGTCCTCAACCAGCCCGAGCGCCAGGGCGCCACGGTCCTGGTCGCGGGTCCCGACTTCGGTACCGGCTCCTCCCGCGAGCACGCGGTCTGGGCGCTGCAGAACTACGGCTTCAAGGCCGTCATCTCGTCTAGGTTCGCCGACATCTTCCGCGGCAACTCGCTCAAGAACGGCCTGCTCACGGTGGTTCTGGACCAGAAGATCGTGGAAGCGCTCCAGGAACTGGCGGAGACGGACCCGCAGGCCGAGATCACGGTCGACCTCGAGGCGCGTGAGGTGCGCGCCGAGGGCGTCACCGCCGCCTTCGAGCTCGACGAGAACGCCCGCTGGCGGCTGCTGAACGGGCTCGACGACATCTCCATCACCCTCCAGAACGAGGGCGACATCGCGACGTACGAGGCCAAGCGGCCCGCGCACAAGCCGAGGACGCTGCACGTCTGACGTCCGGGCCGGAGCGCGGCCGGGTTGCGACTGATTCCAGCCACGCAACACCCCTCTGTACCCCCAATCGTGGACGGTTGGGGGTACAGCTGTTTCCGCTCCCGGAGGGCTCCCTCGCGCCCTCACGAGGAGGGTCAACTCCCTTAGTTACAAAGCGGGTTGCCTGGGTAGGCGCGAGTACGGGCGACTTCCGGCCAAGGGGGTCAGGAGGCCTGAGGGGGACGGCAGTTGCCCCCTGGGCAGGCGACAACTCGCCCCAGATGGCACAATCTGTGCATGGAACGTGACAGCCAACTCGAGCTCTACGTGGCGGTCGCGGCCCAACTCAAGGAAGCGCACACAAGAGTGCGCGCACTGCAAGTCCCGGAGGGCGTACGGATGGCGCTGACCCGGAAGCTGCTGGTCATTACGGCCGCGGCCAAGCACGATCTCGCCGACGCGACAAGGCGGCTGGAGCGGTTCACCGACGACCTCGACGAGGGTCGATTCCTCGAAGGGGATCACTGACGAACTGCGCTGCGGCCCGAGTTCGTTGCGGCACAAGGGTGATTAGCCCGTTTCGTGTTTGATTTGCGGTATATATCTGCCTAACGTGCGAAAAAGCTTGAACGCATTCGTTCGGGCAATGTCTCCGAAGGGGAAGACGTGAACAAGGCGCAGCTCGTAGAAGCGATTGCCGACAAGGTCGGCGGGCGTCAGCAGGCCGCCGACGCGGTCGACGCGGTACTGGACGCCATCGTCCGTGCGGTTGTCGGCGGAGACCGGGTCTCGGTCACCGGCTTCGGTTCCTTCGAGAAGGTCGACCGTCCCGCCCGTTACGCCCGCAACCCTCAGACGGGTGAGCGTGTTCGGGTCAAGAAGACCTCCGTGCCGCGCTTCCGCGCCGGTCAGGGGTTCAAGGACCTGGTGAGCGGCTCGAAGAAGCTCCCGAAGCACGACGTCGCGGTCAAGAAGGCCCCGAAGGGCAGCCTCTCCGGCGGCGCTTCCGCGACGGTGAAGAAGGCCGCGGCCAAGAAGGCCACCACCGCCAAGAAGGCGGCGGCGAGCAAGGCCGTGGCGAAGAAGACCACGGCGAAGAAGACCACGGCCGCCGCGAAGAAGACCACGGCCGCCGCGAAGAAGACGACGGCGAAGACCGCCGCCGCCAAGAAGACCACGGCGAAGACCACCGCGGCCAAGAAGACCGCCGCCAAGAAGGCTCCGGCGAAGAAGGCCACGGCCAAGAAGGCCCCCGCCAAGAAGTCGACGGCCCGCAAGACCACCGCCAAGAAGGCCACCGCCCGCTAGAAGCCGGGCGCACGGGCACCTCACGCGCCGGGCCGGGCTCCCACCGGGAGCCCGGCCCGCGGCGTTCCCGGGACGCCCGCGGCGCCTTCGGAACACCTGCCGTCGTGTGTCAGGACGCCCGCGGCGCCCTCAGGGCGTCCGCTGCGTGTGTCAGAACGTCTGCAGCGTGATCAGGGTGATCCGCAGCTCCGCGCCCTCGCCCTCGGTCTCGATCCGCACGCGCTGGCCCGGCCGCAGCAGCCGCAGCCCGCCGGCGTCGAACGCCGGACCGTCGAAGGGCACCGGGGTGCCGTCGTCGAGCAGCACCTGTCCGCTGCGGGTCTCGGGGTCGTACGTGTACGAGGTCGCCTGCATGGGGGCAGCCTACTGATCCCGCCGCACGGGGCGCCGCGCGCGGACCGGTCGCCCGCGGTCCGCCGCCTACTGCCAGGGAATCAGCAGCCGCGCCGCCGCGGCGGCCGTGCACGGCCCCACGCCGAGTGTCAGCGCCGCCCGCAGATCCTCCCGGGTGTCCACGTCCCGGCGTACGGAATCCACCGCGCCGAGACGGAGTTCCGCGGCGCCCGAGGCACTGTGGCGGGCCCGGGAATCACCGCCGAAAGCGGGGAGCAATTCCCGGCCCGGGGAAGCGGCCAGGAGAGTGGTGCCGATTGCGGCGGCATCCGCCAGAAAAGCGCGGGGGAATTCGCCCGCGGCGGCCAGTACCCGGGCCAATTCCAAAGGCCGCAGGGCAGGCAGATCGGCGTTCAGGGCCGCGACGGCGCTTTCGGGATCACGGGCCCGGACGACCCCCGCTCCGTGCGCCAGCGCCGCGTTGAGGCCCCCTCCCGGCTCGTCCGCGACGATGTGCGCGCCCAGCGCGGCCAGCTCCCGGCCGGCCAGCGCGTCCCCCGTGACGACCGCCACACCCCGGACGGCGTCGCAGGCCAGTGCCGCCGCCACGGTGTCCTGGGCGAACGCGAGGGCGAGGCCGGGACGCAGTACGTCGGAGGCGGTGTCCGCCAGCCTGCTCTTGGCGCGCGCCAAGGGTTTGAGGGGTACGACCAAGGTCCACCGCACGAGCGCTCCACCCTCTCCAGTCACGCCTTATTGTGACCTGGCCACCCTGGCGGTCGGGGTGTCGGGGCGTACGGTGTTCTCGACAGACAGGCGGCCTGGAGCGACACTTGTGCGGCCCCCCAGGCTCTAGAGGAAGGTGTCCGCGTGCCCCGCCGCAGAATCAGCTTCTGGTACCGCTTTGCAGCGGTTCTCGTCAAACCGCCGCTGATGGTTCTGATCAAGCGGGACTGGCGCGGGATGGAGAACATTCCGGCCGAGGGTGGATTTATCACCGCGGTCAACCACAATTCCCATGTGGACCCGTTCGCGTACGCGCACTACCAGTACAACACCGGACGTGTTCCGCGCTTCCTGGCGAAGGCCGGTCTTTTCAAGAAGGGATTCGTCGGCGCCGCGATGCGCGGCACCGGGCAGATTCCCGTCTACCGCGAGAGCACCGACGCCCTGAGCGCCTTCCGGGCCGCGATCGACGCCGTGGAACGCGGCGAGTGCGTCGCGTTCTACCCCGAGGGCACGCTCACCCGTGACCCCGACGGCTGGCCGATGACCGGCAAGACCGGCGCCGCGCGGGTCGCCCTGCAGACCAGGTGCCCGGTGATCCCGGTCGCCCAGTGGGGCGCCAACGAACTGCTGGCGCCGTACGCCAAGAAGCCCGACATCCTTCCGCGCAAGACCCACCACGTGCTCGCGGGCCCGCCGGTGGACCTCTCGCGCTTCTACGACCGGGAGATGAACCCGGACCTCCTGAAGGAGGCCACCGAGGTCATCATGGCGGCGATCACCGCGCAGCTGGAGCTGATCCGCGGCGAGAAGGCGCCCGAGAACGTGTACGACCCGCGCGAGGTGCGCATCGCGCAGCGCCGCCAGGCCGCGGCCAAGTCGAAGGCACAACAGGAAGAGGGGCAGGGAACGTGAGCAAGCCGGTCAGGGCGGCCGTCTTCGGGACCGGATCGTGGGGTACGGCCTTCGGCATGGTGCTCGCCGACGCCGGGTGCGACGTCACCCTGTGGGCGCGTCGGCCCGGGCTCGCCGACGCGGTCAACTCCACGCGGATGAACCCGGACTATCTCCCGGGGATCGAACTCCCCGAGAACCTGCGGGCCACCGCCGACCCGGCCGAGGCCGCGCGCGACGCCGACTTCACCGTCCTCGCCGTCCCCTCCCAGACCCTGCGCGCCAACCTCGCGGAGTGGGTGCCGCTGCTCGCCCCCGACACCGTGCTCGTGTCGCTCATGAAGGGCGTCGAACTCGGCACCGTGAAGCGGATGAGCGAGGTGATCGAAGAGGTCGCCAAGGTCTCCGCCGACCGTGTCGCCGTCGTCACCGGGCCCAACCTCGCCAAGGAGGTCGCCCAGCGGATGCCGGCGGCCGGTGTCGTCGCCTGCCGCGACGAGGCGGTGGCCCGGCGCATCCAGACCGCCTGCCACACGCCGTACTTCCGCCCGTACACGAACACCGACGTGGTGGGCTGTGAACTCGGCGGAGCCGTCAAGAACGTGATCGGTCTCGCCGTGGGCATCGCCGACGGCATGGGCCTGGGCGACAACGCCAAGGGCTCGCTGATCACCCGCGGCCTCGCCGAGACCACCCGGCTCGGACTCGTCATGGGCGCGGACCCGATGACGTTCTCCGGCCTCGCGGGCCTCGGCGACCTCGCCGCGACCTGCTCCTCGCCGCTGTCCCGCAACCACACCTTCGGCATCAACCTCGGCCGCGGCATGACCCTCCAGGAGACCATCGCGGTCACCCGGCAGACCGCCGAGGGGGTCAAGTCCTGTGAGTCGGTACTGGATCTGGCCCGCCGGCACGGCGTCGACATGCCGATCACGGAGACGGTCGTCAGCATCGTCCACGAGGGCAAGCCCCCGGTGGTCGCCCTCAAGGAGCTGATGTCGCGCAGTGCCAAGCCCGAACGCCGCTGAGCCCACCGCGTCGAACCGCCAGGTGGGCGACGCTCCGCAACGGTGGGCACGACGCTGAGCAACGGCCGCCGTGGGGCGCTGACTCACCGCCGTACCGCGGGGTACCCTCGACGCGATATGAGCACCGAGAACCTCTCCCAGAGCCCTGAGCGGCCGACGCGCAAGCCGCGCGTGGCCGTCGTCTTCGGCGGCCGCAGCTCCGAACACGGGATCTCCGTGGTCACCGCCGGCGCCGTCCTGAGCGCCATCGACCGTACGAAATACGACGTACTGCCGATCGGCATCACCCAGGACGGCCGTTGGGCGCTCACCGCGGACGAGCCGGAACGCATGGCGATCGTCGACCGCAAGCAGCCCAACGTCGAGCAGCTCGCCGAGTCCGCCGAGGGCGGCGTGGTGCTCCCCGTCGACCCCGCCAGCCGTGAAGTCGTCTACACCGAGCCCGGGTCGGTCCCCAAGGCGCTCGGCGAGGTCGACGTCGTCTTCCCGCTGCTGCACGGCCCGTACGGCGAGGACGGCACCCTCCAGGGCCTCCTGGAGCTGTCCGGGGTCCCCTACGTCGGCTCGGGCGTCCTCGCCTCGGCCGTCGGCCAGGACAAGGACTACATGAAGCGGGTGTTCACCTCGTTCGGCCTGAAGGTGGGCCCGTACACGGTGATCCGGCCGCGCGAGTGGCAGCAGGACCAGTCCGCCGCCCGCAAGAAGATCGTCGACTTCGCCGGTGAGCACGGCTGGCCGCTCTTCGTGAAGCCCGCGCGCGCGGGTTCGTCGTTCGGCATCACGAAGGTCGACGACCTCTCGGGCCTCGACGAGGCGATCGAGGAGGCCCAGCGCCACGACCCGAAGATCATCGTGGAGGCGCTGCTGCGCGGCCGCGAGATCGAGTGCGGGGTCCTGGAGTTCGAGGACGGGCCGCGCGCGTCGGTCCCCGCGGAGATCCCGCCCGTGCAGTCGCACGCGTTCTACGACTTCGAGGCCAAGTACATCGACGCGGCCGACGGGATCGTGCCGGCGCCGCTCACCGAGGAGCAGACCGCGGAGATCCGCCGCCTGGCCGTCGAGGCCTTCGACGCGGCGTCCTGCGAGGGCCTGGTCCGCGCGGACTTCTTCCTCACCGAGGACGGCGAGTTCGTGATCAACGAGATCAACACGATGCCGGGCTTCACGCCGATCTCCATGTACCCGCGGATGTGGCGCGAGACGGGCGTCGGCTACGCGGAGCTCGTCGACCGCCTGATCCAGGCGGCGCTGCGGCGGTCCACCGGACTGCGCTGAGCACGTCGCGGTACCAGCACGTCAGTCGGCGATCCCTTTGTGGATCGCCTTCTTGACGGAGGGGGCCAGGTCGATGAGCGCACCGGAGGCATCGACGCCCGCGGGCACGGTGACCTCGACGTACGCCAGACGCGACGCGGTGGTGAGGCGGGTCGTCCCGTCGTCCTGCTTCTCCATCAGCCAGTCGACGCCGTTCACTCCGCCGGCCACGGCCTTCGGGTCGTCGCCCGTCGCCACCTTCGGATCGATCATCTTCGGCGGCCGCTCGACACCGCAGCGCAGTATGATCGCCGGGCTTCCCCAGCCCGCGGTCAGCGCGGACCGGGGTTCCGGGTCCGCACGGCGGCGGCCGTCCACGGTCCGCGGCAGCACCTTGTCCAGGTTCTGGCACAACCTGGTGACCTTCGCACCCGGGCTCGGAACCGCGACGGACGCGCTGTCGTCTGCTGAGGAGCAGCCCGCGATCGCGATCAGTGTCGCGAGAGCGGGCAGCCCGAGGGAAGCGGTGTGCCGGTGACGGAAGAAGTTCACCGGCCAAGGGTAGACGGGGGCTACAGGTGCACGACCGGACAGGTCAGGGTGCGGGTGATGCCGTCCACCTGCTGGACCTTGGCCACGACCATGCGGCCGAGTTCGTCCACGGTGTCGGCCTGGGCGCGCACGATCACGTCGTACGGTCCTGTCACGTCCTCGGCCTGGATCACCCCCGGGATCTTGCTGATCGTCTCGGCGACGGTCGACGCTTTGCCGACCTCCGTCTGGATCAGGATGTACGCCTGTACCACGGAACCTCCAGGGCGGCCACGAGGATCATGTGGGGAAAAGGAACGCCACGGTATCGCGTTGCCGCTCGCCGCGGGGAGACCCGCGGTGACTGGGGCTCGCGCGCCGGGGTGGAGGGACTGCGCAAGTTGACGGTCAACTCGACCGTACCGAGTACTCAGACGGCTCGCGACCGGGCACGAGCAGCGACAGAGGGAGCACGACGATCATGAAGGGCACCGTGGGCGAGCTGGGGGAGTTCGGGCTCATCCGAGAGCTCACCTCGCGCCTCACCACCACCCCGGCGGTCCGCGTCGGACCCGGCGACGACGCCGCGGTGGTGGCAGCGCCGGACCGCAGGGTCGTGGCGAGCACCGACATCCTCCTCGAAGGGCGGCACTTCCGCCGCGACTGGTCCACGGCGTACGACGTCGGCCGCAAGGCCGCCGCGCAGAACCTCGCGGACATCGCCGCGATGGGCGCCGTGCCGACCGCGCTGCTGCTCGGCCTGGTCGTGCCCGCCGAACTCCCGGCCACCTGGCCCTCGGAGCTGATGGACGGGCTGCGCGACGAGTGCCAGGTCGCGGGCGCGGCCGTGGTCGGCGGGGATGTCGTACGGGGCGAGACCATCACCGTCGCGATCACCGCGCTCGGCGATCTGCGCAACCACGAGCCGGTCACCCGGGCCGGTGCCCAGCCCGGTGACGTCGTCGCCGTGACGGGCTGGCTGGGCTGGTCCGCGGCCGGGTTCGCGGTGCTCTCCCGGGGCTTCCGCTCGCCGCGCGCCTTCGTCGAGGCGCACCGCCGGCCCGAACCGCCGTACCACGCGGGTCCGGCCGCCGCCGGGCTCGGCGCGACCTCGATGACGGACGTCAGCGACGGGCTGATCGCCGACCTCGGGCACATCGCCGAGGCGAGCAAGGTACGCATCGACATCCGCTCCGGCGACATCGACATCCCCTCGCAGATGAACGACATCGGCCAGGCCGTCGGGGTCGACCCCATCCAGTGGGTGCTCACCGGCGGCGAGGACCACGCGATCGTCGCCACCTTCCCGCCGGACGTGAAGCTGCCCGCGCGCTGGAAGGTGATCGGCGAGGTCCTCAACCCGTCGGCCCTGCCCAGGGTGACCGTGGACGGCGCTCCCTGGACGCGCAAGGGCGGCTGGGACCACTTCGGGGACATCGAGTCCTGAGCCCCTCGGCGCCCGGGGTGCATCCCCGGGCGCCCGGGCGGCCGGCGGAAGGAACGGGGGCAGCAAAAAACCCGCCCACCGTGAGGTGGACGGGTTCAGTGCAAGCGAACCAGCAGTGGCCGCGCGCTAGCGGTTGTCAGCGCGTGACCTTGCCGGCCTTGATGCACGAGGTGCAAGCGTTCACGCGCTTCGGCGTCCCGCCCACCACGGTACGGACGCGCTGGATGTTGGGGTTCCAGCGACGCGGTGTACGGCGGTGCGAGTGCGAGATGTTGTTGCCGAAGCCCGGCCCCTTGCCGCAGACGTCGCAGTTGGCAGCCACGGGTCACTCCAAAGACTTCAGATGCACTTACGGTTGATCCCGGCATGCCGAGGATCAAGATCTAGGATCTGAGTGGCGGTGCCAGGAGGATGGCCCGATCGGATCGGGCAACTGGAGCAGCATACAACGACTGCGTCCGGAGAACGAAACTACCATGATCTGCCGGTTGCCACTCCGCCCTCCCCGGCCCCGGGACCCTCTACCGGCAGTAACCCGTTCTGGGTCTACGCTGCGTCCCACGTCCAGCAGCTCAAGGAGGCGCAGGTGCCGCAGGTGCCGCAGACATTCGATGCTCTCGCGGTGCGCACCTGGTGCGGGCTCGCGCTTCAGGCCCTGGGCCGTGCGCGCGAGGAGATCGACGCGATCAATGTCTATCCGGTCGCCGACGGGGACACCGGGACGAATCTGTATCTGACGGTGGAGTCCGCCGCGGCCGCGGTCGAGGCGGTGTTCGCGGCGTACGAGACGGTGGCCGCCCCGACGCCCGGGGCCACCGACGGCCCCGAAGGGAACGGGACCGGTGCGGCCGGAGGGATCGGGACGGCCGAGGACTCCGGGGCCGGTGGAGGAGCGGGGGCCGACGAAGACTTCCGGGCCGGGGGAGGAGCGCGGGTCGCCGAGTGCTCCGGAGCCGCCGGAGGAGCCCGGGCTCCCGGAGGGACCGGGATTCCCGGAGCGGGCGGTGTCCTGCTCGCCGATGCCGTGCGGGCGATGGCACACGGGGCCCTGATCGGGGCCCGGGGCAACTCCGGGACCATCCTCGCCCAGCTGCTGCGGGGCATGGCCCAGGTGCTCGCCGCCGACGGCGGGACCGCTCACACCGACGGCCGGGGCCTGGGCCTCGCCCTGCGCAACGCCGCCGATTCCGCGCGCGGAGCCGTCGCGCACCCCGTCGAGGGCACGGTCCTCAGCGTCGCCTCGGCAGCCGCGGTCGCCGCTTCGGCCGTCGAGGGGGACTGCGGCGCGGTCGCGCTCGCGGCCCACGAGGGCGCGCTCGCCGCGCTCGCCGCGACCACCGGACAGCTCGCCGTGCTGGAGCACGCCGGCGTGGTCGACGCGGGCGGGCGAGGACTGGTGACGGTGCTCGCGGCGCTGGTGGAGACGTTCACGGGGGAGGCGCCGAGACCGCCGGCGGCCGGTGCCGGACCGCACGAACCGGGGGAGGCCCCCGGTCCCGGTCCCACCGGTGCACCCGCTTCCGCCGGTACCTCGGACATCGTTCCGGGTGCCGCCGGTGCCGCCGTGGGGCGCGGCGGCGGGGCCGCCGGACCGGACGTGCCGGACGGCCACGGGGCCGACACGGAGGGTGCCTGCGGGGACGGGGCCGCGGAGAACGGTCATCCCGCCTTCGAGGTGATCTACCTCCTGGAAGCGCGGGACTCCGCCGTGGACCGGCTGCGGGACCGGCTCGACGCCCTCGGCGACTCCCTCGTCGTGGTCGGCGGCGACGGCCTGTGGAACGTCCATGTGCACGTGGACGACGCGGGCGCGGCCGTCGAGGCGGGCATCGAGGCCGGGCGCCCGCACCGCATCCGGATCACCCACTTCGGGCTCGGTGACGCCCACACCGGAGCCGGGGCGGGCCGTCCGCCCCGGGAGCGCGCGCAGCGGGCCGTCGTCGCCGTCGTACCCGGCGAGGGCCTGGCCGGGCTCTACGCGGAGGCGGGGGCCACCACGGTGCTCGCGCGGCCCGACGAGCCGCCCGCCAGCGGGGAGCTCGTGGAGGCCGTACGCCGGGCCCACGCCCGCGAGGTGGTGCTGCTGCCCAACGACGCCGACCTGCGGCACACCGCGGCGGCGGCCGCCGAACAGGCCCGCGCCGAGGGCGTGCGGGTCGCCCTGATCCCCACCCGGTCCGCGGTGCAGGGCATCGCCGCGCTGGCCGTCCACGAACCGGACCGCCGCTTCGACGAGGACGTCGTCGCCATGACCTCGGCGGCGGGCGCCACCCGCTACGCCGAGGTCGCCGTCGCCGAACGGCAGTCCTGGACCATGGCCGGCATCTGCCAGGCCGGGGACGTCCTCGGCCTCATCGACGGCGACGTGGCCGTCATCGGCGCCGATGTCACCGCCACGGCGGAGGCCGTCCTCGACCGCATGCTCGCGGCGGGCGGCGAGATGGTCACGCTCGTCCTCGGCGACGAGGCCCCCGAGACCATCGCCGCGCACCTGGAGTCACGGGTGCGGGAGTCGTACCTCGCGGTGGACACCGTGGTGTACCGGGGCGGGCGCCAGGGCGCGGTGCTGCTCATCGGGGTCGAGTAGCGGCCGCGGGACGCCGTCCGCGGCGCCGGGCGGACGCCCGCGGCGGCGATCCGGACCTGCGCGGCGGCGGTCAGACGCCCGCCGGAACCGCGGGCTGCCGGCGGGTCTCCTCGGCTCCGGCCGTCCGGTGGGAGCGTTCGACGGCCTGCCCCCAGTAGGTCCCGGCGACCATGGACGCCGCTCCGAACGCGGTGAGGACCGTGAGGTGTTCGCCGCCGAGACCGATGCCGACCGCGACGGCCCACACCGGCTCGGTGCCCAGCAGCAGACTGGCCCGGCTGGCGGAACTGCGCTGCACCGCCCAGGTCTGGGCCAAAAACGCGAACACGCTGCAGAACAGGGCGAGATGGAGGAGCTGCGCCCAGCCCGTGGCGTCGAGACCGCCGAGAGCGGGCAGGGAGCCGGTGCCGACGACGGGCACCGCGAACAAGGCGGTGCCGACGACCGTCTGGACGGTCGTGACGTGCAGCGACCGCACCGGGCGACGGGCGGTGAGCCGCCCCACCAGCACCACGTGGGCGGCGCGGACCAGTGCGGCGGCGAGGATCAGCAGGTCACCCCCGCGAGGCGAGTGGAAACCGCTGCCGGACACCAGGAGAGCGACGGCCAGCAGACACAGACCGGTGGCGGCGAAGTAACGCGGCGGCAGCCCCGCGGTCCCGGACCGGCGGTCCAGCAGCGGGGTGAGCACGATGGTGAGGCTGATCAGCAGGCCCGCGTTGGCCGCGCTGGTGTGCGCGACACCGTACGTCTCCAGGACCAGGACCGCGGCCTGGGTGACCCCCAGCACCACCCCGATCCGCAGCTCGTCGCGGGTGCAGCGCCTCGTCCGGCGCCGGGCGGCGACGAGCGCGGCACAGGCGGCGGCCGAGATGCCGTACCGCGCGAACAGGACGAGCAGGACGGGGAGCGCCGAAGTGGCCGACTTGGCGGCCAGATAACTGGACCCCCAGACGGCGGCGACAAGGAGAAGCACCGCGTCGGTGCTGCGGACTCGGGACACGCCCACACGCTCCCGTACCCCGACCCTGAAGCCCAGAGCGAAGTTCTTCAGCATCTTTTAAGCATCACTACAATGAGCGCGTGAACGAACGGCAGTTGCGGATCCTGCGTGAACTCGGCGAGCTGGGAAGTGTCACCGCCGTGGCCGAGGCGCTGCTGATGACCCCCTCGGCGGTCTCGCAGCACCTGCGCCTGCTGCAGCGCTCGATCCCGGTCCCGCTCACCGAACGCGACGGACGGCGGCTGGTGCTGACGGACGCGGGGCGGGTGCTGGCCGGTGCGGCGATCGAGGTGGAGAGCGCCCTCGCCCGGGCCCGGACTTGCGTGGACGAGTTCGTCGACGAGCCGGCCCAGGACGTGTCGGTGGCCGCCTTCCACAGTGCGGCCGCCACGTTCTTCCCGGTCCTGCTGCGCGGCCGGGCCCGGACGGCCCCGCGGCTCTCGCTCGCCGACGAGGACGTGGCGCAGGACCACTTTCCCCGGCTGACCCGGGAGTACGACCTCGTCGTCGCCCACCACCTCGCGCACACGCCGCCCTGGCCGCGGACCGTCACCGCCACCACGCTGCTGAGCGAACCCCTCGACGTCGCCCTGCCGGCCGGCCACCCGCTGGCCCGCGAGGCGAGCCTGACCCCGGGCGATGCCGCGGCTCTGCCCTGGATCACCGTGCACGACGGTTTCCCGCTGATGGCCACCGTCGACGCCATCGCGACCGCGGCGAACCGGCGGCTCGACATCGTCCACCGCGTCAACGAGTTCACGGTGGTCGCGGAGATCGTCGCCGCGGGGGGCGGGGTCGCCCTGATGCCCCGCTGGACCACGCGCCCGCATCCCGCCCTGGTCCTCAGACCCCTGACCGGGGTCCACGCCGTCCGCCGCATCGACGTGCTCCACCGTCCCGAACGCGCGGCACGCAAGGCCGTACGGACGGTGCTCGACGAACTGCGCCGCGCGGCCGAGACGATCCGCACCGGCGACACCGCGGATCCCGGTCCCACCGGGCCGTAGCCGCGGCGACCCGGTGCCGAGGCGCGGGTTCCCGCGTCTCGGCACCGCTCCGCTCCAGCCGGTCGGCACCGCTCCGCCCTAGCCGGTCTTCTCCGCGAGCGTGAGCATCCTCTCGGCCTCGGCCCGCCGGGCCCCAGCGGTCTCCTCGTCCAGCCGGTCGCACACGGCGAGGACCGTGCGCGCGCGTGCCGAGGCAGCCTCGTGCCGGCCCAGGTCGGCCTCCAGCCAGCCCGCCGCCAGCTCGGCACCCGTCCGGGCACCGAGCGAGGCGTCACCGAGGGAGGCGAACACGAGGACCGCCCGGGTCATGTGTCCGAGGGCCTCCTCGAACGCGTCCCGTGCGGCGCCCTCCTCCGCGTCGTCGGGTACGGAACGGGCCACCAGGTCCCCGAACTGGCGGTGGGTGTGCCCGAGTTCGGCGACGATACGACGCCCCGCGTCCTCGTCCTCGGGACCGTCCTCGGGACCGTCACCGGTTCCGGAGCCGGGTTCCGCCGTCGCCCCGGCCTCGGGCGAGCCGTCCGGCACGCCCGGCCGCCCTGCCCCCGGCGGGACCGGGACGGCCGTCCGGCCTTCCAGCGCCGACTCGCACTCCTGGAGAGCCTCCGCCATCAGCTCCCGCGCCTCGGGCAGCCCTTCGTCCAGTCGGACCGCGCTCCACGCGCGGGCCCGGAGCGTGCGGACCAGCCCGTGGACGTCGCCCAGCTCGCGCCACAGACCGCAGGCACGGACGTACGCCTGATCCGCCTGGGCGGTCATCCCGGCGCGCCCGAGGGCCTCGGCCGCGAGGTTCGCGAGCATCGCGTGGTCGCGCTGCTCGGGCCAGTGCCGGGCGATGTCGGCGGCGCGCAGCCAGTGTTCGGCGGCCGCGCGGTGTTCGCCGAGCTCGGTCAGACAGTCGCCGAGCCACCAGCGCGTCTGCACGATCGAGCCCTCGCCGTGCATCTCGGCGGTCAGATCCGGCAGCGCCGACTCCAGGATCTCGGCGGCCTCCGCCCACCGTCCCCGGCGGATCAGGAAACCTCCGAGGTGGTGGCGCGCCCAGGCCCCGAACGTGGCGGCCTCGCCCGCCTCGTCGGCCCAGTGCGCGGCCTCCAGCGCGTGCTCCGACGCGGGTCCGAACCGCCCGGTGGCGGCGAGTGTCTCGGCGAGCCGCAGATGGAGCTGGGCATGACCGGCCGGCTCCAGATGGGACCCCCCGTGCTCCAGCGCGTCGCGCGTCGCCCGCTCCGCGGCCTCCAGGTCGCCGAGATGCGTCGCGAGCCCGGCGAGCCGGGAGTCGTACTCGACGGCGAACCACGGCAGCCCCGCCGCCACGAACCCGTCGACGGCGCGCCGCAGGAATCCGGCGGCCCCCTCGGCGTCGTCGGCGCGGGCGGCGAGCTCCCCGAGCATCGCGTACGCCTCGGCGGCCCGTGACGCGAGTCCCACGTCGTCCCCGGCATGCGGCTCCGCGACCGCCAGCAACTCCCGCGCCGCCTCCTCGGCGGTCGCCATGACATCACCTTCGGAGCTCCGGCCGGAGCCGCTGTCCGTGCCGTCTCCGGCGAGCGGCTGCCCGTTCACCGCGGCGCTCTCCAGCTCGTCCACCCGGTGCATCAGCGTCCGCGCCCGGCTCACCAGCACGGACGCCGTCTGCGAGACCCCCGTCCCGCCGTCGGCGAACAGGGCGAGCACCTGTCCGCGCAGCTCCGCGACCTCCTCCAGGGACGGTGCCGACCCGCCTGACAGGGCCCGGACGTACGCGGCGCGGGAACGGGCGGCCAGCGCCTCACCGGGGTCGCCCGCCTCGGCGTACAGCTCGGCGGCCCGCAGGAAGAGACCGGCACCCTGCGGTCCGCGGCCCATCGCCTCGTGATCGGCGATCTCCGCACGGTCGCGGACGTCCAGCTCGCGGCCCTCGGCGGCACGCGACACCGCCGCCCACGCCTCGACCGCGTCCGGGTTCCGCAACGCCGAGAGCCGCCGGGCCTCGGCGAGCAGCGCGTCCAGGCCCGCCTCGGCGGTCGCGGCCGAGGCCCGGGGCGGCGGCGCGGCCACCGGTACCGGCCGACGGGACCCGGCATGTGCCGGGCCCGCGGAGCGGACGCCCAGCGGCAGCCGGTCCACGAGCACCTGCTGGTCCATGCGCGCGCGGGCCCGCTCGCCGATGTACGGCGTGCCGTTGCGCTCGTCGAACCGCGCGGCCAGCGCGAGCGCCTCCCCGCGCGCGTGGACGGCCAGCTCCGCCGCCGTCCACCCCTGCCCCGCCGGTCCGGGAACCTGCTGTCCGCCGAGCCCGAGCGCGGTCAGCCGGTCCATGGTGAGCGCCACGACCGACATGAAGTCCAGCCGGCTGCGCGGATCCCCGGAGTCCGTGAAGTAGGCCGGGCGCTCCGCGAGCAGCTCCAGGGCGCGCGCCTCGTTGCCGGTCAGGGCACAGAACTCCACATGGTCCGCGTACGCGCCCCGCATGCTCTCCATGGACCGCACCAGCCGGAAACCCCGCAGATGATGGGCGCGCGCCTCCTCGGCGCGCCCCAGGCGCAGCAGCGGCAGCAGGGAGGACGCGAGGACGCTGTGCGGCTCATGGGCGCAGGTGTACTCGCCCTGGAGCACCGGCGCCCACAGCTCCAGCGCCTCCCGGTCCGCGCCGCGCACGGCCCGCCACCACCCCTGCCCGTGCAGCTCGCACGCGTGGCAGTCGGCCATGGAGTCACGGTCGGCGGCCATCCACGCGGCGTACGCCCGCTCGGCGCGCCCCAGGTCGCCCAGATGGGCGGCGACACTGAACTCGGCGCTGCGCACGGCCCGTTCGGAGTGACCGGCGAGACGGTAGCGCCGCTCCATCTCGCCGAGCCACTTCTCTATGGAGGCGAGCGGAACGTGCGGCTGGTCGAGCATGCCCGCCGACATCCACTTGAAGACCCAGTGCAGGGAGTGGATCTCGAACTCGTCGAAGTCCTCGGGGTGTTCGTCCCACATGCGCAGCAGACGAGAGAAGGGCACGAACATCTTGCCCTTCTCGGAACTGTAGTTGTAGACCTTCAGCTGGTGCCCGAGCGCCTCGACGACGGCCAGCGGGACGTCCAGCTTCTCGGCCTCCGCGAGCAGTTGCTCCGCGCGCGCGTTGCGGGCGGGCCCCTCGGGCTGCTCGTAGTTGTCCGCCATCGCCCGGCGCAGTGTGTCGAAGTCCATGGCCGGGCTCATCGCCGGTCGTCCTTTCCGGGGTCGGTGTGGGTGGCCCACTCCAGCAGGCCGATGAAGGCGCGGTTCAGGAGCGCCGAGTCCGCGGGCCGCAGCGGACGCTGGGCCATCAGCAGCGCCTGGCCGTACAGGGACTCCGTCGCGGTGCCGATCAGGTCCGGATCACCGAGCGAACCGATCCGGCGGATCAGCGGGTTGAGATGGTTGAGGACCAGACGCGCGCGCGGGGCGCTGCCGCGCAGCGAGCCGAGGATGCCCGCCCACAGGTCGTCGGCCTGCTCCTCGGCCTCCGCACGGGCCTGCTCGTGGCGGGCCGCCCGGTCGTCCAGATGCAGGGCGGGCACCGACAGGGGATGGAAGGAGCGCAGCACCACGTCGCAGTTCAGCGGGTCGAGCCGGGCCCGCGCGGCCGCGAGGAAGGCCGACAGCGCCAGCTCCTCGGCCGGGTCCACGGTGTCCAGGTGGGCCGTCACGGTGTCCGCGTCCAGCTCCGAGACGGCCGTACCCGGGCGCACGGCCGGCAGGGCCTCGATCAGCTCGCTGTCGTACGTGTAGCCGCCGTTGACCACCCCGACCCCCTGCGCGGAGGCGATCGGCGCGACCTGCCGGTACTCCTCCACGGTCCGCGTGAAGTGCACCACCGGGTGCCGCTGCGCGAACTCCTCCAGGGACAGCCGTCCGTCGCTCGTCTCGAAGGGCAGCCACGGCAGCATCGTGCGCAGCATCTCCGGGTCGTGCCGCGCCAGCGACTTCACGCCCAGGTGGTGCACGGACAGGAAGGCCGCGAGACGTTCCGGATCGTTCGCCGCGAGAGCGGTCAGCCAGGACCGGATGCGCTCGCCCAGCGCCTCCCGTACGGCGGAGAGCGTCTCGTCCTCGTACAGCGACTCGCGGGACGCGGTGGGCCGCAGACTGTCCGTGTCGAGGACGCAGCGCACGAAGAACGCCCAGTCGGGCAGCAGCTGTTCGGCCCGCTCGGTGAGCAGCATGCCCTTCAGGTGCACACGGTGGCTCGCGCGCTGGGCGGGACTGACCGCCGTGGGCAGGACGTAGGCCACGCCCCGGACACCGGCGAGCGGCACGTCCAGGTCGATCGAGTCCAGCGGAGTGAACCCGAACAGCTCCCGGCAGTGCCGGGCCAGGGCGACCCGCCGGCCCGAGGGGCTCGGATAGGCCCGGTCCCAGGGCGCGGGAAGGTCCGCGACCGCCTCGTCGCCGACCCGTACGTCGTACGGCAGCAGCGCCCCGAAGTCGCGTGCCAGCGAACGGACCCGCTCCGGACTCAGCCACTCGCCGGCCCCGGCCCGCGCCACCAGGTGCACCGTGGTGCCGGGCTCGGTGCGCGCCTCGTGCGGCAGGGTGCGCACGGTGTACGAGCCGTCGTCGGCCGCGGTCCATTCGACCGGTGCCGCGTCGGGCGTCCGGGCGCTGCGGCTGACCACCCGGATCCGCTCGGCGACGACGAAGCACGCCAGCAGTCCGATGCCGAACTGGCCGAGGAAGTCCGAACGCGCCGACTCCAGGCCGTCGTTCCGCTTGGAGCTGCGGCCGATGGTCGCCAGCAGACTGTGCACGTCGGACTCGGTGAGCCCGACACCGGAGTCCTCCACCCGCAGGGTCCCGCCTTCGGCGTACAGCCGCACCGCGGCCGGGGCGTCCGGCTGCTCCGCGCGCCGCGCGGTGATCGCGTCGACGGCGTTCTGCAGCAGCTCGCGCAGATAGACCCTGGGACTGGAGTAGAGGTGGTGGGAGAGGAGGTCGACCAGACCGCGCAGGTCGACCTGGAACGTATGGGGTGACGGGGAGGCCGGGGACGGCTGTGAGGTCTGGGAGTCCATCGTCGCTGCGCCGGTCGGTGGGGGGACGGGCGACCGCGCGGGGTCGGGCGGTCCCGGGGGAGGTGACCGCGAAGAGGGTCGGAGCGCGTCATCCTAGGCCCGGAACGAGCCGTCTGACCAGCGGATTTCCAGGACGTATACGGCAATGTCAGTGCCGTGGTGTGCAATGGATCTCGTGCCCGTGCTCGAAGAACCACTGAAGAAGGCGCTCGGTCCCGCCACCGCGAAGGTGATGGCCGAGCACCTCGGCCTGCACACCGTCGGCGACCTGCTGCACCACTACCCCCGCAGGTACGAGGAGCGCGGGCAGCTCACCCACCTCGCCGACCTGCCGATGGACGAGCACGTGACGGTGGTCGCCCAGGTCGCCGACGCGCGCCTGCACACCTTCGCCTCGTCCAAGGCGCCCCGCGGCAAGGGCCAGCGCCTGGAGGTCACCATCACGGACGGCAGTGGCCGCGTCCAGCTGGTCTTCTTCGGCAACGGCGTGCACAAGCCGCACAAGGACCTGCTGCCCGGCACCCGCGCGATGTTCTCCGGCAAGGTCTCCGTCTTCAACCGCCGCCTCCAGCTGGCCCACCCGGCCTACGAACTGCTGCGCGGCGAGGGCGACGAGGCCGTGGAGAGCGTCGACAGCTGGGCGGGCGCCCTCATCCCGATCTACCCGGCCACCGCCAAGCTGGAGTCCTGGAAGATCGCCAAGTCCGTGCAGACGGTGCTGCCCAGCGCCCAGCAGGCGGTCGACCCCCTCCCGGACTCGCTGCGGGACGGCCGCGGCCTGGTCACCCTCCCCGAGGCCCTCCTCAAGATCCACCGCCCGCACACGAAGGCGGACATCCACGACGCCCGCGCCCGCCTCAAGTGGGACGAGGCCTTCGTCCTCCAGGTCGCCCTGGCCCGCCGCCGCCACGCCGACACCCAGCTCCCGGCCGTCGCCCGCGTCCCCGCACCGGACGGCCTGCTCACCGCCTTCGACGCCCGGCTGCCCTTCACCCTCACCGAGGGCCAGCAGAAGGTCTCCAAGGAGATCTTCGACGGCCTCGCCACCGAACACCCGATGCACCGCCTGCTCCAGGGAGAGGTCGGATCGGGCAAGACGATGGTGGCCCTGCGGGCCATGCTCGCCGTCGTCGACGCGGGCGGGCAGGCCGCGATGCTCGCGCCCACCGAGGTGCTCGCCCAGCAGCACCACCGGTCGGTCACCGAGATGATGGGCGAGCTGGCCCAGGGCGGCATGCTCGGCGGCGCCGAGCACGCGACGAAGGTCGTGCTGCTCACCGGCTCCATGGGGGCGGCCGGCCGGCGCCAGGCGCTGCTCGACCTGGTCACCGGCGAGGCCGGGATCGTGATCGGCACCCACGCGCTCATCGAGGACAAGGTCCAGTTCCACGATCTGGGCCTGGTCGTGGTCGACGAACAGCACCGCTTCGGCGTCGAACAGCGCGACGCCCTGCGCGGCAAGGGCAAGCAGCCCCCGCACCTCCTGGTCATGACCGCCACCCCCATCCCGCGCACGGTCGCGATGACGGTCTTCGGCGACCTGGAGACCTCCGTGCTCGACCAGCTCCCCGCCGGACGCTCCCCGATCGCCAGCCATGTCGTCCCGGCCGCGGACAAGCCGCACTTCCTCGCCCGCGCGTGGGAGCGCGTGCGCGAGGAGGTGGAGAACGGCCATCAGGCGTACGTGGTCTGCCCGCGCATCGGCGACGAGGAGGACGACCCGAAGAAGGGCGCCCGGAAGAAGTCACCCGAGGACGAGGCGGAGAAGCGTCCTCCGCTGGCCGTCCTCGACGTCGCCGACCAGCTCGCCAAGGGCCCCCTGCAGGGCCTCAAGGTCGAAGTCCTGCACGGCAGGATGCACCCCGACGACAAGGACGCCGTCATGCGCCGCTTCGCCGCGGGCGAGACGCACGTCCTGGTCGCCACGACCGTGATCGAGGTCGGCGTGAACGTCCCGAACGCCACCGCCATGGTGATCATGGACGCCGACCGCTTCGGCGTCTCCCAGCTCCACCAGCTGCGCGGCCGGGTCGGCCGCGGCTCGGCGGCGGGGCTGTGCCTGCTGGTCTCCGAGATGCCCGAGGCGAGCCCGGCCCGGCAGCGCCTGAACGCGGTGGCCTCGACCCTGGACGGCTTCGAGCTCTCCCGCATCGACCTCGAACAGCGCCGCGAGGGCGACGTCCTCGGCCAGGCGCAGTCCGGTGTCCGCTCCTCGCTGCGCATGCTCGCCGTCATCGACGACGAGGAGATCATCGCGGAGGCCCGCGAGGAGGCCACCGCGGTCGTCCGGGCGGACCCGGACCTCACGGGCCTGCCCGGTCTGCGCGTCGCCCTGGACGCCCTGCTGGACGAGGAACGGGAGCAGTACCTGGACAAGGGCTGAGCGGCGACGGGCGGCCGCAGGCTGAGAGACTGGGAGGAACCGACCACCCCCAGCGCAAAGGACCCTCATGACCCGCGTGATCGCCGGCCGGGCCGGCGGACGCCGTCTGGCCGTCCCGCCGGGCACCGGCACCCGTCCCACCTCCGACCGGGCGCGCGAGGGCCTCTTCTCCACCTGGCAGTCCCTGCTCGGCGGCCCGCTGGAGGGCGAGCGCGTGCTCGACCTGTACGCCGGCTCGGGCGCCGTCGGCCTGGAGGCGCTCAGCCGCGGTGCCGGCCACACCCTGCTCGTGGAGGCGGACGCCCGCGCGGCCAAGGTCATCCGCGACAACGTGAGGACGCTGGGCCTGCCCGGCGCCGAGGTCAGAGCGGGCAAAGCGGAGCAGATCGTCAGGACGGCGGCGCCGCAGGAGCCGTACGACCTGGTCTTCCTCGACCCTCCGTACGTCGTCGCGGACGACGATCTTCGGGAGATTCTGCTCACACTCCGCACCGGGGGCTGGCTCGCGGAGGATGCGCTCGTCACCGTGGAGCGCAGCACCAGAGGCGGTGAATTCGGCTGGCCCGAGGGTTTCGAGGCCCTCAGGGCCCGTCGTTACGGCGAGGGCACCTTTTGGTACGGTCGCGCCGCCTCTACGTGCGAAGACGCACGATGACCGGACCGGAGAGCGAGGGACCACTGTTGCGCCGCGCCGTCTGTCCGGGGTCATTCGACCCCATCACCAATGGACATCTCGACATCATCGCCCGCGCCTCCGCGCTGTACGACGTCGTGCACGTCGTCGTGATGATCAATCAGTCGAAGAAGGGCCTGTTCACGGTCGACGAGCGGATCGAGCTGATCCGCGAGGTCACGGCCGAGTTCGGCAACGTCCAGGTCGAGGCCTATCACGGCCTCCTCGTCGACTACTGCAAGCAGCGGGACATCCCGGCCATCGTCAAGGGCCTGCGCGCGGTCAGCGACTTCGACTACGAACTCCAGATGGCCCAGATGAACAACGGCCTCTCGGGCGTCGAGACCCTGTTCATCCCGACCAGCCCCACCTACAGCTTCCTCTCCTCCTCCCTGGTGAAAGAAGTCGCGAACTGGGGCGGCGACATCTCCCACCTGGTGCCGCCGGTGGTCCTGGAAGCGCTCACGGAACGTCTGGGCCAGGACTGAGCGACTGACTGCCCGTCACCCGGTGTCGGGCGGTGCGGGAGTGGTCGTACAGTCGTCCCGTCCGTCTCCATCACAGCTGTAGAGAGTGGCGAGCACACGGTGGACGTACAGAAGAAGCTCGATGAGATCGTCTCGGCGGTCGGCAGCGCCCGTTCCATGCCCATGTCGGCATCGTGCGTGGTCAACCGCGCCGAACTGCTCTCGATGCTGGAGGAGGTGCGCCAGGCGCTGCCCGGCTCCCTCGCCCAGGCGCAGGAGTTGATCGGCGGCCGCGAGGAGATGGTCGAGCGGGCCCGTCAGGAGGCCGAGCGGATCATCGAGACCGCGCACGCCGAGCGCGGTTCCCTGATCTCCGACACCGAGGTCGCCCGCCGTTCGCAGAACGAGGCGGACCGCATCCTGAACGAGTCCCGCAAGGAGGCCGAGGAGATCCGCGCGGAGGCCGACGACTACGTCGACTCCCAGCTCGCCAACTTCGAGGTCGTCCTCACCAAGACCCTCGGCTCCGTCGGCCGCGGCCGCGAGAAGCTCCTCGGCACCGGTCCGGGCCTCGACGAGGACGGATACGAGGACGAGGACGCCCCCGAGCGCAGCTACGACCCGGAGACCCTGCGCCGCAACGCCGACGACTACGTCGACGCCAAGCTCGGCGCCTTCGAGGCCGTCCTCGCCAAGACCCTGGAGGCCGTCGGCCGCGGCCGGGAGAAGCTCCAGGGCCGGATCGCCAGCGACGACCTGGGCGAGCTGGGCACCTTCGGGGACGACGGAACGCCCGGGGCGCACACCAGCGACGCCGACTACCTGGCCGGCCTCGCGGAGCTGGCCGACGAGCCCGAGCGGCCCGTCCAGGCCCCGGAGCCGGCCGCCCAGCCGTCCTACGCGCAACAGGACGCGTACGCCTACCAGCAGCAGGCCGACCCGTACGGCTATCAGCAGCAGTACACCCAGCAGCAGGACGCGTACGGCTACCAGCAGGCCGATCCGTACGCCGCCTACCAGCAGCAGGGCTACGACCAGCAGGGGTACGACCAGAGCCGGCAGGTCTACGCCCAGCAGCAGGCCCATGCCATGGACCAGCAGAACCACGCCCTCGACGAGGCCAGCCTCTTCGACACCAGCATGATCAGCGCGGACCAGCTCAGGGCGTACGAGCAGGGGCGCGGCGGCCACTGACCGCGCGGTCGGAAGAGGCTCGCGCCGTCGCCAGGGGCGGCGGCGCGCACCGGATTGGGCCGAGAGCGAAAGGTCCAGTATCCTGGCTCTTCGGTCGCGTGTACGTCCGCGATCAGCGCTGCCCCAGGAACACCGAGGGCGGCGTTCCTCGAGTTGGAAGATCGAAAGCAGGAATGGCTCTGAACGCCCGCCTCGACCACCGCAATCCTCTCGTGTTCGACACGCACGAGCTGGGGCGGCGTCCTGGCGCGCTGCAGCGCCTGACCCGCACGATCGACGCTCCCGTGGATCTCGGGATCCAGGGAGTCATCGGAGTGCCGGAAGGCGCCCCGGTGGAGCTCGAACTCCGTCTGGAGTCGGTCATGGAAGGTGTGCTTGTCACAGGCACCGCCCGTGCATCGGCGAAAGGGGAGTGCGTAAGGTGTCTGGAGCCGCTCGAGCAGGTACTCGAAGCGGACTTCCAGGAGATGTTCTCGTACCCTGACGCCGATGACCGGGGCCGCCCCAAGGCGGAGCCGGTCGACGACGCCGAGGACGACGAGGACACTCTCTTCCTCGAGGACGGCCTGTTCGACCTCGAACCCGTGCTGCGGGATGCGGTGGTGCTCGCACTGCCGATGCAGCCGGTGTGCCAGGACGACTGCCTGGGCCTGTGCTCCGAATGCGGAGTCCGGCTCACGGACGACCCGGACCACCACCATGACGCCGTCGACATCCGTTGGGCGGCACTGCAGGGACTCGCCGGTTCACTCGAAGATGGCGAGAAGGACGAGTTGAGCGGCGCCGAGCCTGGCGTCGACGAGAAGCAGGAGAAGTAGCCGTGGCTGTTCCGAAGCGGAAGATGTCGCGCAGCAACACGCGCCACCGCCGGTCGCAGTGGAAGGCTGCGGTCCCCACCCTGGTTGCGTGCGAGCGCTGCCACGAGCCCAAGCTGCAGCACATCGCGTGCCCGGCCTGTGGCACCTACAACAAGCGCCAGGTCCTCGAGGTCTGAGCGGCTGGTGAGAGGTCTGATGTCTGACGCCAAGAAGCACTCTCTCCGCGCAAGCGGGGGTGGCCCGGCGGAGAACACAGCCTCGTCCCACACGCTTCTGGAAGGGCGGCTCGGCTACAAGCTCGAGTCCGCCCTTCTGGTGCGTGCGCTGACCCATCGTTCCTACGCGTACGAGAACGGCGGTCTGCCGACCAACGAGCGTCTGGAGTTCCTCGGGGACTCCGTTCTGGGCCTCGTGGTCACGGACACGCTGTACCGCACCCACCCCGACCTGCCCGAGGGCCAGTTGGCCAAGCTGCGGGCCGCGGTGGTCAATTCTCGTGCGCTGGCGGAGGTGGGCCGCGGCCTCGAACTCGGCTCCTTCATCCGGCTCGGCCGGGGCGAGGAAGGCACGGGAGGCCGGGACAAGGCGTCCATCCTCGCCGACACCCTCGAAGCGGTGATCGGCGCTGTCTATCTCGACCAGGGGCTGGAGGCCGCGGGCGAACTCGTCCACCGGCTCTTCGACCCGCTGATCGAGAAGTCCTCGAATCTCGGTGCCGGCCTGGACTGGAAGACCAGTCTCCAGGAACTCACCGCGACCGAGGGGCTCGGGGTTCCCGAGTACCTGGTCTCGGAGACCGGCCCGGACCACGAGAAGGTCTTCACTGCTGCCGCCCGCGTCGGAGGCGTCTCGTACGGCACCGGCACCGGCCGCAGCAAGAAGGAGGCGGAGCAGCAGGCCGCGGAATCCGCGTGGCGTGCCATCCACTCCGCCGCGGACGAACGCGCGAAGTCGGCCCAGGCCGCCGAACAGGCGGCTCCTGCCGCCCAGCAGGCGGCCGAGGACGGTGAGGAGGCCGCCGACGCCTCCTCGACGCCCACCACCGACACGGCCACGGCCTGAATCCTTCGACCGGCTGACGTACCACGGAACTCGCGGTATGTCAGCCGGCACCCGTAGTACCCCGTAGTACCGGACCCCGCCCCGGCGCACTCGCGCCGCGGCGGGGTCCGCGCGTTGCCGGTGCCCCGGTCGCGGGGCGACGGCCCCGGACCCGGGTGGAGAGGGCCGGGGCAGGGGCCGCGCGAGCGGCGGAAGGGCCGAGGACCGAGGGCCGATGCCGGCCCGGCGGCCGGGTGCCGCCGAGCCGGGGACGAACCGCTCTCCGGCGGGGGTGGGCCCGGGGCTGCCTGCTTCTCGGCGGGGTGGGCCTGGGGACGAACCACTGCCCGCCGGCCGCGGGCCCGGAGCGACTCGCTCCGGCGGGGGGTGGGCCCGGGGCGCTCGCTTCCAGGCAGGCGGGGGCCCGGGGACGACCGCTCCCTGACGGCCGCGGGCCCGGGCGGCCCGGGCTCCGACGGGGGAGAGCCCAAGTCGACTCGCTCCCCGACGGGCGCCGCCCGGTGCGATGTACCCTTCCGGCATCACCCGCCCAGCCCGCCCCTCAGGAGGAGTCCCGTGCCCGAGCTGCCCGAAGTCGAAGTCGTGCGGCGGGGCTTGGAACGCTGGGTCACCGGGCGGGTCGTCGGATCGGTGGACGTCCGCCATCCGCGGGCCGTACGGCGGCACTTGGCGGGGCCCGACGGCTTCGCGAAAGCGCTCGCCGGGCACCGGGTGGGTGGGGCGATGCGCCGCGGCAAGTACCTGTGGCTGCCGCTCGACGACTCCCCGTACTCCGTGCTCGCGCACCTCGGCATGAGCGGTCAGCTCCTCGTGCAGCCGGAGGACGCCGCGGAGGAGAAGCACCTGCGCATCCGCGTCCGCTTCGAGGACGACCGGGGCACCGAGCTGCGTTTCGTCGACCAGCGCACCTTCGGCGGGCTGTCGCTGCACGAGAACACCCCGGACGGCCTCCCCGACGTCATCGCGCACATCGCCCGCGACCCCCTCGATCCCCTTTTCGACGACGCCGCCTTCCACACCGCGCTGCGGGCCCGCCGTACGACCCTCAAGCGCGCCCTGCTCGACCAGTCACTGATCAGCGGTGTCGGGAACATCTACGCGGACGAGGCGCTGTGGCGCTCCAAGCTGCACTACGAGCGCCCGGCGGGGACCATGACCCGGCCCCGCACCGCCGAACTCCTCGGCCACATCCGCGATGTCATGAACGACGCCCTCGCCGCGGGCGGCACCAGCTTCGACAGCCTGTACGTCAACGTCAACGGTGAGTCGGGCTACTTCGACCGCTCGCTCGACGCGTACGGGCGCGAGGGCGAACCCTGCCGCCGCTGCGGGACACCGATGCGCCGGCGGGCCTGGATGAACCGCTCCAGCTACTTCTGCCCGCGCTGCCAGCGCGCACCGCGCCCGTCCGCCTGACGCCCCGGCCACGCCGCCCCGCGCCTTCGCGGCCGGGGCCCCGTGCCGGGCTACGCCCCGGGCCGGGCCTCGCGGGCCTCGTCGTAGCGCTCGCGGGCCGCCAGGACGTCGTCCATACGGCCCTCGACGAAGTCGATGAGGGCCAGCAGGCGCTCGGCGACCTCGCGGCCCAGCGGAGTGAGGGTGTAGTCGACGCGCGGCGGGTTCGTGGGCCGCGCGTCACGGTGCACCAGACCGTCGCGCTCCAGCGCGTGCAGGGTCTGCGAGAGCATCTTCTCGCTCACGCCGTCGACCCGGCGGCGCAGCTCGTTGAACCGGACCGTGCCGTCGTGCAGCGCCCCCAGCGTGAGGGAGCCCCAACGGCCGGTGACGTGCTCCAGCGTGCCCCGGGACGGGCAGCCGCGGGCGAACACGTTGTACGCGAGGTCCTTGCCGCCGGCGCACACGGTGCCCTCGTCGCTGCCGGGGTGCTCCGTGATCGGCGCGGACGATTCCATGCCGCCAGCATACTCAGCGACAGCGCCACCCAGAGGGTCGCACTAACCCTCGGTTAGCTTCGTGGGCCAGGCGGTGGATTCGCTTCCGAGCAGGCGCCGGCAGTCGTCGGCGGGGTCGCCCTGGGGGCCGGGGCCCTCCTGCTCCCCACCCTCGCCGTCCGACCCTGACCCGCGGTCCCGCCCGGGGCCAACCCGATGATCTTGGAGGGCTAGAATCGGGCGCAACCCCTCATTCGACCCGAGGGGTTCACGCTGCGATGCGTGACGGAGGAACGGGGTACTAAATGAAGAAGACGGTCGGCAGAATCGCCATAGCCCTCGCCGTGGCTGTCGGCGGCGTGGTGGCCACCAGCGGTACGGCGAGCGCGTACGGCACCGGTGATTGCACGTACTCGAAGCAGAAGACGGCTTCGGGCAGCGGGGACACGGTCATCCTTCAGGTCTGGCGGTGCCCGGACGGGCACGACTACGTCAAGGGGATCATCTCCGGCAGCGCCAACGCCTCCAGGGCGCGGGTGTGGCTGGACGACTCGATCAACGGCGGCAGCAGCTGGACCCAGCGCCAGGCCACGAACGATTCGTCGAGGTCGACGCAGACTCCGCAGAACAATCTGCTGTTCGACGGATCGCCGCACAAGGTGCGGGCATGCGGTGACACCAGCGGCCACCGAACCATCTGCACGGTCTGGTACTGACCTGTCTGGTACCGACCCGGCAGGGTACTGACCCGGCGGGTGCCGGCTCCGGCCAGGAGGCTGGTCGGAGCCGCACGCGTCACGGAGCCGCCGCTCACTTCCCGTGGGCGGCGGCTCCGTGCGTGCGGGGCCAGGCGGGGTTCCGCACGGCTTCCGGCCGGTCGCGCGAGAGCGTCTCCGCTGCTTCGGGCCGAGTCGGCGAAGTCGCCGATGCGCAGGGCCGGTTGTCGCGGATGGACGTCGTGGAACGCATCACGGCCGACGCGCACGCCGCAGCTCGGACAGGCACCGGAAAACACCACGTGGCCGACCCCCCGAGCGGGCCGACCACGTGATTCACGGCTACCTCAGTAGCCGAAGTCCTGCGTCCACCAAGGGCCGCCCTCGCCGAAGTGGACTCCGACGCCGAGGGTCTTGAAGTCGCAGTTCAGGATGTTGGCCTTGTGGCCGGGGCTGTTCATCCAGGCTTCCATGACGGCTGCCGCGTCGGCCTGGCCGCGGGCTATGTTCTCGCCGCCGAGGCTGGTTATCCCGGCCTTCGCCGCACGGTCCCACGGGGTGAGCCCGCTCGGGTCGGTGTGGTCGAAGAAGTCCTGCGCCGCCATGTCCTCGCTGAAGGCCTGGGCCAGGTCCGTCAGGGCGCTGTTCGCGGCCACCGGGCTGCAACCGACCTTGGCGCGCTCGTCGTTGACGAGCTTGAGCACCTCGGCCTCGGCGGCGGTCTCCGCGGACACGTTCACCGGGGTCTTGGCGACCGGCGCCTTGGTCTCGGTCTTCGAAGGCTTCGGAGCCTTGGGCTCCTTCGTCTCCTTCTCCTTGGAGGCCCCGTTGCCGTTGCCGTTGCCCTTGTCCTTGTCCTGGGTCTTCGGCGGCGCCGTCGTGGTCGGAGCGGCCGACGGCGACGTGGAGGTCGAGGGGGCGACGGTCGAGGGCTCGGTCGCGCGCCCGGATCCACGGCTCGTCGACGTGCCCTCGCGGGCGTCCGCGCTGCCCGAGGTGCCGCCCTGCTGGGTGGCCACGCTGGAGGGCGAGCCCGCGGCCTGGATGCTGTCGGAGTTGTTGCTGCCACCGCCGAGCGCGTAGTTGTCGCTGCCCGGCACGACACCGGCCGCGACGGCCACGGTGCCGAGGGCCACAGCCGCCGAGACGCCGAGCAGTCCCGTCTTGACCGGGCTCGGGCCCTTCCGCTTGCGGTGCGAGCGGGCGGAGGAGGCGGACGGGAGATCGGCGACGGCCGCGTAGCCGTACAGGTTCTCCGGGCCGTAGCTTTCCGTGTGGGTCCCGCTCGTATCTGTGACTCCGGTGGCGCGCCCTGTGGCGGCGCGGCCGGCGTCGGAGCGTCGGTGGCGTCCCATCTCTTGGGCCTTCCTCGATCTTGAGTCAGCGATCCTCACCCGATCCTCACCCGAAAGAGTGAGTTTCTAATGAGACTCATTGGGTCGGGACGGTACCGCATGGCGCAAGGGGAGGATGTGCTCCAAGAGACATTGTCCGGTTAGCGTGCAGCCATGAACGAGGTTTCACGGCTGGTCGTCTGGGTCCGCGGGCGGGTCCAAGGTGTGGGTTTCCGCTGGTTTACGCGGGCCAGGGCGCTGGAGATCGGCGAGCTGAGTGGTTTTGCTCTCAATCTCGACGACGGACGCGTCCAGGTGGTCGCGGAGGGCCCCCGGGCCGGCTGCCAGAGTCTGCTCGACTGGCTCCAGGGGGACGACACGCCCGGCCGGGTGGACGGAGTCACTGAGATCTGGGACACGCCGCGGGGGATCTACGACGGCTTCGCCATCCGCTGACGAGAGTGCCCGAGAGGCCTCCGAAAGGTGGCGTGGCGTATGCCTCCGGCACCCGTCAGTAGTGGAAAGGGCCTGGTGGTTGCCAAGAACGGCGCGAAGTGGCAGGCTCCCGAGATAACGATGATCCCGACGCCCTGAGGGCCCCACCGGAGTCACCGCGCCGCCGTTTCCGAAGCCGCGCGACAGTGGGTTGCCCGCCGATACAGGGTGTGATCGTGTTGACCGTCAAACTTTTTGGTGAGACGCTGAAAGCCCCGCGCACCTTAGCTGTTTGGCATGTGGAACGGCAGCAGGACATCAGCAGTGTCAAGCATCGCGGGTGCGATTCCCTCACGACCCACACCGCTTCGGTCGGTCACTCAGTGTGGAGGACCATCCATCATGGCAAAGGCGCTTCTCGGTTACGTCGGCGGTTCCGACCCGCGACTCATTGCCGAGATGCGACGGCTCCAGCAGCGCGTCCAGGACCTTGAATCCGAGCTTGTACGGATCCAGGCCGAGAACGACGCGCTCGCGGCTGCCGCTTCTCACGACTCGCTTCTCGAGAGCATCGACGTACCCCAGGCGGAGCCTGCGCTCACCTGATCACTGCACTGCACCACGACAGCAGTGGTTGGGCAGCCCGAATCAACCGCTAAGTTGTCAGATTTGCAAGGGACGCCCGCAGGCGTCCCTTCTTTCTTTCCCCCGACGCTCCTCCCCCTCTTCAACGTCTGGTGTGCCCTGCGCGTTCACGGGTGAAACCGCGCGTTCATGGAGTGAGACCGGCCCGAAAGGTAGAGTCCAGCGGCGTGCACCTCAAGGCCCTGACCCTGCGCGGGTTCAAGTCGTTCGCCTCCGCGACCACGCTGCGGTTCGAGCCGGGCATCACCTGTGTCGTGGGCCCCAACGGCTCGGGCAAGTCCAACGTCGTGGACGCGCTCAGCTGGGTCATGGGCGAGCAGGGGGCCAAGTCGCTGCGCGGCGGCAAGATGGAGGACGTCATCTTCGCCGGCACCACCGGGCGTCCGCCGCTCGGCCGGGCCGAGGTGTCGCTGACCATCGACAACTCCGACGGGGCGCTGCCCATCGAGTACGCCGAGGTCACCATCACGCGGATCATGTTCCGCAACGGCGGCAGCGAGTACCAGATCAACGGTGACACCTGCCGGCTGCTCGACATCCAGGAACTGCTGTCCGACTCCGGCATCGGCCGGGAGATGCACGTCATCGTCGGACAGGGTCAGCTCGACTCCGTCCTGCACGCCGACCCCATGGGCCGCCGCGCCTTCATCGAAGAGGCGGCCGGCGTCCTCAAGCACCGCAAGCGCAAGGAGAAGGCGCTGCGGAAGCTGGACGCCATGCAGGCCAACCTCGCCCGCGTCCAGGATCTCACCGACGAACTGCGCCGCCAGCTCAAGCCGCTGGGCCGGCAGGCCGCCGTGGCCCGCCGTGCCGCCGTCATCCAGGCCGACCTGCGCGACGCCCGGCTGCGCCTCCTCGCCGACGATCTCGTCCGGCTGCGGGGTGCGCTCCAGTCCGAGATCGCCGACGAGGCCGCGCTCAAGCAGCGCAAGGAGTCCGCCGAGGCCGAACTCAGGAAGGCGCTCCAGCGGGAGGCCCTGCTGGAGGACGAGGTACGGCAGCTGACCCCGCGTCTGCAGCGCGCCCAGCAGACCTGGTACGAACTCTCCCAGCTCGCCGAGCGGGTGCGCGGCACGATCTCGCTGGCCGACGCCCGCGTCAAGAGCGCCACTTCGGTGCCCGCCGAGGAACGGCGTGGGCGCGACCCCGAGGACATGGAGCGCGAGGCCGCCCGCGTCCGCGAGCAGGAGGCCGAGCTCGAAGCCGCGCTGGAGGCGGCCGAGCGGGCCCTGGAGGACACCGTCGCGCACCGCGCCGAACTGGAGCGCGAACTGACGATCGAGGAACGCCGCCTCAAGGACGTGGCCCGCGCCATCGCCGACCGCCGGGAGGGCCTCGCCCGCCTCGGCGGCCAGGTCAACGCCGCCCGTTCGCGCGCCGCCTCCGCTCAGGCCGAGATCGACCGGCTCGCCGCCGCCCGCGACGAGGCCCAGGAGCGCGCGGTCACGGCCCAGGCGGAGTACGAGCAGCTGAAGGCCGAGGTCGACGGCCTCGACGCGGGCGACGCCGACCTCGCCGAGCAGCACGAGGCGGCCAGGCGGGCCCTGGCCGACGCGGAGGCGGCGCTGAGCACGGCCCGCGAGTCCGCCACCACGGCCGAACGGGGGCGGGCCGCCACCCAGGCCCGCCGTGACGCCCTCGCCCTCGGCCTGCGGCGCAAGGACGGCACGGGAGCGCTGCTCGGCGCCACGGACCGGCTCACCGGGGTGCTCGGCCCCGCCGCCGCACTGCTGTCGGTCAGCCCCGGTTTCGAGGTCGCGCTCGCCGCCGCGTTCGGAGCCGCCGCCGACGCCGTCGCGGTCACCACGCCCGCCGCGGCCGCGGAGGCCATCCGCCTGCTGCGCAAGCAGGACGCCGGCCGCGCGGCCCTGCTGCTCGCGGGAGCGCCCGAGGCACCCGACGCCGGCACCGCGCCGACGAACGGCGCCCCCACGGACGTACGCCCTCACGAGAACGAGAACGAGAACGAGGACGAGCGCGAGGACGAGCGAGACCGGGACCAGGAGCACGACCGGGACGGAGACGGGGGCGACCGGCCGTCGTACGCCGCCGATCTGGTCCGGGGACCCGCCGAACTGATGCCCGCCGTACGGCGGTTGCTGCGCGGGATCGTCGTCGTCGGCACCTTGGAAGAGGCCGAGGACCTGGTCTGCGCGCGGCCCGGACTCACCGCGGTGACCGCCGAGGGCGACCTGCTCGGGGCGCACTTCGCGCACGGCGGGTCCGCCGGGGCACCCAGTCTGCTCGAAGTACAGGCATCCGTGGACGAGGCGACGGCCGAGATCGAAGAACTGGCCGTCCGGTGTGAGGAGTTGGCCGAGACGCAGCGTCTGGCCGCCGAGCTGCGCAGCGAACGGGCCGTGCTCGTAGAGGAGTTGGGGGAGCGTAGGCGGGCCGCCGAGCGGGAGAAGTCGTCCGTCGCACAGCAGCTCGGACGGCTGGCCGGACAGGCGCGCGGCGCCGTCGGCGAGGCGGAGCGGAGCACCGCGGCGGCCGCCCGCGCGCAGGAAGCGCTCGACCGGGCCGTGTCCGAGGCGGAGGAGCTGGCCGAACGGCTCGCCGTGGCCGAGGAGATGCCGGTCGAGGAGGAACCCGACACCTCGGTACGGGACCGGCTTGCCGCGGACGGCGCCAACGCGCGGCAGACGGAGATGGAGGCGCGCCTCCAGGTCCGTACGCACGAGGAGCGGGTCAAGGGACTCGCCGGACGGGCCGACTCGCTGGACCGGGCCGCCCGCGCCGAACGCGAGGCACGCGCGCGTGCCGAACAGCGGCGCGCCCGGCTCCGGCACGAGGCGGCCGTCGCCTCGGCTGTCGCCTCCGGCGCCCGCCAACTGCTCGCGCACGTCGAGATCTCGCTCGCCCGCGCCGAGGAGGAGCGCACCGCCGCCGACGGCGCGAAGGCCCGCCGCGAGCAGGAGCTCGTCGCCGCGCGGGGCCGGGGCCGCGATCTCAAGGAGGAGCTCGACAAGCTCACCGACTCGGTCCACCGGGGCGAGGTGCTCGGCGCGGAGAAGCGGATGCGCATCGAGCAGCTGGAGACGAAGGCGCTGGACGAACTCGGCGTCGAGCCGGCGGGACTCGTCGCGGACTACGGCCCCGACCAGCTCGTGCCGCCGTCGCTGCCGGCCGAGGGCGAGGAACTGCCCGAGGATCCCGAGCACCCGCGCAACCGGCCCCGGCGCTTCCACCGTGCCGAGCAGGAGAAGCGGCTCAAGTCGGCCGAACGGGCGTACCAGCAGCTCGGCAAGGTCAATCCGCTGGCCCTGGAGGAGTTCGCCGCGCTGGAGGAGCGCCACAAGTTCCTCAGCGAGCAGCTGGAGGACCTCAAGAAGACGCGCGCCGACCTCCTCCAGGTGGTGAAGGAGGTCGACGAGCGCGTCGAGCAGGTCTTCACCGAGGCGTACCGGGACACCGCCCGGGAGTTCGAGGGCGTCTTCAGCCGGCTGTTCCCGGGCGGGGACGGCCGGCTCATCCTGACCGACCCCGACAACATGCTCACCACGGGCGTCGACGTGGAGGCCAGGCCGCCGGGCAAGAAGGTCAAGCGGCTCAGCCTCCTGTCCGGCGGCGAACGGTCGCTGACCGCCGTCGCGCTCCTAGTGTCGATCTTCAAGGCGCGCCCCAGTCCGTTCTATGTGATGGACGAGGTCGAGGCGGCGCTGGACGACACCAACCTCCAGCGGCTGATCAGGATCATGCAGGAGCTGCAGGAGGCCTCCCAGCTGATCGTGATCACGCACCAGAAGCGCACGATGGAGGTCGCCGACGCGCTGTACGGCGTCTCCATGCAGGGCGACGGCGTCTCGAAGGTCATCAGCCAGCGACTGCGCTGACCGCCCCGTCCGCCCGACACCGCTCCGTCCGGCACCGGCCCGCCTGTCACCGCCCCGTCCGTCACCGGCGGGGTCTTGCCGGCGCCGGCCCGGCTCCTCGCCTCGGCCGTCGCCTGCGGCTTCTCTCGCCCGGGCCGTCGCCTGCGGCTTCTCGTCCGGGCCGTTGCCCATGGTTCCTCGCCAGGGACGATGTCTACGGTTCCTCGCCCGGCTCCGGAAGGCCCTCGCCGACGCCCTCGTCGGCGAGTTCGGCGAGCACCTCGGCGTGGCAGCGCTCGGGGACGCACCAGCAGCCGAGCCGGTGGCCGCGCAGGGCGGGCAGCCGGGCCAGCAGCTCCGGACGCGCCAGCAGGTAGGCGCGGTACATCTCGACGACCTCGTCCCGGGTGCCGTCGTGCCCCGGCCGGAACGGGCTCGCCAGCGGGGAGCCGGCCAGATGCCAGCCACCCCGGTGCATGGCACGGCCGACGTACACCACGTCGGCGTACGCGGGATCGTCGCGGTGACCCTTGAGATTGACGACCGTGGTCTGCGCCATGACCGGATCCTCGCCGCTCGAGCCGCCGAGGGCAATGCGAACGCCGCCTCCCCGTGTTCCCCGCACCGCTCCCGTCGAGGTGGGCCGTACGGGCACTTGATGTTCAATTATTGAACACAACTACGTCACATCACTTGGGACAGCACTCGAAATAACTCCACAAGACCCCAAGTTTGACTTCGAAAGTTGAAGACATATTCTCTCCGACGTTGCTTTTACCTTCAGGTGGTGGCCCGTGCGAACCTGTGCGCCACTGGTAACCACCACCGAAGGCTTTCGTCCCCCCACCCCCGGCAGCGAGGCCGGTGGCCCGAGGAGTCCTACGTGACCAGCGCATCGCAGGCACCTGTGCCAGGAGCCAAGCCGGCTCATCCCGAGCATCTCGGGCATGTCATCTTCATCGCGGCGGCGGCCGCGATGGGCGGCTTCCTGTTCGGCTACGACAGTGCCGTGATCAACGGTGCGGTCGAGGCCATCCGCAGCCGTTACGACATCGGCTCCGCGGCGCTGGCCCAGGTCATCGCCATCGCGCTGATCGGCTGTGCCATCGGTGCCGCGGCCGCCGGCCGCATGGCCGACCGCATCGGACGCATCCGCTGCATGCAGATCTCCGCGAGCCTCTTCACCGTCAGCGCCGTCGGTTCGGCGCTGCCCTTCGCGCTGTGGGACCTCGCCTTCTGGCGCATCATCGGCGGATTCGCCATCGGCATGGCCTCCGTCATCGGCCCCGCCTACATCGCCGAGATCTCCCCGCCCGCGTACCGCGGACGGCTCGGCTCGTTCCAGCAGGCCGCGATCGTCGTCGGCATCGCCATCTCGCAGCTCGTCAACTACGCCATCCTGAACGCCGCCGGCGGCGACCAGCGCGGTCAGCTGCTCGGCGTGGAGGCCTGGCAGGTCATGCTCGGCGTCATGGTCATCCCGGCCGTCCTCTACGGGCTGCTCTCCTTCGCCATCCCCGAGTCCCCGCGCTTCCTGCTCGAGGTGGGCCGCAGGGACCGCGCCCGTGAGGTGCTCAAGGAGGTCGAGGGCGACAAGATCGACCTGGACGCCCGCATGAACGAGATTGAGACGGCCATGAAGGGTGAGCACAAGTCGACCTTCAAGGACCTGCTCGGCGGCGGCTTCCTCTTCCTGCCGATCGTCTGGGTCGGTATCGGCCTCTCGGTCTTCCAGCAGTTCGTCGGCATCAACGTCGCGTTCTACTACTCCTCGACGCTGTGGCAGTCGGTCGGCGTCGACCCGACGGACTCGTTCTTCTACTCGTTCACCACGTCGATCATCAACATCATCGGCACCGTGATCGCCATGATCTTCGTGGACCGCATCGGCCGTAAGCCGCTCGCCCTCATCGGCTCGACGGGTATGGCCATCGGTCTCGGCCTGGAGGCCTGGGCCTTCTCCTACGACCTGGTCGACGGCAAGCTGCCGGCCACCCAGGGCTGGGTCGCCCTGATCGCCGCGCATGTCTTCGTCCTCTTCTTCGCCCTCTCCTGGGGTGTCGTGGTCTGGGTGTTCCTCGGCGAGATGTTCCCGAACCGGATCCGCGCCGCCGCGCTCGGTGTCGCCGCCTCCGCGCAGTGGATCGCCAACTGGGCCATCACCGCGAGCTTCCCGTCGCTGGCCGACTGGAACCTCTCCGCCACCTACGTGATCTACACGTGCTTCGCCGTGCTCTCCATCCCCTTCGTCCTCAAGTTCGTCAAGGAGACGAAGGGCAAGGCGCTGGAGGAGATGGGCTGACCGCCCCCTGCCCCGGCGGCTCCCCACGGCCGCCGCGTCATCCGCGGCTCCCCACGGCCGTCATGTCACCGGCGGCTCCCCACGGCCGCCGGTGACTCCCCGGAACCCGGGGAGAAGGGCCAAGTCCCCGCTGCCCCTCTCCTCGTACTCGTGAAGAGGGCGTGCTGCCCCGGCTCGGACCGTCAGGTCATACGAGCCGGGGCAGCACGCTTTCGCAGAACAGATGCAGGCTGCGCCAGCCCTCGTCCACCGGCATCCCGCCGGACAGCGGATGCAGGACGAGGCTGTCCAGGCCCAGCTCCACGCACTGGTCGGGCGTGAGAACGCGGTAGACGCCCTCCGCGCGCAGCTCCTCGACCGTCGTGGCCGCGGACTTCACCGCCGAGCGGATCTCGCCGGACTGCCAGGAGGCGTACGTCCGTGCCTCGTGCAGGAAGTGGCGGCCGTACTCGGCCCAGGCCCGGTCCGGGTCCTCGGCGATGTGCAGCAGCGGTGTCTCGGCGGCGGGCATCATGGTCCAGCCCTCGGTGCCGTACTCGATGAGCCGCTCCTTGTAGTACGCCTCCAGCTCGGGCAGGTGCGCGCTCGGGAAGAACGGCAGCCCGAACCGGGCGGCGCGCCGGGCCGCGGCCCTGGAGGAGCCGCCCACCAGCAGCAGGGGGTGCGGGTCCGAGAACGGGCGCGGGGTGACCCGTACCGTGCGGCCCCGGTAGCCGAACTCCTCGCCGGTCCACGCCTTCAGCAGGGTCTCCAGGAGCTCGTCCTGCAGTTCTCCGCGCCGCTTCCAGTCCACGTCGAACTGCGCGTACTCCTCGGGCCGGTAACCGATGCCGGCCACGGTCACCAGCCGGCCGCCGCTGAGCAGGTCGAGTACGGCGACGTCCTCGGCGAGACGCAGCGGGTCGTGCAGCGGGCCGATGACCGCCGAGACGGTGACCGCGACACGCCGGGTCGCCCCGAAGACCGCGCCCGCGAACGCGAACGGCGAGGGCAGCCAGTTGTTCGCGACGCCGTGGTGTTCCTCGGTCTGCACCGTGGTGATCCCGCGGTCGTCGGCATACGCGGCCATCTCGACGGCGGCCCGGTAGCGGGCGCTGAGCGAGGCGGGGGTGGCGTCGGGTTCGACGAGGTTGAAGCGCACGACCGTCACGGGCATGGGGAGCCCCCTTCGTATGTGGAGGGGGACGGTAGCTGACGGAGCGTCAGACGGCCATAGCCGTGACACCGCCCGCGCGACGCCGGGCCCACCGCCTCTCGTCACGTACGCGGTCGGGTGAGCCCCGGTCCGCCGCCGCCCGGCATGCACGCGGTCGCGTGCCGCCCGGCCCGCCGCCCGGTACGCGCGTGACCCGGTGGCACTCCGTTCACGGGCCTGTTCGGCGTCGCCCGGTACCCGCCCGGGCGGATGACGCCGCGCGCACCCCCCGTGCACGTCCTGGAGGCGAGGGCGAGGCGAGAGCGGCTTCGGAGCGGTGCCGGGGGCGTCACGACCCGGTCCGTGAGGGCCGCCCGCAGGCGTGTCGCCGGGCGGCGGACCGGCCCGGTCCGCGGGGCACGCAGCCCGCGCGCGGACAACGGCCGGCCAAGGGGAGGTCGCGCATACTGGACCCGTTATGGAAACCATCATCCTTGCTGTAGTCATCGCCGTGGTGGTGATCGGCGCGCTCGGTGGGCTCGTCGTCGGCAGTCGCAAGCGGAAGCAGCTGCCCCCGCCGCCCCCCGCCGCCCCCGAGATCACCGCCCCGCCGGCCGAACCCCACGTGGGCGACGAGGCCGAGGCACCACACGACGAGCCGCTCCGCACCATAGAGGAGGTGGATCTCCCCGACGGCTCGGCCGCTCCGTCGGTCGTCGTCGAGGAACCTCCGGCCGTCCCCCAGATCGAGATCCCGGAACCGACGGCCGGCCGTCTGGTGCGGCTGCGCACCCGGCTCTCGCGCTCGCAGAACGCGCTCGGCAAGGGGCTGCTCACGCTGCTCTCGCGCGAGCACCTCGACGACGAGACCTGGGAGGAGATCGAGGACACGCTGCTCGTCGCCGACGTCGGTGTGCAGCCCACCCAGGAACTGGTCGAGCGGCTGCGCGAGCGCGTCAAGGTGCTCGGCACGCGGACGCCGGACGAGCTGCGCAGCCTGCTGCGCGAAGAGCTGATCCAGCTGCTCGTCCCGGAGTTCGACCGCGCGGTCAAGACCGACTCGCCCCTCGACACCCCGGGCATCGTGATGGTCGTCGGCGTCAACGGCACCGGCAAGACCACCACCACCGGCAAGCTCGCGCGCGTGCTCGTCGCCGACGGCAAAAACGTTGTTCTCGGCGCAGCCGACACCTTCCGTGCCGCCGCCGCCGACCAGCTCCAGACCTGGGGCGAGCGGGTGGGCGCACGCACCGTCCGCGGCCCCGAGGGCGGCGACCCCGCCTCGATCGCGTTCGACGCGGTCAAGGAGGGCATCGAAGAGGGCGCCGACGTCGTCCTCATCGACACCGCGGGCCGGCTCCACACCAAGACCGGCCTCATGGACGAGCTGGGCAAGGTCAAGCGCGTCGTGGAGAAGCACGCCCCGCTCGACGAGGTGCTGCTCGTCCTCGACGCGACCACCGGGCAGAACGGTCTGGTGCAGGCGCGCGTGTTCGCCGAGGTCGTGGAGATCACCGGCATCGTGCTGACCAAGCTCGACGGCACGGCGAAGGGCGGCATCGTCATCGCGGTGCAGCGCGAGCTGGGCGTCCCGGTCAAGCTGGTGGGGCTCGGCGAGGGCGCGGACGATCTGGCGCCGTTCGAGCCGGAGGCGTTCGTTGACGCCCTTATCGGAGAGTGACCACCCGCGCGAACGCGTAGGTGCCGAAAGAAGCGCCCGCCCCCACGGCACTGCCGGGGGACGGGCGCTTCGTCCTGTGCGGCCCGTCCGGATCGCGGCGGCGCCTCAGACCCGCGAGCGGTGTGCCACGTAGGCGAGGGTGCCCAGCAGCAGCCTGGCCGGCGGCGGCTTCGTGGCGGAGTGCAGGACGGGGGAGCGCAGCCAGCGGACCGGGCCGAGTCCGCCCCGGTCGGAGGGCGGGGCGGTGATGTACGCGCCCGGGCCCAGACCGTGCAGGTCGAGGGAGGCGTCGTCCCAGCCCATCCGGTAGAGCAGCTCGGGAAGTTCGGCGGCGGAGCCGGGGGAGACGAAGAAGTGGGCGCGGCCGTCCGCGGTGGCCGTCACGGGACCGAGCGGCAGACCCATGCGCTCCAGCCGGACCAGCGCGCGGCGTCCCGCGGACTCGGCCACCTCGATCACGTCGAAGGCCCGGCCGACCGGCAGCATCACCGCGGCCCCGGGGAAACCGGCCCAGGCGCCGGTCGCCTCGTCCAGTGTCGTGCCCGCTGGGATCGTCGGGGCGAAGTCCAGGGGATGCGCACCCGGCGCGGGGCAGTCGGTCCGGCCGCACGAGCACGCCCCCGCGGCGGCTCGGGCACCCGGGACCACGTCCCATCCCCACAGTCCGGTGAACGCGGCGACGGCGGTGCCCTCCGACGAGCGGCCGCGGCGACGAGCACCGGTCCGGATGTCGCGCATCGCCCGACTACTGCCGATCGTGAAGCCCATGCCCCCTCCAACGGTCTGACGCGCCCGTGGTTACGTGACGGAACCGGATTGTCACCCTCTGTTCCTGGCTGCCCGGTATCGCGCGATCCAGGCGGCGCCTTGTTGCGTGCGGGGTGGTGCGCCCGGCTCGATGCGCCCCGGAGTGCGCTTCTTCACCCACCCTCGGTCGTTCCGTGTCAAGTGAATCGCGAGCAGGGCGACTGGAGTTCATTCGAAGGGGTGGCGAATGGTGGCGTTTCGTGGATCGCCATGGCTGGACGCGTGATCGTAGGATTACTTTGTGTGCACGAGTCCTGGGGCTTTGTTTACTCGTGAGTATGCCAACGGCAAGCCGGGTTCCCGTTCGAAGGGTGAGAACTACCGGACGCGCGGCCGCGTTTACGGGCATTCTGATAGGGCTTGGCGCAGAGCGGCGACAAGTGTTCTCGGGGAGTGGGGGCGTTCCAGTGGGCGGCAACGGCGGAGGCGGGACGAACGCTGACAAGCGCCCCAACGAGCTTCTCGGCTCGTGGTTCGTGCGCAGTGGCTGGTCGAAGGGCGAGCTGGCGCGCCAGGTGAACCGCAGGGCCCGCCAGTTGGGGGCCAACCACATCTCGACGGACACCTCGCGGGTGCGCCGCTGGCTGGACGGGGAGAACCCGCGCGAGCCGATCCCGCGGATCCTGTCGGAGCTGTTCTCCGAGCGGTTCGGCTGTGTCGTCGCCGTGGAGGACCTCGGCCTGCGCGCCGCCCACCAGGCGCCCTCCGTGTCCGGCATCGACCTGCCGTGGACCGCCCCCCAGACCGTCGCGCTGATCAGCGAGTACTCGCGCAGCGACCTGATGCTGGCGCGGCGCGGCTTCCTCGGCAGCTCGCTGGGGCTCTCCGCGGGCCCGGCCCTCATCGAGCCCATGCAGCGCTGGCTCGTCCCCACGCCCGCGGCGTCGTACGAGGCCGCCGAACCGCCGGCCTCGACGCGCCGCGGCGGTCGGCTCTCGCAGCCGGAGCTGGACCTCCTGGAGTCCACCACCGTGATGTTCCGTCAGTGGGACGCCCAGTGCGGCGGAGGGCTGCGCCGCAAGGCCGTCGTCGGCCAGCTGCACGAGGTGACCGACCTCCTCCAGGAACCCCAGCCCGCCGTCACCGAGAGGCGTCTGTTCAAGGTCGCCGCCGAACTGGCCGAACTGGCGGGCTGGATGAGCTACGACGTGGGCCTCCAGCCCACCGCGCAGAAGTACTTCGTGCTCGCGCTGCACGCCTCGAAGGAGGCGGGCGACAAGCCGCTCGGCTCGTACATCCTCTCCAGCATGAGCCGCCAGATGATCCACCTCGGGCGGCCCGAGGACGCGCTGGAGCTCATCCACCTCGCCCAGTACGGCAGCCGTGACTGCGCCGGCCCGCGGACCCAGTCGATGCTGTATGCGATGGAGGCCCGCGCCTACGCCAACATGGGCCAGCCGGGCAAGTGCAAGCGGGCCGTCCGCATGGCCGAGGACACCTTCGCCGACGTGCACGAGTGGGACGAGCCGGACCCCGACTGGATCCGCTTCTTCTCCCGGGCCGAGCTGTACGGCGAGAACTCCCACTCCTACCGCGATCTCGCCTACGTCGCCGGACGCAGCCCCACCTACGCCTCCATGGCCGAGCCCCTGATGCAGGAGGCGGTCGACCGTTTCGGCAAGGACTCCGAGCACCAGCGTTCGTACGCGCTCAACCTCATCGGCATGGCCACCGTGCACCTGCTGCAGCGTGAGCCCGAGCAGAGTGCGGTCCTGGCCAAGGAAGCGCTGAGGATCGGCAAGAAAGTGCGCTCCGAGCGCGTCAACACTCGTATCCGAAAGACGGTCGACACCGCGGTCCGTGACTTCGGCGACCTCGCCGAGGTCATCGACCTCACCGACCAGCTGGCCGTCGACCTCCCCGAGACCGTCGAGGCGGTCTGACCCCCGGCCGCCGACGCGGCCCGCCCCGAACCCCGGCTGCGGCCGGCCGTCCCGAACTGCCCGACTCGGCTCCCCCATGCCAGGTCATCGGACGGCAGGCCGTGGCCGGTTCGCTCCGTGCGGCTCCGGCAGGGCCCACGCCCGCGAAACCGGCTCACCGTCGCGGGCGCGTTCCGTACGGCGGCCCCGGCCGGCCTCGCTCCGGACGCCGTGAGCGTCCTGCGGGAGATTGCGTCACGATAACGATCGGTTCGACCGTAATCCGGCAGTTCATGAACGCGTAACACGCAGAGCGTCTTCGTCACTGGTGCGAAACATCGAGGGGCCTCCACGGAAACGGTGCTGCGTCAATCTCATGGCGCATAACCGGCCCACCCCTCACGACCACTCAGGCTTCGCCCGCACGGGGCCGTACCAACGACGAGGAGACGCCGATGGCACCAGCCATCACCCTTGCCGCAGAGGCACCCAAGCTGTCTGCCGCCAACACAGGGTTCATGCTCATCTGTTCCGCCCTCGTGCTCATCATGACGCCGGGCCTCGCCTTCTTCTACGGAGGCATGGTCCGCGTCAAGAGCACGCTCAACATGCTGATGATGAGCTTCATCAGCATGGGGATCATCACCATCCTGTGGGTGCTGTACGGCTTCTCCCTCGCCTTCGGCACGGACAAGGGATCGTTCATCGGCTGGACCTCTGACTGGGTCGGCCTCAGCAACATCGGCCTGACGGAACTCTGGCCCGGATACACCATCCCGGTCTTCGTCTTCATGGTCTTCCAGTTGATGTTCGCGATCATCACGCCCGCGCTGATAAGCGGTGCCCTCGCGGACCGCGTGAAGTTCACGGCGTGGTCGCTGTTCATCACGCTGTGGGCCACGCTCGTCTACTTCCCGGTCGCCCACTGGGTGTGGGGCACCGGCGGCTGGGCCTTCGACCTCGGTGTGATCGACTTCGCCGGCGGTACGGCGGTCCACATCAACGCGGGCGCCGCGGCGCTCGGCGTGATCCTGGTCATCGGCAAGCGGGTCGGCTTCAAGAAGGACCCGATGCGCCCGCACAGCCTCCCGCTGGTGATGCTCGGCTCCGGTCTGCTGTGGTTCGGCTGGTTCGGGTTCAACGCCGGCTCGTGGCTCGGCAACGACGACGGCGTCGGCGCGCTGATGTTCGTCAACACGCAGGTCGCCACCGCGGCCGCCATGCTGGCCTGGCTCCTCTACGAGAAGATCCGGCACGGCGCGTTCACCACGCTGGGCGCCGCCTCCGGCGCGGTCGCCGGTCTGGTCGCCATCACCCCGTCCGGTGGCGCGGTCTCCCCGCTCGGCGCCATCGCGGTCGGTGCCATCGCCGGTGTCCTGTGCGCCATGGCCGTCGGCCTGAAGTACAAGTTCAACTACGACGACTCCCTGGACGTCGTCGGTGTCCACCTCGTCGGCGGTGTCATCGGCTCCCTGCTGATCGGCCTCTTCGCCAGCGGCAAGGGCCAGTCGACGGTCGAAGGCCTCTTCTACGGCGGCGGCCTGACCCAGTTCTGGAAGCAGTGCGCCGGCGTCTTCGCCGTCCTCGGCTATTCCCTGGTCGTCTCCGCGATCCTCGCCTTCGTCATCGACAAGACCCTCGGCATGCGGGTCACCGAGGACGAGGAGATCGCCGGCATCGACCAGGCCGAGCACGCCGAGACCGCATACGACTTCAGCGGTGCCGGTGGCGGCGCCGCCCGGACCGCCGTGCCCGCCCCGGCCGACACGGACGCCAAGAAGGTGGACGCATGAAGCTCATCACCGCCGTCGTGAAGCCCCACCGGCTCGACGAGATCAAAGAGGCCCTGCAGGCCTTCGGGGTCCACGGACTGACGGTCACCGAGGCGAGCGGCTACGGTCGGCAGCGGGGACACACCGAGGTGTACCGCGGCGCCGAGTACACGGTCGACCTCGTGCCCAAGATCCGCATCGAGGTGCTGGTCGAGGACGACGACGCCGAACAGCTCGTCGACGTCGTCGTGAAGGCCGCCCGTACCGGCAAGATCGGTGACGGCAAGGTGTGGTCCGTACCGGTCGACACGGCCGTCCGGGTCCGCACCGGCGAGCGCGGCCCCGACGCGCTCTGACGGGACCGGCCCGCAGGAACAGGAAAGACAGGAGTCGCTGGGTGACGAGCACGGACACGCGAGTGGAAGCAGAGGACTCGGGACCCAGCGGCTACGCGGCGGCCCGGCTGCGCCTCCTCCAGGAGGGGGCGCGGTCCGGGCCGCCGCGCCGTGCGGCCCTCGCGGAACTGACGGACGACTGGCTGGCCGGCCTGTTCACCGCCGGATCCCAGGGCCTGCGCGGGGTCTCCCTCGTCGCCGTCGGCGGCTACGGCCGCGGCGAACTCTCCCCCCGCAGCGACCTCGACCTGCTCCTCCTGCACGACGGCTCCGACTCCGGCGCCGTCGCCACCCTGGCCGACCGCGTCTGGTACCCCGTCTGGGACCTGGGCCTCGATCTCGACCACTCGGTCCGCACCCCGGTCGAGGCCCGCAAGACCGCCGCCGACGACCTCAAGGTGCAGCTCGGCCTCCTCGACGCCCGCCACATCGCCGGCGACCTCGGCCTCACCGCCGGACTGCGCACCGCCGTCCTCGCCGACTGGCGCAACCAGGCTCCCAAACGGCTGCCCGAACTCCAGGAACTGTGCGCGGAGCGCGCCGAACGCCAGGGCGAACTCCAGTACCTCCTCGAACCCGACCTGAAGGAGGCGCGCGGCGGACTGCGCGACGCCACCGCGCTGCGCGCCGTCGCCGCGTCCTGGCTCGCGGACGCTCCCCGCGAAGGGCTCACCGACGCCCGCCGCCGGCTCCTGGACGTCCGTGACGCCCTGCACCTGGCCACCGGCCGCGCCACCGACCGCCTCGCCCTCCAGGAACAGGACCAGGTCGCCGCCGAACTCGGCCTCCTCGACGCCGACACCCTGCTGCGCCAGGTCTACGAGGCCGCGCGCGTCGTGTCGTACGCCAGCGACGTCACCTGGCGCGAAGTCGGACGCGTCCTGCGCTCGCGCGCCGTACGTCCGCGGCTGCGCGCCATGCTGGGCGGAGGCAAGCCCGTCGCCGAACGCTCCCCCCTCGCGGAGGGCGTGGTCGAACAGGACGGCGAGGTCGTGCTCGCCCGCGCCGCCCGGCCCGAACGCGACCCCGTGCTCCCGCTGCGCGCCGCGGCCGCCGCCGCGCAGGCGGACCTCCCGCTCTCCCTGCACGCCGTACGGCGCATGGCCGCCGCCGCGCGCCCCCTCCCCACGCCCTGGCCCGCCGAGGCCCGCGAACAGCTGGTCACCCTCCTCGGCTCCGGTCGTCCGACCATCGAGGTCTGGGAGGCACTGGAGGCGGAAGGACTGATCACCCGGCTGCTGCCCGACTGGGAGCGGGTCCGCTGCCGGCCGCAGCGCAACGCCGTCCACATCTGGACCGTCGACCGCCACCTCATCGAGACGGCCGTCCGAGCCTCCGAACTGACCCGCCGCGTCGGCCGCCCCGACCTCCTGCTCGTCGCCGCCCTGCTGCACGACATCGGCAAGGGCTGGCCCGGCGACCACTCCGTGGCCGGCGAGATCATCGCCCGTGACGTGGCCGCCCGCATCGGCTTCGACCGCGTCGACGTCACCGTGCTCGCCACCCTCGTACGCCACCACCTGCTGCTCGTCGACACCGCGACGCGGCGTGACCTGGAGGACCCGGCCACCGTCCGCTCGGTCGCCGAGGCCGTCGGCTCCCAGGGCACCCTGGAACTGCTGCACGCGCTGACCGAGGCGGACGCGCTCGCCACCGGGCCCGCCGCCTGGTCCTCCTGGCGCGGATCCCTCGTCGCCGACCTGGTCAAACGGGTCTCGGCGGTGCTCTCCGGCGACGCGCCCGAGGAGCCCGAGGCCGCCGCGCCGACCGCCGAGATGGAACGCCTCGCGATCGAGGCGTTCCGCACCGGCGGACCCGTCCTGGCCCTGCGCGCGCAGACGGAATCCCTCGACACCGAGGCCACCTCCGACACCGACCCGGACGACCCGGAGCCGCTCGGCGTGGAACTCCTCATCGCCGTCCCCGACCAGCCCGGGGTGCTCCCCTCCGTGGCCGGCGTCCTCGCCATGCACCGGCTGACCGTCCGCACCGCGGAGCTGCGCGCCCTGGACCTGCCCGACGGTGTCGAGGGCTCCGTCCTGCTGCTCAACTGGCGCGTCGCCGCCGAGTACGGCTCCCTGCCGCAGGCCGCCCGGCTGCGCGCCGACCTCGTACGCGCCCTCGACGGCTCCCTCGACATCGCCGCCCGCCTCGCCGAGCGCGACGCCGCCTATCCGCGCCGCCGGGGCGTCGTCGCGCCCCCCGCGCGGGTGACCGTCGCGCCCGCCGCGTCCCGGCTGGCCACGGTCATCGAGGTCCGCGCCCATGACGCCCCGGGCCTGCTGCACCGCATCGGGCGGGCCCTGGAGAGGGCGCGGGTGCGCGTACGGAGCATGCACGTCTCGACCCTCGGCGCGAACGCCGTGGACGCCTTCTACGTGACGGGCGCGAAGGGGGAGCCCCTGCCGGGGGAGGAGGCGGCCTCGGTGGCACGGGCCCTGGAGGAGGCGCTGCGGGCCTGAACCGACGGCCGCCACCGTGCCCGGCGGCCCCGACCACGGCAAGGCGCCACGGGCCGGCTCCCCGTTGCCGTCGGCCTCGCGGTCACCGGATCCGTGGTCGTCGGTCCTGCGGTCGTCCCCGGTGTCGAGCGGGCATGTGATCTCCGCGACCCCGGGGGCCGTCCGGTCGTCGGACACCGGTCCGGGAGGGGCCGGGGAGCCGCGCCCCGCCGCCGCGAGCTCCTTCCCCGCCCGATGAATGCGGTGTGCGGGGACGAATCGCTTGCGGGGACAGATACCCTGGAGGGCAGCCCGAAACGACCCCGACTCCGAGGACCGAAGCCACCGTGTTCGATACCCTCTCCGACCGCCTCAGCGCGACGTTCAAAAACCTCCGCGGCAAGGGGCGCCTCAGTGAGGCGGACATCGACGCCACGGCACGCGAGATCCGCATCGCGCTCCTCGAAGCCGATGTCGCCCTGCCCGTCGTCCGCACGTTCATCAAGAACGTCAAGGAACGGGCCATGGGCAGCGAGGTCTCCAGGGCCCTCAACCCCGCCCAGCAGGTCCTGAAGATCGTCAACGACGAGCTCGTCACGATCCTCGGCGGCGAGACCCGCCGTCTGCGGTTCGCCAAGAACCCGCCCACCGTGATCATGCTCGCGGGCCTCCAGGGCGCGGGCAAGACCACGCTCGCCGGAAAGCTCGCCAAGTGGCTCAAGGACCAGGGCCACTCCCCGATCCTCGTCGCCGCCGACCTCCAGCGCCCCAACGCGGTGAACCAGCTCAGCGTCGTCGCCGAGCGCGCGGGCGTCGCCGTCTACGCCCCCGAGCCGGGCAACGGCGTCGGCGACCCGGTCAAGGTCGCCAAGGACTCCATCGAGTTCGCCAAGGCCAAGGTCCACGACATCGTGATCGTGGACACCGCCGGCCGCCTCGGTATCGACCAGGAGCTGATGCAGCAGGCCGCGGACATCCGCGACGCCGTCAGCCCGGACGAGATCCTCTTCGTCGTCGACGCGATGATCGGCCAGGACGCCGTCAACACGGCCGAGGCCTTCCGCGACGGCGTCGGCTTCGACGGCGTGGTGCTCTCCAAGCTCGACGGTGACGCCCGCGGTGGTGCCGCCCTGTCGATCCGGCAGATCACCGGCAAGCCGATCATGTTCGCCTCGAACGGCGAGAAGCTCGACGACTTCGACGCCTTCCACCCGGACCGGATGGCTTCCCGCATCCTCGACATGGGTGACCTCCTCACCCTGATCGAGCAGGCGGAGAAGACGTTCAGCCAGGAAGAGGCCGAGAAGATGGCCTCCAAGCTGGCGTCCAAGAAGGGCCAGGACTTCACCCTGGACGACTTCCTGGCCCAGATGGAGCAGGTCCGGAAGATGGGCAGCATCAGCAAGCTGCTCGGCATGCTCCCGGGCATGGGCCAGATCAAGGACCAGATCAACAACCTGGACGAGCGGGACGTCGACCGTGTCGGCGCGATCATCAAGTCGATGACCCCGGGCGAGCGCCAGGACCCGACGATCATCAACGGCTCGCGCCGCGCCCGTATCGCCAAGGGTTCCGGCGTCGAGGTCAGCGCGGTCAAGGGCCTGGTGGAGCGCTTCTTCGAGGCCCGCAAGATGATGTCCCGCATGGCCCAGGGCGGCGGGATGCCGGGCATGCCCGGGATGCCGGGCATGGGCGGCGGCCCCGGCCGCGCCAAGAAGAAGCCGAAGGTGGCCAAGGGCAAGCAGCGCTCCGGCAACCCGATGAAGCGCAAGCAGCAGGAGGAAGAGGAGGCCGCCCGCCGCGAGGCCGGCGCCCAGGGCGGCAACGCCTTCGGCCTCCCGCAGCAGAACGCCCAGGACAACTTCGAGCTGCCGGACGAGTTCAAGAAGTTCATGGGCTGACGCCCGGCGACGCGCTCCCGTCCCGTACGGGAGCGCCGTCGTGACGCCCGCTGGGGGCGCTCCTCACCACGAGGGGCGCCCCCAGCGGCATGACCGCGGGTGCCGCTGTCCGCCATCTGTCGTAACGTCCCTTTATGAGCAATCCCGTGCCACCCCGCAAGGCACCGGACCAGCCGTGGCGTACCGAGGGCACCCCGCCCGAGCCGACACCGCCGTCGGGCGGCCGGCGGAAGCTCCCCGGCGGCTGGTGGAGCCTGGCCCTGGCCGCGCTCATCGTGTTCCTGATCGCCAACCTGGTGCTGTCCTTCTACAACCAGGGCAACGAGCCGACGATCTCGTACACGGAGTTCAGCCGGCAGGTCGACGACGGCAACGTCACCAAGATCTACGCCAAGGGCGACGCGATCCAGGGACAGCTCAAGAACTCCCAGGAGAAGCCCGGCGGCAACGGGAAATACACCAAGTTCAAGACGCAGCGCCCGGTCTTCGCGGACGACAAGCTCTGGGACAACCTGCAGAAACACGACGTCACGGTGACCGCCTCGCCGGTGGTCCAGGAACGCAGTTTCCTGTTCAACCTGCTGATCTCGCTCGCCCCGATGATCCTGCTCGTCGTCCTGTGGATCTTCATCGCCCGGCGGATGGGCTCCGGCATGGGCGGCGCGGGCGGCATGCTCGGCCGCAAGACGCCCCCGAAACCGGTCGAACTCGTGCCCGGCGGCAAGCGCACGACGTTCTCGGACGTGGCCGGCATCGACGAGGTGGCCGGTGAGGTCGACGACGTCGTGGACTTCCTCAAGAACCCCGACGCCTACCGCAGGATGGGCGCGAAGATGCCGCGTGGCGTGCTCCTGGCGGGCCCGCCCGGCACGGGAAAGACCCTGCTGGCCCGGGCGGTCGCGGGCGAGGCCGGCGTCCCGTTCTTCTCCGCCTCGGCCTCCGAGTTCATCGAGATGATCGTGGGCGTCGGCGCCTCGCGCGTGCGCGAACTGTTCGCCGAGGCCCGCAAGGTGGCCCCGTCCATCATCTTCATCGACGAGATCGACACCATCGGACGGTCACGGTCGGGCGGCTCCGCCATGGGAGGCCACGACGAGCGCGAGCAGACGCTCAACCAGATCCTCACCGAGATGGACGGCTTCTCCGGCTCGGAGGGCGTCATCGTCATCGCCGCCACCAACCGGGCGGACATCCTGGACCCGGCGCTGACCCGCCCGGGCCGCTTCGACCGCGTCGTCAACGTCTCGCCCCCCGACCGCGGGGGCCGGGAGGCGATCCTGGAGATCCACACCCGCGAGATCCCGCTCGCCCCCGACGTGAATCTGACCCAGGTGGCCCGGACGACCCCGGGCATGACCGGTGCCGACCTCGCCAACCTCGCCAACGAGGCCGCCCTCCTCGCCGTCAAGCGCAAGCAGTCCGAGGTGACCCAGAGCGACCTCTCCGAAGCGCTCGAGAAGGTCCAGCTCGGCGCCGAACGCTCCCTGGTCATGCCGTACGAGGAACGCCGCCGCACGGCGTACCACGAGAGCGGCCACGCCCTCCTCGGGATGCTGCGGCCCGGCGCCGACCCGGTCCGCAAGATCACCATCGTCCCGCGCGGCCGCGCCCTCGGCGTCACCCTCTCGACGCCGGACGCGGACCGGTACGCGTACACCGAGGAATACCTGCGCGGCCGGATCATCGGCGCCCTCGGCGGCATGGCCGCCGAACACGTCGTCTACGACGTCATCACCACGGGCTCGGAGAACGACCTGGAACAGGTCACGAACCTCGCCCGCGGGATGGTGGCCCGCTGGGGCATGAGCGAACGCGTGGGCCGGCTGTCCGCGCTGCCGGGCGACGCCCAGCAGGCCTACGGCCTCGCGGCCGCCCCGGGCACCCTCGACTCGATCGACCACGAGATGCGCCGCATCGTCGACGAGTGCTACGAGGAGGCCTGCCAGAAGCTCCGTGAGCACCGGGGACAACTGGACGCCCTCGCGGAGGCGCTCCTCGCGAACGAGACCCTGGAGGAGGCCGAGGCGTACCGGATCGCCGGAGTGCCGCGGACGGCCAAGGAGGTGTGAACCCGGCACCCGACGACATGCCCGGACCCCCCGAGCCACCGCACCCCCCGCACCCGAGCCACCGCACCCCCGCAGCCGGGTACGCGCGGGAGGGGCCGTGCCGGTGCATCGATGCCCGTCGCCACCGACGATCACGCCTCACCCGACAGCGACGGGCTGATGCACCGGCACGGCCCCGACCCCCGACCGGTCTCAGGGTGTACGGGCGATCAGATACCGGAACACGTTCGGCATCCAGACGGTCCCGTCGCGCCGCAGATGAGGATGCAGCGCCTCGGTCACCTCCTTGTCGACCTGCGCCTGGTCGGTGGCGGCGACCGCGGCGTCGAAGAGCCCGGTGGAGAGCAGCCCGCGCACGGCACTGTCCACATCCGCGTAGCCGAACGGGCAGGCCACCCGGCCCGAGCCGTCCGGCCGCAGCCCGGCCCGCTGGGCGACCTCCTCCAGGTCGTCCCGGCAGGCGGCACGCCAGCTCGCCGCGCCGCGCAGCGGATCCGCCAGCTTGGTGGCCACCCGCAGCACCGCCGAAGTGGCGCACCGCTCCGGCGGCCCCCACCCGACCAGCACCACGGGCGCCCCCCGGCCGACGAGCGGTGCCGCCTGCGCGAGCAGCGAGACGAGCCCCGCGGAGTCGCCGGCCACGCAGCCGATCGGCTCGAACGCGGTCACCAGGCTGTATGCCGGCGCTCCCTCGGCCACCGCGTCCCGAGGGGACCCGGCCACGATCCGGGCCTCGGCCCGGAGACCCGCGCCCGGTTCCTGCGGCAGCAGACGTTCCCGCGCGAGGGTCAGCCGTTCGGGTGAAGAGGCGTCGACACCCGTGACCGCGGCGCCGCGGGAGGCCGCCATCAACAGGGCGAGCCCGGACCCGCAGCCGAGCCCGAGCAGCCTGGTGCCGCCGCCCACTTCGAGCCGCTCGTAGACGGCCTCGTAGAGCGGTACCAGCATCCGCTCCTGAATCTCGGCCCAGTCACGCGCGCGTGCCACCCGGTCCGAGCGGGGCGATGGGCCCGCATGAGGAAGGTGCTGCCGCACGAGCGTAGGTGTCATCGAAAGTGCCCCAATCCGCCGAGAGTTGTCGCCGGGCCCCCTTTCCTCCGCCCCCGCGCGTAAGGCCCGCACTCCCCCCGTATGTCAGGTAACTCCGCGCTCGACGTGCCGTCCAGGGGTCGCGGGGGCCCGATGTCGCCCCGGGCGCGAAAGGCTCAAGAATTCACATACCGGCAACGTGGGCCCGTAGCATCACCCGCATGGCAAAGGCACCCGTTCTCACGCCCCGGTCGGACGATTTCCCGCGCTGGTACCAGGACGTGATCAACAAGGCCGAGCTCGCCGACAACGGACCGGTCCGCGGCACCATGGTCATTCGGCCGTACGGGTACGGGCTGTGGGAGCGGATGCAGCAGGAGATGGACGCCCGCATCAAGGAGGCGGGTGCCCAGAACGCGTACTTCCCGCTGTTCATCCCGCAGTCTTACCTGACCCGGGAGGCGGAGCACGTCGAGGGCTTCGCCCCCGAGCTCGCGGTCGTCACGCACGGCGGCGGCAAGGAGCTGGAGGAGCCCGTCGTCGTCCGCCCCACCTCCGAGACGATCGTCAACGAGTACTTCTCCAAATGGGTGCAGAGCTACCGCGATCTGCCGCTGCTGATCAACCAGTGGGCGAACGTGGTCCGTTGGGAGATGCGCCCGCGGGTGTTCCTGAGGACGACCGAATTCCTCTGGCAGGAGGGCCACACCGCGCACGCCACCTACGAGGACGCCCGGGACTACGCCGCGCACATCCACAAGGAGGTGTACGCCGACTTCATGGTGAACGTCCTCGGCATCGATGTCGTCCTTGGCCGGAAGACGGCGAGCGAGCGGTTCGCCGGTGCCGTCAACACCCTCACCCTCGAAGCGATGATGGGCGACGGCAAGGCGCTCCAGATGGGCACCAGTCACGAGCTGGGGCAGAACTTCGCGAAGGCGTTCGCGACGCAGTACCTGTCCAGGGACGGGAAGCAGGAGCTCGTCTGGCAGACCTCCTGGGGGTCCTCGACCCGCATGGTGGGTGGCCTGATCATGTCGCACGGCGATGACAGCGGGTTGCGGGTGCCGCCCCGGCTCGCCCCGGTACAGGTCGTCGTCCTCGCGATCAAGGGGGACCAGGCCGTTCTGGCCAAGGTCCACGAGATCGGCGACCGGCTGACCGCGGCGGGTCTGCGGGTCCGGGTCGACGACCGTACGGACACCCCGTTCGGGCGCCGCGCCGTCGACTGGGAACTGAAGGGTGTCCCCGTACGGGTCGAGGTCGGCCCCCGTGACCTGGAGAGCGGCACGGCGATGCTGGCCCGCCGCATCCCCGGGGGCAAGGAGCCCGTGGCCCTCGACGCACTGGCGGCCCTGCTCCCCGGCGTCATGGAGGAGGACCAGGCGCTGCTCCTGAGGCAGTCCCGTGAGCGCCGCGAGTCCCGTACGTCGGACGTGTCGACCATCGACGCGGCCGTGGAGGCCGCCCTGGCCGGCGGCTGGGCCCGCATCCCCTGGGCCGACCTCGGCGAAGAGGGCGAGGCCAGGCTCGCCGAGCACGCGGTGACCGTACGGTGTCTGGTCGCCGAGGACGGGTCGGTGCCCGGCGCCGACGACACACCCGGTAACGTCGCGGTCGTCGCCCGCGCCTACTGAGCGGGACCGCAGGGCGGCCGAAACACCTCTTGCGCATCTGCCGGCCACAGGTGTCCCGGCGTGCGGATGCCGCCTACGCGCCGGGGCGTACGTGTGCCTACGTACCGCCTTGGTACGAGCTGCGATGCTTCTCCGCAGATCAGCGCACCCGCCCTCGTCGGGACGCATCAGTGGCAACTGACGGGTACGTGCAAATTATTTGGGATGCCCCGTAATAGGAACACCGAGGCACTCCCGCTCGTTGTCATTACGTGAGCACGACACCACCTGTTCTCGCCGCAGAGCTGGCAGGGGCGTGGGCCGACATTCAGCGGCACCACCCCGAACTGCCCGATCTTGCCGCGCCAGAGTCCCTGATCGGAGAATCGTCGTCCGCCTGCGGACACGAGCTCTCCTTCGAGCGACTGCTTCACGAAGCAGTCCATGGCATCGCCGCCGCCCGCGGGGTCCGCGACACCTCGCGCGCCGGCCGCTATCACAACCGCAGATTCCTGGCGATCGCCGAGGAACTGGGCCTCGACCATCCCGAGGAGCCGCATCCCAGCAGCGGCTTCTCGCTGGTCACGCTCAATCCCGAGGCGAAACGCCGCTACCGCCCGACCATCGAGCGGCTCCAGCGCGCGCTGAAGGCCCACACGGCCGCCACGTCCGCGGACACCGCCCGCTCGTTCCGTGGTCCGGCCGCACGCCACGGCTCCTCCGGGGGAGGTGTCCGCGTCAAGGCCGTCTGCGACTGCGGGCGCAACGTGCGCGTGGTGCCGTCCGTCCTCGCGCAGGCGCCGATCGTGTGCGGAGGGTGCGGCAAACCCTTCCGCATCCCGGAGGTGGTCGGGGCCGCCGCCGGCTGAGGTGCGTGCTCCACCGGCGTCTCGTGGGTGCCGGAGCAGTTCGCGCGGCCCGTGAGCAGTCGTGCCTCCCCCACCCGCCCTCGGGCGGGTGGGGGAATTCAGGAGGCACGAGTGCGCGCGGGCGACAGCTCTCCGACGCCGCCGACGGCCGGCCCACGCCGTCCTCTGCCCGATGGGCACCCGGAACGCCGGGTGCCCGTCAGGTGTGCGCTCGTTCAGGTGTCGGCCCGGGCACCCTCGGTCCGGGCGGAGCGCAGGATGTGGCAGAATGGCTAGCTGTACTCGACAGCCGCATAGGACCCCTCTCTCCTCCGGCTGACGCGTCCATCGGGCACTCGGGTACCGCAACCCCACGCGGCCATCTCTGCGTGCCCAACCCCGTCAAGACCAGGAGACACCACTTCCGTGGCAGTCAAGATCAAGCTGAAGCGTCTGGGCAAGATCCGTTCGCCTCACTACCGCATCGTCGTCGCCGACTCCCGTACCCGCCGTGACGGCCGGGCCATCGAGGAGATCGGCCTGTACCACCCGGTGCAGAACCCCTCGCGCATCGAGGTCGACTCGGACCGTGCGCAGTACTGGCTGGGTGTCGGCGCGCAGCCGACCGAGCCCGTGCTCGCCATCCTGAAGCTGACCGGTGACTGGCAGAAGTTCAAGGGCCTGCCGGCCCCGGCTCCGCTGCTCGTCGCCGAGCCGAAGGCCGCGCGCCCGCTGTTCGACGCCCTCGGTGGCGAGGACACGGGCAAGGGTGAGGCCATCACCCAGAAGAAGAAGGCTGAGAAGAAGGACGAGGCTTCGGCCGAGTCCGAGTCGACCGAGGCCTGAGCATGCTCGAGGAGGCTCTCGAGCACCTCGTGAAGGGCATCGTCGACAACCCCGACGACGTGCAGGTCGCTTCCCGCAACCTGCGCCGCGGGCGCGTTCTCGAGGTCCGGGTCCACCCGGACGACCTCGGCAAGGTGATCGGCCGCAACGGCCGCACCGCGCGCGCTCTGCGCACCGTCGTGGGCGCCATCGGCGGCCGCGGTGTCCGCGTCGACCTCGTCGACGTGGATCACGTCCGCTGACGTAACAGGCAGCACCGGCTCGGGCCGGGGAGGGCTTACGAGCCGTCCCCGGCCCGTAGTCGTTCAAGAAGCATTGCCGTCGGCATACGACAGGAGATCAAGCACAGTGCAGCTGGTAGTCGCTCGCGTCGGCCGTGCCCACGGCATCAAGGGCGAGGTCACCGTGGAGGTCCGCACCGACGAGCCGGAGCTGCGGCTCGGCCCCGGTGCCGTCCTGCTCACCGATCCGGCCTCCACCGGACCACTGACCATCGAGACGGGCCGCGTCCACAGCGGCCGTCTCCTGCTGCGCTTCGCGGGCGTGCGGGACCGCAACGCCGCCGAGGCCCTGCGCAACACCCTGCTGATCGCCGAGGTCGACCCGGACGAGACGCCGGAGGACCCGGACGAGTATTACGACCACCAGTTGATGGACCTGGACGTGGTCACCACGGACGGCGCCGAGGTCGGACGCATCACGGAGATCTCGCACCTGCCCTCGCAGGACCTGTTCGTGGTCGAGCGCCCGGACGGGACCGAGGTGCTGATCCCGTTCGTGGAGGAGATCGTCGTCGAGATCGACCTGGAGGAGCAGCGGGCCGTCATCGACCCGCCGCCCGGACTGATCGACGACGAGGCCGAGGTCGTCTCCACCAGGGACGAGGAGAGCGGCTCCGCCGGGGCCGGCGAGGACGCCGCGGGGGCCGACGCCTGATGCGGCTCGACGTGGTCACGATCTTCCCCGAGTACCTGGACCCCCTGAACGTCTCGCTGGTCGGCAAGGCCCGCGCGCGCGGACAGCTGAACGTGCACGTGCACGATCTGCGGGACTGGACGTACGACCGTCACAACACGGTCGACGACACGCCCTACGGCGGCGGTCCCGGCATGGTCATGAAGACCGAGCCCTGGGGCGAGGCCCTGGACTCCGCCCTGGCGGACGGATACGAGACGGGCGCCCACGGCCCCGCCCTCGTGGTCCCCACCCCCAGCGGGCGCCCGTTCACCCAGCAGCTCGCCGTCGAGCTCTCCGAGCGCCCCTGGCTGGTCTTCACGCCCGCGCGCTACGAGGGCATCGACCGCCGCGTGATCGACGAGTACGCGACCCGGATGCCCGTCTACGAGGTCTCCATCGGCGACTACGTCCTCGCCGGCGGCGAGGCGGCCGTCCTCGTCGTCACCGAGGCCGTGGCGCGACTGCTGCCGGGTGTCCTCGGCAACGCCGAGTCCCACCGGGACGACTCCTTCGCCCCCGGGGCCATGGCCAACCTCCTGGAGGGCCCGGTGTACACCAAGCCCCCGCGGTGGCGCGGCCGTGAGATCCCCGACGTACTGGTCAGCGGCCACCACGGGAAGATCGCCCGCTGGCGCCGCGACGAGGCCCTGCGCCGTACGGCGGCGAACCGGCCCGACCTCATCGAGCGCTGCGACGCCTCCGCCTTCGACAAGAAGGACCGCGAGATGCTCTCGATCCTGGGCTGGCGGCCGGACCCCGACGGCCGATTTTGGCGCAGGCCCGAGGCCGTGGAAGAATAGGCCGCTGCTCTCCGTCGTCCGGCGTGCGCCCCTGCCACAGGGGGACACGACGCCCGCCCCGACGAGACGGCATCCTCTTCGAACCTCTCTCCCGTTGATGACCTGTGGCATCAGCGAAGAAAGCAGACAAAATGTCGCACCTGCTCGACTCCGTCGACGGCGCCTCGCTGCGCACCGACGTCCCGGCCTTCCGCCCGGGTGACACCGTCAACGTCCACGTCCGCGTCATCGAGGGCAACCGCTCCCGTGTGCAGCAGTTCAAGGGCGTAGTCATCCGCCGCCAGGGCTCGGGTGTCCGCGAGACCTTCACGGTCCGCAAGGTCTCGTTCTCCGTCGGCGTCGAGCGCACCTTCCCGGTGCACACCCCGATCGTCGAGAAGATCGAGCTCGTCACCCGCGGTGACGTCCGTCGCGCGAAGCTGTACTACCTCCGTGAGCTGCGCGGCAAGGCCGCGAAGATCAAGGAGAAGCGCGACAACTGAGCTCTTCCGTCGCGGTGACCCGTCGGTGACCGAGCCGGTAAGAAGGTGTCTCAGACAGGCCGGATAGCATCTGGCCCCGATGGACACCGAAGCACAGCCCGTGGAGCGCGACCGCTCCTCCCGCCCTTCCGCTTCCGAGGAGATCTCGGACACAGCGGGGCCGGAGGAGCGGTCGCGTTCTGCGTTCGTGGACAAGGCCGCCGACTGGCTTCCCGGGGGCCGGATCACCCTGACCGTGCTGATCTGTCTGGTATTTCTGCTGCTGGTCAGCCGCTTCGTGATGCAGCCGTTCGAAATTCCCAGCGGCTCCATGGAGTCCGGATTGAGGATCGGGGACCGCGTTCTCGTAAACAAGTTGGCGTACCGTTTCGGTTCCGAGCCGCAGCGGGGCGATGTCGTCGTCTTCGACGGCACCGGTTATTTCGGGAACGCGGACTACGTCAAACGCGTCGTCGGAGTAGGGGGAGACCACGTGGTCTGCTGCGACAAGGAGGGGAGACTCGAAGTGAACGGCCGATCGGTCGACGAGTCGACATTTCTCTATCGGGGTGACAGCCCGTCCGAGGTGCCCTTCGACATCGTCGTGCCCGAGCGCTCCCTGTTCCTCCTGGGCGATCACCGCAGCCGCTCCAGCGACTCCCGTGATCATCTGGGCTCGCCCGGCGGCGGCATGGTCCCCGTCGGCGATGTCATCGGCAGGGCCGACTGGATCGCCTGGCCCGTGGGCCACTGGACCCGTCTGACACGTCCCGACGCCTACGCGCGTGTACCGGCCGCCGGAGGTGCCCGTGGGTAACCGTGGACGGGCGCGCGGAGTCTCCGCCTCCGCTGCCGACAACCTGCTGCCCACCGGGGCCCGGCGCGCCGCCGGCGGCGCCGCCCGGCCCAGCCGGGTCGAGCGCCGCAAGCTCGCGCGCAAGATCAAGCGGCGCAGGCGCCGCTCGGCGGTCAAGGAGATTCCCCTCCTCGTCGGCGTCGCCGTGCTGATAGCCCTGGTCCTCAAGACGTTCCTCGTCCAGGCCTTCGTGATCCCGTCGGGTTCCATGGAGAACACGATCCAGATCGGCGACCGCGTCCTGGTGGACAAGTTCACCCCCTGGTTCGGCTCCCAGCCCAAGCGCGGTGACGTCGTCGTCTTCAAGGACCCCGGGGGCTGGCTCACGGCCGAGGACGCCCAGAAGAAGCACGACCCCGTGGTCGTCAAGCAGTTCAAGGAGGGACTGACCTTCATCGGTCTGCTGCCCTCCGACAACGAGAAGGACCTGATCAAGCGGGTCGTCGGCCTCGGCGGGGACACCGTCAAGTGCTGTGACGCCCAGGGCCGGGTGACCGTGAACGGCACCCCCCTGACCGAGCCGTACATCTACGCCGGGGACAAACCGTCGGAGTTCTCCTTCGAGGTGAAGGTGCCCGCGGGCCGTCTGTTCGTGCTGGGCGACCACCGGGGCAACTCCGCGGACTCCCGGTACCACCGCAGCGACAAGTTCAGCGGAACCGTCTCCGAGGATTCGGTCGTGGGCCGGGCGATGGTCATCGGCTGGCCCATCGGCCATTGGACCCGGCTGCAGGAGCCGAACACGTTCTCGACGGTGGCCGACGCGCCTGGAGGGTCGGCTTCCGCTCCAGCTCTGTCGCATAGGGTGGCCTCTGCGGATCCAGATGGATTGATCCCGCTCCCGAGCCCTGCGGAACTCCCGCTCGTTATGGGAGTGGTGGGCCTGCGCCGAATACGGCGCGGGCGGCGGCACGGAGTGAGGAGTGGATGTGGGGGATGTGGCGGTCGGCGCGCGTTCTGGGCACGAGGGTCCCGAGGGACAGCCGGAGCGGCCCGAGGATGCGGCTGCCCCGGCCGTAGAACCCGATTCGGGTTCCGGGAGCGGCTCCGAGGACGGTGACGCCTCGACCGGGCGTTCCGGGCGGGACCCGAAGTCCACCAAGCAGCGCTCCTTCTGGAAGGAGCTGCCGATCCTGATCGGCATCGCTCTGGTGCTCGCGCTGATTATCAAGACCTTCCTGGTGCAGGCGTTCTCGATTCCCTCGGACTCGATGCAGAACACCCTCCAGCAGGGTGACCGTGTCCTGGTCGACAAGCTCACTCCGTGGTTCGGCTCCGAGCCGCAGCGGGGCGAGGTCGTCGTCTTCCACGACCCGGACAACTGGCTGGCGGGCGAGCCCACGGCCAACCCGAACGCCCTTCAGACCGTCCTCAGCTGGATCGGCCTGATGCCGTCCGCCGAGGAGAAGGACCTCATCAAGCGGGTCATCGGCGTCGGCGGTGACACCGTCGAGTGCAACGGCACCGGCCCGCTGAAGGTCAACGGCAAGGCGCTGAACGAGACGTCGTACGTGTACGCCGGGAACACCCCGTGCAGCCAGGACGAGGACGGCGGCCAGTTCAAGGTCAAGGTCCCCAAGGGCATGATCTGGGTGATGGGCGACCACCGCCAGAACTCGCGGGACTCGCGCTACAACCAGACGGACAAGCACCACGGCATGGTGCCGGTGAACGACGTCGTCGGCCGCGCCATCGTCAAGGCCTGGCCCATCAACCGCTGGGGCACCCTCCCGGTCCCGGACACCTTCGACCAGCCCGGTCTCGGCGACCAGGCGGCCGCGGCGGTCACCTCGCCGGGCTCCGTGGCTCTGCTGGGCGCGGCGCCGCTGGTGCTGGTGCGCCGCAGGCGCAAGGCGTCCAAGAACGACTGAGACACCGCTCGGCCTTCGGGGCCGGTCGCTCCGGACATGTCCGGAGCGACCGGCCCCGCTCGTTTCCCGTGCGAGCGGCCCCGGATCCGGCCTGCTCGGGCGATCGTGATCGGGAGGGGGCTGACCCCGGACCGTACCCCCGGGTAAGGTGCGGGCCCATGGGTGGCGAGAGCGCAACACGTACGGCCCCGCGCAGCGGCGGCACGGGCAAGGCCCCGGTGGGGAGCAGGACCGGACAGCGGCTGTCGGGGGTCGCGGTCGCGCTGGGTCTGGTGCTGTTCCTGGTCGGTTTCGCCTGGGCGGCGGTCGTCTACCGGCCGTACACCGTCCCCACGAGTTCGATGGCACCGACGATCAAGATCGGTGACCGGGTGCTGGCACAGCGCGTCGACGGCAGCGAGGTCCGCCGCGGTGACGTCGTCGTCTTCGACGACAAGACCTGGGTCACGGGCTCGTCCGTGGTCAAGCGCGTGGTCGCCGTCGGCGGCGACACCGTCTCCTGCTGCACCGACGGCAAGCTGACCGTCAACGGCAAGCAGATCGACGAATCGTATCTGCCCGAGGGAAGCCTCGCCGAGCTCACGGGCTTCCCCACCGTGAAGGTCCCCGCGGGACGGCTGTTCCTCCTGGGCGACGAGCGGCGGGGCTCCCTGGACTCCACCGCGCATCTGACGGACGCGGCCAGGGGCACCGTGGCGCGCGGGGCCGTCAGGGCCCGGGTCGATGCCATCGCCTGGCCGATGAACGGCATGCTCGCCCGCCCCGACGGCTTCAAGGAGCTCGGTGCCCTGTCCCGGCCGGGACCGCTCCCCACGATGATCGCCCTGGTGCTCGTGGGCGCCGTTCTCGTGCTCGGCGGAGCGGCGTACGGGCCCGTCGCCAAGCTGGCCGGACGGTCCCGCGCCCGTCAGGAGTCCGCCGGTGCCCGCTGAGGCGGCGGACGCGCACGAGGGCCTTGGCCGGGGCGGGTTCCGCAAGGTCGCCCGGGTCGTGCTGCTCGACCCGCAGGACCGCGTACTGCTGCTGCACGGCCACGAACCGGACGATCCCTCCGACCGCTGGTGGTTCACGCCCGGGGGCGGCCTGGAGGGCGACGAGACCCATGAGCGGGCGGCCCTGCGGGAACTCGTGGAGGAGACCGGGATCACCGAGGTCGAACTGGGCCCCGTGCTGTGGCGGCGGACCTGCTCGTTCCCGTTCGCGGGCAGGCGCTGGGACCAGGACGAGTGGTACTTCCTGGCCCGTACGGCCCAGACCGCCACGGCGGCCACGGGGCTGACGGAGCTGGAGCGGCGCAGCGTCGCCGGAGCGCGCTGGTGGACGTGCCGGGAACTGACCGAGACACATGAGACGGTGTATCCGACCAAGCTCGCCGGGCTGCTGCGCAGGGTGCTCGACGAGGGTCCCCCGGCCACGCCCGAGGTCCTCGACACGGAAATCGTCTAGGGGTGCCCGGGGCTGGCGCACAATGGGGGGACGCACGGCTGAAGGGGAACATGCCATGAGCGCCGAGGACCTCGAGAAGTACGAGACCGAGATGGAGCTGAAGCTCTATCGGGAGTACCGCGATGTCGTCGGTCTGTTCAAATATGTGATCGAGACCGAGCGGCGCTTCTATCTCACCAACGACTACGAGATGCAGGTGCATTCGGTCCAGGGTGAGGTGTTTTTCGAGGTGTCCATGGCGGATGCCTGGGTGTGGGACATGTACCGACCCGCCCGCTTCGTGAAACAGGTACGCGTCCTCACTTTCAAGGACGTGAACATCGAGGAGCTGAACAAGAGCGATCTGGAGCTGCCTGGCGGCTGAGACGCGGGCGGCTGCGGTCCGGGCGGCCTGCCCGGCGTGGACGAGCGGTGACCGTGATGCGCGGTGACCGCGGGTGCGTGGTGATCACGGCGAGCGAAGATCATGGTGAGCGGTGATCACGGCATGACTCGTACGGGTGACGGGGTTTTCCCCAGTCACCCGTACGTCCACCAAGATCCAACAGCTGGGTGACATGGCCTCAGTGTCGGTGCCGGAGGTGGTGCCGACATGAAGACATCCGAGGCACGCAAGGCACTGGGCGCCTACGGCGAGGAACTGGCCGTACGGCGGCTGACCGGGGCCGGCATGACGGTCCTGGCACGCAACTGGCGCTGCGACAGGACCGGCGAGATCGACATCGTGGCCCGGGACGGCGACACGGTGGTCGTCTGCGAGGTCAAGACCCGCAGGACGTGCTCGTTCCAGCATCCGATGGAGGCCGTCACCCCGGCCAAGGCCCGCCGGCTGCGCGGCCTGGCCGAACGCTGGCTCCAGGAACATGGCGGAGCCCCGCCGGGCGGTGTCCGCATCGACCTGGTCGGCGTCGTGCTCCCCGAGCGCGGCGCGCCCGTGGTCGAGCACGCGCGGGGGGTGGCCTGATGGGATTCGCGCGTACGTGTGCGGTGGCCCTCGTGGGTGTGGAGGGCGTCGTCGTCGAGGTCCAGGCCGACCTGGAGCCGGGCATCGCCGCCTTCGCACTGGTCGGGCTCCCCGACAAGAGCCTGTCGGAGAGCCGGGACCGGGTCAGGGCCGCGGTGGTCAATTCCGGCGCGTCCTGGCCGCAGAAGAAACTGACGGTGGGGCTGAGCCCGGCCTCCGTGCCCAAGGGCGGCTCCGGTTTCGATCTGTCAAGTACTGCCGCAAGACGCTTTTAAAGCGCTACCCTCACCTGCTATGAAGACCGAGCCTGCCGCCGGTGCCCGGCGACGTGTCGTGATCTACTGCCGCATCTCCGACGACCGGGAAGGCCGGCGCGAAGGCGTCGACCGGCAGGAGAAGGCGTGCCGAGACCGTGCCGCCCGCCTCGGCTGGGACGTCGTGAAGGTCCTGACAGACAACGACCTGAGCGCGTTCTCGGGCAAGCGCCGCCCGGCCTACGAGCGAATGCTCGAGATGCTCCGATCGGGTGAGGCTGACGCCGTGCTCGCCCTCACCTCCCGCCGACTGCAGCGCAACTGGCGCGACGCTTTCGAATTTTTGGACCTCGTCGAGGCGAAGGACATCGCGGTCGAGCTGGTGAAGTCCGGCACGGTGAACCTGGCCACCGCCGACGGCCGGCGTGAAGCTCGCCGCAAGGCCGTCGACGACCAGCACGAGAGCGAGGAGATCAGCGAGCGCGTGAAGGATGCCAAGCAGGACACCCTCCGTGCGGGCGCCTACAGGGGTGGCCCGCGTCCGTTCGGCTACGAAGCCGACGGCGTGACGCCCCGCTCGCTCGTATGCCCGCAGTGCGCCGCCACGGACGGGTTTGTCATCGAGCGCCAGGACGCTGAGACGGGCGCCGACTTCACCGTCACAGCCGTTTGCGGAGAGTGCGGAGCGGCCGCCGAGGTCGCGGAAGGGTCCGAAGCCTGGCACCTCGACAAGGCCATCGATGCCGTCATCGCAGGCGACTCGCTCCGGTCCATCTGCCTGGACTGGGCGCGCAAGGGCGTTCGCACGGTTCCGCGCCGCAAGCGCCTCGAAGACGGCACGCGCACCGAGCCCATCGCCCGAGAGTGGCAGGTAACGGAGCTGCGTCGGACGCTGCTGCGCCCGCGGAACGCTGGTCTTATCGATCACCAGGGCGAGATTGTCGGGAAGGCCGCGTGGCCGCCGCTGACGACCGAGGACAAGTGGCGGGCGGTGACGAGCATCCTGGGGCAGCCAGAGCGCCGTACAACGACCGGGAATGCCCGGAAGTGGCTCGGGTCCGGGCTGTACCTCTGCGGGGTCCTGGTGGCCGACTACAGGGCCGCAGACGGGCGGGAGTTCCTGCACCATGGGTTCGCTGACGATGACGATGCACGGCCGCTCTACGCCGCAGCCGACGATCCCGACGGCCAGCAGTGGACGCCCGAGAGGCTGGAGGCCGAGTTCGGGAAGCTGAAGGCGGGCAAGGCCGTGCCGGTCCCGCCGGGGCGCCGAGGCTGTCGGGAGACGATGCGCTGCTCCACTTCCGGGACGGGGTCAGGCCACGTGCACGTCGCGGCTTACCGATGCCGAGGGATGGTCCATCTCACCCGTACCGCCGAGTTGCTCGACGAGTATGTCGAGGCCGTCGCCATCGAACGGTTGAGTCGTCCGGATGCCGTGGCGCTGTTCGTGCCGAGCCCGAAGGTGGGGGAGTCCACGGAGCAACTGGCGGTGCGCGCCAGTACGTTGCGCGTGAAGCTCGACCAGTACAGCGTCGACTACGCCGACGATCTGATCACCAGGAAGCAGATGCTCGACGGCACGGCCCGCACCCGGTCCAAGCTCGCCGAGATCGAGGCGGAGATGACGAACCGGGCCACGGTGCCGGTGCTCGCCCGGCTGCCTCTCGGGACTCCTGAGATCGCCGAGGAATGGAAGAAGTACTCGTTGGAGCGCCGGCGGGGGATCATCGACGCCGTCATGACGGTGACGGTCCTGCCGTCGCGCCGCGGCCGGCCGAAGGGCTTCAAGCCGGGCGCGGGGGCAAAGTACTTCGACCCCAGCGCCGTGCGGATCGAGTGGAAGACGCCGGTGTGAGTTACTGAGCGGGGCCCGGACCGGAGCATCTGGTGCCGGGCCCCTTCGCTGTCTCAGGCTTCTCGGTTTTCAAGGCGCTCCGCCATGGCCGCGGCGACCTTGTAGGCCGGGTGCCCGTCGAGTCGGCCGCGGCGCCGGTTGTACCGCTGCGTTGTACGGGGGTCCCGGTGGCCGGCTGCGTCCTGCACCTCGTGCAGCGGGACTCCTGCGTCGAGCGCGTCGGTGATGAATCCGTGGCGGAGCGCGTGCGGTTTGATGCTCGAGGCCTGTGGCAACTCGGCGCGACGAGCGAGGACCCGCAGATGTTTCCACACCTCGGGCTCGGACCAGCGCCGTCCGCTGCTGGTGGTGAACAGCGGTCCCTCCGTGCGGCCGTCGAGGTGGGTGAGCAGTGCGTCCAGGGCGAGCGGCGGCACCGGTACGGCCTGGATCCGGCCGCCCTTGCGGCGCAGTGGCAGTGTGCGGTGGCCTCGGTCGTAGCCGAGCTGCTGCGCGTCGAGGGCGAGGACCTCGTCCACGCGGGGGCCGAGCAGGTAGAGCAGCGCCACCAGGGCATAGGAGCGGGGTGCCCAGGCGCGGGCGGCCTCGAGGAGCCGGGCGGTCTCGTCCTGGGTGAGTCCCTCGGTGGGGGAGTGGTCGGGGTCGATGTCAGGGCGGGCGACGGCGGCGAACGGGTCAGCGGGCGCGGCGCCGATCCGGGCCGCGTAGGTGTGGAAGCTGCCGGCGGCGGAGAGCGCCTGGGCGATCCCGGAGGGGGACAGCGGCGGGCCGGTGGGGGCGCTCTGGCCGCGTCGGCCGCCCTTGACCCGGGTGAGGGTCGGGGCGGTCTCCAGGTGCCGGGAGTAGGCGTCGGCGAGCGGCAGGGTGGCCCGCAGCGGGTGTGTCCCGGCGGAGCGGCAGTACGCCTCCCACGCGCGCAGGCGGCGGGCATACACGCGCCGGGTGTTGGCGGAGCGCTGCCGGGCGACCCAGGCGCCGGCGACGTCGGGCAGCGGGTCGTCGTCGCCGTAGTGGTCGGCGAGTTCGGCGCGGAGCGCGCGGGCTTCCTCGGGCCAGTCGTCGCGCGGGTCGCGGAATGCCGTCGAAAGTTCAGTGCCGGTGGTGGCCCGGGGTGCGGGCAGGGTCACGGCTCAACTCCCCTATAGGTATTGGATAACCGAGATTATCCAATACAAACACGATGGCCCTAGGGCCATGGGCGTTTCGGCGGGAAAGTAGCCTCGGTGCGTATCGTCGACTGTATGCAGATAGCAGTCAGGGAACGGCGCGTACCCCCGGCGGGGCTCGGGGAGGCGCTGCGCCAGGCGCGCGTGGATGCTGGCCTGTCTCAGGCCGCGGTGGCGGTAGCGATCGGCGTTCGACCGGACTACGTCAGCAAGTTGGAGCGCGGGGAACGATGTCCGTCCGCGCGGGTGGCGGAGTCCCTCGCCTCGGTGCTGGAGTTGAGCGCGGCCGGGACGGCTCTTCTGGCGGCTGCCGCTGTCCAGGATGCTGGCCGCAACCATCCAGCCCGCTCTACTGCCTAGCCGTCCGACTGTCCGCTGTCCTGATCTTCTCCACTGGCGGGGGGTCCGGGCGGCTTCCCGAAGTAGCGCATGTGTTCTTCTGCGGTCAGGGGGACGGAGGCTTCGGCCAGGGACTCCCACATCTCCAGCGTCTTCCTCAGCTTCGGCCCGGCCTCGGCGCCGGCGCGCCCTTTGACGCTGGGGCCGAGCCATTGTTCCTTTCGTGCCCTGGAGACCCATGTCCTGATGGTTTCCTGAGGCCGCCCGAAGTCCTCGGCCATGCGCTTGATCGCTCCCGAGGGCTGGCCGGGCTGCGTGTAGAACCAGTACCGGTAGGCGACCTCTTGAAGCAGTTGGTCGTCCACTGTGACGCGTCCGCCTTCGCGGATCTTTCGCACGACCTCGGTGTCGGCGAGGGGGCCTGGTGAGGTCAGGCCGGGCCCCAGTTCCGCGCGCACGAGGCGGAGCACCCTGCCGACGGGGACTTTCTGGAGAGTTCCGCCGGTGATCCCGCCCGCTGAGAGCGGCCCCCAGCTCACCTCAATGCGGGAGATGACCAAGCCCTGCGCGCCTCGCGAGACGTCACCAGATGCAAACCACTCGGCTGACGCTGGCTCGCACTCGAACGTCGCTACGAGGTCTGAGGGTCCCTCGCTGGCAACCGTCGACGTGCGAACTGTGAGGTCATCTCCAGCATTCACCATGTCTCCAGGGGTCACCTGGTGAGTATGTCCGCGCCGGAAACGACTAGTCAACTCACCACGTCAGATGAGATGACTCACCAAGTCATGTGAGGTGGCTTGAGTTCTCTCACCATCTTTGGTTACATGGCTACATGACCGCAACGGTGGCGGAGCAAATCCGCTCTCGGCTGCGCATCCGCGTTGACCTGCCGTCCCCGGACGAACGCCGGGAACTCAGGGAGAAGGCCGGACTGTCGCAGCAGGAACTTGCCGACGTCGTGGGCGCCACGCGTCAGGCCGTTGGCCATTGGGAAGCCGGTAACCGCACTCCGCGCGGGAAGTTGCTCGACCGATACGTCGAAGCGATCCGCGTATTGCGGGAGGCGGCGTGACCGCGCGAGAGAAGGCCGCCGCGGCTGCAGCGCGAGGTGACCAGGCGGGGGAGCGCTACTGGCTCTCTATCGCAGACACCGTCGACCAGGCCCCACCGCTCACACCCGAGCAGCTCAGCCGACTTCGTGTCCTGGTCGCGGTCGATTCCGCGCCGCAAGTAACGGCCGCATGAAACAGCCCCCAGCAGGACGGCAATCCCGCTGAGGGCCCACCCGATCCATGAAACGCCGAAGGCCCGGCGCACCTACGACAGCAGACCGGGCCCTCAACAGAACGGATGTCACCAGCATGGCACACCCCTTCACGGCTGGCACCGCCAGCACTACGCAGTCCGAGACGAGCCGCGGCAAGGTCCTCGCTGCCCTGCCCTACGCGGTACGGCAGGCCGCCGAGAACACTGGACTCTGCACCCCGGAGCAGGCAGACCAGATCGCCGCCGCCATGGCGGCCGAACTCAGCCAGCCCGCGCAGCCCGAGCAGTCCCCCGAGGTGACCCGCGCGCTCGCACAGATCGAACTCGACAAGCAGGCCGCGAAGGACGCCGGCCTCTGGGACGCCCAGTACGAGAAGTGCCTGAACACCTTCGGCGAGATGCTCATCGAGGCCAACGACGTCGACACCGTCCTCGAAGCCATCTTCCAGGCAATGGCCAACCAGATCGCGGCGGAGAACAACCTGCGGTTGGCGCGGGCGAACGCGAGCGCGGACGACCAGTTCGACGGACAGATCATCGTCTGGCCCGAGTCCGGGCTCGTCCTCGTCCCGCACAGCATGGGTGCGCACGAGGTCTTGGACCAGCTCCGCGGCCACCTCGCCGAGAAGGCGGGCGCCTGACCATGGCCATCTCGTACATCGACCGCGCCCAGTTCCTCGCCGCGGTGAAGGACCTGGGTGAGGGCGACGAGATCGCCGCCGCCACCTTCCAGCTCTTCCAGGAGATGGAGGCGAGCACGCCGGCACCGTGGGCCGACGCCGACCCGCACGCCGCCGAGATGTACCTCGTCGCCCGCGGCGCGACCCCGGAAGCCGCGGCCGTGAACGCGGCCGAGTTCGAGGTCAACTTCCGCGCCATCGTCGCCATGGGCACGGGCGAGCCGGTCCGTGAGTTCCAGCAGATCGTCGACTGGATCGCCGAGCACGTGGACGCTCGTCCGTGATCTCCCGTCCTGGCAACTGCCGTCCCTGCTCGGTCGCTTCGGCGGCCGGGCGGGGTGCGGCGGCCGGGCAGTTCAACCCGCTTCCCCATCCGCGCGAGGCTGAAGAACCGCTCCCTGCGACCTCGCCGTTGCGACAGGACAAGCACGTGAACAACCCCACGCCCGACCGAGGGACCACAGGTGTAGCGAGCCCCATCGCCATGGCCACCGACCCGGTAGCGCTGTGGGCGTCGAGCGCCGTGACACAGCTTCTCGACGGCCAGGACGACCCGCCCAAGTACGGCTCCACCGCGTGGCGGGAACTGCCCGGCGACGACCCTCGCAGGGGCGCCGCGATCATCACCGCCGCCGAATGGTGGCGGCGCTACGGCGACGAGGACGAACTGTTGAGCTGGTTCCGCGACGCCTCCCGGACCCGCGAGTCTCTGGCCGGCCGGAAGACCCTCGCCGAGCTCGACGCCCTGGCAACGCCGAAACCGCGCCCGGTTCAGGCCACCGACGGGTGGCCGCCCGTCGCTGTGCCCGGTCGGCCCGGCTGGTATCGGCATCTTGTCGACGGCCAGCAGGTCGACGTCCAGCGGACGGACGTGGCCGCGTGAGCGCGTTCGAGCGCGTCATGTACGCGCTGCGAGACCACGGCGAGAACGTTCTCCACCGTGGTGGCACCGCCCGCACCCGCGGCCTCTGCCACGACGGCGACGCACCCGACACGGTGTCCATCGGTGTCGGCCAGGACAAGCGCGTCCTGATCCATTGCCACAAGGATTGCCCCGTCGAGGACTTCCTCGCCCCGCTCAACCTCGCTGTGGCAGACCTGCACGACGAGCCGAAGGCACGCAACGGGAGCCTCGGCACCCGGGTCAAGACGTGGACGTACAAGCGGGTTGACGGCAGTGTCGTCCAGTACGTCCACAAGTACTTCCCCAAGGACTTCAGGCCCGAGCTCCCCGGTGGCGAGATCAAGAGCCCGCCCAAGGAAGAGCGGGTCTTGCTCTATCTCCCTGAGGTGCGCGCCCAGGCCGAGGCCGGCGGGGTCATCACCCTGTGCGAGGGAGAGACCGACGTCGACAACGCCATCAAGGCGGGCGCTGTCGCCACCACCATGCCGGGCGGCGCGGGCATGGGCTGGCAAGAGCGGTACACCGACATGCTGCGTGGCGCCAGCGAAGTGCGCATCGTTTCCGACCAGGATCCAAACGGCGAAGGAATGAAGCACGCCCGTAAGGTGGCTGCTTCCCTCGGCCGCGCTGGTATCCCGTGGCGGGTCTACCTCCCAGCCGCTGGCAAAGACCTCTCAGACCACCTGGCGACCGGCGCCACTCTTGACGACCTGATCGAGGTGCGGGATGAGGAAGAAGCCCCCGCCGAGGAACCCGGGTCGGAGGCGCTCGATCCCGAGACGACGACGTCCGAGGAGTATTTCGAGGCGGCCGTCGACCGCATGCTCGGCGATCTCCTCGACACCGACGGCCTCGATGGGATCAAGCCGCTCGAACCCCTCGTCGGCGACCTGCTCGCCCTGAACACCCTGTCCCGGGTGATCGGCCCGTCCGGCACCTTCAAGAGCTTCGTCCTGCTGGACATGGCCGGGCACGTCGGCACGGGCACGAAGTGGCACGGCCACTACGTCCGGCAGGGCACCGTCGTCTACCTCGTCGCCGAGGGCGAGCAGGGCATCCGCAAGCGCGTCCGCGCCTGGGAGCAGCACCGCGGCATGCGCATGGACCACGTCCGCTTCCTGCCCCGCCCGGTACAGGCAGCCAGCCCCGAGTGGGACGTGCTGATCGAGGCCATGCGCCGCGTCGCGCCCGCCCTGATCGTCATCGACACCCAGGCCCGCGTCACCCTCGGCGTCGAGGAGAACTCCAACACCGAGATGGGCAAGGTCGTCGACCGCATGGACCAACTGCGGTCCTCAACCGGTGCCTGCGTGACGCTGGTCCACCACACCGGTCACGTCGGCGAGCACGGCCGCGGCGCCTCCGCGGTCAAAGGCGCGCTGCAGTCCGAGCTGGTCATCTCCCGCAAGGGCGACCGCATCCCGAACACCGTCCTCACGATCAAGTCCGGCAAGCAGAAGGACGAGGACCAGGACGGCGACATCCAGTTCGGTCTGAAGAAGATCTCTCTCAACGGCGAGCACAAGCCCGACGGGCGACCGGTGACGTCCCTTGTCCTGGTCTCGCTCGACACGCCGCAGGACGGCCCGCGACCGGCTCCCGAGGGCAGCGTTGAGTGGATCGTCCAGCGGCTCGACCAGGCGGGCGTGCCCAGCGACTACGGGCGCCGGCGGCTTGCCGAGGAATGTCAGCGGCTCGGATTCCGGGCCCGCAACGAGAAGCTGAACGAGGTTGCACGGATCCGTAAGGAGCGGTCCCCGGACCGGTCCCCGGCAACTTCCGGCGAAATGGTCCCCATCCCGGGGACCGGATCAGAAGAAACCAGAGGTCAGACCGGTCCCGGACCGGATGGGGACCGCTTCGGGACCGCACCAAACAAACCGGTGGTCCCCGCCCCCTCTCTAGGGAGGGGACCAGTGGTGAACGAGGGACCGGTGTGCGCCGTCTGCCACACCCGCCTCGACGCCGACTTGGCAGCCTGCGGCTACGACACCCACGTCGGGTGCTGAGCCATGGACACGAAGTACTGGCTCACACTCGCGGACCGCGTCCGGGCAGACAGCGACGACTACGGCCACGCCCACCTCGCTCAAGACCTGGCCCGGCAACTCACCTGGCACGGCGCCGTAGACGTCGCCACCGCCCTCCGGTCGTTCGTCTACGGCCAGCCCGGCGGCAGCGACCTTCACAAGGACGTCGAGCCCCTTTACCGCCAGCTCGGCTGGGAGGAGTCCGCGCTCGTCGTCTGCTGGTTTCGCGACGCACGCAACCACCCCGGCAACCGCCCGCAGAAGCGTTCTGGGGGCTGGCCCACCACCGCACCCCGGACCAAGGAAACGCAGGAGGTCCCGTGACCGAGTCCGTCTCGCACGTCGAGCAGCAAGTTCAGGCCCGCATTGCTGCGGCCCGCGCTCGGATCCAGGCAGCGAAGGAGCGACGCGACTCCCTCGCCCAAGCCCGTAAGCGCGGCCTCGCCCACCGGCACGCCCGCAAGCTCCGCAACCTCGCGGAGTCGGACCGCCGGGCCGCCGAGCGGATGCCAGATGAACCGTGAGTCCCGTGCACCGGCGGTCGCATGTGTACGTGGTCATGGGGTGTGTCCGGATGTACGGGCGGGCCCGGCGTTGTTGGGGTGGCGTGTTGGCCCGGGGAACGGGCTGCGGGGGTCTGGTCGGTGTGGTGGAAGGGAGTTGATGTCGGTGGACGGGTTGGGCGTGGTGCCGGATGAGACGGGGTCGTGGGCGCGGGAGGAGTTGGCGGGGTTGACGACGGTTCCGGAGTACGGGTCGGAGGCGTGGCACTTGTTGGAGCCGTCGGATCCGCGGCGGCAGGCGGCGCTCGTCGTTGCGGCGGAGCGGTGGCGGGAGGGGCAGCGGTGAGGGCGTGGCTGTGGGGGGCGCGTGGGTGGGGCGGGTGGCGCGGTGTTCGGGCGGGTGTGTTGGACGCGGTGGGGCTCGGATTCCTGTCGACGTCGGCGTTTCTGTGGTCGCCGATTGCGGGGTTCGCGGCGGCTGGGGTGTCGGTGTTGGCGTTGAACTGGCGGTTGGAGCCGGACGCGGGTGAGTGAGCATCACGCGGCGGGTGTGCGGCCGGTGGTGTCGCTCGGGGTTCCGGCCTTCGCGCTGGAGGTGCTGGAGCCGTTGCCGTGTCGGGTGGATCCGGACGCGTACTTCGCGGATGGGGTGAGGCCGTCGGGGGCGCGGGCGTTGTGTGCGGGGTGCGGCTACCTCGAGGCCTGCCGGTTGTACGCGTTGGAGCGGCCGTCTCTGTGGGGTGTGTGGGGCGGGACGACGATGGGCGAGCGGGTTGCGGCTCGGCGTCGTGCGGGTGCGGAGCGGGGGCCGCCAGCCCCGGGGCTGGGCGCGCGTCAACGTGCGTGAGGCGGTGGGGGCGAGATGGCTTTGAGCCGGGCGGGCGTGTGCCCACCTGGTTACCGGTAGATCAAGTTAGGAAGTAACGAGGAGCGTCATGAACATCAGCAAGGAGCAGGTGGAGCAGGCCGAGGCGAAGGCGTCGGCAGCCGAGGACGAGCGGGACGTGGCGACGCGCGAGCTGGAGTCGTCGCCGTACAGCGAGCTCGCGTCGATGAAGCACACCGAGGCGGCGCGCCTGGCGGCGCAGCTGCGGGCGAACGCGCGGGAGCTGCGCCTGGCGTGGGAGCGGCAGGTGGAGGAGGAGAAGCGGCGAGCGTCGCGCCCGGAGCTGGAGAAGGCGGCCGCCGCAGAGATCCGTGAGGCCGGCCGGGACATGGATGCGCGGTGGAAGGTGCTGGTCGAGGCCGTGTCGGCGGCGCAGGCCGCGCTCGTGGCGCTGGCGGATGTCGGGGTCGCCTACGACGAGGCGCTCGCCGGACACGTGGAGGTACTGGCCGGGGTGGGGCTGGATTTCAACGGCGGGGGCAGCGGGGGTGAGCGGTCCATGCTTGGCGCCGATCGGCTGAAGGTGAAGGGCCGGGAGTTCCACCCGGTGGAGCCGGGGCTGCTCGCGGCGTGGGCGCTGCGCCGTGCGGCCGAGGCGCGCCTGTCGCCGAACCACCACCTGGTGCACGGGCTGGAGTGGCAGTGCCGCGGCGTGGATCTGACGCATCCGGAGCTCGCCCAGCAGGTGAAGGCGCCGGCGGCAAAGGTGTTCCCGGCGCCGATCCGTGTGGTCAATGCCTTTCAGGCGGAGTTGGCGGCGCGGACGGCGAAGTGACGGCTGAGGTATCGGGTTCGAGGAAAGGGAGAAGGCCGTGATTACGGTGACGACGGAGGATCTGGCGCAGGCCGAGGAGCTGGCTCGGCGGGCCGCGGAGGAGCTGCGGGAGGCGGAGCGGGAGTACGCCACCAATCGCGCCTCGCCGGCCGCATACGACAGGCACAAGGACGCGTATGACGCCGCGGACCATGCGGCGGTGCGGGCGCGCCTGATGCGCCAGGACTGGGAGGTGCAGGAGGAGGCGCGGCAGCGGCGGGCGGCTGAGGGTGAGGCGGCGGCGCAGGAGATGAAACGGGACGTCGAGGGTCTGGCCGCGTCGCGGGCGGTGGCCGTGTCGGCGGCCGTCGCTGCAGCTGAGGCGATGAAGGCGGCGGTGGGCGCGCTCGCGGCGCACGACGGCCGGGTTCGTGTGGTGGGTGCGAAGCTCGCGGCGCGCGGGCTGCGGTGCGCCGAGGGTGAGGAGACGGGTGCCGGCCTCGACGGATCTGTTTGGGTGCGCGGCCAGTTGTGGCCGCTCGTCGACGGCGGGGCGGTGCTGGGCCAGGTGCTCGCCGATGTGGTGGCGGGGGTGCAGCCGCGGCATCCGCTGGCGCGGTTCTCTGCGCCTCCTTACGGGGGTGTGACGGCGGGGCGGGGCCGGGACGAGGTGCTCGCGCTGGTGCGGGCGGAGAGGGGCCGTTGAACGTTTGATGAGGGGCGTGGCGCGCGGTTCGGCATTGTGACGGCGCGGCCCTGACGTCGAGGACCGCGCCGCGTGATCGCTTCCTGGACCGGGTGGCCGGCTGGCTGGAAGCTCTCAGCCCTGCTTGATCGCAGAGATGGCGAACTTCAGGACGGCCCTGTCGCCGACCAGGGCGCCGCCGTCTTTCAGGGTCGGGTTCTGGTTGATGTCGAAGTCCTTGAGGGAGATGGTCACCGAGCCATCCAGGCCGATCCGCTGGTTGCCGTAGGGGTCGACGGCGTTACCGGTGTACTGGAAGTCGATGGTGACCGACTTGGTGGTGGCCTTGATGGTGAGGTCGCCCGTGACCCGGTAGTCGGTGTCGGACTTCGCCTCGACCTCGGTGGTGCGAAAGGTGATGTCGGGGAAGTTCGGTACGTCCAGGAAGTCGTTGGTGCGCAGCTGCTGGTCACGCTGCTCGTGGCTGGTGTCGATGCTCTCGGCCTTGAGCACCACCTGGCCGGTGGATTTGGCTGGGTCGGCGGCGTCCAGGTGCAGGGTGCCTTCGAGCTCGTGGAAGGAGCCGTGCAGCTTGGTGAGCATGACGTGGCGCACGGCGAACCCGATTTGGGTGCTGTACGGGTCGAAGGTGTAGTCCCCCGTGAGCTCGGGGGTCGGGGCGGTCATAGGCAGTTACCTCCATAGGGTCACGACCCCGACGACGGCCCGCCCGGATCGTTCCCGATTCACGCTAAGAGGCCAGCGGTTCCCGACCCGGCCAAACGCGCGCGGTCGTAGAGGATTGCACCCTGACCGGTGAACCCAGACCGCCGCCTTGCCACTGTCGGCCTCGCTCGCAGTCCACAGTCGACGGCTATTCGAACGCCCCTGCAGCCTCGTGCTGTCGAAACTGCTGAACATCTGCTGTCGGAACCCGGGCTCTGGCTCAACTCCTGTGAAGCGGACCCGAGCCCACTGATCCGAACGACGACCACGGTGCGGACCTGCTCGTTCTTGGAGACCGCGTGCCCATCCCAGCGCACCCCGACCGGCACCACAGAAGTTGAGCTAGAACCCGTTTTCGTGAACAGAGCCACGCAACGCACTCGATCGGATGAGGTTCCTAACTATTGGCCAGTTTGATCTTTACGCTCACACTCGCGGGCTCCGTTCCGGGGCTCGCGTTCTTCTTGTCTTCACGAGCGCGAAGGAGCCGGGGATGCCGGACAGTGTGCGGACGATCACAGGTGCGGGGACGTCGACGGCGGCATTCATTGCCCCCGTTGATGGGGGCTCCGCAGAAGCGAAGGCTGTGAAGAGCTGGAGTGAGTTCGAGGGCCTGTACGGCCTGGGCAACCAGGGCCGGGAGCTTGCCGGGCCGAATCTCGTCGAGGCGGTCTTCGGCTTCTTCGCCAACGGCGGCACCTCCTGCCACGTGGTCGGCACGAGCGGCAGCGATATCGACGCCTACACCGCAGCCCTGGCCGGGCTGGAGAAGGTGCCGGAGGTCGACATCGTCGCGGCCCCCGACCTGTGGAAGAACGAGAGCGACGCTCCGGCGATCGCCAGGGCCATCGCGGGTCACTGTGCGCAGGCGGGCAACCGGATGGCGCTCCTGCATGCGAAGCAGGGGGCCTCGCCCGAGGACGCCGCTAAGACCCCTGGGCTGTTCGGTCTGGACGAGACCGAGACCCAGTTCACGACCGTGTACTACCCGTGGCTCAACGTGCCAGGGGTCGGCGGGACCGCACGGACGGTCCCGCCGTCGGGGCACATGGCCGGGATCTGGGCCCGGACCGACGCCGAGCGTGGGGTGTTCAAGGCACCGGCGAACCAGGACGTCAGGGGCGCGCTGAGCATCGAGAAGGAGCTGACCGACGCCGAGCAGGGGCCACTGAACGAGGCCGGGGTGAACTGCCTGCGGGCGTTCCCGGGCCGGGGCCTGCTGGTGTGGGGCGCCCGGACGCTCTCCATCAACAGCGACTTCAAGTACCTGAACGTCCGCCGTCTGGTCAACTTCCTCACGGAGTCCATCCGCACCTCCACCACGTGGACCTCATCCGAAGTGAACGACGATCGGCTGTGGGCAGCCCTGCGCCACTCGGTCACCTCGTTCCTGACGGACCAGTGGAAGCAGGGCGCGCTCCAGGGCCGGGCCTCGGACGAGGCGTTCTACGTGATCTGCGACCAGAGCAACAACACGGCCGAGTCTGTCAAGGCCGGCAAGGTCGTCGTCGACTTCGGCGTCGCCCCCGTGCGCCCGGCCGAATTCGTCCACCTCGGTGTGACCCTGGCCGGTCGCGTGTAGTGCGGTGTGGTTGCCGCAGGCCGTCTGCCGTAAGGCGGGCGGCCAGCGGTGTTTCGCCGGGCTGGGGCTGGAACATCTCGTGGTTCAGGCCCGGGGCGGGGAGGCCCAGGAACCCGACCGGCACCACAGAAGTTGAGTCAGAACCGGAACCCGTGAACAGAACCACCTCGGGACGTGCGTGTGATGGAGGTCGCATCATGCGCTGTACGAGAGACCTATGTGGGGTGTGTGTCCGGGTTGTGGGCCCGATCGAGTGATCGTTCAATCCCGGCGCTGCCACCACCTCCACGCCGCCCGCGGCCCGTCCCAGTAGACGCCCCGCAAAAGCCACCAACAGCCGAGCAGCAGGTACCAGCACAGGACCAGTTCCCACCACAGCAGCCAGCCGAACAGCTTGAACATCAGTACGACGATCTCGCCCAGCCCACCACCGCCTCCGAGTACCGGCACCGATACCCGTAACGGGCCGATCCCGCCCGACAGCCGCACGCCCATGGAACACCCCAATCGGACACGCACTCTGCGCGAATGCGGGGGACGGTACCGACAGCACCGGCGCCGCTCCGATCTTTCGTCGGATTCCATACGAACGAGAGGCATCGGGCCCCGATGGCGGCTGGTGGTGTGATGGCCGACTGCCTGTCATGGACTAGGCCGAGCCTGCCCGCCCTCGTGTCGCCTGGGGTGCTGAGGGCGGGCGGACAGCCGTCACCGGCTCACCCTGTGCCCAGGGGGGCGGGCCAGCCCCTACTCGCCGCCGACCACGGGGCTGATGAGGCTTCGTGAAATTGGCCAGTCACGCTCCTCGTTCACCATTCGGTTGCTGTCGGCAACGAGCGTCGGGGCTGCTTGCTGCGGACAGGTAGCCCGTTCGAGTCAGGCTCCGAGGACGTCAGGCGCGTGCACAGACCTGCAGGTCCGGAAACGGATTCCATTCTCTCGTTCGCCCCATTCGAGTTTGGAACGAGGCCCTCACGTGCGTAGTCCATTCGTTTCGGCTGCGGTTGCCGCTGCCGCGGTGATTGCCCTTGCCCCGCTCAGTCCGGCCGCTGCCGCCGACCCGTCCGCCATCGGCGACGTCGTCTGCAGCGGTGGTTCCCTCAACGTGCAGTACAACCCCGGCATCACGTTCAGCAAGAACACCGTGCGGCTCACAGCCAACGGCGAGATGGGTACCTGCACGTCCTCAAACCACCCAAAGATCACAGGCGGCACGGTCCGGATCGAGTCCGCTCTCACTGCCGCCTGTCCCGGGCCGATCGGCCCCGGTTACGCCAAGGTGACGATCAACTGGAACGACGGAAGCCGCACTGTGATCGACCAGTCCAGCCTCCGCGGCAGCACGCAGTCCTTCTCCCTGGAGGGCGGCTCAGTCGCTAACGGCACCTTCGCCGGCGGCACCGCACGCGCCCACGTCCGCACCACCAGCGACCAGGTCGAGCTGGGCGCCGCGTGCGCGACCAGTGGCCTCACCAGCTACGCCGCCGCGATCGACGATTTCGCGGTCGGCGACATCTAGGCCCACAGCACGACGGCCGCGGATCGACCTGGAGCCCACCAAGCGGGGCCTGGTCGGTCCCGGCCAGGCCCGCGCGCATTTCTGTCGCTCGCGAATCACTGAGACATGGCTGCGGGTCGGGGCCTCGGAGAGATGGGGAAGCTCGGAGAGCAGGTCTGTCCAACCCCTGAGCACGGGGTGGGGAAATTCAGGAAGCCTCATCAGGCCGGCCGCGAGAGTTCAGATGCGGGTGCCCACGGCGAGGGTGTCGTTGCCCGCGAGGCGTGCGATTGCCCGCAGCATGACCGCCAGGCGTCGCTCATCGAGCTCTGCCACCGCTGTGAGTCCGACGCTGCCGATGCCCACCATGGACAGCGTCAGCCCGAGGAACGCTCGCTGTTCGTCGTCCAGGCCGAGGCGGTAGACCTGTCCGGCCAGGCCCTCCCACTGGACATCGGCCTCGCTGGGAATGTCGAGGAGACCGAGCGCGCGCAACACGCTTTCGCGGGCGAGGATCGTCTCTTCCTCGACGAGGGCCTGCGCTGCCGCCAGCTCCCGATCGGACACCGCTGCGTCGATCAGCCGCTGTCCGCGTCGTTCGAGGAGGGCGCCGCTTGTGGTCTCGGCTGAGGTGAGGGTCATGCGAATGCCTCCGCGGGGAGTCGGGGCCCGCCGCCGGGACCGAGCGCAGCGCCGAGCAATACGGGGTCGGTGAGCCGTCCGGTGCCGTCCGGGCGCTCGAGCCAGACGCGGCCGCGCACCGGGTACAGGACGGGCGGGCAGCGCAACACCCAGCCGCGGGGGTGGACGGTGAGGGTGCGGACGTCGTCCAGCTCCTCGCCGAGCGTCGGCGGCAGGAGCCACCAGCCGAGGCCTGTGGTGACGTCCCCGAGGACCGGGCCGCGGCGCGGCTGCTCGATGCGCTTGAGGGCGTCCATCGTCCGCGCGAGGCTCGTCTCGGCGACCATCCAGTGCCCGCCGGTGGGGAACGGGCCGAGTTCGTCGGCGTCCCAGAGGGACCGTATTTCGGCGGTGACGTCGGCGCAGGACAGGAGCCAGTCCTGTCCCGCCTGCCGTAGGTACGGGGCAGGTTGTAAGGCCATGACCAGGACCGTAGGGACTGCGATTGCGCGGCCGTGCGCCGATTGCGCGGGATTGCTCGAGGGGGCCCTCCGCTTGCCGCGGATTGCTCACGAGAGGTCGAGCGAGGACCGCGCGCGGCCGATCAGCCGGCGAGCCGGGGCACCGTACTCGGCAGCCTCGGCAAGCCAGTCCCACGCCCGCTCGTACAAGGTGATGTCGTCCGCGCCGGTGAGCCACAACTCCTCGCTGATCGTCTCGACGATGACCAACCGGGTGTCGTAGATCCAGAAGGCGTGCGGGGCAGTACGCCGCAGCTGCGCGCCGAAGGGCAGGATGCCGAGCTCCACGGAGCGAAGGCCGATCAGGTTGTAGAGCCGGTCCAGCTGCTCGGCCATCACGTCCGCCGGGCACGCGCGGTGGTACAGCGCGGCCTCGCACACGAGGAACCGGAAGCTCTTCCCGGGCTCGTACAAGGCTTCTTGCCTACGGGTACGGGCCTCGACCGCGGCCTCGGTCGTCGCGGGGATGCCGCGGAACTCGGCATTCGCATCGAAGATCACACGCGCGTACTCCGGCGTCTGGAACAGGCCCGGCACGCGCGAGACTTCCAGGCCCCGGATCGTCTGCGTGGCCGCGGTCTCCTGGATTGCCACCTCCTGCCGGGCCCGGTGCCCGCCCGCGAGCTGCCGACGCCATGACCGGTGCTTCATCTCGAGCCCAGCGCGCAGCCCCTGGAGCTCGACCTCAGCGTCTGGCCGTCCGACACCCTGCAGCCACGCGGTGATGTCCGCCGGGGTCGGTGTCTGCTTGCCGTTCTGAAGCCGGGAGACCTTCGAGGGCTGCCATCCGAGCCGGGCTGCGAGGTCTTTGCCCTCGACGCCGGCCTCGGCGCGCAGCTGCCGGAGCCGCACGCCGAGGGCTTCTCTCGATGACTGGAAGTCCGTGGTCACACGGTGGAACGTACCTGCCGCTGGAACTCCGCGGTATGGACTGCGTAGTGCCAGGCCGCATCCCTTGCCTGGCAGGCGGCGAGCACTTCGGCCGGGTCCTCGATCACGTACACCCCGAGGGTGGTATCCGCGTTGTCGAACTCGAAGCGCAGCAGGGTCCGCGAGTCGAAGAGCCAGAAGTCGAAGTCCGGGAGTCGGAGCTGGGCTGCGTCCGCGCGGTACAGATTGCGGATGTCCTCGCCTGCGGCCACGTTCGTCAACCCGGCAGCCAGGAGGAACCGCTGTCCCTCCGTCGGGGGATCGTCGACCACCCGGACCCGCTCGAACCGTTTGCCCTGGGCGGTCTGCTTACGGACGTTCTGCCGCCACGCGTTGTCCGGTGCGGCCGTGATGTCCTCACCGGCCTGGAAGGCTGCCCAGCGTGGACTGTTGAGGTCCGTGGCGTATCGGCGTCGCTGCTCCAGCCGCCAGGCGGTGTGCTCGAACTCCGCGAAGAGATGGCCGACGTCGGCGAACGGGACCAGGGGCGGCATGTCAGGCCCTCGGCGCGAAGCGGGTGAGCAGCTCGCGCGGGATGACGACGAACGTCTCGGAGTCCTTCACGTCCCGTAGCTGCGCGAGGTGTTCGGGGTCGGTGAGCTTGTCGCCCTGGACGACGATGTCGCCCGTCTCCTCGACCTCGTACAGGGTGGGGCAGTCGCCGTCTTCGCTGGTGGTGCCGAGGAACCTGAGCGTCATCTCATCCTCCGTCTGGCCGGGTTGGAGACCCCAGGATGCGCGGGATTTCACGGGGCTGCTGCCGGATTGCGGCGGATTGCGGGAAGCCAGGTCCCGCTATCGGTTGCGCGCAATCACCATGGGGCGTCCGCAGGCGGTTTCGCCTACGCCTTGGGCACCGACCACTCGACGGGATCCCGGCCCTCGGGTCCGTAAATGATCTGGTTGGGGCGGGTGCCGCGCTCCATGGAGAACGTGATCTTCCCTCGAAGGCAAGAGCCAGCCTTCACGGCAGTGCTGCCGACGGGGTACTCGGGATTGGGTACGCCCTCCCCGTTGACGAACGGAGCCTGAATGCGGGTGTCGTCGGGGAAGCCGAGTGCCCAGGGCTGCTGGGAGGTCATCACGGTGGTGCTGCTGGAATCGGCGCAGAGCTTGACGTCGAGGGTGGCCCAGACGGGGTGCTCGAAGTCGGAGAGGCCGCGGGAGTAGGCGTCGTCCATCTTGATCGGCTGGGTGTAACCCATGACGGTCGTGGTGCCGCCGATGTGACTGCCGTCGGTGTCGGTGTCCGTCCAGTGGTGGCCGGTCCCGATTTTGAGCGGGCCGGCCGCGGCGGATGCGGTCGCTCTGCTCGTGGTCTTGGTGCTGGCGGTGCGCGGCTTGTTGTCGGTCGAGTTGCTGCTGCATGCGGTGACTGTGGCTGCGAGCAGCAGGACGGTGGTGAGCGCCGTGGTCGTGCGGGTGCGCATGGTTCCCCCTGGACGTGCAAGCTGAAGGGGCATCATCCTTCGGAGCCTGTCCGCTTCGGGGCGATGTGCTCAACATGTGACCTATGGGGTGGCGGACCTGGCGCGTGCTGACGCTCCTGCGGAGTCTGGACGGCATGACGAACGCCCCCTCCCGGCTATCAGCCTGAGCGGGGGCGTTCGTCGCTCTCACGGTACGACAGGTGCACCAGGTGGCGGCGTGGCCGAGTCGTCGAAGTAGCCGAGGAGCTGGCCGCAGGGCGTCCACCGGTCCCGGGGGACCACTCCGCGGGCGTCCGCATCGGTGCAGACGGCGGGCGTGGGTATGTCAGTCAGACCGTCGTCGACAGCCGCGTCCGGGAGGTCGGTTGATACCTCGGGTTGCTCGGGCCAGATCTCGGTGACCGTGACGGTCGGCGTCGGCTGGGGCTCGTCGTCGGGGCTAAGCAGGAAGCTGATGCCCCCGAGGAACATCACGGCGGCGCAGGCGGCGAGGAGCAGCCACCACAGGGCAACGAGCAGGCTCGGCCCGTTGGGTGAGGGCTGGCGTGAGGGCATGGGGCATCTTCCCGTTCAGCGGGTGCCAGCGTCCTGGGTTCGTCGCCAAGCGTTGTGGATCCGTCGGCCGAGGCGCAGCCGGAGCTTGTGGCCGCGTCCCTCAACGCGGAGTCGATGTACACCGAGTGGCGACGGCGCACCCGCATGGGCCTGCGTCAGCTCCAGGACAGCTATGTGCAACTGTTCCGGTCCACCGGGCTGTTCAGGATCTACTCGCCGACCCTCGTACCCGGACTCCTGCAGACGGAGGGATACAGCCGGGCCCTGCTCAGCAGCAACGCCCGCCTGCTCGACATCCCCGACGACGCCGAGAGCGCCGCGTCGGCACGGGTCGAGCGATCCAAGGTGATCCACGAGCCGGGGCACCGGTTCGTCCTCGTCATCGAGGAGGGTGTCCTGCGCTACCAGTTGGGGGACCAGGACACGATGGCGGCTCAACTGGGCTACCTGCTCACGGCCGGGGCGCTCCCATCGGTGTCGCTCGGCATCATCCCGGACGCCACCCCGCAGCGGGTCCTGTGGCCGCAGGAGCTGTTCCACGTCTACGACGACACCCTCGTCTCCGTCGAACTGTTGTCCGCGCAGGTGAACATCACGCAGCCCGGCGAGATCGCCTTGTATCTGGCCGCGTTCGAGGAGCTGCGGAGCATGGCCGTGTACGGGGCCGAGGCGCGTGCTCTGGTCGTGAAGGCCATCGAAGCCCTGCGCTGACCCCGGACGCACGAAAGCGGCCCGACGATCCGTCTCAGCGAACGTTGCCCGGTTCTCACCGAAGATGAGCCGGCCTGGTCAGCGGGATATGGGCGGCACCGATCCACCCGTTCAGCAGACGAGATTCGTACCGCGGCCCGGACATCATGTCGGCATGATGAAGCGAGTACTCACGGTGCTGGTTCTGGTCGGTGTTGCTGCCGCCCTGGTCACTGGCCCCGCCGCTGCGGCTGACAACGGCGACCTCGGCGCGGATGTCACTACCCTCCTCGACTCCAGCAGGCACAACGACGGCAGCGACCACACGACGGTGAACCTGAATCCGCAGAACGCCCTAAGTGGGCGTTCCGGCAGGGAGCACGCTTTCCTCAAGGTGGACGGGGGCGACCTTATCGGTGGGTACCACTCCGCGGATTACACCGGAAACGACATTGCCGCCTACTACTCCCCGGCCTCATAAGTACCTCAACGGCTCGGCTCCGAGCATGACCAAGCCCCGGCGCCCGTGATGGGCTGCCGGGGCTTCGACTTGCCGAACGACGGTTCCGTATTTCGTTACGCGTTTCGTTTCACCCAGTCGACGAAGCCCTGCCACGCACCCTCAGCGAGCGGCACGGCGAGGCTCGCCCCGTGAATGGCGGCACAGGCATACGCGAAGGCCTGCAACGCGCCCGGTACGACGAGCGGCTGCCAGGTCTGCACGGCCTCCGCCTCCGCCTCGATCGCGGCCAGCCGGGCGATGTGCTCGCCGAGCGACTCGGCCGGGCTGTCGAACGTGGCAGTCATCGGCCCACCTTCTGCGGGGTGGGGCGGGTGCCCGCCTGCTGGGTGCGGCGCCACGCGTTGTGCGCCCGCCGGCCGACGCGCAGCCGCAGCCGCTTGCCGTGGCAGCGCGGGCACATCCGCGGCTTCCCGAACCGCTCGACCTCGCCCGCCCCGCGACAGCGGCGGCAGGACGCGAACGGCCGCGCGGCGCACAACACTGCGTAGCCACCGAGCCAGCCGACGACCACAGCCATAGCAAGCCACATGGGATGCCCTCCCCCTCGAATCCTGGTGAATCCCGCTCACGGTGGCCCCTGCTGCTAGGCGCTAGGTAACAGGTCAGGGGCATGTTCTGGTGCTAGCGGAGGTGCTAGGCCTAGCAGCGCGGGGTGCTAGGCCTAGCGGTCGTCCGAGTGCTACGCCGCGGCCCGGTCCGCGTCACGGCGAGTGATCGCGGCGTGCACGTCGGCCCGCCGGATGCCGCGTTTCGTGGTGCCCTTGCCGTCCTCCCCGGTGGCCCACACGTCTGCGGTGGCGATGCCCCACGGCTTCAGCGCGGGGGCGATGCGGGCGGTGGTCCACTCGCCGTAGACGTCCGGCCAGGCCTCGGCGAGGCGGGCGGCGATCCGCTCGCACCACAGCTGCTCCTCGTCCGGGCGGAACGCCTTGGCGACGTCGCCGAGGATGTCCATCCCGCGCGACTCGGAGGGGCCCTGGCCGATCGCGTGGCCGGTCACGTTGCCGTAGGCCTCGCGCAGCTGGTGGGCGCGGGCGACGACGCCCTCGGCGGCCGGGCCGTCGACGAACGCGGACGCGGCGATGACCGGGTCGTCGCCCTCGCCGGACATCCAGCAGATGCCCCGGTCGGAGCGGGAGAACATCGTTGCCCGGATGCCGGCCTTGTAGGCGCCGGTGCCGAGGACCATGTCGTTCGCGGTGTGGCTCATGACCTTGAGGCAGAACCGCAGGATGGCGTTCGCACTGATGCCGGGCGGGAGGCTCTTGGCGTCCGGGCGCTGGGTGGCGAAGATCCCGATGATGCCGAGGGCGGGGCCGCGCTTGGCGACGTCGGTGCAGATGGACTCCAGCTCGGCGCCGTACTTCTCGTGCTCGAAGGGGACCTGGCACTCGTCGAAGCCGACGACGATCGGGTGCAGGCCGAGGCTCTTGTCGCTGGCGAGGGCCGGGGTGACCTTCGACTCGGGGCAGCGGGACTTGGGCAGGGAGCGGATCACCTTGGCGCGGCGGCGCAGTTCGTCCTTGAGCTCGCGCATGGCGTGCAGGACGTACAACAGGTCCTCGTCCTCCTCGCCGGACCGGTAGCGGTGGCAGACGGGTTGGAGGGGGCCGAGGTCGCCGGTGCCCTTGAAGTCGAAGGCGAGCAGGGCGGCCCGCGGGTCGAGGGAGGCGATGAGCAGGAGCAGGCGGAGCAGGAACGTCTTGCCCATGCGGGGGACGGATCCGATGACGACGGAGACGAACATCAGGCAGACGACGATGTCCCGCATCCGCTGGTCGTTGCCGAACACGACGGGCTTGAACAGGTCGACCTCGCCCTCGCGCAGCAGCGGCCACGGGGGCTTGGTGGTCTCGTTCATGGGCTTGTCGCCGACCCACAGGATGAGGCGGCCCTCGTGCTCGTCGGGGTCGCCGGAGGGCCAGACGCAGCCGAGCTTGCGGCGCAGGCCGGAGGCGAGGGCCTGGCGCTCCTCCATGACGTCCTCGGGGACGACGCCATACGGGAGGTCGAGGTCGGCTCGGTAGCCGGGTCCGTCGCGGGTGATCTCCGAGGTGAAGCGCATGCCGTTCATGTCGCCGCCCTTCTTCACGGCGGCGGAGATCTTGGCGTTGCCGATGGCGTCGAGAGCGCGGAGCACGATCGTGCCGGTCAGCTTCTGCAGCTCGGTGCGCATGACGGCTGGGCCGATGACCGGGGCGTCGGGCTGCTGGCCGAAGTAGCCGAGGGTGAGGACCCCGCTGGCCGCGAAGACATAGAGGAACGCGGGGGCCATGACGTACAGCCAGATCGCGAAGCCGAGGCCGAACGTGCAGGCGACGACGGTGACCAGTCCGCGGAGGCGGACACGGCCGGCACGCAGGCGGGCGAGGCGCATGTACTCCTCGACGTCCTCGGTGCGCACGGCGTAGTCCCGCAGGGGCGCGGCCTCGCGGTCCCACACCCACCGGCTCGTGCCGGTGACCAGTCGGGCGGTGCCGCGCGGGGCCATGAGGGCGAGCTGTGTGGCGTACCAGGGGGCGCGCAGGCCGTGGAAGGCGGTCGCGTACCAGGCGTGGCCTGCGGCGCGCTCGACGGTGGCGAGCAGGTCGCGGCGGGAGCGCAGCCACGGGGCGATGATTGGGCGGCGTTTCTCGGTGGTGACGCCGGGGTCGGGCAGCTTCGGGTTGTCGACGGGGATGGGCGGCGCGGGTGCGTCCGTCTCGGCGGCTTCTGCGGCCTCGGGCTGGGCCGGGATGAGCGTGTCGGTCATGCTGGTCTCTCCGGTCGTCTGATGGGCGGTCCGGGCCCGGGGACGGCGGTCTGCTTGCCGGCGTGACGCTGTCCCCGGGGTAGCTACTTCTTCTTGCCGCGCTGGTCCTCGCGCTGCTGCGCCTTCTCGTGGATGCGCTCCGCCCGGTTCTCCAGCGCCTTGACGGGCTTGCCGCGGGCCTTGCGGCGCTCGATGCGGATGCCGAGGGCGACGACGCGGAGGATCTCGCCCGCGCTGTGCGGGTCCTTGTCGGTGAACGCCATGGGTCAGTCCTCCGGGGTGGCGTCGACGGCGCGCGTGGCCTCGGCGATGAGCAGGTGGGTGCGGGCGATCGAGTCCCACAGGGTGCCGGCGGCGGCGTAGGGGGCGGCCTTGTGCGGGCCGTCTCCGCGGGCCGCGTTCTCGGCCCATCCGGCGAGCTTCTCCGCCTGGGCGAGCGCGTCGATCGCCTGCTTCAGGTGCTGCTCTCGGTTCACGGGTTCCTCCTGGTCACGGGTCGGGCTGTCCGGCCCCACCGCACCCCCGCAGGTGGTGAAGAGTTGACCACCTGGCGGGGGACGGAAGGGCAGGTCAGCGACCCTTGGAGACGTCGCGCCACATCGAGCGCAGGATCAGCAGGCAGGCGGTCGCACAGCACGCGCCGATGGCAATGGCCACGGCGAACAGAGCACCGACCAGGCCGACGGAGACGACGACGCCACCGATGACGAGCCACTTCCGCGCGTCGAACTCCGGGCGGACCGGGGTCGGCGGGGCGGTCTGCTGCTGGGTGGCCTGCTGCGCGGCGAGGACTGCGGCGACGATCCGGACGAGGTCCGTGTTCTCCGCAGCCTCCGCGACGGCGGCCTCCGCCTTGGCGAGCGGGTTGGGCTCGGTCATCGCGTCCGCCTCCCTCGCGACAGGTACGGGCGAGCGAGGACGACGAGGACGACGGTGGCGGTGACCGCCTGCGCGACGGCATTGACCACGACGACCGGGACCGTCAGGTGGGGGCCGACCGTCAGCCACAGCAGGGCCAGGACGGCGCCGAACAGCATGGGACGCATGGTCACTCCCCACCCTCGGCCGGCTCGCTGAGCGCCTTCTCCCGGTCGTACAGGGCGTCGATGGTGTCCCACGCCCCGGTCAGGCCCTGGGTGTTCATCTCGGCGCGCATCGCCTCCCGGAACTTCCGCTTCGAGGGCGGCGGGTCGGTGGCGTACAGCTCGGCGGCGAGCATCGCGACCGCCTTACTGTTCGCCGTCCGCGGCCCCTCCAGCGGGGGCGTGCCGGAACCGTGACCGCCCGGCGCGACCGCGAGACCCGAACCCCCCGTGCCACCTGCGGTTTCGTCGTCCGGCACGCCCCCCGCGAGGAGGGCCTGCAACTCGGTGTCGGAGACCAGGGTGGGAAGGTCGGTGTGCCAGTCCGGCACGGGGTGCTCGTTCACGATCTCCGCGTACCGCTCGAACGCGTCGTGGGTGGTCGTGATGGCCTCGGCCTCCGCCTCCCGGGACGCCTTCACGATGTCCGCGGCGGCCTTCGTCTCGTCCGCCCGTGCCGCGGCCACGGCACGGGAGACGGCGATGCGGTCACGGGTGACGGCACGGGTGCGGTCGATGGCGGCCTGCGCCCGCGGGCTGATCCGCGTGCGCTCCCGGTCGATCGCCATAACGAGCGTCATCTTCGCCAAGACAGGGATCAGCGCGCCGACAGCAGCGGCGAGAGCGTCCCCGGCGAGGACGCCGTGCACGGCGAGGACCGCCACGGTGAGGGGCAGGAACACCCACCCGATGACCTGCGGGAGTCGGGCGCTGGATCCCTGCCGGCGGTGCGCGGTCTCCTGCGCCAGGGCGTACAGCCACACCGCGTCGTAGAGGACGGCGACGGAGTAGGCGAACGCGGGGCGGGCGGTGGCGGTGAGGATGCTGCCGATCGCGGCGACGGCCCACACGACGGCGACGGCGGTAAGGGCGGCGGGCAGTGCCCAGGGGGCTGCCTTCTTCAGGCGGTTCACGGGGTGTCCTTCCGGAACGTGGCGTAGTCGCCGGGCGGATAGACGTAGTTGGAGAGGGCGCCTTCAGCGGCGACGGCCGCGGCGCCGAGGGTGGCGACGACGGCCGCGGTGCCGGCGTGTCCGTGGTGCGCAGCTGCGTGCGCCGCCACGGAGGCGACCTGGGTGGCGCGGCGGGCGGAGGCGGGCGTGCCGTCGTCCGTGTTCATGGCGCTGTACAGGGCGTCGCGGGCCCGGTCTCGGAAACTCACTGGCCACCGCCGAGGGCCGCGGCGAGCTGGTCGGCGAGGTCGCGGAGCTGGTCGGCGTACCGGTCGAGGTCTGCGGCCAGGCAGTACAGGCCGGTGGGGTCGAGGGTCTGGCCGAGCGGGTAGACGGAGACGCCGGGCGTCCGGCCGCCGAGGTACGGGCTGGCGGGACCGGCGTGCGGGGACTGGACGAGCTCGGCGGACAGCAGCGTTCGGCCGCGGTGGACGAGGTCGACGGCGGGCCCGGCGTGGATGAGGTCGACGCGCAGGGTCTCGGGGTCGTGGTGGGCGTGGCCCGCGCACCACGACGGCTCGGGCACGGTGACGTTGCCGTGGTCGGCGGTGGCCAGGGTGACGGTCCGGGGCTCGGTGCTCACTGGTCGGTCACCGCCTCGTCGACCATCTCGACGAGCTGCTGCAGGGTGACCTCCAGGCGGCCGATCGTGCTGGCCATCGCCCGGTCGTCGCCCATGTCGAGGTCGTCCAGCGCGGCCAGCGTCTTGCGGGCCTGCTCGATCCGGTACCGGTCGTGGCCGGTCATCTCGAAGCGGCTCATCGCCGGGCCTCCCTGCGGATGGCTCCGGTGACGCCGGCCTCGGTGACGCGGACGTCGACCCTGCGGGAGATGAACCCGGCGGCGATGAGACGCCGGCCGGGGACGGCCCGCGCGAGGCGGGCCGTCTCGGTGGTCGCGGCCATCAGGCTGCCGCTGCCGTCAGGGTCTCGGCGGCGTCCACGGTGACGATCCGCTCGACGCGCAGGGACGGGGCGGTGTCGCGCATCGGGACGTCGCCGAGGCCGTGCTGCTCGAAGATGGCGCGGACCTTGTCGAGGTCGACGGTCTGTCGGTTCGAGGCGACGCGGCGGACGAGCCAGGCGCCGTAGGTGCCGGCGGGGAGGCGGTCGAGGAGCTTGCGGTGCTTCCTCTTCGCGCGGTCGGCGGAGCGGGCGGAGTCGGCGGCGAGGTCGTAGCCGAGTGCGGCGCGCTCGATGTCCTCGACGGCGGGCAGCTGGTCGTCGGTGAAGAGGTCGGCCGGGTCCGGGGCCTCGACGACCGAGGGCGCCTCGGCCTCGGCGGCCGGCGTGTCCTGCTTGGCGACGAGGGTGGCGGGGGCGATGACGCTGCGGATGGCGTCGGCGGCGGTCTCGACGACGGCGCCGATCAGGCCAACGACCTTACGAGCGGTACGGGGAGACATGAGAAGATTCAGCAACGCGGGCTCCTGGTGAAGTCAGGTTGTTCCGTGAGGCCCTCGTTCGGTGCGCTAACACCGGCGGGGGCCGCTTGCGTTAGAAGCGTCTCAGTTCAGGATTCGACCTCGCCGTCGCCAGCGCCGTACTCGGCGCCGCCGAGCGGATCGATCCGCGGGTGCTCGCCGACATCGTGATGATCGGGGAGCTGGGGCTCGACGGCAGGGTGCGGCCGGTCCGGGGCATCCTCCCGGCCGTCCTCGCCGCGGCGGACGCCGGTTACGAACAGGTGGTGGTGCCGGAGTGCGCCGCGGCCGAGGCATCCCTCGTGCCGGGAGTCTCGGTGCTCGGGGTCCGCAGCCTGCGCCAGCTGATCGCGGTGCTGGCGGACGAACCGGTGCCCGAGGAGGATCCGGACGAGCGGGGCCGCCCGGACCCGCTGTCGGCCGGCCTGCGCCTGCCCGGCACGGGCGAGGCCACCGGCCTGTGCGGCATCGCCGTGCCGGAACACGACCGGGGCCACGACCTCGGCGACGTCGTCGGCCAGCTCTCGGCGCGCACCGCGATGGAGGTCGCGGCGGCCGGCGGACACCACGTCTTCCTCCAGGGGCCACCCGGTGCGGGCAAGACGATGCTGGCCGAGCGGATGCCGCTGATCATGCCGCGCCTCACCCGGCAGGAATCCCTGGAGGTGACGGCGATCCACTCCGTCGCGGGCCTGCTGCCGCCCGGCAAACCGCTGGTGGACGTCGCGCCGTACTGCGCGCCCCACCATTCCGCGACCATGCAGGCGCTCGTCGGCGGCGGCAAGGGGCTCGCCCGGCCCGGCGCGGTGTCCCTGTCGCACCGCGGCGTGCTCTTCCTCGACTTTACCGATCGTGCTGTGAGTGTCCGTGTCACTCGTTCAGGCGGTCTGTAAGCCCCGGACGTTCGCTTTTACCGATCCGGGCAAGCCTCTTCGTCACGTGAGTGAGAGGTGGTGCCGGTGCGGAGTGGGATGGTTCTGGACGACATCCGCGTCCAGCAGATGAAGCGATCGGATGGCGGACGGTCCTTCACGATTGTTTGGCCGGATGGCTCCGTCGACGAGGAGGCCGACAGCTTCCTGATGATGTTCGAGGGGTCGGGCACGCAGAAGACGTACGCCTACACACTGGTTGATCACCTTCGCTGGCGGGTGCGCGAGGGTCTGTCCACGGCGAAGACAACGGTCAGGGACCTGCACCGGTACATGGGGGCGGTCGGGGCGAAGGTGCAGATGCCGTTCGGACAGCCGTGGCGGGTGCCGCCGAAGCGCCCCTACACCGCGTCGGGCCTGGGCACCGCGGCCGCGGTGCTGAAGGGCTTCTACCTCCACCAGTGCGCCCGCCAGCAGATCAACGACGCACTGCGGGCCGAACTGGACGTCCGTCGGCTGCCGACCCAGGTCGACCGCAACCGCTCCCTGCTCGGCCACACCATCACCTCGGTGTCCGCCAACCCACTTACGCGGAAAGGGACTTCGCGCCGGAGGCATCCGAAGATGCTGCCCGACGGCGCCCGGTCCGAACTGCTGCAGAAGATGAACACCGCCCGCGACGCGATGATCGTCGACTGGCTGTCGGACACGACCTTGCGCGTCGGGGGCCTGGCCGGGCTGCACTTGTCGGACCTGCACCTGCGCGGCAACGCGGCTTGCGGTGACTGCGAGAGCCCGCACGTCCACGTCTGCGACCGGTGGGGCAACCCGAACGGGGCGGCGGCCAAGAAGAAGCCCGACTGGTGGCTGCGTGACGGCGTGATCAGCGGCGGGGAGATCTACCGGGTCAGTCCCGCCATGATCAGTTCCTACTTCACCTACATGACCACCGAGTACCGGCCGCTGGCCGCCGGTCACGGCATGCTGCTGATCCAGCTCGCCGGGCCGAAGCGCGGTGAGCCGCTGACCACCGACGCCGTCCGCGGGATGCTCCGGCGGGCCGGGCGCCGCGCGAAGCTGCCGGGGCGGATCAAGCCCCACCAGTTCCGGCACACGACGACCGCCGCCGTCCTCAAGGCGTCCGGCGGGGATGCGCTGGTGACCAAGGTGGCCGGCAACTGGGCCTCGGCCGCGATGGTCGAGGACGTCTACGGCCACCCCGACCTGCACTCCCCGGAGTTCTCCGCCGCACTGTTCGAGGTCTGGGGAGAGAGCGAATGACCACGCAACGGCCACTCACGCTGCTGATCGACCCACCTGCGGTCTCCCGCACCGCCGGCGACCGTTTGGAGATCCTCCGGGCCCTGATTGCCGCGCCCTCCTTCGACCCCCTCTTCAACGGCGATGTCCTTCGGATCCCCGCCGACCACCCTGTCTACGGCTGGCGGTGCCAGGTCGAGGACTGCGACCGGAGCAAGGAGGGCAGCTGGGACCTCTGCCACCGCCACCAGATCGAATGGGCAGCCGTCCGCGGCGGCGGCGCCACCTTCACCTCGTTCCTGGCCGCCGCGAAGCCGTTCACCGCCCGGAGTTGGTCGGACCCCCAGTCCTGTCGGATCTGCCCAGACTTGCCCGCTGTCGGCCAGTGGGGCCTCTGCCTTGTCCACGCGAAACGGTGGACCAACTGGGAACGCTGGACCCGCAAACACGGGCGGACCCCCCTCCTCGATGACTGGCTGCCCACTCAGTCCCCGCTGCCGGGAATGGGCAAGTGCCAGGTGCTGGCCTGCAGCGAGCGCGCCGACCACACCCCGCTGCGGATGTGTTCACGGCACCGCGCCCTCTACGACCGTCAGGGCCGCCCCGGCGACGTCCAAGTCCCCGACCTGCGAAAATGGGGACTGCACGCCGGTCAGAGCGGCACGGCCGAGATCACCTACGGTGACAAGGCCGCGTTCCGGCACTGGTGCCAGAACACCCCGGCCATCTTCCGGATGAACGGAACCCTGTCCCTGCTCGGCCTGCGGCCCCTGGTCAAGGCGGAGATCCAGTGGGCCCTGTTCAACCACATGCAGGGCCCTATGGAGGGAGCCCGCTGGACACTGCGGTTCGTCCAGCACCTCGCCGAGCACTGCCGCTCCCGCAACGCCAGCTCACTGGCCGACCTCGACCTCGACGAGGTCCCGGTCAACAGCAGCAAGATCGCCAAGACGATGCTCAACCAGCTGCGGCTCGTCTACTTCACCCGCGAGGACACCAAACAGGCCGGCTTCATCGAGACCGCCCACTACGGCGTCCACTTCCCCTACTGTGGCAGCCGCATCGACCTGACGATGATCTCCCAGACCTGGCTGCGGGACCTGCTCTGGGACCAATTCGACACCCGGCTGAAGAACGATCCGCCCCGCTCCCAGAACATGTTCAAGAGCACGCGACGGGCCTGCGCCGAGCTCAGCGCCTATCTGGAGGCCCAGGCACCCGACGGCGGACACCAGCCCGCCCTGCTGACCGAGAACCACATGATCGACTTCGTCGCCGACCAACGCCACCGGGCCAAGTTCGGCCTGCAGCCGCTGGGCCGGCACGAAGGCCCCTGCGGGAAACCGGGCCGCCAGGCGAAGGACGGCGTGACCGCCGGAGCGGTGGCGCGGATCTTCAACGGAGCCCGCACCGTCCTTCGGGCCGGCATGGACGCGGGCACCACCGCCGCCCTCGGGCTGGACCAGCGGTTCATCGTTGCGATCCCGCCCGGCGGCACCGAACGCGGCAAACGGGGCCGCCCGTTCTCCGATGACACCGCCCGCGCCCTGGCCGACGACGCCAACCTCGCGCTCCTGGACGAGCGAGACGCCGAGGACCGGGGGCTGCGGGACATCTGGGAGACGCTGGTCTTCACCGGCCGCCGCTGCAACGAGGTGATCCGCCTCCGCCTGGACTGCGTGAGCCGCGTCAACGGCCTGCCCCTGCTCTGGCACGACCAGACCAAGGTCGGCAACCTCGACGACGGCATCCGCATCCCCGAACGCCTCGTCCGTCGCATCGAGGTCCGCCAGGCCAAGACCATCGATCGCTTCGTCCAGCGCAACGGCCGCCCGCCCACCTCCGAGGAACGGGCCACCCTCGCACTGTTCCCCCGACGCTCCACCAACCGCAACGGCCGCAGCAGCATGAGCTACGGCTGGTTCCAGACCTTGTTCTCCGCCTGGGTCACCGACCTCGCACTCAGCGGCGTCGCCCACCAGGCCCGACACACCCTGGCCACCAACCTCCTCAAGGCCGGCGCCAACCTCACCCACATCAAGCGCTACCTCGGCCACGTCTCCGACGCCATGGCCGAGCACTACACCCACATCGCCAACACCGACCCCCGCCTCAACGATGCCCTCAACGCCGTCTGGGTCGCCGGCCCCGGCGCCGCCGAACCCGGTCTCCTCCTGTCCTCCGGCCAGCCCATGACCCGCCAGCAGGCCGAGGCCCTCGCCATCGACCTCACTCGCCGATCCACCCCCGCCGAGGGTGGCTTCTGCACCTTCCAGCCCGTCGTCAACGGCGACGCCTGCCCCTTCAATATGGACTGCCACAACTGCGACAAGTTCGTTCTTTCCGGCGCCGACCTCGTCTACTGGCACCGCAAGCGCGAGCAGTGGCGGACCCTCGCCGAACGAGCCCCCGACCCCGCCACCGCCGACTTCTTGCACGACGTGTTCGAGCCCACCGCCCGTGCCATCGACGGCCTGGAGAAGGCCCTGGCCGCCGTCGACCTCCTCGACGACGCCCTCGCCCTCGACCTCCGCCGACCGCAGGACTACTTCGGCCGGATCTGGAGCACCGCCTTCCGGGCCCGCGACCTGCACCGCCACGAGAGCGAGGAGGAAGCCGCATGAGGCCCGAGAACACAGCGGCGGCCATCGCCGCCCGTCGCGACCAGACCAAGAAGAAGCTCGACCAGGTCGCCACCGCCATCGGCCAGCTCCGCCGCGAACGACACCGCCTCACCGTCCGCGCCATCGCCCAGCGCGCCGGCGTGTCCGCCACGTTCCTCTACGAGAACACCGAAGCCCGCGCGCTCGTGGCGAACGCCGTCACCGACAGCCGCAGCCGCCACGACCGCCAGGCCCAGCAGCAGCACGACCAGATCGAAGCCACCTGGCGCGAACGCGCGCTGAACGCCGAAGCCGAACTCACCCGCACCCAGAAAGAGGTCCTCACCCAGCGGCAACGGATCGGCGAGCTCATGGGCCAGATCCGCGATTTCGACCAGATGGTCCCCGGTGAATCGCTCCAGGCCCTGAACACCGAGAACACCACCCTCAAGGCTCGCGTTCAGCAGCTCACCCGCGAGCACCGCACCCTCCAGGAACGACTCGAAGGCGCCCGTTCCAACCTCCGCTTCGCCGAGAAGCGCATCTCCACCCTGGAAAACGAGCTACTCAACGTCACGGTCTCGTCACCCGGTGCTCTTTATGATGATCAAACAGCCCGTCAGACCTGAACGGAGACAACATGAGCGACCAGAAGCAGCACGTCCTGCTAGACACCCGCCTCGGAGAGATCGAACTCGAACTGGACGCCGAGAAGGCCCCGATCACGGTGAAGAACTTCCTTGAGTACGTCGACGAAGGGTTCTACGACGGAACGTACTTCCACTACGTGCATGCCGGCGTCACGATCTGGGGCGGCCTCATCGACAACACGATGCACATGAAGTCCACCGTCGGCCACGACAAGATCAGCAACGAGGCCGGCAACGGACTGCTGAACACCCGCGGCACAGTGGCCGTGGCCCGCATGTCCTTCGACGACCCGGACTCGGTGACCTCCCAGTTCCTCATCAACGTCGCCGACAACGACTTCCTCGACCCCCGCGGTGACGACCCCGGCCATGCCGTCTTCGGGAAGGTCACCAAGGGCATGGACGTGGTTGACCAGATTGCCAACGGCCCCACCATCTCCAAACGGGAATTTTCGGCCTTCCCTGCCAACGAGGCCTACATCGGGTCCGTGAAGCGCATCGACTGACCAAGACGGACCACCAGCTGCCCCTGCCATCCTGGCCAGGGGCAGCTTCCTTTTGGGATGAGCCATGTCGCGGACATCCACGCGACGCATCGCACCAGCTCATGGCCGACGCGAACGACTCAGCACTCGGAAAAGATGACGAGGCTCCGGAGTTCAGCGGCTTCGCGCTCGACGCCCTGCGCCAGCCACTGGAGGCGGGACACGTGGTGATCGCGCGCAGCGCCGGTGTCGTACGGTTCCCCGCCAAGTTCCTGATGGTGCTGGCCGCCAACCCCTGCCCCTGCGGGCGCTTCAGCACCACGAACGACTTCTGCGAGTGCCCGCCCTCCGTCATCCGCCGCTATCAGGCGCGGCTCTCGGGGCCCTTGCTCGACCGGGTCGACCTGCGGGTGGACGTCGAGCCGGTCACCCGGGCCGAACTCACCGCGCGCGGCGCGCGGGGCGAGTCGACGAGGACGGTCGCGGACCGGGTGCTCGCCGGCCGTGAGCGGGCCGCCGAGCGGCTGAAGGACACGCCCTGGCACACCAACAGCGAGGTGCCGGGACGCGAGCTGCGCGGCCGCTGGCAGGCGAGGGCGGGAGCGATGGACGAGGCCGAGCGCGGCCTGGAGCGGGGGCTGCTGACGGCCCGTGGGCTGGACCGGGTGCTCCGGGTCGCATGGACGGTCGCGGACCTGTCGGGGCACGACCGGCCCGACGCCGGGGACGTCGCCCTGGCGCTTCAGCTCCGCACCGGCATCCCGCGCGGGGTGCCGATGGCGATCGGCGCGCCGGCATGACGGCCCTCGAGCGCGGGGCCCGCGTCGCACTGTCCCGGGTCGTCGAACCGGGCGACGAGGTCTGCGGGCGCTGGATCCGCGAGGTCGGCGCCCCGGAAGCGGTCCGGTGGCTGTACGGGGACCTGGGGCAGCCGCGCGGGATGACCGACAGAAGGTGGGCCGGGCTGCGGGCCAGGGCCGCGCGGGCCGACCCGGAGCGCGACCTCGCCCTCGCGCGAGGCGCCGGGGTGAGGTTCGTCTGTCCCGGTGAACCCGAATGGCCCGCGCAGCTCGACGACCTGGGCGACGCCCGGCCCGTCGGACTGTGGGTGCGGGGGCGGCCCGGCCTGCGGCTGTGGGCGCTGCGGTCCGTCGCCGTCGTCGGCGCCCGCGCCTGCACCGAGTACGGCGCGCACATGGCCGCCACCCTCGGCGCCGGACTCGCGGAGCGGGGCTGGGTGGTGGTGTCCGGCGGCGCCTACGGCATCGACGGCGCCGCGCACCGGGGCGCCCTCGGAGCGGGCGGCGCCACCGTCGCGGTGCTCGCCTGCGGCGTCGACCGTCCCTATCCACGCGGACACACCGCGCTGATCGCCAGAATCGCGGAACAGGGGCTGGTGGTGGGGGAGCTGCCACCGGGCGAGCATCCGACGCCGAGCAGATTCATCCTCCGCAACCGGGTCATCGCGGCGCTCACCCGGGGCACCGTGGTCGTCGAGGCGGCGTACCGCAGCGGAGCGCTCGTGACCGCCCGCGCGGCACAGAGACTGGGCCGGTTCACGATGGGGGTGCCGGGACCCGCCACCAGCGCGCTGTCGGCGGGGGTGCACGAACTGCTGCGCGGGGAGGCCGTCCTGGTGTCCGACGCAGCGGAAGTCGTCGAACTGGTGGGCGACATGGGGGAGCTGGCCCCGGACCGGCGTGGCCCCGTACTGCCACGCGATCTCCTGGACCCGGGTGCGGGACGTGTCCTGGCCGCTCTGCCGGCGCGGGATCCGGCCGGAACCGAGGAGATCGCCCGGCGGGCGGCGACCAGCACGGACGACGCGGTCGGGAGACTGTACGAACTCCGAGCACTTGGATTCGTCGAACGACACGGCGACGGCTGGAAGTTGACACGCCAGGCGACGACCCCCGTCCGAGACGACCGGGAACGATGCTGACCGAGCGTGTTCGGCCGTCCGGGGGAACGCCGACACGCCTGGGAATCCTCGCAGTTGGCGATCCGGGACGGTCACGCAGGGCGACCGCCGTGACTCCGGGAGACGTCCCGGGGAAAGGTTTCGCGTGCGGGTGACAGCCCGCTCTTCGCGCACTGCGACAGCCCAGTCACGCTACGCTCACAGGAATCCGAAGCACGCACGCGATCTCGGCATGACGCCGACAGGACGCCCGGGTAATCCCAGTTCACGGCAGAACGGCACAAGGCGACGAATGCCCCAGCACACCTCCGGGTCCGACCGGACGGCGATCCCGCCAGCCGCCCGCGACGGCGGCAGCGTGCGCCCGCCCGCGCCCTCGACGCTCGACGAGCTGTGGCGGTCGTACAAGTCGACCGGTGACGAGCGGCTGCGGGAGCAGCTGATCCTGCACTACTCACCGCTGGTGAAGTACGTCGCGGGCCGCGTCAGCGTGGGTCTGCCCGCCAATGTCGAACAGGCCGACTTCGTCTCCTCGGGGGTGTTCGGGCTGATCGACGCGATCGAGAAGTTCGACATCGAGCGCGAGATCAAGTTCGAGACGTACGCGATCACCCGCATCCGCGGCGCGATGATCGACGAACTGCGCGCGCTGGACTGGATCCCGCGGTCGGTGCGGCAGAAGGCGCGCAATGTGGAGCGCGCCTACGCGACGCTGGAGGCGCGGCTGCGGCGCACCCCCTCGGAGGGCGAGGTCGCCGCCGAGATGGGGATCGGCGTGGAGGAACTGCACGCGGTGTTCAGCCAGTTGTCGCTGGCCAACGTGGTCGCTCTGGAGGAGCTGCTGCACGTCGGTGGCGAGGGCGGCGACCGGCTGAGTCTGATGGACACGCTGGAGGACACCGCCGCCGACAACCCGGTCGAGGTGGCCGAGGACCGGGAACTGCGCAGGCTGCTCGCGCGGGCGATCAACACGCTGCCCGACCGGGAGAAGACCGTGGTCACGCTGTACTACTACGAAGGCCTCACCCTCGCGGAGATCGGCAATGTGCTCGGGGTGACCGAGAGCCGGGTGAGCCAGATCCACACCAAGTCGGTGCTTCAGCTGCGCGCCAAGCTGGCCAGTTTCGGACGCTGAGCCGGGCGGTGCCGCGATGCCGGTCGGTCCCGGTGTGCCCGTCCCGGCTGCCGGACGGCCGCGGCGGACACCACCGCGGCGGGCTCGCCGGAGTGGTTCCCGTCCGCGGCGCCGCATCCGTACAGTGGTTGACGTGCCAAGGATTCGAGCGGCCTCCGTGGCCGAGCACCGGTCGATGCAGCGAGCCGCCCTGCTGGACGCGGCGCGGTCCCTGTTGTCCGAGGGCGGCACGGAGGCGCTGACCTTCCCCGCGCTCGCCGAGCGCACGGGGCTCGCGCGTTCCTCCGTGTACGAGTACTTCCGGTCCAGAGCGGCCGTCGTCGAGGAACTGTGCCAGGTCGACTTCCCCGTCTGGGCGGCCGAGGTCTCGGCCGCGATGGCCGCGGCGGACGGCCCCGAGGCCACCGTCGAGGCCTATGTGCGCCGGCAGCTGGCTCTGGTCGGGGACCGCAGGCACCGGGCCGTGGTCGCCATCTCCGCCAGTGAACTCGACGCGGGTGCCCGGGAGAAGATCCGGGCCGCGCACGGCGGGCTGGTCACGATGATCGGTGAGGCGCTCACGGAGATGGGGCACGCCGAGCCGCGGCTGGCCGCGATGCTCCTCCAGGGCGTGGTGGACGCCGCGGTGCGCCGCATCGAGCTGGGTGCCGCGGAGGATCCCTCCGCGATCACGGAGGCGGCCGTGGCGATGGCCCTCCGAGGCGTCCGAGGCTGAGCCCCACCACCCTCGGCGCGACCCCCCTCGCCCGCCGGACCACGCGGGCTCCCCGCTGTCCGGTCCGTCAGGGGTGGCGTATGTCCGGTGTCGTCGGAGTGAGCGGCAGCAGACGGGACGGGCCCGTGTCCAGGAGCCAGGGCGGAAGCAGCGAGAGCGGGTTCAGGTAGGCCGCGCCTCTGCGCAGGCCCCAGTGCAGACAGGACGCCGGTCCGCAGTGCGCGCCCGCCGCTTCCAGCGTGCCGAGGACCTCGCCCGCGACGACCTCGTCGCCCTTGTGCACCGAGGCCCGCACCGGGCCGTACGTCGTCCGCAGCGGGGGTGCCCCCGTGTCCGACAGCTCCACCGAGACGACTCCGCGGCCCGCGACCCGGCCCGCGAACGACACCCGGCCGGGCGCGACCGCCCGCACCGGGGTGCCGGGCCCGGCCGCGAGGTCGACCCCGCGATGTCCCCGGGAGTAGGCGGTCGCCGGCGGCTCCCAGCCCCGTAACACGAACGGCCGGATCCCCACAGGCCAGATGCGGGCGAGCGTCGGCACGGAGGGATCGGTCGCCGGAGGAGAGACAGGGGCCCTCGGTGCCGGGCCCGCGCCATGAGCCGGCGCCGACGGGGGCGGACCGGTCCCGTGAACCGGCGCCGACGGGGGCGGGGCGGTCCCACGGGCCAGCGCCGACGGGGCCGGGGCGCCGGCGACGGTCAGGAGCAGGCCCAGCAGGAGTCCCTGCCACATACGCGCACATCGGTTCACTCGCATGCGGGAACCGTCCCGCATCGGGCGGATCATGGCCGGGATCTGTGGAGTACCGACCGGTTGTGGACAGCGGCGTCACCTGGCCCCTCTCGGGTCCCGTACACTTCTGATGGCGACCCGGGTCATCGGGTCGACTTCGCACGCCCCGACATCCGGTCACCACCGGTGTCAGCGCCTCTCGGTCCTCTGTGGCAAGGCGCGTCGCGGGCGTCAGGCGCGTGTGCCGTCCGGCATACGCGGCACAACCGAGAAAACCGAGGAGAACGGCCATGGCCGTCGTCACGATGCGGGAGCTGCTGGAAAGCGGCGTCCACTTCGGTCACCAGACCCGTCGCTGGAACCCGAAGATGAAGCGCTTCATCTTCACCGAGCGCAACGGCATCTACATCATCGACCTGCTCCAGTCGCTGTCGTACATCGACCGCGCCTACGAGTTCGTCAAGGAGACCGTCGCCCACGGCGGCACGGTCATGTTCGTCGGCACGAAGAAGCAGGCGCAGGAGGCCATCGCCGAGCAGGCCACCCGCGTCGGCATGCCCTACGTCAACCAGCGCTGGCTGGGCGGCATGCTCACCAACTTCTCCACCGTCTACAAGCGTCTGCAGCGCCTCAAGGAGCTCGAGCAGATCGACTTCGAGGACGTCGCGGCCTCCGGTCTCACCAAGAAGGAGCTTCTCGTGCTCTCGCGCGAGAAGGCCAAGCTGGAGAAGACCCTCGGCGGTATCCGCGAGATGCAGAAGGTGCCCAGCGCCGTCTGGATCGTGGACACCAAGAAGGAGCACATCGCGGTCGGTGAGGCCCGGAAGCTCAACATCCCGGTCGTCGCCATCCTCGACACCAACTGTGACCCCGACGAGGTCGACTACAAGATCCCGGGCAACGACGACGCGATCCGCTCCGTCACCCTGCTCACCCGCGTGATCGCCGACGCCGTCGCCGAGGGACTCATCTCCCGCTCCGGCGCCGGCAAGGCCGCGGGTGACAAGGCCGCGGGCGAGCCGCTCGCCGCGTGGGAGCGCGACCTGCTCGAGGGCGAGAAGAAGGCCGACGACGCCGAGGTCCAGACCTCCGCCGAGACGGAGAAGGTCGCCGACGCCGAGCAGGCCGAGGCTCCGGCCGAGGCCGCCGCTGAGGCCCCTGCTGAGGCCCCCGCCGCGGACGCCGAGCAGGCCTGACCCCTCACCCCTTCGGGTTTGTGAACGGCGGGGGCGCACGAAGCCCCCGCCGTTCCTCCCGTAGATCTTCAGACTTCGAGAGAGACTCCAGGAATCATGGCGAACTACACCGCCGCTGACGTCAAGAAGCTCCGTGAGCTCACCGGCGCCGGCATGATGGACTGCAAGAAGGCGCTGGACGAGGCCGACGGCAACGTCGACAAGGCCGTCGAGGCGCTGCGGATCAAGGGCCAGAAGGGCGTCGCCAAGCGCGAGGGCCGCTCCGCCGAGAACGGCGCCGTGGTCTCCATCATCGCTGACGACAACACCTCCGGTGTCCTGGTCGAGCTGAAGTGCGAGACGGACTTCGTCGCCAAGGGTGAGAAGTTCCAGGCTGTCGCCAACGAGATCGCCCAGCACGTCGTCAAGACGTCGCCGGCCGACATCGAGGCGCTGCTCGGCTCCGAGATCGAGCCCGGCAAGACGGTTCAGGCGTTCGTCGACGAGGCCAACGCCAACCTGGGCGAGAAGATCGTCCTGGACCGCTTCGCCCAGTTCTCCGGTGCGTTCGTGGCCGCGTACATGCACCGCACCATGCCCGACCTGCCCCCGCAGATCGGTGTTCTGGTCGAGCTGGACAAGGCCGACGCCGACCTCGCCAAGGGCATCGCGCAGCACATCGCCGCCTTCGCGCCGAAGTACCTCTCCAAGGAGGACGTTCCGGCCGAGGTCGTCGAGACCGAGCGTCGCGTCGCCGAGGAGACCACCCGCGCCGAGGGCAAGCCCGAGGCCGCCCTCCCGAAGATCGTCGAGGGTCGCGTCAACGGCTTCTTCAAGGAGGCCACCCTCCTCGGTCAGCCGTACGCGCTCGACAACAAGAAGTCCGTCCAGCAGGTTCTGAACGAGGCCGGTGTCGCCCTGAAGCGCTTCTCGCGCATCAAGGTCGGCATCTGAGTCCGTACCGCGATCGACGCGCGACCCCGATAGGGTCGACAGCAGTCGTCCGCGTACGCCGGCACTCATGCGTGTGTGCCGGACGACAGCAGATCTGACGAGGAGGCCATTGCCGAGCATGGGATGCGAACACACCCCACCGGCAATGGCCTTCTTCGTATGTGCACCATGAGGAGAGCTCCATGACCACCACCCAGGCCGGAAACGGCGAGAAGAGCGACGACGGCAAAGGCGCGGGCCGCTTCCTGCTGAAGCTTTCCGGCGAGGCGTTCGCCGGTGGCGGGGGACTGGGCGTCGATCCCGACGTGGTGCACAAGATCGCCCGCGAGATCGCGGCCGTCGTGCGCGGCGGTGCCCAGATCGCCGTCGTCATCGGCGGCGGCAACTTCTTCCGCGGGGCCGAACTCCAGCAGCGCGGCATGGACCGGGCGCGCTCCGACTACATGGGCATGCTCGGCACGGTCATGAACTGCCTCGCCCTCCAGGACTTCCTGGAGAAGGAGGGCATCGACAGCCGCGTCCAGACCGCCATCACCATGGGCCAGGTCGCGGAGCCGTACATCCCGCTGCGCGGCGTGCGGCACCTGGAGAAGGGCCGCGTGGTCATCTTCGGCGCCGGTATGGGCATGCCGTACTTCTCCACCGACACCACTGCCGCCCAGCGCGCCCTGGAGATCGACGCCGAGGCGCTCCTCATGGGCAAGAACGGCGTGGACGGTGTCTACGACTCCGACCCGAAGACCAACCCCGAGGCGGTCAAGTTCGACGCGCTCAGCTACGGCGAGGTCATCACCCGGGACCTCAAGGTCGCCGACATGACCGCCATCACGCTGTGCCGGGACAACAAGCTGCCGATCCTCGTCTTCGAACTCCTGGCGGAGGGCAATATCGCGCGGGCCGTCAAGGGTGAGAAGATCGGCACACTCGTGGGCGACCAGAGCGGCCGAGCCTGACGGGGAACGATCGGGACCGGATCCGCCTTCCGGTCCAGGACGGACCCCGACCGGGGGATGGACAATGTCCCGCCGGTCCGGAACCGTGCAGGAACAAAGACGCGACGCAGCCGGCCGCCGGATCCGACGAGGAAACAGCAGCCGGGCCTACTCAAGACACGCAGGAGCAAGTGGTGATCGAAGAGACCCTCCTCGAGGCCGAGGAGAAGATGGAGAAGGCCGTCGTGGTCGCCAAGGAGGACTTCGCCGCGATCCGCACCGGCCGTGCGCACCCGGCGATGTTCAACAAGATCGTGGCCGACTACTACGGCGCGCTGACGCCGATCAACCAGCTGGCCTCGTTCTCCGTCCCGGAGCCGCGCATGGCCGTGGTGACCCCGTTCGACAAGAGCGCGCTGCGCAACATCGAGCAGGCGATCCGCGACTCCGACCTGGGCGTCAACCCCAGCAACGACGGCAACATCATCCGGGTGACGTTCCCCGAGCTGACGGAAGAGCGCCGCAAGGACTACATCAAGGTCGCGCGGACCAAGGGCGAGGACGCCAAGGTCTCGATCCGCGCCGTGCGCCGCAAGGCCAAGGACGCTCTCGACAAGCTCGTCAAGGACAAGGAGTCCGGCGAGGACGAGGTCCGCCGTGCGGAGAAGGAACTCGACGACACCACGGCGAAGTACGTCGCCCAGGTGGACGAGCTCCTGAAGCACAAGGAAGCGGAGCTGCTCGAGGTCTGATGAACGACTCTTCCTGGGGAGCGCCGCCACAAGCCGGGTACTGGGGGCCGTCCGAGCAGGGGCCTGCCCAGGGGGCAGCCCCGGCGGGTCCCACGTACGATGCGCATGACGCGCAGCACACTCGGCCCATGCCCACCGCGCCCGATGTACCCGCTCATGGCGGAGACCAGGATGACGACAGGGGGGCCGCTCGGCTGAGCGGCCCCTCGGTCCGCAACGACACGCCTCCGACGGCGCCCCACGGGGACCCGTCGCACGATCCGCAGAGCCCGCAGGAGCCCATGCCCAGCACCGCACCCGAGCCCGCCCCCGCACCTCAGAAGAAGAGCGCGGGACGCGACCTGGGCGCGGCCATAGGAGTGGGCGTCGGTCTCGGCGCGGTGATCGTCGCGTCGCTGTTCGTCGTCAAAGCCGTCTTCGTCGGTGTCATAGCGGTCGCCGTGGTGGTCGGGCTCTGGGAGCTCACCTCGCGGCTGCAGGAGCAGAAGGGCATCAAGGCGCCCCTCGTTCCGCTCGCGCTCGGCGGGGCCGCCATGGTCGTCGCCGGATACGTGCGCGGCGCCGAGGGTGCCTGGGTGGCCATGGCGCTCACCGCGCTGGCCGTCCTGGTCTGGCGGATGACAGAACCGCCCGAGGGCTACCTCAAGGACGTCACGGCGGGGGTCTTCGCGGCCTTCTACGTGCCGTTCCTGGCGACCTTCGTGGCCATGATGCTCACGGCCGACGACGGCCCGCGCCGCGTGCTGACCTTCCTGCTCCTGACGGTCGTCAGCGACACCGGGGCGTACGCCATCGGCTGGCGCTTCGGCAAGCACAAGCTGGCTCCGCGGATCAGCCCCGGAAAGACCCGCGAGGGCCTGTTCGGAGCGGTCACGTTCGCGATGGCGGCGGGTGCGCTGTGCATGCAGTACCTGATCGACGACGGCACCTGGTGGCAGGGTCTGGTCCTCGGCCTCGCGGTCGCGGCCAGCGCCACGCTCGGTGACCTCGGCGAGTCCATGATCAAGCGGGACCTGGGCATCAAGGACATGGGCACCCTGCTGCCGGGCCACGGCGGCATCATGGACCGGCTGGACTCCCTGCTCCCGACGGCCCCGGTCGTCTGGCTGCTGCTCGTGCTCTTCGTCGGATCCGGCTGATCGTTTTTCCGCACGCGCTTACGGCGTACGTATCCGCGACGCACATCCACGACACCACCCCTTCGGGTCATCCGATCACCTCACCGTGATCCCGTGACCCGGAGGGGTGGTGTCGTATGTACGGCCCCCGCCGCTCCACCCGGCTCGGAGCGTCAGGGAACTCCCACGCGCCGGGCGGGGCCGCGCGGCGCGGGAACCCGGCCGGGGCGGCGTCACCGGGACGGCGCCGGAGAGAGACGCAGGTCACATTCAGGGCGGTCACATCGTCGTGAGCCGCTCCGTCAAGGAGGTGTAGCCACGAGAAACGACCTGGGGAGCACACCATGGAAGCCCGTCTGAACCTCTTCGCCAGCCCGGTCTCGGCCAAGTTCATGAAGCACATCGTGGCCGCGGGCCGGCCGCTCGCGGAATCGACGCTGCCGCTCGCCACGCAGGAACTGGTGAAGCTCCGCGCCAGCCAGATCAACGGCTGCGGTTTCTGCACCGACATGCACAGCAAGGACGCCGAGGCCGCGGGCGAGACCTGGGTGCGGCTCAACCTGGTCGCGGCCTGGAGGGAGGCGACCGTGTTCACGGACGCCGAGCGCGCCGCCCTGGAGCTGACGGAGCAGGGCACGCGCATCGCCGACGCGGCCGGCGGCGTCACGGACGAGTGCTGGGCGAACGCCGCCAAGTACTACGACGAGGAGCAGCTCGCCGCCCTGGTGTGCTGCATCGCGCTCATCAACGCCTTCAACCGCGGCAACGTCATGATCCAGCAGCCCGCGGGCGACTACCGGCCCGGACAGTTCGCGTAACGGGTGACAGGGCGGGGCCCGCCGGTTCGGCCGGGGCACGATCCTGCCGCGGAGTCGAAGGGAAGGGCCGGACCGGGAGGAGACGTCTCCCGGTCCGGCCCTTCTCCTTTCGTCTTCGCTCGTCTTCTCTTGTCCAGCCGCCGTCCCGGGCGGACGCACGGCGATGTGCCGTACGGGTGAATCCGGCCGTCGGCCGACCGGCGGCCGACGGCCGGCGGGAAGGTCATCCCCGTACCGGACACGTCACGGGCAGGGAGTACCCCTATGCCGAAGTTCCTCATCCAGGCCCGCTACACGCCCGAGGGGGCGAAGGGCGTGCTCAAGGAAGGCGCGAGCGGCCGCCGCGCCGCGGTCGAGCATGTCGTCGCGGGCCTCGGCGGGACCGTCGAGGCCATGTACTTCTCCTTCGGGGAGGACGATTTCGTGTGCATCCTCGACTTCCCGGACCCGGTCTCCATGGCCGCCGCCAGTCTCAGCGTCAAGGCCAGCGGTGCGCTCCACACCCGGGCCACCCCGCTCCTCACCCTCGACGAGATCGACGAGGCCACCCGCAGGGAGGTCGGCTTCCGCCCTCCGGGCGCGTAGGCCGGACCGCCGAGTGCAATGTCCTCGCAATCTGATCGAGGTCATCCGGTGCCGGTTTCGGCCTTGAGGAGCATCCGGGCCAGCAACAGGGCACCCCCGGTCGCTGCCCCTGCCGCTCCCGCGGCCAGGAAGCCTCGGGAGGAGCGCCAGGACAGCACCGACCACCGGGACTGCGCGGACAGCACCGATCCCGTGCTCAGCCACGACCCGGCTGAGATCAGCGACAGGGAGGAGCCGATCGAGCCGACCGACAGGGCACTTCCGATCGAGCCGACCGACAAGGCCGAACCGACGGATCCCACGGACAGCACCGATCCCACCGAGCCGATCGACAACACGGAGTCCTGCGACCACAACGACAGCACCGAACCGGAGGAGGTACGACGGACCGACCGTGCGGACAGTTTTGTCATGAGGCCATCCTGCCGCTGGTCGCGCTGTCCCGGGAGGTTGTCGAGCCCGACCTCGCGCTCGATCGCGGCGGCATTCTCCGGTGTTGCCGGCGGAGGTGGCGCAGGCCGTTGCCATGACGGTCGGTCCTGACGCGTACCGGCTTGCCGTCCGGACCTGCCTCGGGTGCGGGCGGTGCTTCGAACGAGCGAGTCGGCAAAGCCCGCATCACGCCCGGCTCGACGAGGTTCTCGTCAGGTGAGGTTGCTCACCCAGCCGGAGCAGGTGCCCGCAGTGATCGTCTTGGTGTCCCAGTGGCCCAGGCAGACGCGGAAGCGGATCGTGGCGCTCTCGGTGAAGTCCTTGTTCTTGTAGCGGTAGGTGGAGACGCCGTCAGCGTTGAAAATGCTGCCCCAGCGGCTCCCCACTTCCCAGTCCACGACGGCGGAGGAGCCGTCCGATTTCCCGTCGTAGACGAGGAACCAGTCGCCGGGAGGGGAGAAACAGGCCTGGTAGACGATGTCGCCGTCCTCCTTCTTGTTGGCGCACTTCACCCACTCGACTTCATTGGCGTAATCCTTGGCGGTCGCGCGCTCGATCTCACCACCGACGGCGTTTGCCTGGGTGACGGTGAGGAGAAGGGCGGAGGAGAGGGTGCCTGCGACGGCGCCTATGCGCTTGAGGCGGCGGTTCTTGATCACGCGATTCCTTCTGTGGATCGTGCCCAACTAGGCTTGTACAGCGAGGTGTTGACAAGCCAAGAGGCTAGCCACGACGGATGTGTCGATCAAGCACCTGTTCGATATGGTCACTTGACCGAGAGGGGGAACGCCACCTGACGGAGGCGTCCCCCGCGCGCTCGGGACTGCGAACGTGAAGGACGCAAACCTCTTGGTTCCACGCCTGCCGGGTGCTCCCGGTCAAGTTCCGCCGGACGGGACCTGGTTGGCGCCTCACCTCGGAGGCCGGAGGAACGACGCCGGTCCGGAGTACCCCCGACACCTCGGCAGCCGCAACAACCTCGCCGCCGTAGTGGCGTAGCGAGTGCGGGCCCGGGTGGAGAACGGCAACACGCTGATGGGCCGGTCGGCCCCGGGACGTCAGGCGGACACGGGCCGGCGGCTCTCCAGGTTTGTGCGACAGGGGTCCCGAGTGTTCTGAGCACCGATGCGGCAGTGACAATGCCGCCATGCTGGAACCCTTCATGAACGTTGTCGGTGGACCCGAAGACGGGCCGTACCGGTGCCCCTGTTGCGGCTACCTCACCCTGGGGCAACGAGGGGGCTTCGAGATCTGCCACGTCTGTTTTTGGGAGGACGACGGTCAGGACGAGCACGATGCCGATGAGGTCCGAGGTGGCCCGAACGGTTCGCTGAGCTTGACCAGGGCTCGGGAGACCTTTCGAACCGTCGGAGCTTGTGACCCCCGATTCACCCAGTCGGTTCGTGACCCGATCCCGGAAGAGCGTCCGGACAGCGGCCGGAGCTACGGCACCGGGACTCTGAAAAGCGCGTGGGAGTGATCTGCCCGTGCCCCTGCCGTGCCCGTTCGGTCGGGAAACAGCGGGGAGCCGCGGTCGCCGACGGACAACGCCCACGAGAACGGCTCCTGACCGAGTTACCTGGTCAGGAGCCGTTCACCTGCGGTGGGTGTGGGATCTGAACCCGCGGCGACTCGCGCCGCGACGGTTTTCAGGATCGCTCGAGCGGGTCGGCCCGACCATGGAGATTCCATCGACCTCACGTGATTTCGGTCCACGGGCCGGTGGTCTCCTCCTTTGGAATCCAGAGCAGTGGTTGCCCCGTGCGGCAGCGCTCGTCCGCTCCCTCTTCCCAAGGGAAGCGCCCGGCCTTGTCCGGCCAGAACAGCTGCGTGATCGGCAGCGGCGGGGTCTGGTAGAAGTCGATGCCTGCGCCGAAGAAGTCGTGGTACCAGCTGGGATGTACGGGCCGAATGGCCACGTCGTAGCCGTTGAGGACGTCTCCCCGGCGCTGGTCGGGCTCGAGCGGGTTGCCGTCACGTATCGCTGCCCCAGCGGCGTTCACCACGCGCATCGCGGTCTGCGACGGCAGGCCGAACACGCTTACCTCGGGACTGCGCAGTGTGTGCCAGAGACCGATGGAGTAGCCCCAGTCGCCGGGGGCGTCACCGCCGGCCACGCCCATGACGTGCCAGCCGAAGTCCGCGACGCTCTTGGCTGTGCGGCTGTCGCGTTCCTCCGACACGGGGCCGCCCCATTCCGTCGGGGCGCAGAGGAGGCAGAAGCAAGAGGCGTCGTCCATCCGAGGAGAATATGCCTGCTCGGACAGGAGGCCGTTTCCCGGGACAGGCGTACGGCAGCGAAGCACCGCAACCCCGGCAGCCGCCCCCGACCGGTAGCGTCCCTCCGGGGCTGTCGTGCTGCGCCATGGGGAGTCCGCGGACGATGTGGTGAGGGAGCGCATTGATCTTTGAGCGCACGTGGCGCGGACAGCGACCGCTGGGCCGTCTCTGGGCCGTGAAGCGTTGACCGACGGTGACAGGGGACGCCGGAGGGTGACAGGTCCCTCGTCCATCTGACCTGGGCGGGGTCAAACGATCTGCGACACTGGTAACGCCATGCCTAAGCCCGGAGAACTCACCTTTGTCGCGCCGCGCGGAGCCAAGAAGCCGCCGCGGCACCTCGCCGATCTCACGCCCGCCGAGCGCAAAGAGGCGGTTGCCGCGATCGGTGAGAAGCCGTTTCGTGCCAAGCAGCTCTCGCAGCACTACTTCGCCCGGTACGCGCACGACCCCGCCGAGTGGACGGACATCCCGGCCGCCTCGCGCGGCAAGCTCCAGGAAGCGCTGCTTCCCGAGCTGATGACGGTCGTCCGGCACCTGTCGACCGACCAGGACACCACCCGCAAGACCCTGTGGCGGCTCTTCGACGGCACGCTCGTCGAGTCCGTGCTGATGCGCTACCCGGACCGGGTGACCATGTGCATCAGCTCGCAGGCCGGCTGCGGGATGAACTGCCCGTTCTGCGCCACCGGACAGGCCGGCCTCGACCGGAACCTGTCGACCGGCGAGATCGTGCACCAGATCGTCGACGGAATGCGGGCGCTGCGTGACGGCGAGATCCCCGGGGGGCCGGCGCGGCTGAGCAACATCGTCTTCATGGGAATGGGCGAGCCGCTCGCCAACTACAAGCGCGTGGTCGGGGCGATCCGGGCCCTGACCGACCCCGAGCCGGACGGCCTCGGGCTCTCGCAGCGCGGTATCACGGTGTCGACGGTCGGGCTGGTCCCCGCCATCAACCGGTTCTCGGACGAGGGCTTCAAGTGCCGGCTCGCGATCTCCCTGCACGCCCCGGACGACGAGCTGCGCGACACCCTCGTCCCCGTGAACACGCGGTGGAAGGTGCGCGAGGTGCTGGACGCGGGCTGGGGGTACGCGGACAGGTCAGGGCGGCGTCTGTCCATCGAGTACGCCCTGATCCGCGACATCAACGACCAGGCGTGGCGTGGTGACCGTCTCGGGCGGATGCTCAAGGGCAAGCCCGTGCATGTCAACCTCATCCCGCTGAACCCGACCCCGGGCTCGAAGTGGACCGCGTCGCGGCCCGAGGACGAGAAGGCGTTCGTCGAGGCGATCGCGGCCCACGGTGTCACGGTGACCGTCCGGGACACCCGGGGCCAGGAGATCGACGGAGCGTGTGGTCAGCTCGCCGCGACCGAGCGGTAGTCTGAACCGAGCCGGGCCGTCGTCCATCGCGTGGTCCGGCGGCACCATCGCCGGACATGGACATGGACCGGCATCTTTCACCGTCCGACATCTTCATATTCCGACAGGGGAGCGCCACAGCGCTGAGAGTGCGGGACAGACCGCAGACCCTCTGAACCTTGCCCAGGTCATTCTGGGTAGGAAGTTCGGTCCTTACTCAAGCTGTTGCGCCCTGCCCGGGAACCGTCAGAGGTCCCGGGCAGGGCCGCGTCTCTTCCTGGTCACCCAGGAGGAATCAGTGAGCATCACCACCACCACGACCGGCAGCGGCAGACGGTTCGCGGCCATGGCCGTCGGCCTCGGCCTCGTCGCGCTGCCCGCACTGTCCGCGTGCGGCTCGTCCGGCGCCGCCGGCTCGGGCGACTCGAAGACGATCACGCTCGTCAGCCACGACTCGTGGCTCGTGTCGAAGAACGTGCTGGCGGACTTCGAGAAGCGGTCCGGCTACAAGGTCCGCGTCCTCAAGGACGGCGACGCCGGGCAGGCCGTGAACAAGGCCGTCCTGACCAAGGACAACCCCCAGGGCGACGTGTTCTTCGGCGTCGACAACACCCTGCTCTCCCGCGCGCTCGACAACGGGCTCTTCCAGCCGTACACGGCCAAGGGAGCGGACCAGGTCCTGCCCCCGTACCGGACCGACCAGGCCAAGCACCGGGTCACGCCCGTCGACACGGGTGACATCTGCGTCAACTACGACAAGGCCTGGTTCGACAAGCACAAGATCGCGCCGCCGCGGTCCTTCGACGACCTGGTCAAGCCCGCGTACAAGAACCTCCTCGTCACCGAGAACGCCGCCACCTCCTCGCCCGGCCTCGGCTTCCTGCTCGGGTCCGCCGCGCACTACGGCGACCAGAACTGGCAGGGCTACTGGAAGAAGCTCAAGGCCAACGGCGTCAAGGTCGTGGACGGCTGGGAGCAGGCCTACAACGAGGAGTTCTCGGGGTCCGCCGGCGGCAAGAAGGCCAAGGCCGACCGGCCGCTCGTCGTCTCGTACGCCTCCTCGCCGCCCGCCGAGGTCATCTACGGCGACCCCAAGCCCGCCACGGCCCCCACCGGGGTCGCGGACGGCACCTGCTTCCGGCAGGTGGAGTACGCGGGTCTGCTCAGCCACGCCAAGAACGCCAAGGGCGGCAAGGCGTTCCTGGACTTCCTGCTCACCAAGGAGTTCCAGGAGGACATGCCGCTCAACATGTTCGTCTACCCGGTGCGTGAGGGTGCGCGGGTGCCGGCCGAGTTCACGCGGTTCGGTCCGCAGGCCAAGGACCCCGAGACCATGGCGCCCGCGAAGATCGCCGCCGACCGCGACCAGTGGGTCAAGTCGTGGACCTCGCTCGTACTGAAGTAGCCGACAGGCCCGAGGCGGCCGACGGGGCCGGTGGAACAGGAGAGGCCGGCCCCGCGGACGCGGCCTCGCGCCGCGCGCGCCGCCGAGGGAACGCGGCGCGGTTCGCCCTGATGGCGCTGCCCGTCGCGTTCTTCGCGGTGTTCTTCGCCTACCCCGTCGCCGCGATCGTCTCGCGCGGGCTCCACGGGGACGGCGGCTGGCAGCTCGGCCGGATCTGGGACGTCGCGACCCGGTCCGACATCCGGCACGTGCTGTGGTTCACCACCTGGCAGGCGCTCGCCTCGACGGCGCTCACGCTGCTGGTCGCGCTCCCCGGCGCGTATGTCTTCGCGCGCTTCGACTTCCGGGGAAAACAGATCCTCCGGGCCGTGGTGACGGTGCCCTTCGTGCTGCCGACCGTGGTCGTCGGCACCGCGTTCCTCGCGCTGGTCGGCCGGGGCGGGCTGCTCGACGACCTGTGGGGCCTGCGCCTGGACACCACGGTGTGGGCGATCCTGCTCGCGCACGTCTTCTTCAACTACGCGGTCGTGGTGCGGACCGTCGGCGGGCTCTGGTCGCAGCTCGACCCGCGTCAGGAGGAGGCCGCGCGCATGCTCGGGGCCTCGCGCCTCGCGGCCTGGCGCAGGGTGACGCTGCCCGCGCTCGGGCCCGCCGTGGCCGCCGCCGCTCTCATGGTCTTCCTCTTCACCTTCACCTCGTTCGGTGTGGTGCAGATCCTCGGCGGCCCCACCTTCTCGACCCTGGAGGTCGAGATCTACCGGCAGACCTCCGAGATCTTCGACCTCACGACGGCGGCGGTGCTGACGATCGTCCAGTTCGTGGCGGTCGGCGCGATCCTCGCCGTGCACGCGGCGACCGTGCGCCGACGGGAGACCGTCCTGCGCCTGGTCGCCCCCGACACCACCGCGCGCCGGCCGCGCGGCGGCGGACAGTGGGCGCTCCTCGCGGGCGTGCTGGCGAGCATCGCCGTCCTGCTCGTGCTGCCGCTCGCGGTCCTCGTCCAGCGGTCCCTCGACGCCCCGGGACTCGGCTACTACCGGGCCCTGGCCCACGACGACGGAGGGGTCTTCCTCGTCGCCCCGATCGAGGCGGTCGGCAACTCGCTGGAGTACGCGCTCGCCGCCACCGCCATCGCCGTGCTGATCGGCGGTCTGGCCGCAGCGGCCCTCACCCGGCGGGCCGGGCGGCTGATGCGGGGCTTCGACGCGCTGCTGATGCTCCCGCTCGGCGTCTCCGCGGTGACCGTCGGCTTCGGGTTCCTGATCGCCCTGGACGAGCCGCCGCTCGATCTGCGCGCGAGCTGGATCCTGGTGCCGCTGGCGCAGGCGCTGGTCGGCGTCCCCTTCGTCGTACGGACCATGCTGCCCGTGCTGCGCGCGGTGGACGGGCGGCTGCGGGAGGCCGCGGCCGTCCTCGGGGCGTCCCCGTGGCGGGTGTGGCGCGAGGTCGACCTGCCGATGGTGCGGCGGGCCCTGCTGATCGCGGCCGGCTTCGCCTTCGCCGTCTCCCTCGGGGAGTTCGGGGCGACCGTGTTCATCGCCCGGCCCGACAACCCGACGCTGCCGGTCGCCGTGGCCCGGCTGCTCGGCCGCGCGGGCGATCTCAACTACGGCCAGGCGATGGCCCTTTCGACGATCCTGATGGTGGTGTGCGCGGTGTCGTTGCTGCTCCTGGAACGGGTGCGGACCGACCGGACCGGGGAGTTCTAGATGCTGCTGAGCCTTCAGGGCGCGACCGTACGCTTCGGCGGACGGGCCGTGCTCGACGCCGTCGACCTCGATGTCGCCGAGCACGAGATCGTGTGCGTGCTCGGACCGAGCGGCAGTGGCAAGTCCACTCTGCTGCGGACGGTGGCCGGACTGCAGCCGCTGGACGCGGGCCGGGTGGTGCTGGACGGACAGGACCAGACGGCCGTCCCCGCGCACAAGCGCGGCGTCGGCCTGATGTTCCAGGACCACCAGCTCTTCCCGCAGCGGGACGTGGGCGGCAACGTCGCCTTCGGGCTGCGGATGCGCGGCACGTCCAAGGACGGACAGGCGGCACGGGTGGGGGAGCTGCTGGATCTCGTCGGTCTGCCCGGAGCCCGGGACCGCGCCGTCGCCTCGCTCTCCGGCGGCGAGCAGCAGCGCGTGGCGCTGGCCCGGGCCCTCGCGCCCCGCCCCCGGCTGCTGATGCTCGACGAACCGCTCGGCCAGCTGGACCGCTCGCTGCGCGAACGGCTCGTCGTCGAACTGCGCGAACTCTTCGGTGAACTGGGCACGACGGTGCTCGCCGTCACGCACGACCAGGGCGAGGCCTTCGCGCTCGCCGACCGGGTCGTGGTGATGCGCGACGGGCGGATCGCCCAGTCCGGTACGCCGCTCGAGGTCTGGCAGCAGCCCGCGGACGCCTTCGTGGCCCGTTTCCTCGGCTTCGACAACGTGGTCGAGGCGACGGTGGGCGCGACGGCCGCCGACACCCCGTGGGGCAAGGTCCCGGTGCCCGAGGGCACCGACCGGGGACCCGGCACGCTCCTCGTACGGCCCGCCGGCGTACGGCTGGTGGCCGCTGCGGACGGGCTGCGCTGCACCGTGGCCGCACGCACCTTCCGGGGCACGCACGTCGCCGTACAACTGCAGCCGGAGGGGGCGCCCCGGCTGGAGGCGGCGTGCGCGCTGCGGGACGCGCCCGAGCCCGGGGACGTGGTCGGGGTCGAGTTCGACGCCGCCGAGATCGTCGTCCTCGGGGATCCCGGGACTCCGGGGACTCCGGAGGCGCGGTCCACAGTGAAGGGCTCGGCGCCTCACGCCGGTTGAGCGCGGCGTCCGGACAGCCGTGTGGCCCGCCCCCTCGACGGGGACGGGCCACAGGCTTGTTCAGGAGGTGGTTCAGCTCGCCTTCGAGGCGCCACGGCGGCGCATGCCGAAGAAGACCGCTCCGCCACCGACGAGGACGAACGCACCGGCGATGCCGGCGATCATCGGGGTGTTGGAGTTCGCACCGGTCTCGGCGAGGTTGGACTCACCGGCGGCCGCGGACGGCTGGTTGTCGCCCGGGGTGGCCGGAGCGGCGCTGCTCTCCGAGTCGGAAGGGCTGGCCGAGTCCGAGGGAGCCTCCGAGGAAGCGGACTCCGACGGCTCCGGGCTCGCCGACGGGGACGGCGACTCCGACTTCGTGGAGCAGGCCTCGTCCTTCGTCACCAGGTTCGGCGAGATGTCCTTGTCCACGATGTTCGGGACGCTGACGTGGATCCGGTACTCGGCCTTGGGCGCCCAGTCCTCCGAGAAGGAGATGGTGGCGCCGTTCTTGCTGCCGGTGACCTTCTGGGCGTCGCCGACCTGGCGCGCGTCGGCGCCGTTCGACTCCAGGAAGACCGTGACGGTGGCTTCCTTGGCGGAGCCGTCGATGTCGGTCACGGTGATGATGCCCTTCCCGTTGCCGTCACAGGTGGCGGCGGCCGAGAAGTCCTTGATGTTGCAAGCGAGTGCGTTGCCGGCGACGCCGAGCGCGAGCGCGGCAGAGGCGGAGGCAACGCCGAGGATTCGCACGGAACGTGCGGTGCGTCGAGATATGGACACGATTGCCCTTCACAGGTTGCGCAACTGCGGGGGGTGTTGGGGGATTTGCTGTGAATCATTCCAGCAACATGGCCCCCAGCGGTTTCACAGGTTTATAAGCGCGACCTAAGGGCTGTCAATGCATATGCCCTCCCCCGCTGTTGGCTTTGCCGAGTCGTTAACCTCCGAGGTGTTTGAGCGCCTGCGGAGCGTCATCGACCTCGTCGACGAGCGCGATCCGCGACTCCATCGCACGGTCCCGGGCCAGCGACTTGAGCAGCTCCCAGGCCGGGAACCGCTCGGTCCAGTGCGCGCGGTCCACCAGGACCATGGGAGTCGGCTCACCCCTGGACCCGTAGAAGTTGGGCGTCGCGTTGTCGAAGATCTCCTGTACGGTCCCGGCGGCGCCCGGCAGGAAGACGACCCCCGCGTTCGAGCGGGCCAACAGCCCGTCCTCACGGATCGCGTTGGCAAAGTACTTGGCGATGTGCTCGGCGAAGGCGTTGGGCGGCTCGTGGCCGTAGAACCAGGTGGGGACCCCGACCGAGGGGCCGCCCGAGGGCCAGCGTTCGCGCACCTCGAACGCCGCGCGCGCCCAGTCGGTGACGGACGGGGTGAACGAGGGGGCGGCGGCCAGCACGCGCAGCGCCTCGTCGAGCATGCCGTCGTCGAACGGGGCCGCGTACGCGCCGAGGTTCGCCGCCTCCATGGCGCCGGGGCCGCCGCCGGTGGCGACCATGAGGCCGGAGCGGGCGAGGGTGCGGCCGAGCCGCGCGGCCCCCGCGTAGGCCTCCGTGCCGCGCTCCATCGCGTGGCCGCCCATCACGCCCACCACCCGTACACCGGAGAGGAGTTCGTCGAGCGCGTCCGAGACGGAGTCGTCGTGGAGCGCGCGCACCATCGAGGCGAATATGTCGCCGTCGGCCTTGGTCCGCTGGAACCAGGCGTACGCGCGGGCGTCCGGCGTCGACTCGTATCCCTCGTCGAGCGAGGCGAAGAGTTCGCCGGGGGAGTAGAGACGACCCCGGTACGGGTCGAGGGGGAGGCCCGGTACGGGCGGGAAGACGAGGGCGCCCGAGAGCCGGACCCGCGTGGCCGCCTCGGGCTCCATCGGGCAGCCGAGGAACACGGCACCCGTGGTGTCCACGGAGAGCAGCTCCCGGGTACGGCCCGTCAGGTCGACGGCCTGGACCCGGAATCCGGCGAGCGAGCCGCCCGCCGAGACGACCCCGTCGAACTCGGCGAGGGATTCGATCTCATGGTCGGGGGAGACGTGAAGAGGAGTCGGCAGCACGCGGCCATGCTAGGGGCTGCCGCCCGGGGACACCGGGGATACCGGGGTCCGGGGCACCCGGCACCCGACCCGCCCCGGAGTCCGGCCGCTCTCGAAGTCCGGAACACCGGCACCCGACCCGCCCCCGGGACGGCTGGTACCCGACCCCGTCGTGGGGTGGCCGGTACCGCGATCCGCCCCGGGGCCGGGATGCGAGACCGAAAGGCGCCCGTGTCAGGGTTCCCGCCCGGTGCGGTGGTGTCCGGGGAGGTGGGCTGTCGTCGCGTCAGCCGGGCTCGTCCGGTGGGCGGGTGACGCTCCGGTGGATGCCCCACCGGTGTCCAGGGCCGGCCCAGGGCTCCGGGCGACGCGCCGGGCCGGCGCGCGGACCCCTGTACCGCGCGCCGGCCCCGGGAAACCGGCCGGCTGTGAGGCCCGGCCTCGGAACGCAGGCCGGTCGGTGGGGCTCAGCCCTGGACCGCCGCCGGGTCCATCCACATGACCTCCCAGGTGTGGCCGTCCAGGTCGTCGAAGGCGCGGCCGTACATGAAGCCCTGGTCCTGGGCCTCGCCGGTCCCCGAACCGCCCGCCGCGATGGCGGCGTCGACCAGCTCGTCGACCTTCTCGCGGCTCTCGGCGCTCAGACACAGCAGCACCTCGCTGGTCTTCGTCGCGTCCGCGATCTCCTTCTTGGTGAAGTCCGCGTAGCGCTGCTTGCCGAGCAGCATCGCGATGATCGTGTCGCTGATCACCACGCAGGCGCAGTCGTCGGTGGAGAACTGGGGGTTGATCGAGTAGCCGAGCTCCGTGAAGAACTTCCTCGAGGCGGCGACGTCGGACACGGGCAGGTTCACGAAGATCATCTGCTGGTACATGCGAGGTTCTCCCGTCGGTGTTGTGCCGTTCGCAGGGACAGACCGGGGGCCCGCCCGGAAATCATCGGCCGGGCACGGATCTTTTTTCCGGGGGACCGCGCCGACCGGTCCGCGGGCGTCTCGGCCGATCGGCCCGCGGGCCGGTCAGTTGATCAGAGGAAGCGCGGCCAGTTCGGCGACCACCCAGGTCAGCGGGGCGAACACGACGAACAGCGCCCCGGCGCGCAGAACCGCGGCAGCGCGCAGCATCGAGGCGGGCGCCCCCAGCCGCAGCAGGGCCGCCGTGGTGTCGGCACGGGCCTGCCTCGCCTCGACGGCGGCGGTCGCCAGGGTCAGCAGCGTGCACCCGGCCACCAGCAGGGCGCCGAGGGTGGTCAGCGGACCGAACGCGGGCCGGGCGCCGGTGTACAGCGCCGTCATGGCGAACCCGCCCGACGCCACCGCGCACACCACCCCCAGCGGCTGCCCGATGCGCCGCGCCTCCGACTGGAGCATCCGCCCGGCCAGCAGGCGCAGCGCGCCGGGCCGTACGGCCTGGAGCAGCCATCCGCACAGATACGTGATCGCGGGCCCGGCGAGGGCCAGGCCGAGCGCCGTCAGCACCCAGCCGAGCAGCACCCCGGCCGGTCCGCCGGCGAAGCCGCCGGGCAGCGCGAGCGCGGGCGCGGGTCCCGAACGGCTCGCGTACGTCTCCACGGCGAGTCCCGCCGCCAGCGTGGCCGCGCCCCAGGGGAGCCCGTCGGGGCAGGACTGCGGGGGCGTCGGCCGCCGGGTGCCGGCCACGGCGGCCCGGCGCAGGTCCGCGCGCACCCAGGGCACGGACGCCCCCTCGTACGCCATCGCCGCCCCCTCGGCCACGTATGCCGCCGTCACGCCATCGGCCGCGTACGCCACAGTCGTCCCCTCGGCCGCGTACGGCATGTCCATGAACTCGTACGAGGAGGGGGATCCGTGTCGAGCTCGGTCTTCGGGGGCGACCGCGGCCGGACGGTCCTCCAGGGCCGGACGCGGGGTCTCCCCGGAGGCGTACGCCGCGGCGGTCCAGTGGAAGTCGGGGCCGACGGAGCCGTCCGGTCCGGGGGCTCGGGGGTCGGGTGCCGGCAGGACGGCGCCGTCGGCATCCGTCGACGCGTCCCGGAACCCGTCGCCGGTGCCGGTCACGGTGAGCCCCTCGGCCGTTCCGGTCGCTCCGGGCGTGCCGGGCGCGGTCCTGCCGGGAGCGCCGGCCACCGGCCGGCCGTCGCCGCCGCGGGTACCGGGCCGGGGAGCGCTCGCGACCGCGTTCTGCCGTGCCGAGAGCCAGGTGCGGCCGTACGACCACGCGGTGCGCGCCGGACGGCCGCCGCGCGGGCGCAGGGCCAGGGCGGCCGCTCCGGAGGCCGCGGCCGGCACCAGGACGAGCAGCGTCAGGGCCGCGGGCAGGGGCAGGGACTGGCCGGAGGCGAGGAAGTCCGCCGCCGCTCCGCCGAACGGGACGCCGGTCAGATCGCCGCGCAGATGGAGGAAGACGAGCAGCGCGAGCAGCGAACCGAGGAGCGTGGACAGGGCCGTGGTGGCGGCGGAGACCGCCATCAGCCGGCCCGGGCCGAGGCCGATGGCGGACAGGCCGGACCGGGGCCGGGTGGCGGGGTCGGTGCGGGCCACCGCGACGGCGAAGTAGACCGTGGCGGCGAGGGGGGCGACGCACCAGGCCAGGCGCAGCGCGCCGGCGGCCGAGGCGTCCGGATGACTCATCGCGTAACCCAGTGTGCACAGCAGCAGGAACCCGGTGCCCGCGGAGGCGGCGGCGACCAGGAGCCGGCGGAACTGGACGAGGGGGTGGCCGCCGCGGGCTAGACGGAGAGCGAGCACGCGGCCCGGCCTTCCGCCTCGACGACCGGGGGCAGGTGGACGGTGTTCACACGCCGTCCGTCGAGCAGGGACACCGTGCGGTCGGCGAGGGCCGCGGTGGCCGGGTCGTGGGTGGCGAGGACGACGGTGATGCTGTGCGACCGGGCCGCCGAGGTGAGGGTGCGCAGTACGTGCGTCCGGTCGGCGCGGTGCAGCGGCGCCGTCGGCTCGTCGGCGAACAGCACGGTGGGCGCGGGGGCCAGGGCACGGGCGACGGCCACCCGCTGCCGCTCGGACTGGAGCAGGGCGTGCGGGCGCTTGCGGGCACAGCCGCCGATGTCCAGGCGCGTCAGCCACTCCAGGGCGGCGGTCTTGGCGTCCCGGCGGGTCCAGCCGCGCAGCATCAGCGGGAGGGCGGTGTTCTCCCAGGCGTTCAGTTCGGGGACCAGCATCGGGACGGGGTCGATCCAGCCGAACCGGTCCCGGCGCAGCCGCTCGCGGGTGAGCGGCCCCATGGTGTGCACGGGCGTGCTGTTGAACCAGACCTCGCCCCGCTGCGGCAGCAACTGGCCGGACAGGCAGCGCAGGAGGGTCGTCTTGCCGCTGCCGCGCGGGCCGCCGACGGCGAGGATCTCGCCCTCACGGACACCGAGCGAGACACCGCTGAGCGCGGGCGAGCCGTTGTGCTCGACGTGCAGGGCGCGTGCCCAGAGCACGTCGTTGTCGGGCGGGGCCACCATGGCGTACACCTCGTTCGGATCTGATGTGCCGTGCCCGGCGATCTCTTCGAGGTCGCTCGGTCCCCCGGACGGAGGAACGAAGGCAGGGCCGATCGGTTACAGGGCACGCTAAGGAGTCGGGGCCGGGAGGCCGGACAGCACGCGGCCCCGGGCCGCCCATTCTCACTCGAACGGGCGCCACCGGGGCCGGTGCCGGTCAGCCGTACGGAAGACCGGACCCGCCGGGGGAAAAGGCGGGGCCGGGCTCACGGCTCGGGATCAGAGCTTGGTCCACGCCTCCGTCAGGACCTGACGGACGATCCCCTCGATCTCGTCGAAGGTCGACTGGTCGGAGATCAGCGGCGGCGACAGCTGGATGACCGGGTCACCGCGGTCGTCGGCGCGGCAGTAGAGGCCGTACTCGAAGAGCTTCTTGGAGACGAAGCCGTAGAGCACGCGCTCCGACTCCTCGTCCGTGAAGGTCTCCTTGGTGGCCTTGTCCTTCACCAGCTCGATGCCGTAGAAGAAGCCGTTGCCGCGGACGTCGCCGACGATCGGCAGGTCGTGCAGCTTCTGCAGGGTCTTCAGGAAGTTCGCCTCGTTGTCCAGCACGTGCTGGTTGAGGCCCTCGCGCTCGAACAGGTCGAGGTTGGCCAGGCCCACGGCCGCGGAGACCGGGTGGCCGCCGAAGGTGTAGCCGTGCAGGAAGGTGTTGTCGCCCTTGTAGAACGGCTCGGCGATGCGGTCGGAGACGATGCACGCGCCGATCGGGGAGTAGCCCGAGGTCATGCCCTTGGCGCAGGTGATCATGTCCGGTACGTAGCCGAACTTGTCGCAGCCGAACATCGTGCCGAGGCGGCCGAAGGCGCAGATGACCTCGTCCGAGACCAGCAGCACGTCGTACTGGTCGCAGATCTCGCGCACGCGCTGGAAGTAACCGGGCGGCGGCGGGAAGCAGCCGCCGGCGTTCTGCACCGGCTCCAGGAAGACCGCGGCGACGGTGTCCGGGCCCTCGAAGAGGATCTCCTGCTCGATCTGGTCGGCGGCCCAGCGGCCGTAGGCCTCGGGGTCGTCGCCGAAGAGCGGGGCGCGGTAGATGTTGGTGTTGGGGACCTTGTGGGCACCCGGGACCAGCGGCTCGAAGGGGGCCTTCAGGGCCGGCAGGCCGGTGATGGACAGGGCGCCCTGCGGGGTGCCGTGGTAGGCGACCGCACGCGAGATGACCTTGTACTTGGTCGGCTTGCCCTGCAGCTTGAAGTACTGCTTGGCCAGCTTCCACGCGGTCTCGACGGCCTCGCCGCCACCCGTCGTGAAGAACACCTTGTTCAGGTCGCCCGGCGCGTGGTGGGCGAGGCGCTCGGCCAGCTCGATGGCCTTGGGGTGGGCGTAGGACCACACGGGGAAGAAGGCCAGCTCGGCGGCCTGCTTGGCGGCCACCTCGGCCAGCTCCTGGCGGCCGTGGCCCGCCTGGACCACGAACAGGCCCGCGAGACCGTCGAGGTAGCGCTTGCCCTTGTCGTCGTAGATGTAGGTGCCCTCACCACGGACGATCGTGGGAACGGGCGCGTTCTCGTACGAGGACATGCGGGTGAAGTGCATCCACAAGTGGTCGTACGCGGTCTTGCTGAGGTCCTTGGTGCTCACGGTTATCGGGTTCCCCACATGTAGGTCTGCTTCTTGAGCTTCAGATAGACGAAGCTCTCGGTGGAGCGCACCCCGGGCAGGGCCCGGATGCGTTTGTTGATGACGTCCAGCAGGTGGTCGTCGTCCTCGCAGACGATCTCGGCGAGGATGTCGAACGAGCCCGCGGTCATCACCACGTACTCGACTTCCGACATGGCAGCCAGCGCTTCGGCCACCGGGTCGAGGTCGCCCTCGACGGTGACACCCACCATCGCCTGACGGCGGAATCCCACGGTGAGCGGGTCCGTGACGGCGACGATCTGCATGACGCCCTGGTCGAGCAGCTTCTGGACCCGCTGGCGCACGGCGGCCTCGGAGAGGCCCACGGCCTTGCCGATCGCGGCGTACGGGCGGCGTCCGTCCTGCTGGAGCTGCTCGATGATGGCGAGGGAGACGGTGTCCAGCTGGGGACTGCCGTTCCTGGACTCGCGGGAGTCCCTGGGTTCCGCGCTTCGACTGACCACGACCCCACTGTGCACGACGTATCGACAGTTCCGCAAGGTTCGGGCGATGAAATTCGTTGTTTACGGGTACGTGTCTTGCGGATTTCGCAGCTCTGGGCCGTTCGGGGGTGTTGAAAACGTGGAGCCACGGATTAGGGTGGGGACTCAGGCATCTCAGGTAGTGGACACCTGGGTCGTTGGACATCCGACAGGAGGGCCGGGCAGTGAGCACCGAGCTGCGTCGTCTGCGCAATTACATCGACGGAGAGTTCCGCGATGCCGCCGATGGACGGACCACGGAGGTGGTCAACCCCGCGACCGGCGAGGCGTACGCGACCGCGCCGCTCTCCGGCCGGGCGGACGTGGACGCCGCCATGGCGGCCGCCGCCGCGGCCTTCCCGGAGTGGCGGGACAAGACCCCCGCCGAGCGGCAGAAGGCCCTCCTGAAGATCGCGGACGCGTTCGAGGAGCGTGCCGAGGAGCTGATCGCGGCCGAGGTGGAGAACACCGGCAAGCCGATCGGTCTGACCCGGTCCGAGGAAATCCCCCCGATGGTCGACCAGATCCGCTTCTTCGCGGGTGCCGCCCGCATGCTCGAGGGCCGCTCGGCCGGCGAGTACATGGAGGGCATGACCTCGATCGTCCGCCGCGAGCCCGTCGGCGTCTGCGCCCAGGTCGCTCCGTGGAACTACCCGATGATGATGGCGGTGTGGAAGTTCGCCCCGGCCCTCGCCGCGGGCAACACGGTCGTCCTCAAGCCGTCGGACACCACGCCGGCATCCACCGTCCTGATCGCCGACATCCTCGGCGGCATCCTGCCCAAGGGCGTCTTCAACGTCGTCTGCGGCGACCGTGACACGGGCCGCGCGATGGTCGAGCACCCGACCCCGGCGATGGCCTCCATCACCGGCTCCGTCCGCGCGGGCATCTCGGTCGCCGAGTCGGCCTCCAAGGACGTCAAGCGCGTCCACCTGGAGCTGGGCGGCAAGGCCCCGGTCGTCGTCTTCGAGGACACCGACATCGCCAAGGCCGTCGAGGACATCTCGGTCGCGGGCTTCTTCAACGCCGGCCAGGACTGTACGGCCGCCACCCGCGTCCTCGTCCAGGACTCCATCCACGACGAGTTCGTCGCCGCGCTCGCCAAGGCCGCCTCGGAGACCAAGACCGGTCAGCCGGACGACGAGGACGTGCTCTACGGCCCGCTGAACAACCCCAACCAGCTCAAGCAGGTCGCCGGGTTCATCGAGCGTCTGCCCGCGCACGCCAAGGTCGAGGCGGGCGGCCAGCAGGTCGGCGACAAGGGCTACTTCTACGCCCCGACCGTCGTCTCCGGCCTCAAGCAGGACGACGAGATCATCCAGAACGAGGTCTTCGGCCCGGTCATCACCGTCCAGTCCTTCTCGGACGAGGCGCAGGCCATCGAGTGGGCCAACGGCGTCGACTACGCGCTGGCCTCCTCGGTCTGGACGAAGGACCACGGCCGCGCGATGCGCCTGTCCAAGTCCCTCGACTTCGGCTGCGTGTGGATCAACACCCACATCCCGCTGGTCGCCGAGATGCCGCACGGCGGCTTCAAGAAGTCCGGCTACGGCAAGGACCTGTCGGGCTACGGCTTCGAGGACTACACGCGCATCAAGCACGTGATGACGTCGCTGGACGGCTGAGGACCGTCGGCCGACGGCTTCACGGTTGCCGGCCGAGGCCCGACGGCCGAGGGTTGTCGGCTGACCGGCTGACCGGCTGACCGGCTGACCGGCTGACCGGCTGACCGGCTGACCGGCTGACCGGCTGTCGGCCGGCGTCGCGTCACGGCCCACCGCTTGCCTGCGGCCGTGCGCCGGTCGTGTGAACCACGTGGCCCCGGACGGGAGTCGATCCCGTCCGGGGCCACGCTGTTCCCCCTTCGCGCCGGATCAGGCGCTCTCGGTCACGCCGGAGAGCGTGGGCTCGTCGGGTGTGCCCGGCTTCCCCTTCTCCGTGTGGAATCCGGGCACCTCGCCGAAGCCTCCGGCGGAGCTTCCGACGGAGCCGCCGTCGGACCTTCCGATGGAGCCGCCGACGGAGCCCCCGCCGGATCCGGAGCCGGGCTTGCCGGGCTTGCCCGGAACGGGCGGCGCCGGCAGGCCGGCCTTCGACGAGAGGGTGATGCCGGCCTTCTTCAGGATCGGCGCGCACGCCTTCTGCGCGGAGCGGTAGCTCTTGGAGTCCGGGTCGAATCCCTTGGTCGCCCCGACCCGCACGCTGAACCGGATGCGGCCCTCCTTGTCCTTCGAGGCGTGGAAGGCGGGAAAGACCTTCTGGCCGTGGCCGCGCATGCAGGCCGCGAACGCGTCGTTGGCGGTGTTCACGTCCCCGGGCGCGTGCGAGGTAGGCCGGTACCCGACGGCGCCCGGGGCTCCGACGGGGGGCAGACCGTCCTTCGGCGGCTTGCCGGTCGTCGAGTGCTGCGTGATCCGGGCCGACGCGGCGGTACCCGTCGTCGCCGTGGACCTGTCGGACGCCGAAGCGGCCGAGGCGCTGACGGTCCCGAGAGTGGCGGCCGAGATCAAGGCGCAGGCCAGGGCGAGTCGTCGTGGCCGAGCGGTCGGTGCACGCATGGGCTTCCTCCATGGGGTGGGCGGCGGTGCCGCCGGTTCGTACGGGTGGCGCACGACGGCGCGCCGCCGTGCCGTCGCGCGTCGTGGTTCGACGCGTCGCGCCGCGATGTGCCCGGCGGGATCCGTCGTGCCGGGACACGGCTCGGCGGGGTGTGCGCTGTCGTGCTGCGCTCCAGACAAGCCCGGGAGCGGTTACGGCACGGGAACGGCCGCCCTTATCGCGAACCGACAGGGAGCCGGGGGCCGCGGGCCGACCTCGAGTGCGGGTCCGGCCCCGGCCGAGGAGCGCGGGGGCTCGCACAGGGGGCGCTTATCCCCGTGTAACCACCGGGCCGCCACACTGACCGCCATGCGTGTGCTGGTGGTCGAGGACCATGAAGAGCTGGCCGAGACCGTGGCCGCCGGGCTGCGCCGTGAGGGCATGGCGGTCGATCTCGCGCTGGACGGGCCCACGGCGCTGGAGCGCGCCGCGGTCAACGGGTACGACGTCGTCGTCCTCGACCGCGATCTGCCCGGCGTCCACGGCGACCAGGTGTGCCGGACGCTGGCCGCGGGCGACAGCCGGGCGAGAGTGCTGATGCTGACCGCGTCCGGCACGGTGGCCGACCGGGTCATGGGACTCGGTCTCGGCGCCGACGACTATCTGCCCAAGCCGTTCGCGTTCGCCGAACTCGTGGCACGTGTACGGGCATTGGCGCGACGCGCGCAGCCCGCGCTGCCTCCCGTCCTGGTCCGCGGGGAGCTGCGGCTCGACCCGGCCAGGCGGCAGGCGACCCGGGGCGGTTCGGGGCTCGCCCTCAGCCCGAAGGAGTTCGCCGTGCTCGAACTCCTGCTGGCCGCGCAGGGCGCCGTGGTCTCCACCGAGGAACTCCTGGAGCGGGCCTGGGACGAGGCGGCCGATCCCTTCAGCCAGACCGTGAAGGTCACCGTGAGCCGGCTGCGCCGCAAACTGGGGGAGCCGCAGCTGATCGCGACGGTGGACCGGGCGGGATACCGGATCGCATGACGGACGTGTCCGCAGGCGTGAACCGGGCGGCCCCGTACGGCACGCGCCCGCGGTCGGCGCAGCCCGGTCACCGCTGGTGGCGAGTTCTGCCGGCCGTCCGCGGTCGGCAGGCCCCGGCAGGTGTCCGCGGGAGGCAGGCCCCGTACGGCACGCGCCCGCGGTCCGTTCCGCCCGGTCGCCGTCGGTGGCAAGCCCCGCAGACCACCCGCGGGCGGGAGGTGCCCGGCGGCGTCGGCGGACGGCAGGTTCCGGGCGGTGTCCGGTGGCGGCCGGCTCCGCGCAGTATCCGCTGGCGGCTCACCCTGATCTACAGCGCGCTGTTCATGGCCGCGGGGGCCGCCCTGCTCGGCTTCACCTACCTGCTGGCGTCGCGGGCCGCACCGTCGGCGGCGGTCGGGGGCTCGGTCTCGGGGTCCGGGATGCCCGGCAGTGACGCCTACACCCCCGATCCGCCGACCCTCACGATGTACGCCGAGGCCCTGCGCGCCGATCAACTGCACCAACTGCTCGTCGAGGCGGGCATCGCGCTCGCCGTGATGACGTTCGCCTCGGTGGTCCTGGGCTGGCTGATGGCCGGACGCGTTCTCGCGCCGCTGCGCACGATGACCGCCGCCGCCCGGCGGATCTCCGCGGACAACCTCCGCCAGCGGCTGGCGATGCCGGGTCCCGAGGACGAACTGAAGGCGATGGCGGACACCTTCGACGACGTACTGGGGCGGCTGGAGGGCGCGTTCGAGGCACAGAAGCAGTTCGTCGCCAACGCGTCGCACGAACTGCGCACACCCCTCACGCTCCAGCAGGCGATCGTGGACGTCGCGCTCGCCGACCCCGGGGCGTCGGTGGAGAGTCTGCGGGCCGCGTGCCTGCGCGTTCGCGCCGCCGGACAGGAACAGGCGCGTCTCATCGACGCCCTGCTGACTCTTGCCCGCAGCCAACGCGGGCTTCAGCGCAGGGAGTTCGTCGACCTCGCCGAGATGGTGCGGGAACGGCTGCCGGACGGCGCGGTGGTGGACGACGGCTCCTGTGGTGCCGGGTCGCCGTCCGGCGAGGAGCCGGACGGAGGGCCCGGGGACGGCGGGCCCGGGGATGCCGAGTCCGAGGGCGGCGGGTCCCAGGAAGGCGCGCCCGGGGACGGCGGGTTCGAGGGTGGCGGGCCCGGGGATGCCGAGTCCGAGGGCGGCGGGTCCCAGGAAGGCGCGCCCGAGGAGGGCGGGTCCGAGTGCGGCGGGTCCGAGGGGGGCGGGCCGCAGGTGCGGGCCGATCTCGGCTCCGCGCTCGTGCTGGGCGACCCCCAGCTGATCGAGCGACTCGTGGTCAACCTCGCGGACAATGCCGTACGGCACAACAACCATGGGGGCGACGAGAGGTGGGTCCGCCTGTGGACCGGGACCGAGGCGGGGCGCCCGGTCCTGCGGATCGACAACTCCGGCCCGGTGATCGCGCGTGAGCAAGTGGCCGGACTCTTCCAGCCGTTCCGGCGACTGGGCGCGGAACGGACCCGCACGCACCCGCGCGGGAAGGGTCGGCCCCGCGAGGGCCTCGGGCTCGGCCTGTCCATCGTCACGGCCGTGGCCACCGCCCACGGCGGCACGGTCGAGGCGTGGCCCCGTCCGCGGGGCGGCCTGTCGGTGAGGGTCACGTTCCCGCCGTGCGCGCTGCCGCGCCCGGACACGGATCGACAGGGTGTCGGGCCCACGCGCGAGTGATCGACGCAGCGTCCATTGTCCGGACCGGGCCAGGGTCGGCATGCTTCGCGCGTGCCCGTGAATCGGAAGACCTCGCCCCCTCCCGCCGGTCCCTGCTGCGCGCCCTGGGCGGTGGTGCCGCGCTCGGCGCCCTCGCGGGATGCGGGGTGCCGGCGGCGTACGTGGGGCCGGGCGACCGGGCCGGAGCCGACCTCTCCGCCACGGACAAGCGGCTGACCTGGGCGAACTGGCCGCTGTACATCGACACCGACGACGAGGACACCACCCGGCGGCCGACGCTGGAGGCCTTCGAGAAGCGCACCGGGATCTCCGTCGACTACATCGAGGAGATCAACGACAACGACGAGTTCTTCGGCAAGATCAGTCCGTCCCTGATGAACCACCAGCGGACCGGCCGCGACCTCATCGTCATCAGCGACTGGATGTGCGCCCGTTTCGTCCGGCTCGGCTGGGTCCAGGAGATGGACAGGACCCGGCAGCCGAACGTCGCCAAGTACCTTGATCCGCTGCTGAGTTCGCCCGCCTTCGACCCCGGCCGCAAGGCCTCGGTGCCCTGGCAGTCGGGGATCACCGGCATCGCGTACAACCGCCGCAAGACGGGTCGCGAGATCCGGCACGTGTCCGACCTGTGGGCCGACGACCTCAAGGGCCGGGTCACCCTGCTCTCCGGCCTGGACGAGGCGTTCGCGCTGCTCATGCAGGGCAACGGCGTCGACATCACGAAGTGGCGGGCCGACGACTTCCATCAGGTGTGCGATCAGGTCGAGAAGCAGGTCCGCCGCGGTCAGATCCGCCGCTTCACCGGCAACGACTACATCAAGGACCTGGCCGGCGGGGACGTGCTGGCCTGCCAGGCCTACTCGGGCGACGTGATCCAGCTCCAGGCCGACAACCCCGACATCCGTTTCGTCGTCCCCGAGGAGGGCGCCGAACTGTGGGCCGAGTCGCTGATGATCCCCAACCTTGCCCGGCACAAGGCCAACGCGGAGAAGCTCGTCGACTTCTACTACGAGCCGGAGGTCGCCGCCGAGCTGGCCGCCTGGGTCAACTACGTCTGTCCGGTCCCCGCCGCCCAGGACGTCCTCGCCTCCTCCAAGGACAAGGACACCGCCGCCCTCGCCGAGGACCCGCTGATCTTCCCGGACGCGACCATGCGGAAGCGCCTCGCGATCGCCCGCGACATCACCGCCGACGAACGCACGGAGTTCGCCAAGCGCTGGAACGCGATAGCGGGCCTGTGAACCGGAGGCCTCCGCTCCTGTGACGCCGAGGCCCTCTCGCCCCGGACGGCGAGAAGGCCCGTTTGGACTGCCCCTGCCCCTGCTCCTACCCCTGCCCTTGCCGCTCAGCGAGACAGCCCCGATGCCCTCAGTACGGCGCGCACCGTCTCGTCGTCGATCCGGTGCCCCAGCCGGTCGAGGAACTCGGCTCCGTGGCGCAGTGTGCCGCGCTCGACGGAGCGGCGCACGCCGGTGTCGAGTTCGTGCCAGATCAGCGGGTTCGCGGTGAGGACGCGGGGGTCGAGCTCCAGGCGGTGGCCGCTCGCGTCCCGCAGGACGAGGTGGGAGGAAACACCGTCGTACTGCCGTACGCTCGTCAGCGCGTCCGTGCGGACGACGCGTCGGCGCCACGGTGTGCGGACCGCCAGCCAGCCGGGGCCGGCGCTCACCCGGGGTGGCAGCAGGACGACACCCACCGCCGCGGACACCGTGAGCCACAGCAGGGCGCGCAGGGGTGTCACGCTGCCCGCGTCCCAGTCGACGAGCAGGGCCATGGCGCAGAACAGCAGGGCGCAGGTCACCGCGAGCCGCGCGCTGCCACTCCAGTTCCGGTCGCCGACCGGGCCGACCGGTCCGCTTCGTTCCACGCAACCGACGCTATGCGGCCCCGCCGGGTCCGGCGATCGTCGCTGACGGACTCCTGACGCCAAAGGCGTGGATGCTGACGGGTTCCATACGCGCGGACCGACGTCAGCCGGTGTGGACATGGGGGCGGCGGGCCCGGTCCGGTTCCGCCTCGCGCAGCACCTCGCGCGTGACCGGGGCGACCTCGCCCTGTCCGAAGAGGTAGAAGCGCAGGAAGTTGGCGAACGGGCTGCCCTCGGTCCACTCGAAGTAGATGTGCGGGATGGAGCCGGTGAGATCGCGCGCGTGCAGGAGAAGCGCGGCCAGGGCGTTGGGGATGGACGCCGACTCCAGGGTCAGCACGCGATGGCGCCCGTGCAGGACCTCGCCGCGTACGGTCAGGCCCGCCTCGAACTCGGACGGGTCGGTGACCGTCACCTCGACGAAGACGAAGTCCTCCTGCTCCGGCATGTCGTTGTCCGCGCGGATCTGCTCGGCCTTGTCCCGGTACTCGGCCTTGTCGCGGTGCCCGGGGTCGTTGGCGATGAACCGCAGCTTGCGGTTGGCCATGTCCCGGATGAATCGTTCCGCGACCGGGTCGAGCGTCACACTGGTCACGCGCAGCTCGAAGGCGCGGAACAGCCGGGACAGCAGCGAGACCAGCATGATGCCGACGATGAAGAAGGCGCCGATCTTCACACCGTCCGGGCGTTCGATGACGTTCACCACGGTCGTGTAGAGGAACACGGCCGAGATGAGCGCGAAGGCGATCGTCCAGTTCCGTTGTCCGGCCTTGCGGGCCGCGATGGTCACGGCGACGGCGGCCGAGCTGATCAGGACGAGGACACCGGTGGCGTAGGCGCCGCCCTGGGCGTCGACGTCGGCGTCGAAGATCCAGGTCACGAGGAACGCGACCAGCGTGAAGACGATGACCATCGGACGCACCGCACGGGCCCAGTGCGGGGCCATGCCGTAGCGGGGCAGATAGCGCGGCATCAGGTTGAGCAGCCCGGCCATGGCGGAGGCGCCGGCGAACCACAGGATGGCGATGGTCGAGACGTCGTACACCGTGCCGAAGGCGTTGCCGAGGTACTCGTGCGCGAGGTAGGCGAGGGCGCGGCCGTTGGCCGCGCCGCCCGGCTTGAACTCGTTCTCCGGTATGAGCAGCGTGGTGATGAAGCTCGTGGCGATCAGGAAGCAGCTCATGATCAGCGCGGCGGTGGTGAGCAGCCTCTTGGTGTCCCTGATCCGGCCGGTCGGCCGCTCCTCGGTCTCGCCGGGGTCCCCTTGGACGTGCGGCATGACGGCCACGCCGGTCTCGAAGCCCGACAGACCGAGGGCGAGCTTCGGGAAGACGACGAGAGCGACTCCGATCATGACGAAGACGTTGCCGTGTTCCGCGGTCAAGGCGCTGGTCCAGTCGGTCACCACGTGACCTGCGGTGAGGACGTGCCACAGGCCCACGACCACCACCACGACGTTCAGGCTCAGATAGATCCCGACCAGGGCGACCGCGACGCCGATCGCCTCCAGGAACCCCTTGAGGAAGACCGCGCCGAGCAGTGCGACGAGGACCAGCGTGATCAGCATCTGCTTGCCGTGCAGGGCTTCCGTCAGATGCGGGTTCTCCACCAGGTGCGTCGACGCGTCCGCCGCCGAAAGGGTGATGGTGATCAGGAAGTCGGTCGCCGCGAAGCCCAGCAGGGTGAGGACGAAGAGCTTGCCCTGCCAGAAGGACAGCAGGCGTTCCAGCATCGCTATGGAGCCCTCGCCGTGGGGGCTCTCCTCGGCCACCCGGCGGTAGACCGGCAGGGCGCCGGCCAGGGTGACGACGACCAGCACGATCGTCGCGATCGGTGACAGGAGGCCGGCCGCCAGAGCCGCGATGCCGGGCTGATAACCGAGGGTCGAGAAGTAGTCGACGCCGGTCAGACACATCACCCGCCACCAGCGCTGCCCCTTGTGCGCGGGTTCCGGCGCGGCGTGCGGCTCTGCGTGGCCACCGTGTCTGCCCACCTCGGACAGACCCTCCAGCATCCATGCCCGCAGTCGGCTCGGCGGAGGGTGTTCGGTGGTGGCCATCGACGTGTTCTCCCGGTGTGCGGCTCAGCGAAGGCATGGCCATCACTCGAATGGCCGCACCAGCGTAAGCAAGCAGTCACGTCATGGCCCGCGGCTGGGGCATGGGCGCGCATCAAGACGGCGTTAAGACTTGGTGAGCACGCGGCCCGGAGGCGATCGGCCTCGCGCTCCTCGCTCTCCCGGCTCATGCCGGAGGCGTTGACGGCGGCGGCCTTCCTCGGCGGAGCGTGGGGGAGCCTGCTGCAGAACCAGCGGGGTGCGGTGGTCGCCCACGCGGTACGCCGGGAGACGGACACCGTGATCCGCCGGCTCCGCTTCCGGCTTTCGTGACGCGGACGGACGAAGTCCACGGTGGCCTGCTCGCCGGTGCGGGCCGACGGCCGTAAGGGCTCCGTCAAAGCCGCGCGCACCGCCGTAAGGGAGCCGTCAACGGCGTCCGAATCCGGCCACGGAAGCGGTTTCCTCTAACCGTCCGCTTCAACCGAACCTCACCTCAGGAGTTCGCGATGGCCGATCTGGCCTTCGTCGTCACCGTGCTCGCGGGTTTCGCGCTGGTGGCCCTTGTCGCCAAGGGGGTGACGAAGCTGTGACCGCCGAGAACGTCGTCGGCCTGATCACGGCCGTCGCCCTGCTGGGCTATCTCGTCCTCGCCCTGATCTTCCCGGAGAGGTTCTGACCGTGACATCAGCTGCTACCGCGGCGGGCGACATGGGTTCCGTACTCGCAGGCGTGCTCCAGCTCGTCGCCCTCATCGGCGCGCTGGCGCTCGTCCACGTCCCCGTCGGCAATTACATGGCCCGGGTCTACTCCTCCACCAGGCACCTCAGGGCGGAGAAGTGGATCTACAAGGGCATCGGTGCCGATCCTGACGCGGAGATGACCTGGCCCGCCTATCTGCGCGGTGTCCTGGCCTTCTCCGCGGTCAGTGTCCTGTTCCTCTATCTCCTGCAGCGGCTGCAGGGCGTGCTGCCGGGTTCGCTGCACTTCTCCTCGGTTAATCCGGCGCAGTCGTTCAACACGGCCGTGTCGTTCGTGACGAACACGAACTGGCAGTCGTACTACGGCGAGCAGACCATGGGGCACGTCGTGCAGACCGCCGGTCTGGCCGTGCAGAACTTCCTCTCCGCCGCTGTCGGCATGGCGGTCGCGGTGGCGCTGGTGCGCGGCTTCGCCCGCTCGCGCACCGGCGAACTCGGCAACTTCTGGACCGACCTGGTCCGCGGAACGCTGCGCATCCTGCTGCCGCTGTCCGTCGTCGCCGCCCTCGTCCTGGTGGCGTGCGGTGCGATCCAGAACTTCTCCGGCATCCATGAGGTCGGACAGTTTTTCAACGGGCACAGCATGGGTGGCTCGCAGCAGTGGAACGGTGGCGCGGTCGCCTCCCAGGAGGCCATCAAGGAGCTCGGCACCAACGGCGGCGGCTACTTCAACGCCAACTCGGCCCACCCCTTCGAGAACCCGACCCCGTTCACGAACCTCTTCGAGATCTTCCTGATCCTGGTGATCCCGTTCTCCTTGACCCGGACCTTCGGCGTGATGGTCGGCTCGGTGAAGCAGGGCTACGCGATCCTCGCCACGATGGTCACCATCTGGCTGGGCTTCACCGCCCTGATGATGTGGACCGAGTTCGCCCACCACGGCCCGGCACTGCAGGCCGCCGGCGGGGCGATGGAGGGCAAGGAGGTTCGCTTCGGCGTCGGCGGTTCCTCCATCTTCGCGGTGGCGACCACCCTCACGTCGACCGGTGCGGTGGACTCCTTCCACTCCTCGTTCACCGGACTCGGCGGCGGCATCACCATGCTCAGCATGATGTTGGGCGAGATCGCGCCCGGCGGCACCGGCTCCGGCCTCTACGGCATCCTGATCATGGCTGTGATCGCGGTGTTCATCGCGGGTCTGATGGTCGGTCGCACCCCCGAGTACCTGGGCAAGAAGATCGGCGGCCGCGAGATGAAGCTCGCCGCCTGCTACATCCTCATCACCCCCGCCCTGGTGCTGGTCTTCACCGCGGCCTCCATGGCGCTGCCGACCCCGCCGCACTCCATGCTCAACTCCGGCGCGCACGGATTCTCCGAGGTGCTGTACGCCTTCACCTCGGCGTCGAACAACAACGGCTCGGCCTTCGCCGGCCTGAACGCGAACACCGACTGGTACAACACGATGACCGGGCTCGCGATGCTGCTCGGCCGGTTCCTGCCGATGGTCTTCGTCCTGGCACTGGCCGGCTCGCTCGCCGGACAGCGGCCGGTCCCGGTGACCGCGGGCACGTTGCGCACCGAGAAGCCGCTGTTCACCGGTCTACTGGTGGGCGCGATCCTGATCATCACCGGCCTGACCTACTTCCCGGCCCTCGCTCTGGGCCCGCTGGCCGAGGGGCTGGCGTGATGACGACCCGCACAGAGAACTCAGAGGACTCGATGTCCACAGCCATACCCACCCGGGCGCCGCACAGTGACGTCCCCACCGGGCACAAGGACGAAGGAAGGGTCGGCGGGGGTCTCTTCGACCCGAAGCAGCTGCTGAAGTCGCTGCCGGAGGCCTTCCGCAAGCTGGACCCGCGGGTGATGGTCAAGTCGCCCGTGATGTTCGTGGTGTGGATCGGGTCGGTCCTGACCACCGCCTTCTCCTTCCAACACCCGGGCCAGTGGTTCGGCTGGGCGATCAGTGCCTGGCTGTGGCTCACCGTCGTCTTCGCCAACCTGGCGGAGGCGGTGGCCGAGGGGCGCGGCAAGGCGCAGGCGGACACGCTGCGCAAGGCCAAGACCGACACCGTCGCCCGGCGGCTCGCGGGGGACGGCCGGTCCGAGGAGCAGGTGCCGGGTACCGAACTGACGATCGGTGACCTGGTCGTCTGCGAGGCCGGCGACATCATCCCCGGCGACGGTGACGTCGTCGAGGGTGTCGCCTCCGTCGACGAGTCGGCGATCACCGGTGAGTCGGCCCCGGTCATCCGTGAGTCGGGCGGCGACCGGTCGGCGGTGACCGGCGGCACGAAGGTGCTCTCCGACCGGATCGTCGTCAAGATCACGACGAAGCCCGGTGAGACCTTCATCGACCGGATGATCGCCCTGGTGGAGGGCGCGGCCCGGCAGAAGACGCCCAACGAGATCGCGCTGAACATCCTTCTGGCCTCGCTGACGATCGTGTTCCTGCTGGCCTGTGCCACGCTGCCGCCGTTCGCCGACTACGCGGGCACGCATCTGACGATGGTCGTGCTGGTGGCCCTGCTGGTCTGCCTGATCCCGACCACCATCGGCGCGCTGCTCTCCGCGATCGGCATCGCGGGCATGGACCGCCTCGTGCAGCGCAATGTGCTCGCCATGTCCGGACGGGCGGTCGAGGCCGCCGGTGACGTCTCGACGCTGCTGCTGGACAAGACCGGCACCATCACGCTGGGCAACCGGCAGGCTTCGGAGTTCGTCCCGGTGACGGGGACCACCGAGGCCGAGGTGGCCGACGCCGCCCAGCTCTCCTCGCTCGCGGACGAGACTCCCGAGGGCCGTTCGATCGTCGTCCTGGCGAAGGAGAAGTACGGGCTGCGCGAGCGTCATCAGGGCGAGCTGGCCGGTGCCGAGTGGATCGCCTTCACCGCCCAGACCCGCATGTCCGGCGTCGACGTCGACGGACGCAGGATCCGCAAGGGCGCGGCCGGTTCGGTCATCGCCTGGGTCACCGAGCGCGGCGGCGAGGTCTCGGCCGATGCCGACACCCTCTCCAGCCGGATCTCCGAAGCGGGCGGCACTCCGCTGCTGGTGGCCGTCCAGGACACCGACGGTGCCCGGGTCCTGGGTGTCATCCACCTCAAGGACGTGGTCAAGGACGGCATGCGGGAGCGGTTCGACGAGCTGCGCCGGATGGGCATCAAGACCGTCATGATCACGGGTGACAACCCGCTGACCGCCAAGGCGATCGCCGAGGAGGCGGGCGTCGACGACTTCCTCGCGGAGGCGACCCCCGAGGACAAGATGGCGCTGATCAAGCGGGAACAGGCGGGCGGCAAGCTCGTCGCGATGACCGGTGACGGCACCAACGACGCCCCCGCGCTCGCCCAGGCCGACGTCGGCGTGGCCATGAACACCGGGACCTCGGCCGCCAAGGAGGCCGGGAACATGGTGGACCTGGACTCCAACCCCACCAAACTCATCGAGATCGTCGAGATCGGCAAGCAACTGCTGATCACCCGGGGCGCGTTGACGACCTTCTCCATCGCCAACGACGTCGCCAAGTACTTCGCGATCATCCCGGCGCTGTTCGCCGCGGTCTACCCGGGCCTGGACAAGCTCAACATCATGAACCTGTCCTCGCCTGACTCCGCGATCCTCTCCGCCGTCGTCTTCAACGCGCTCATCATCATCACGCTGGTCCCGCTCTCCCTGAAGGGCGTGCGCTACCGCCCGATGAGCGCCGACAAGATGCTCCGCCGCAACCTCACGATCTACGGACTCGGCGGCCTGATCGCCCCGTTCATCGGCATCAAACTCATCGACCTGCTCATCTCCCTCATCCCCGGAATCGGCTGATCCCATGAACAACTCGGTTACGAACACCGCCCGGTTGCTCTGGGCAGCCCTGCGCGCCCTCCTCGTGCTCACCGTGGTGACCGGCGTGATCTACCCGCTCGCCGTCACCGGGGTCGCCCAGGGTCTGTTCAACGGCAAGGCCAACGGCTCCGAGATCAAGGCGGACGGCAGGGTCGTCGGCTCCTCCCTCATCGGGCAGTCCTACGACCTGCCGCTGAAGAAGGGCCAGGAAACCCCCGACCCGGACCTGAAGTGGTTCCAGGGCCGCCCCGCCAACGGACTCGGCAGCAACAGCATCAACACCCGGTACAAGCTGATCCTGTCCGGTGCCACCAACCTCGCCGCCGACGACAAGGACCTGGTCAAGCAGGTCGAGGACGCCAAGGCCGCGGTCGTGAAGGACAACTCGGTGAACGGCTACACGGTGAAGCTCTCGGACGTGCCCGCGGACGCGGTCACCTCCTCCGGCTCCGGCCTGGACCCGGCCATCTCCCCGCAGTACGCCGACATCCAGGTGCACCGGATCGCCGCGAAGAACGGCCTGCCCGTCACCGCGGTGCAGAAGCTGGTCAAGGAGCAGACCCAGGGCCGCACCCTCGGCTTCATCGGCGAGCCGCAGGTGAACGTCCTGAAACTCAACATCGCGCTCAAGGACCTTGCCGCGAGGAACTGACCGCCTTACGCGATGCGCGACGGGAGTTGACACCTCGGGGTGCCAACTCCCGCAGGCATGACAGGAGAAGCACACCCCATGACCGGGGTGCTCGCGGTGGAGGACGACCCGCAGCTCGTACGGGCCCTCGTCATCAACCTGCAGGCACGTCACTACGGCGTGGCCGCCGCCCCGACGGAGCCACGGCCCTGCGGCTCGCCGCCGTCCTCCGGTGGGCGAGCACCTGGCCCTGTCACTGCGGGGCCGCGTCCTGCCGGCCGCGCCGGAGCGCGGCGGAGCGCGGCGGACCGAAGCAGCCGGACCGGCCGACCTCGGTCACCTCCTGACGACCTCAGGGAGAACCGACGGAATGTGCTGGCCAAGGGATATGCCATGGTCCCGAAGATCGACTCCCGCGACCACCAAGAACTTTCCCGCATGCCAGGTGGAAAGCGATGCTCGTGGAGAAGATGAAGACGTTCTCCATGCGGCACAGCGGGTGATCGGCCGATTCCCGCGGAACGCGACGGACTCCTCGACGACCCCGCTCACATCAAGGGCCTCTTATGCGACTGCTCGTGAAGGCTGCACGGAGCAGGGCTTCAGTGCCCCGCGCGAAACACCAGAGCGGCCGATGACCGACACCCCCGTCGCACGGCTGGCCCCGGCCCGGCAGATGTGGCCGTTGTACGCGGCCGGGTTCACCACCGCGTTCGGCGCCCACGGCATCGCCGCGAACCTCGGCGGCCACGGGAGCGGCGCGGTCACGTCGCTGATGGTGCTCGGCGGTCTGCTCGCCCTGTACGACGGGGCCGAGGTACTGCTCAAGCCGGTCTTCGGCACGCTCGCGGACCGCGTCGGGGCCCGCCCGGTCCTGCTCGGCGGACTCGTCGCGTTCGCCGCCGCCTCCGCCGTGTACGCGCTGGCGGACAGTCCCGGTCTGCTGTGGGCGGCGCGCCTCGGCCAGGGCGCCGCCGCCTCCGCCTTCTCTCCCTCGGCCTTCGCCCTGGTCGCCCGGCTCAACCCGGCGGCGAAGCACGGCAGGGCCTTCGGCAGTTACGGCTTCTACAAGTCCGTCGGCTACACGCTGGGCCCGCTGCTCGGCGGTGTCCTCGTGTGGACCGGTGGGCTCCGGCTGCTGTTCGTCGTCCTGGCCGTGCTCGGCGCGGCCGTCGCCGTCTGGGCGGCGCTCGCCGTTCCCGCGGTACCGCCGCTGCCGAAGGCCCGCCAGACAGTGCTGGACCTGGCCGGGCGGCTCACGCATCCGGACTTCCTCCGCCCGACCGCGGCTTTGGCCGCCGCGACCGCCGCCCTGTCCGTCGGCGTGGGCTTCCTGCCCGTCTCCGGCCGGACGGCCGGCCTGGACCCGGTCGCCACCGGTGCGGCCGTGTCCGTACTCGCCGCCTGCGCGGCCGTCGTCCAGCCCCGGACCGGACGCGCCCTGGACGCCGGGCGCCTCACCGCGCGCGGCGGCATCCTGGCCGGGCTGCTGCTCACCGCCGCCGGCCTGGGCTGCGCGACCCTGCCGGGCGTGGCCGGCGTGCTGTCCGGCGCGGTCCTGATCGGCACCGGGACCGGCCTCATCACCCCGCTCGGCTTCGCCGCCCTGGCCGCCTCGACCCCCGCCGAACGGCTCGGCCAGACCATGGGAACCGCTGAACTCGGCCGCGAACTCGGCGATGCGGGCGGCCCGTTGCTGGTGGCCGGCGTCGCCACGCTCACCACCCTCGACCACGGATACGCGACCCTGGCCGTGCTGTTGGCCATCGCTCCCGCGGTCGGTCTCGTACGCCGGGCCGCCGGGAGGCGTACCTCCCGCTGACCGGCTCAGCAGGGCACGTCGAGCGTGACCGCGGCTCCCGTGACCCCTCCAGTTCCCGTGGCTCCTGGCGGGATGTTCTCCGCGCGGGCCGTTCCGCCGTGCGAGGCGGCGACCGCGGCCACGAGGGCCAGGCCCAGTCCCGCGCCGGGCGTGGTGCGGCTCGCCTCGGCGCGGCTGAAGCGGTCGAAGGCGTGCGGGAGGAAATCCGGCGGGAAAGAGTCGGGCTGGGATCCAGGAGGCTTGGGGGTGTCCGCCCAGCGAGACGGCGAGTGCCGCTCCGGCGACAGGATGACGAGCACATGGGCCAGTTGGGGAACGACGACATGGGACGAGGCACTCGGTGGAGTGTTTGGCTGCCGGGATGGAGGAAGACCCATACGATGAGCCCATGATCTCCAGCGTTCGCGCCGACTCCGGGGGGAGTTCTGCGCGCTGGATGTGGCTGGTCCTGGCCGTGGTGGCGGGGGTGCTGGGCATGCATGCCCTGTCACCCGCCGGTATGCCGGCTGCGGGCCGGCACGACGTCATGATGTCGGCAGGGTCTCCTGGGCATCGCCCCGCGCCCGTCCACGTTGCCGGTGCGGGCTGCCGGCACCTGTCCGACGCGGGTGGCGGCGGCATGGTCATGGACCACAGCGGCGGGACATGCGCGGCAGGCGGTACGTCCACTGCTTACGTTCCGCCCGCTCTGATGTCCGGCGTGGCTGCCCGTGTCGAACCTGCGGCGGCCGTCAGCGGGGGTTCGGCTCCCGGGTCGGTCGACGGCCGCGCACCACCCGATCTTTCCGAGTTGCAGCTCCTGCGGATCTAGAGGCTCCCGCACGGCACCCCCTGACGGGGTGGCGTGCTCCGGCCTGCATGCATCCGTTTCTCCCGCGCGTGGGCGCGGGCACTTCAAGGAGTCGTACCTCTCATGGCACCTCGCCGTTCTGTCCTCCGTCGGACCGTGGCCCTGGCCTCCGCCGCCACCGCAGCGGTGGTGCTGGCCGCCTGCGGCAGCAGCGATTCCTCGTCCTCGCCGTCAGGGCACACAGGCCACGACGCGGGGGCGATGTCCACCGCCGGCCCCTCGGGCACCGCTTCCGCCGCGCAGGGCAGTCGCAATGCGCAGGACGTGTCGTTCGCGCAGGGGATGATCCCGCACCACCGGCAGGCCGTGGCCATGGCCGACCTGGCCTCCTCGCGGGCGAAGTCCCAGCAGGTGAAGGACCTGGCCGCGAAGATCAAGCAAGCGCAGGATCCGGAGATCAACACCCTGTCCGGCTGGCTGAAGGCCTGGGACGCGAAGGTCCCGGACGCGGACACGTCCGGCATGGAGAGCATGCCGGGCATGGACCATTCCGGCTCGTCGATGCCCGGCATGATGTCGAACGACGACATGGGCAAGCTGAAGGGTCTCTCCGGTGACGCCTTCGACAAGGCGTTCCTTCAGATGATGATCAGGCATCACGAAGGTGCGATCGCGATGGCGAAGACCGAGCGGGACAAGGGCGCCTACGGTCCCGCCATGACGATGGCGAAGTCGATCGTCACCTCGCAGTCGTCCGAGATCACCGGCATGGACGAGATGCTCGGCAAGTAGCAGAACCTTCGGCCTTCCCGGGCTCGGGGCGGTTGCCGGACAGCCGCCCCGAGCCCGTGGGCCGATCCACCGAACCCGAAACATTCACAGGAGCCCGTTTCACCACATCGGAATACCCTAGGGGGGTATGTAGTTAGGTGGGAGACACGATCCGGTAAGGGGAGGCCGACGATGGACCACACCGCACACCACCAGCACCACGCCCACCACGACTCCGGCACGTCCTGGCGCACCGCCGCTCAGGCGACGCTGCACTGCCTGACGGGCTGCGCCATCGGCGAAGTCCTCGGCATGGTCATCGGTACTGCCGCAGGACTGCACAACGCGACCACCGTCGCCCTCTCCATCGCGCTCGCCTTCGTCTTCGGCTACGCGCTGACCATGCGTGGCGTGTTGCGTGCCGGGCTGCCGCTCCGCCGGGCGCTCAGGGTCGCGCTGGCCGCGGACACCGTGTCCATCGCCGTCATGGAAGTGATCGACAACACCGTTGTCGTGGGTGTGCCCGGTGCAATGGACGCAGGCCTCGGCCAGTTCCTGTTCTGGGCCTCGCTCGCGCTTTCCCTGGCTCTGGCCTTCGTGCTCACCACGCCGGTCAACCGGTGGATGATCGGCCGCGGCAAGGGGCATGCCGTCGTGCACGCCTACCACTGACCCCACCGGCTCCTACCTGGCCCGGAGCTGCGCCGCCCCAGTGGAATCCCGGCCGCGGAGCGGGTACCCGAGCAGCCTGTCGCCGGCCGGGTCGGACAGCCCGCCGCTACAACAAGAAACGGGCCCCACCAGGATTTTCGTCTCCGGTGAAGACCCGTTTCGTCGGTGCTTCCCTCAGGCGTCGGGCGGCACGCTCTCGCATTCCCGTTCCAGGTGACCGGTGTCCAGGCGCAGCCGCAGGGCGTTGCGGCGGTGCGCGGCCGTCAACGCCGCCTGGAGCGGGGAGGGCGGGACCGCGAGAACGGGGCAGACGGCGTGGGCGAGACAGTGGCGGCTGACCGACGGCCACAGCGCGCGGCGCAGCAGACCCCGTGCGCCGGCGCCCACGACGAGGAGGTCGCCGTCCCGGTCGGCGACGCGCACCAGCGCCGGTCCGGGAGCGCCCCGGACGACGAGCGCCCGCCCCGGCAGCCCCGTGGAGGCGCTGCCGAACGCGTCCCGCAGCGCCTCCACGAGCCTTTCCCCGGCGAGCCGCTCCCACTCCGGGACCAAGGTCCTCGTGGCCGGGAACCTGCGAGCGGCGAGATCCCCTCCGGTGGCTCCCAGGCGACCACCGGCCAGAGCTCCGCACCCCGCAGCCGGGCCTCGTCGGCGGCCCGGCCCAGGACCGTGAGGCTTCCCGGCGAGTCACCCACGCCGACGACGACGCGAGCGGCCGGGGGCGTGGGGGAGTCGGGCATGGACTTCACCTTCTGCACGGGCCGACCGAGGGTTCCCGGTCGGTGAATTCTTGTGGAACCGCCCCCCATCTCACCTCCGTTCCCCGGCCCTCGACACTGCGGGCACCGGTTCTTGGCGCCTCTCTGACGGTCCTCTCGGCACCCTCCCGCCAGCACTGTCAGCGTCCCGTCAAAGTCGACCGGATCCTCGTCAGCGTCCCGTCAGGACCGGTCCGAGGGCCGGGGGCTCCGGGCATAACGTCGACAGCGAACCCCGGACCGCCTCCCCGCGTCCGGGGTCCCACGGATCAGAACCCACGCTCCCTGCCCCTCGGGAGGCACCCCATGACAGAACTCCTCCACGGCGAAGACCCCGAGCCCGCCGATCGGTTCCCGGCCGGACCCCTGTACGTACCGGTCCGACCGGGACCCTCCGGGTGCGCGGCCCGGCTCTTCCGCACCCCGCTCGGCGACCGTACGGCCGTCGGCTTCACCTCCGAGCGTCGGCTGACCGCCACCCTCGGGCCCGACCAGGCATGGATCAGGCTCGCCGAGCCCGCGCTGCGCGCGCTGACCGCGCCGCTCGGCGTCACCGCCGTCACGGTCGACCCGCAGTTCACCGCCCCGGCGCCCGCGCGGGTCACACCGCCCACCCCGATCACACCGGTGGCCCCCGTCCCACCGGCCGGGCCGGTCACCCACGAGATGCCCGCGCTGTGGATCGCCTGAGAGGGGCAGCCACGATGACCACGGTTCACGAACCCACCACCGCGACCGACGCAGCCACCACCGCGGTGGACCTGTCGGTGTGGCCCGCCTCCACCACCGAGGCACCGCACGGCCACCTCGCCGTGGGCGGTGTACCGATCGCCGAGGTCGCCGACCGCTTCGGCACGCCCGTCTACGTCCTGGACGAGGCCGAGGTCCGCGACCGCTGCCGTACCTACCGGGACGCCTTCCCCGACGCGGAAGTCCTGTACGCGGCCAAGGCGTTCCTGTGCCGAGCGATGGCCCGCTGGATGGACGAGGAGGGCTTCGGCCTCGACGTCTGCTCCGCCGGTGAGCTCGAACTCGCCGTCACCACCGGCTTTCCGCCCGAGCGGATCGTGCTGCACGGCAACGCCAAGTCCCCCCGCGACCTGGATCTCGCCCTGCGGCTGGGCGTCGGCCGCATCGTCATCGACAGCCCCTCCGAGATCACCCGGCTGGCCGCCGCCGTCGGCCCGGACGGCCACCAGAAGGTGATGGTCCGGGTGGTGCCCGGCATCAGCGCGGGCGGTCACGAGAAGATCCGCACCGGCACCGACGACCAGAAGTTCGGCCTGTCCATCACCGACGGCTACGCGGCCCACGCCATCACCCGCATACTCGACCAGCCGCAGCTCGAACTCACCGGCCTGCACTGCCACCTGGGCTCGCAGATCACCAGCGTCACGCCGTACCTGGTCGCCGTCCGCCGCATGGTCGGCCTCATGAGTCGGCTGCACCGGCAGCACGGCCTGGTCCTGCCCGAGATCGACCTCGGCGGCGGCCACGGCATCGCCTACCGTCCGGGCGAACCGGCCCTGGACCTCACCACGCTGGCCCGCAAGGTACGTACCGAACTCACCGCCGCCTGCGCCGCGGCCGGGCTCCCCGTCCCCCGCCTGGTCATCGAACCGGGACGGGCCGTCGCGGGACCGGCGGGCATCGCCGTCTACCGCGTCCTGTCCGTCAAACACACCGGCGGGCACGTGTTCGTGGCCGTCGACGGCGGGATGAGCGACAACCCGCGTCCCGCCCTCTACGGCGTCCGCTACGCCCCCCGTCTGATCGGCCGGCGCAGCACCGCCGACACCGCCCGGGTGACGGTGGTGGGCCGGCACTGCGAGGCCGGCGACGTCCTCGCCGCCGACGCGGACCTCCCCGCCGACGTGCGTCCGGGCGACCTGGTCGCCGTTCCCGTGGCCGGCGCCTACCACCTGTCCATGGCCTCCGGTTACAACCTGGTCGGCCGCCCGCCCGTGGTCGCCGTCCGCGACGGACAGGCCCGCCTGCTGGTCCGCCGGGAGTCCCTGGAGGACGTCAGCCGCCGCGACGTGGGCCTGTAACCGGGCCCTTGATCTCCCGGGCGGGCCGGTCATCCCTCCCTCGCCGACCGGACCGCCCGGGATTCCGCGTCTACACGTCGATCTGGGAGCCCATGATGACCGTGCGGTCCCGGGGGAGGCCGAAGTACTCGGCGGCGTCCGCGGTGATGTACGAGGTGGCGATGAACAGCCGCTTGCGCCAAGGGGCCATCGTCGGTGCCTTGCCCCGACGGAGTTCGATCGTCGACAGGAAATAGGACGCCCGGTCGAGCTGCAGCGGCCCTTCGGTCCGCGCCGGATCGAGCACGGCCAGGGTGCTGGGCACGTCCGGCGTCTCCATGTAGCCGAACCGGGCGGTGACGTGAATGATGCCGTCGTCGCTGTAGCCGAGGTCGTCGACGACGAGCCGCCGTTCGGCCGGGACGCGGGGCACCGGCTCGGTCTCGATGGCCAGCAGCACGACCTGGTCGTGCCGTACGTGGTTGTGCTCGACGTTGGCCCGCATGGCCAGCGGCGTGGTCTGCTTGCCCCGGTTGAGGAAGACGGCCGTTCCCGGGACGCGGAGCGTCGACAGCTCACCGCTGCGCAGGCGCTCGATGAACTCGGGCAGCGGCCCCTCGTCCCGTACCCGCGCCGCGGTGACGATCGCGCGTCCGCGCTGCCAGGTGGTCATGACGGTGAACACGGTGAGACCGATCAACAGCGGCAGCCAGGCGCCGTGGACGAGCTTCGTCAGGTTGGCCGCGACGAAGAGAAGGTCCACGAAGAGCAGCACACTCGCGCCGACCGCGACCAGCCACTTGGGCGTTCCCCACTTGGCCCGTGCGACGTAGAAGAACAGAAGCGTGGTGATCGTGATGGTGCCGGTCACGGCCATGCCGAACGCGAACGCCAGAGCCGTGGAACTGCGGAAGGCGAAGACCAGGGTGAGGACCGAGACCATCAGCAGCCAGTTGATCCAGGGAACGTAGATCTGGCCGATCGTGGACTCGGAGGTGTGCGCGATGCGCAGCCTCGGCAGGTAACCGAGCTTGGCGGCCTGGGAGGTGACGGAGTACGCGCCGGTGATCACCGCCTGGGAGGCGATCACCGTGGCCGCCGTGGCCAGCAGGACCATCGGCCACCTGCCCCAGTGGGGCACGAGCAGGAAGAAGGGGCTGCTGATGTTGCTGTGGTCCGCCAGGATCAGCGCGCCCTGGCCGAAGTAGCTCAGAATGCACGCCGGGAAGACGAGGAACATCCAGCCGCGGGTGATGGCCCGGCGGCCGAAGTGCCCCATGTCCGCGTAGAGCGCTTCCGCGCCGGTGACCGAGAGCACGACCGCGGCGAGGGCGAAGAAGGCGGTGCCGAAATGACCGAACAGGAAACCCAGGGCGTACGTGGGTGACAGTGCCCTGAGGATCGTCGGGTGGTCGATGATGCCGTCCACGCCGCAGGCGCCGATGATCAGGAACCAGGTGACCATGACCGGCCCGAACATCCGGCCCACGGCCGCGGTTCCCCTGCGCTGCACCAGGAACAGCAGGACGATGATCACCGCGGTGATCGGTACGACCGCGCTCTCCAGCGACGGCTGGACGACCTTGAGCCCCTCGACCGCGGACAGCACCGAGATCGCCGGAGTGATCATGCTGTCGCCGAAGAACAGCGAGGCGCCGAAGACGCCGAGCGCGGCCAGGACGGCCGTGACCCGTCGGCCGCGCTGCGAGCCCCACCGCTGCACGAGCGTGATCAGCGCCATGATGCCGCCCTCGCCGTCGTTGTCGGCGCGCATCGCCAGCAGCACGTAGGTGACCGTCACGATGGTCATCACCGACCAGAACACGAGGGACACGACGCCGTACACGTTGTCCGTGGTGACGGGGACCGGATGCGGGTCGTTCGGGTCGAACACGGTCTGCAGGGTGTAGATCGGGCTGGTCCCGATGTCGCCGAAGACCACGCCGAGAGCACCGATCACCAGCGCGAGGCGCACCGCGTCGTGCGCGCTCGGACCGTGTCCCTCCGGTGCCCCCGCCGCCGTTCCGCCGCCCGCCGCGGCCCCGTTCCGGGGATCGGTCATGGCGTGCTCCTCCGCTCGGATCGCTGCGCTTCAGACGAGGTGTGCCAAAGGGGGCCTTCCGCCGCGACGATACCGATCACGTGCGCAATCGCCCGTAGCGCACGCCGGTTCGTTCCGGGCGGGTCCGGCGGGTCCGGCGGGTCCGGCGGCTACGGGCGCAGGCGCCGTGTCCGACCCGCGCTGTGCCGAAGCGCCGACCGTGTCTCTGAATCACGTGCCTCCAGCGGCTCAAGCCGCTCGGCACCGGTGCAGGTCGCGAACACGGTCCGGTGCCAACCGCCGATCCTGGTCACAGCTCCCGCCCAGCGCCTTTGCCATCCCTTTGCAACCTCGTCCGCCGCCGGCTCGTCTCTTCGCTCGATCCGTAACCGGCCCGCCGTACCCACCGGCGGGCGGACCGACGAAAGAGAGCGATTCATGCGCCGAACCGTCTTCAGTGCCACCGCACTCGCGTGCACCGCCGTGCTGGTGGGCACGGTGCCCGCGTTCGCCGACGGGGCCTCCCCGCGCCCCTCGACCCGTCCGAGCGTCACCTCGGCGCCCGCTTCGGCGAGCCCCACCACGGCTCCGGCCCCGGCGAGCCCCACCGCGACCCGCGCGCCGTCCGCCGTGCCCAGCCCCGTACCGACGCGTGCGCGGGACGCGCGTCAGGTCTCCGTCCGGCCGGGCGGAGCGCCCGACACCGGTGTGGCGGCGGCCACGGCGCCGTCCTCGGGGCCGGCCGGGCTCGTCGGCGGGAGCGCCGCCGCCCTGGTCGCCGCGGGTGCGGCGGTCTTCGTCGTACGCCGTCGGCGGGCGACCGGGGCATGACGCCCCTCTCCAGGCGCGCGTTCGTCGCCACGGCGGTGGCCGCGCTGCTCGTGGGCTGCGGCGGCCACCCGGCCGGCCCGGCCGCGGACTCCCGGCCGGGTGCGCGGTCCGATGCCGCACCCACGGCCTCGCGGTCCGGCGGCTCCTCCGCGGCCACGCGGTCCGGCGTGAAGCCGGTGCGTGCGCTGGGGCGTTCGGCTCCGGTCGGGCTGCGGATACCGGCCATCGGGGTCGACACCCCGCTGATGCGGCTCGGGCTGGCCCCGGACGGCGGTGCCCAGGTTCCCCCGGTCGTGGCACACGACCGGGCCGGGTGGTACCGGTACTCACCGACGCCGGGCCAGAAGGGCCCGTCGGTGATCCTCGGTCATGTCACCGTCGGCGCGTACGGCGACGGCGTCTTCCGGCACCTCGCGCGTCTGCGCCACGCCGACCGGATCGTGGTGCGCCTGGAGAACGGCAGGTCGGCGGTGTTCGCCGTCACCGAGGTCCGTACGGTCGCCAAGGCCGACTTTCCGGCGGACGCGGTCTACGGCGACGTGGACCGCCCGGAGCTGCGGCTCATCACCTGCGGAGGCCCCCGCTCCGGAAGCGGCTACCGCGACAACGTGATCGTGTTCGCGGTGCTGACCTCCGCGAGCCCCTGAACCCCGGCCGGCGGTCCGGGATCCTGGGCCGGCGGGCCGTACCCGCCGCGGCCCGGGATCCCTCCCGTCCGGCACCGTCACGACCATGGAGAATGTTGAAAGGGTCCCGTGAGAAGGCAGCGTCCGAGCTGTTCGCCGCCCTCTACCCGCGCCTCGCCGGCTGGTGCCGCCGTCTCGTCGACGACGACGGGACGGCCCACGAGATCGCCTCGGAGGCGTTCACCCGGCTCTGGTCCCGCTGGACCTCCGTGGCCGAGCCGCGGGGATTCCTCTACGTCACGGCGGCCAACCTCGTCCGGGACCACTGGCGCAAGCTGGAGCGGGAACGCCGGGCCGTGCGCCGGGTCACCGCCGAGGCCGTCGTCGGCCCGCGGAACGAGCAGGCCGATCCGTCCGTACGTCTGCTCGTGCAGTCGCTGCCCGAACGGCTGCGCGTCCCGATCCTGCTGCACTACTACGCTGACATGCCGATCCGGGAGGTGGCCGCGCTGACCGGGCGCAAGGAAGGAACGATCAAGGCCGACCTCCACGCGGCCCGCGAACTGCTCCGCGCCCACCTGGGGAGAAGTCTTGATCACACACTCTGACGACGGTCCGGACTTCGGCCCCGACGATCCGCTCGCCGTCATCATGCGGCCCCCCTCCGCGTACCTCTCGCCACCGCCCGGCCGCTACGAGGCGATCCGCCGGGGTGCGGCCCGCCGCCGGCTGCTGCGCGCGGCGGCCGGGGCCGCGGTGGCGTGTGCCGTCGGCGCGCTCGTCGTGCTGCCGCTGCGGTCGGCCGCACCGGCGGCGCCCGTGTCCCCGGTGGTCCCGCTGGCCCCGCCGCCCGCGAGCAGCCCCCCGGCCGAGCCCACCCCGTCGGTGTCGCCGGGGCCGGTCAGCCCCCGTCCCGGCAGGAGCGGCCCCACCGGCCGGACCTCCGCTCCCCGCACCGCGCCCGGGCCCATGGCCCGGACGGCCGGCGCGCCCACCCTCACCCGCACTCCGTCGGCCACGCAGACCTCCGCGTCCGTGTCCGCCCGGCCCTCCGCCGCCCGTACCGGCGCCGTTCCCACCCCGACCCGGGGGGACCGGCGGTAGGGGGTGCGGGTTCCTCCCCCGTCCCGGGGCTCGGCGGCCGGGGGCGGGGGCCAGGCGCAGGGAGGCGGGATCCCCGTCGCTCCAGGGGCCCGAAGGCAGGGGGTGGGAGAGGGCCGGTCCTGCCGCCGTGCGAGGGTGGTCGGCGCCACCCATAAAGCGGTCCTTCAGTACCCATAAGTCAGCCTTATGAGGTCATAGCCCGGACCCGCCTACTGACTTAGGTTTGCCTCAGTTTAGGCTTCCCGTCGAGTCCCCCGCCCCTGCTCGAAGGGAACCTGATCATGCCTCGCCCTCTGCGGGTAGCCATTGTCGGAGCCGGCCCCGCCGGAATCTACGCCGCCGACGCGCTGCTGAAATCCGCAGTGGCCGCCGATCCCGGTGTGTCCATCGACCTCTTCGAGCGGATGCCGGCCCCGTTCGGTCTCATCCGCTACGGCGTCGCCCCCGACCATCCCCGGATCAAGGGCATCATCACCGCCCTGCACCAGGTGCTCGACAAGCCGCAGATCCGTCTCTTCGGCAACGTCGACTACCCGCGCGACATCAACCTGGACGATCTGCGCGCCTTCTACGACGCGGTGATCTTCTCCACGGGCGCGACGGCCGACCGGGCCCTCGACATACCCGGCATCGACCTCGACGGCTCGTACGGCGCGGCGGACTTCGTCTCCTGGTACGACGGTCACCCGGACGTCCCGCGCACCTGGCCGCTTCAGGCCGAGAAGGTCGCCGTCCTCGGCGTCGGCAACGTCGCGCTGGACGTGGCCCGCATCCTGGCCAAGACCGCGGACGAACTGCTGCCCACCGAGATCCCGCCGAACGTGTACGACGGACTCAAGGCCAACAAGGCCCTCGAGGTCCACGTCTTCGGCCGCCGCGGCCCGGCGCAGGCGAAGTTCAGCCCGATGGAGCTGCGCGAGCTGGACCACTCGCCGAACATCGAGGTCATCGTCGACCCCGAGGACATCGACTACGACGAGGGCTCGATCGCCACCCGGCGCGGCAACAAGCAGGCCGACATGGTCGCCAAGACCCTGGAGAACTGGGCGATCCGCGACACCGGCGACCGCCCGCACAAGCTGTTCCTGCACTTCTTCGAGTCGCCGACCGAGATCCTCGGCGAGAACGGCGAGGTCGTCGGCCTGCGCACCGAGCGCACCGCCCTCGACGGCACCGGGAACGTCAAGGGCACCGGCGAGTTCAAGGACTGGGACGTCAGCGCGGTCTACCGCGCGGTGGGCTACCTCTCCGACAGCCTGCCCAAGCTGCCCTGGGACGTCGAGTCGGGCACGGTGCCGGACGCGGCCGGCCGGGTGCTGGAGGACTCGGGCGAGCACCTGTCCTCCACCTACGTCACCGGCTGGATCCGGCGCGGTCCGATCGGTCTGATCGGTCACACCAAGGGCGACGCCAACGAGACGGTCGCGAGCCTGCTCGACGACCACGCGAACGGCCGTCTGCTCACGCCCACTTCGCCCGAGCCGGAGGCCGTCGACGCCTTCCTCGGCGAGCGGGACGTCCGTTTCACCACGTGGGAGGGCTGGCACCGGCTCGACGCGGCGGAGAAGGCGCTGGGCGAACCGCAGGGCCGCGAGCGCGTCAAGCTCGTCGAGCGTGAGGACATGCTGCGGGAGAGCGGCGCCTGAGCCGTCGGAGCCCCGGACGGGGGCGGTTTTGAACGCGTTCAAGTCGGGGCGTACGCTCCCGGTATGAGCGACAGAGCCGCCCTGCTCCGGGGCATCCGTGCGTGGCTTGCCTTCTTCGTCGTCAGCCTGGTGCTCAGTGGCGCCACGGCCTTCCCGCTGGTGCACGAACTGCACTGGACCGAGGACCTGTTGAAGGCCCTGTCCGTGCCGGATCACCTGCCCGTCCTGATGGACTGGATCGAACGCGTCAGCCGCGGCCTCGACACCGCCGACGCCAACTACCCCTTCCTGCTCTACGGAACGGACTGGCTGGCGTTCGCGCACCTGGTGATCGCGGTCGCGTTCTACGGTCCCTACCGCGATCCGGTCCGCAACATCTGGGTCGTCGAGTTCGGGATGATCGCCTGCGCCGGCATCGTCCCGCTGGCCCTGATCTGCGGACCGATCCGCGGAATTCCCTTCTGGTGGACGGTCGTCGACATGTCCTTCGGGATCTTCGGAGTGATCCCGCTGTACGTCGTACGGAAGAAGATCAAGCGTCTGGAGGCGTTCGGCGCCGGACCGGGGCCCGTGCCGGCACCCGCCGGCTGACCGCCGGCTCAGTCCTCCCCGCGCAGGGCCGTCAGCGCGTCGATGCGGTTGGTCGTGATCGAGTCGACCCCGGCGTCGAGCAGACGGCGCATGGAGCGGCGGGTGTCCGGGGTCCAGACGGAGAGCAGGTGGCCGCCGCGGTGGACGCGGGCCGCCAGGTCGCGGTTCACCAGGGGGAAGCGGTAGTTGAGCCAGCGGGGCTTCACGGCGTCGAGCACGCCGGGGCGCGGTGGTGCCGTGCTCGTCCAGGTCAGCGCGATCTCCGCGGACGCGTCGGCGGCCCGCACCGCGAGCATGGCGGGGGCCGAGGCGCAGTAGTACACCCGCTCCCCGGCCCCGCATGCCCGCACCACGTCCACGACCTCGCGTGCGACCCGCACGTCCACCGATCCCGGCAGGTCGACCATGACCCTGCTGTCGCCGGTCGCCCCGAGGGCTTCCGCCAACGTCGGCACACCGCCCGCCGTGAGTCCGCGCACCTCGTCGCCGGAGAGCGAGCTCAGCGGCCGGTCGTGTCCCCACAGACGCTTGAGCGTCGCGTCGTGCAGCAGGACGGGTACGCGGTCGCGCGTCAGGCGTACGTCGATCTCGACGGCGTCCGCGCCCTGGCGGAGCGCGGAACGCAGCGAGTCGATCGTGTTCTCACGGGCGCGGTAGGGGTCGCCGCGGTGGGCGACTGCGGTCACGGTGCGCATGGGGCCATTGTGGTGGGTCAGAGCGCGAGCCAGGTCGCGGCGTACGTGTCGATCTCCGCGACGAGTTTCGCCTTCTCCGCCTCACCGAGGAACGACGCGTGCACCGCGTTCCCGGCGAGCTCCGCGACACCCCGCTCGTCGAGCCCGAGGAGGCGGGCGGTGACCGCGTACTCGGTGTTGAGGTCGGTGCCGAACATCGGCGGGTCGTCGGAGTTGACGGTGACCGTCACCCCGGCCGCCACGAACTCCTTGACGGGGTGCTCGTCGAGGGTGCGGACCGCGCGGGTGGCGATGTTCGAGGTCGGGCAGACCTCGAGCGCGATGCCGTGCTCGGCGAGATGGGCGAGCAGTCTCGGGTCCCGCGCGGAACTCGTGCCGTGGCCGATGCGTTCGGCGCCGAGGAAGTTCAGCGCGTCCCAGACCGTCTCCGGGCCCGTCGTCTCACCGGCGTGCGGCACCGACCGCAGTCCCGCCGCGCGGGCACGGTCGAAGTACGGCTTGAACTGGGGCCTCGGCACACCGATCTCGGGGCCGCCGAGCCCGAAGGAGACGAGCCCCTCGGGCCGCAGCCGGTCGTCGGTCGCGAGCCGCATGGTCTCCTCGGCGGCCTCCAGACCGGCCTCGCCGGGGATGTCGAAGCACCAGCGCAGGACGACGCCGAGTTCCTTCTCGGCGGCCTTGCGGGCGTCCTCGATCGCGTCCATGAAGGCGCGCTCGTCGATGCCGCGCCGGGTGGAGGACCACGGAGTGATCGTCAGCTCGGCGTAGCGCACCTGCTGGCGGGCCATGTCGCGGGCGACCTCGTACGTCAGCAGCCGGACGTCCTCGGGCGTGCGGATGAGGTCGACGACGGACAGGTACACCTCGATGAAGTGGGCGAAGTCCGTGAACGTGAAGTAGTCCGCGAGCGCCTCGGGGTCGGTCGGCACCCGGGAGTCGCGGTGGCCCGCGGCGAGTTCGGACACGATGCGCGGGGAGGCGGAGCCGACGTGGTGGACGTGGAGTTCGGCCTTGGGCAGCCCGGCGATGAAGGCGCCCAGGTCGCGGGCGTCGTCGCGTGCGGTGATGTGCTCGGTCAACGGGTTCCTCCCCGGAACGGCGTCCCCGGGTCGTGTCCGGCGGGACGCGGGTGATCGGCTGATCGACGGTTCGGGATCATCGTAGGCGGCCCCCGCCGTCCGGGCCCGGTGTGTCCGGCGCGCAGGGCGAGCGGGGCGTCGTGCGACGGTCGCGCGGCACGAGCGGGCCGTCGTCCGACGGCCGCGGGGCAAGCGGGTTGTCGTCCGACGGAGATCCACGGAGCGGCATGGGCCGTAGCATGACGGAACGTACAGGAGAGGGGACCACGCGCATGTCCGACGACGCCCAGAGCCCGACAGCCCCACGCGACGCGGGTGCGTGGGCTCCGCCGGGCGGGGCGAACCCGACGTCCGCGCGGAGCGGGTCACCTGAGCGGAGCGGGTCGGCCGGGACGAGTGCCGCGCCGGATTCCGGTCCTGCGGCGGGCTCCGGTCCTGTGCCGGATTCCGGATCCGTGGCGGAGGCGACGTCCGGCGTGGACCGCGCGCCCGGCGCCGGCCCCGATCACGAGGAACCCGCTGCCGGCCCGGATCACGGGGCGCCGGCCGCCGCCCCGGACGACACGGCCGCTCCGTCGGGCGGAGCCCGCGACGGTGATCCGGGGCCCGGGCCCGAGGAGGCCGCGCGGTGGGGGGCGGACAGCGCGTTCGACGACGGACCGGGGCACGCGGCGTCCGCATCGGCCGCCGCGTCCGGTGCCGAGCCGAAGGGTTCCGTGCCCGCGCAGGCCGCCGCGCCCTTCACCACCCCCGCCCCCGACGCCCGGATCTCCCTCGGGAAGCCGGACGCCGACGGGAGGTCCGAGTTCGATCCCTGGGCGCCGCCCGAGGAGATCGCCTCGTCCGGGGGGACCGCCCGGGGAAGTGCCGCGCCTCCGCCGGCGTACGGTCTTCCGGCGATCACCTCGATGCCCGGCGCGCCGGTCCCGCCAGGACCCGGAAGCCCCGGAGTCCCCTCCTGGGACAACCCCTTCGCGCCGCCGACGGCGAACAACCCCTTCGCGCCGCCGACGGGCCACAGTCCCTTCGCGCCGCCGGCTCCCCGCACCCCCTACCCGCAGCCCGCTCCCGGCGAGCACGTCCCGCCGCCGCCGATCGCCCCCGACGGCCCGGGCCTCCCGTACGGCTACGGCTACGGCCACCCGCAGTACCCCGGTGCTCCCGCGGGTGCCGCCTATCCGGGAGCACCGGGCTACGGCTGGCCCCTGACGCAGTCCATGCCCAGCAACGGGCTGGGAACCGCCGGGCTCGTGCTGGGCATCATCGCCGCGGTCCTGTTCATCGTGTGGCCGCTGGCGATCGTGCTGGGCGTCCTCGCCGTGATCTTCGGCCTGATCGGCCGGGCCAAGGCCCGCCGCGGTGAGGCCACGAACGCCGGGCAGGCCCTGGCCGGGGTCATCCTGGGAGCCGTCGGGCTCGTCCTCGCCGTCGCCGTGTTCGTCCTCGTCATCGCCTTCGCCCGGCACGACGGCAGCGGTGGCGCGGGCGGCGACGACGGCTTCTCGACGTGGTTGGTGGCGTCGTCGGTGGCGGACCGGCGGTGACCCGCGGCCGCCCGGCCCGCCTGCCCGCCCGCGGGTCGGCCCACGGGCGGCGTCAGTCGGCCCGCGGGCGGCGTCAGTCGGCCCGCGACGGTTCGGCCCGGCCCGTCGGCGTGTCCTGGCCCTTCGCCGCGTCCTGGTCGTCCGTCGCCGTCGACCCGCCCCGGTCTCCGGGGTGGCGCAGGGCGCAGAGGAAGCCGACGGCGAGCGCGATCGCCATGCCGTAGAAGACGTACTGATTGGCCTCGGCGAAGTCCGTCCGCACACTCGTCATCACATCGCGCATGGTCGACGCGGCGGCGCCGGTACCGGTGGGCTGCCGTGCGTCGCCGTTGCCCGTGATCGCCTGGGCGATGTCGTCGGCCACCCCGTGGGCCTGTGCCGACGACAGGCCGCGGGACTGGAGCGTCGAGACCACCTTGTCCGTCATGGTGTGGGTCAGGACGGTCCCGAAGACGGCGAGCCCCACGCTCGCCGCGTAGTTGCGGACGGTCTGGGTGATGCCGGTGACCTCGCCGTAGGAGGCGCCGATGGACCGGTTGACGGCGTCGGTGGACGCGGGCGCCAGGATGAAGCCGATACCGGCACCCGCGAGGGCGACGTACGGCCACTGGTCGTGCATGGACAGGTCGGTCAGCTTGCCGGCCCAGAGGTAGAACCCGACCGCGCCCAGGATGGTGCCGATCTTCATGGCCGGCCGGGCGCCCCGCTTGTCGAGCATGCGGCCGCCCCACTGGGAGGCGATCGCGAAGCCCGCGAAGAAGTACAGCAGGTACAGCGCCGCCTGGTTGGGCGAGGCGCTGAGGGAGACCTGCGCGTACACCGAGGCGAAGAAGAACACCGGGACGAAGGCGAGCATGGCGAAGAAGAGCACCAGGGCGTCCACGGTGAACGCCTTGTCCCGGAAGACCGCCAGGTTGACCAGCGGGTGGGCCCTGTCCCGCTCGTAGCGCCAGAAGACGATCAGGACGACGAGGCCGCCCGCGATGCAGCCCCAGGTCGCCGCGCTGTCCCAGCCCCAGGAGGCGGCCTGCTGGAATCCGAGCACGCTCAGGCCCATGCCCACCGCGATGAGCACGGCCCCGACGACGTCCAGCGACTCGTCGCGCCGCCGGTCGGGGATCTGCGCCAGCACGGTCAGGACGAGCGCCACCACGGCGACGGGCACGTTGACCCAGAAGATCGCCCGCCAGGTCCACGCCGTGAGCCAGCCGCCCAGCAGCGGGCCGATGGCCGTCAGCGCTCCCGACAGTCCGAAGAACAGTGCCAGGGCCCGGCCGCGCCGCTCCACCGGGAACACGGCCACGACCACGGCGAGTGCCGCGGGGAACAGGAGAGCGGCTCCCAGGCCCTGGGTCGCCCTGAAGACGATCAGCCAGGTCTGGGCGAAGTCTCCCTCGGGCACACAGCCGCACAGCACCGACGAGACGACGAACACGAGGGTGCCGACGACCACGACCCGGCGTGGCCCGAGCAGGTCGGCCAGCCGTCCGCCGAGGGCGAAGAACGCGGCCAGGGACAACAGGTAGGCGTTCACCACCCACTGCATCCCGGACGCCGAGAGCCCCAGCTCGCGGACGATGTCCGGTGCGGCGATGGAGACGATCGTCTGGTCGATGAACGTCATCGCCACGGCGAAGAGCATCGCCGCCAGCGCGAGCGACTGGTTCGGGGCGCGAGGCCCTGGGTGCGAGGTGTCGTTCCGCGCTGCATCGATGCCGGTCACGGGCACAGTCTCAGCCGGATCACCCGCCGTCGCATCCGGGTGGCCGCGCTGTCGGGCCCGCGCGCGGCCGTGGCGATGGGCACCTGCGGAGCCGCGTCGCCCGGCGCGCCGAGGCCGGCGACCGCCGCGCGCACCCGGAGGGCGAGCCGGCCGGGCCCGGCGTCCCCTGCTGAGCCCAGCGGCTAGCGAAGCCGCTCGCGTGCCTCCATCAGGGCGAAGCCCAGCAGGTTCTCGCCCCGCCAGCGGCGGGGGTCGAAGGCGCCCTGGTCGGTGGCGGCGAGTCCGATGCCCCAGACCCGGTCCATGGGGCTCGCCTCGACCAGCACCCGCCCGCCCGTGCCCAGCAGGAACGCCCGCAGGGCGGGGTCAGCGGCGAACTTGTGGACGCTGCCCTCGACGACGATCCCGAACCGCTCGCGCCCCCACACCGCCTCGTCGAAGCCGCGCACCAGCCGCCCCGCCTTCTTGGCGAGCGCAGGGTTCGCCGCGCCGACGGCCTGGCGCTCTGCCTCGGCGTCCCCGAACAGGCGCGCCTTGGAGGCCATCATCCAGTGTTCCGCCGTCGCGTATTCGACCCCTTCGACCACGAAGGGTGACGGCCACCATTGGCTGAGACAGCTCGGTCCCACCGTGCCGTCCGCTCTCGGGCGGTGCCCCCAGAAGTGCAGGTACTTCACCGGCGTCCCCGACGCGACAGCAGTGACCAGCGCGTCCCGTGTATCGATCTTCCCCATGCACGCCACTGTGGCACGCACCACTGACACACCGTCCCGCCTTTTCCGGGAGGACTCGACACCTGGTCAAAGGATTCCGTCGCGTAACCAAAAGGCAACAACGGAATCACTTGTTGGAGTCCATCGGCTCTGTCAGGATCGGCACTCAAATCGAGCTGGAGCTACGCCGACCCTCGTCTCGACGGGGAGGACGGCGGAGGAGAGCGACATGCACAATCCGGGCCATCGCTTCCAGGCGCAGGAACGCCTCGCGGACGGCGCGCAGTTCATCGGAGGCCGCCTGACGAAGGGCACCTCCGGCCGGACGCACGCGGTCGTGAACCCCGCCACCGGCGAGGAGGTGTACACGTACGAGCTGGCGAGCACCGCCGACGTGGACGCGGCCGTCGCGGCCGCCCGCGCGGCGTTCCCCGGCTGGGCGGCCACCACCCCCGGAGAGCGGTCCGACGCGCTGCACCGGTTCGCCGCCGTGCTCGCCGAGCGGGCCGAGGAGTTCGCCCGGGCCGAGTCGCTGCAGTGCGGAAAGCCCCTCAAGCTGACCCGCGAGTTCGACGTCCCGGGAACCATCGACAACACCGCGTTCTTCGCGGGCGCCGCCCGGCATCTGCAGGGCCAGTCGGCCGGTGAGTACTCCGGCGACCACACCTCGTACGTGCGCCGCGAGCCCATCGGTGTCATCGGCTCCATCGCGCCCTGGAACTACCCGCTCCAGATGGCCGCCTGGAAGATCCTCCCGGCGATCGCGGCCGGCAACACGATCGTGCTGAAGCCCGCCGAACTGACCCCGCTCACCTCCCTGCTGTTCGCCGAGGCGGCCACCCACGCGGGCATCCCGGACGGTGTCGTCAACATCGTCACGGGGCTGGGCAAGGAGGCCGGGGAGCACCTCGTCGGACACCCCGACGTCGCCATGACGTCCTTCACCGGGTCGACGGCCGTCGGCAAGCGTGTCGCCGAGATCGCCACCTCGACCGTCAAGCGCCTGCACCTGGAACTCGGCGGCAAGGCGCCCTTCCTCGTCTTCGACGACGCGGATCTGGAGGCCGCCGTGCAGGGCGCGGTCGCCGGATCGCTCATCAACACCGGCCAGGACTGCACCGCCGCCACGCGCGCGTACGTGCAACGGCCGCTCTACGACGCCTTCGTGGAGCGCACCGCGGCGCTGATGGCGAGCGTCCGCGTGGGCGACCCGTTCGCGTCCGGCACCGACCTCGGCCCGCTGATCTCGCACGCCCAGCGCGACCGTGTCGCCGGATTCGTCGACCGGGCCCGCGGCTACGCGCGCGTGGTGACCGGCGGCGAGGCTCCGCAGGGAGAACTCAAGAGCGGCGCGTACTACGCGCCCACGCTCGTCGCCGACGCCGCGCAGGACAGCGAGATCGTGCAGGCCGAGATCTTCGGCCCGGTCCTCGTGGTGCTCCCGTTCGACAGCGACGACGAGGGCATCGCGCTGGCCAACGACACTCCGTACGGACTCGCCGCCTCCGCCTGGAGCCGTGACGTCTACCGGGCCAACCGCGCGACCCGTGAGATCAAGGCCGGCTGCGTGTGGGTCAACGACCACATCCCGATCATCAGCGAGATGCCGCACGGCGGTTACAAGGCATCCGGCTTCGGCAAGGACATGTCCGCCTACTCCTTCGAGGAGTACACACAGGTCAAGCACGTCATGTTCGACAACACCGCGGTCGCCAGGAAGGACTGGCACCGCACGGTCTTCGGGGACCGGCCGTAGACCGTCCACCGGCTACGGCCCAGTGGCAGACCAGGCCGCGACCACGGCCGCGACCCATCCGAAAGGGCATCAGAGCATGGAGCAGTACGAGCCCGAACGCCTGTCCCCGGTGCAACTGGCCGCCATGCGGCGCAGCCTCCGCAGTGGCAGGGCGTCCCTCACCCGTCGTTCACTGCTGCGCGCCTCGGCGGGCGGCGCTCTGGCCGTCGGCGGATTCGGGGCGTTGACCGGCTGCGGGATCCCCGCCGCCGGCAGGACCCAGGGCGGCACGTCCGCCCAGGACCACTCGGCCACGGAGAAGACCCTCAACTTCTCCAACTGGACCGAGTACATCGACCTCGACGACAGCGGCAAGCACCACCCGACGCTGGACACCTTCCGCAAGCGGACCGGTATCTCGGTGAAGTACACCGAGGACATCAACGACAACAACGAGTTCTTCGCCAAGATCAAGCCGCAGCTCGCCGCGGGCCAGGAAACCGGCCGCGACCTGATGGTCCTCACCGACTGGCTGGCCGCGCGCGTGATCCGGCTGGGCTGGGTGCAGAAACTGGACCCGTCCAACCTGCCGCACGCCTACACCAACCTGTCGCCGCAGTTCCGCAACCCCGACTGGGACCCGGGACGCGCCTACTCGTACCCGTGGCAGGGCATCCCCACCATCGTCGCCTTCAACAAGAAGGCGCTCGACGGGATCGAGGTGAAGTCGGTCTCCGACCTCCTCGACAACCCGAAGCTGAAGGGCCGGGTCTCGTTCCTGTCCGAGATGCGCGACACCATGGGCATGACCCTGCTCGACATGGGCAAGGACCCGGCGAAGTTCACCGACGACGACTTCGACGCGGCGATCGCCCGGCTCCAGAAGGCCGTCGACAAGGGCCAGATCCGCCGCTTCACGGGCAACGACTACACGTCCGACCTGACCAAGGGCGACATCGCGGCCTGTGTCGCCTGGGCCGGCGACATCGTCCAGCTCAAGAACGACAGCCCGGACGTCGACTTCGTCATCCCCGACAGCGGCTACATGACGTCGACCGACAACCTGCTGGTCCCCAACAAGGCGCGTCACAAGACGAACGCCGAGAGGCTGATCGACTTCTACTACGAGCCTCAGCAGGCCGCCGAGCTCGCCGCGTACATCAACTACGCGACTCCGGTCGAAGGCGTGAAGCCCTACCTTGCCAAGATCGACCAGGACGCGGCGAACAACCCGCTGATCGTCCCCGACAAGGCCATGCAGGCCAGGTCCCACTCCTTCCGGGCGCTGAGCCAGAAGGAAGAGACGGCCTACGAAGAGAAGTTCGCGAAGCTCACAGGGGCGTGACGATGATGACGACAGAGAACAGCGGCGACGTCCGCCTCACCGGGATCAGCAAGACCTACGACAACGGCTTCACCGCCGTGCAACCGCTCGACCTGACCGTGCCGCAGGGTTCGTTCTTCGCCCTGCTCGGCGCCTCGGGCTGCGGCAAGACCACCACCCTGCGCATGATCGCCGGTCTGGAGGAACCCTCCTCCGGCACCGTGCACCTCGGCGACCAGGAGGTGACGTACCTGCCGCCCTACAAGCGGCCGGTGAACACCGTCTTCCAGTCGTACGCGCTCTTCCCGCACCTGGACATCTTCGAGAACGTCGCCTTCGGCCTGCGCCGGCGCGGGATCAAGAGCGTCAAGAAGCAGGTCGACGAGATGCTCGACCTCGTCCAGCTCGGCGAGCAGGCACGCAAGAAACCCCACCAGCTCTCCGGCGGCCAGCAGCAGCGTGTCGCGGTCGCCCGCGCGCTGATCAACCACCCCAAGGTGCTGCTCCTGGACGAGCCGCTGGGCGCCCTCGACCTCAAGCTGCGCCGTCAGATGCAGCTGGAGCTCAAGCGGATCCAGACCGAGGTCGGCATCACCTTCGTGCACGTCACGCACGACCAGGAGGAGGCCATGACCATGGCCGACACGGTCGCCGTGATGAACGCGGGCCGTGTCGAACAGCTCGGCGCGCCCGCCGACCTCTACGAGAACCCGCAGACCACGTTCGTCGCCAACTTCCTCGGCACCTCGAACCTCATCGAGGCCGAGGTCGACTCCAGGAGCGGCGCGGACATCGTCCTGAAGGCGGGCGGCGGCAAGCTGGTGCTGCCCGAGGCACGCTGTTCCGCCCCGGCGCGCACCGGCGGCAAGGTGCTCGTCGGCGTCCGCCCGGAGAAGATCTCCCTCACGCACGCCGACGACGCGGGCGAGATACCCGCCGGCCGCAACCGGATCACCGGCAAGATCGCCGACTCGAGCTTCATCGGCGTCTCCACGCAGTACGTCATCGACAGCGCCGTCTGCCCCGAGTTCGAGGTCTACGCCCAGAACGTCGACCGGGACTCCCGGCTGGTCCCCGGCGCGGACGTCGTCCTGCACTGGAGCCCGGCGCACACCTTCGGCCTCGACGCGGCCCAGGACATCGACGCGGGCGTCGACACGGCCGAGGAGGAGGCCGCCTGATGGCCGTCGTCACCGAGGCGCCACCCGTGACGCCGATCCCCGAGAAGAAGCCGCCGCGCAAGCGCGGCAGATGGACCCCGTACTGGCTGCTGCTGCCCGGCCTGCTCTGGCTGGTCGTCTTCTTCGCGCTGCCGATGATCTACCAGGCCTCCACGTCCGTGCAGACGGGCTCCCTGGAGGAGGGCTACAAGGTCACCTGGCACTTCGCGACCTACTGGGACTCGCTCGCCGAGTACTGGCCGCAGTTCCTGCGCTCGGTCTCCTACGCGGCCGCCGCCACGGTCCTGTGCCTGCTGCTCGGCTACCCGCTGGCGTACCTGATCGCCTTCCGGGCGGGCCGCTGGCGCAACCTGATCATGATCCTGGTGATCGCGCCCTTCTTCACCAGCTTCCTGATCCGCACCCTGGCCTGGAAGACGATCCTCGCCGACAACGGCCCGGTCGTGCACACGCTGAACTCGCTGCACGTCCTGGCCGCCACGGACTGGCTCGGCTGGACGGCCGGCGACCGCGTCCTCGCGACACCGCTCGCCGTCGTGTGCGGTCTGACGTACAACTTCCTGCCGTTCATGATCCTGCCGCTCTACACCTCGCTGGAGCGCATCGACGGCCGGCTGCACGAGGCCGCGGGCGACCTGTACGCCAGGCCCTGGACGACCTTCCGCAAGGTCACCTTCCCGCTGTCGATGCCGGGCGTGGTCTCCGGAACACTGCTCACCTTCATTCCGGCGGCCGGCGACTACGTCAACGCGGAACTGCTCGGCTCGACCGACACCCGCATGATCGGCAACGTCATCCAGACCCAGTTCCTGAGGATCCTGGACTATCCGACGGCCGCCGCTCTCTCCTTCATCCTCATGGCCGCGATCCTTCTCATGGTCACGGTCTACATCCGCCGGTCCGGGACGGAGGACCTGGTCTAAATGCCCTTCGTCAACTGGCTCAAGCGCCATCTCGTCGTCATCGCGGGACTGACGACGCTCGCCTATCTGCTGCTGCCCAACATCGTCGTCACCGTGTTCTCCTTCAACAAGCCGAAGGGGCGCTTCAACTACGAGTGGCAGCAGTTCTCCCTGGACGCCTGGAAGGACCCGTGCGGCGTCGCCGACATGTGCGGCTCGCTCGGGCTCAGCCTCCAGATCGCCGTCTGGGCGACGATCGGGGCCACCGCCCTCGGCACGATGATCGCCTTCGCGCTGGTCCGCTACCGCTTCCGCGCGCGCGGCGCCGTGAACTCGCTGATCTTCCTGCCGATGGCGATGCCCGAGGTCGTCATGGCCGCCTCGCTGCTCACCCTGTTCCTCAACATGGGCGCCCAGCTCGGCTTCTGGACGATCCTGATCGCCCACATCATGTTCTGCCTCAGCTTCGTCGTCACGGCCGTCAAGGCCCGTGTCATGTCGATGGACCCGAGGCTGGAACAGGCGGCCCAGGACCTCTACGCCGGCCCGGCGCAGACGTTCCTGCGGGTCACCCTGCCCATCGCGGCCCCCGGGATCGCCGCGGGCGCGCTGCTCGCCTTCGCGCTCTCCTTCGACGATTTCATCATCACCAATTTCAACGCGGGCTCGACCGTCACGTTCCCCATGTTCGTCTGGGGTTCGGCACAGCGCGGAACACCCGTTCAGATCAATGTCATCGGTACGGCCATGTTCCTCGTCGCCGTCCTGTTCGTCCTGTCCGGAATGGTCATCGGAAACCGCCGGAACAGGCAGAAGGCATAACGCCCGTCACCCTTGTAGGGAGTTGAAATCATGGCCCCAAGCGCCATGACCCGTGGTAATCAGTGGACGAAATCCCTTTCCGACGCCCAGCCGGTCCCGTACTGGCTGGACGACCCCGGCAAACCCCACCCCGAGCCCGCGCTCACCGGCGCCGAGACCTGCGACCTGCTCGTCGTCGGCGGCGGTTACAGCGGACTGTGGACCGCGCTGATCGCCAAGGAGCGCGACCCCGGGCGGGATGTCGTCCTGCTGGAAGGGCGCGAGGTGGGCTGGGCCGCCTCGGGCCGCAACGGCGGCTTCTGCGCCGCCTCCCTCACCCACGGTCTGTCCAACGGGCTCACCCGCTGGCCGGACGAGATCGGGAAGCTGGAGGAGCTGGGCGCCCGCAACCTCGACGAGATCGAGGCGGCCGTCGCCCGTTACTCCCTCGACTGCGACTTCGAGCGCAGCGGTGAGATCGACGTCGCCACCGAGCCGCACCAGGCGGCCGAACTGCGCGAGTGGCACCAGGAGCTGGAGCGGCAGGGCCTCGCCGACGGCATCGAGTTCCTCGACACCGCGGCGGTCCGGGAACAGGTCGACTCCCCGACCTTCCTGGCCGGGCTGCACGACCGCCGCGGGGTCGCCATGCTCCACCCGGCCAAGCTGGCCTGGGGCCTCAAGCGCGCGTGCATCGAGCTCGGCGTGCGGGTGTACGAGCACACGCCCGCCCTCGACCTGAAGCCGGCCGGTGCCGGCATGGCCGTCCGTACCCCGTACGGCTCGGTCCGTGCCCGCCGCGTGGCCCTCGGCACCAACATCTTTCCCAACCTGGTCAAGCGCGTTCGCCCGTACACCGTCCCGGTCTACGACTACGCGCTCATGACCGAGCCGCTCACCGCCGACCAGCTCGCCTCCATCGGCTGGAAGAACCGCCAGGGACTCGGCGACTCGGCGAACCAGTTCCACTACTTCCGGCTGTCGGCCGACAACCGGATCCTGTGGGGCGGCTACGACGCGATCTACCCGTACGGCGGCCGGGTGCGCGCCGAGTACGACGACCGCCCGGAGACGTACGCCAAGCTCGCCGAGCACTTCTTCACCTGCTTCCCGCAGCTGGAGGGCGTCCGCTTCTCGCACGCCTGGGGCGGGGCGATCGACACCTGCTCCCGCTTCTCGGCGTTCTTCGGCGGCGCGCACCGGGGCAAGGTCGCCTACGCGGCCGGCTACACGGGCCTCGGTGTGGGCGCCACCCGGTTCGGGGCGGAGGTGATGCTCGACCTGCTGGCGGGGGAGCGGACCGAACGCACCGAGCTGGAGATGGTCCGCAGGAAGCCGCTGCCGTTCCCGCCCGAGCCCTTCGCCTGGACCGGCATCGCGCTCACCAAGTGGTCGCTGGCCCGCGCGGACACCCATGGCGGCCGTCGCAATCTGTGGCTGAAGACGATGGACAAGCTGGGCCTCGGCTTCGACAGCTGACGCCTGACAGCCGACAGCCGACAGCACGAGCGTGGGCGGAGTTATTCGAATTTCTGTCAACGCGTGGCCGGAACCCGCGTAATGCACGACCTGAACCTCCCTCTCCTCTGTGACGCGACCGCGTCGACATGAGAGGGAGGTTCCGTCATGACAGAGCCCAAGGCGGCGGTCGAGTGGCTGGCATCCGTGGCTCCGGACCCCGAGGCCTGCCGCTGGGAGTGGGAGCGCAGTCCGCGCGGGGTCGCGCTGCTGCCCGCGGGGCGGGCCTGGGACGTCCTGATCCTGCCGGCCGAACTCGGCTATCCGACCCTCGACGTGCTGACCCGGGTGCTCGACCAGCCCGGGCCGGTGCTCGTCGACTTCGGCGACGCCCGGATGGGCTTCTTCGTGCCCGCGGGCACCGCGGCCCGGTGGCTGGGCACGGGGGTGCGCACGGCGGGCCACGGCACCTGGATCGTGGTGCCGTATCCCGGGCGGGCGACCGGAGGGGTCCGCTGGCTGGTCCCGCCGGACGGCTCGGGCACGCTCACGGACCCGGCGCTGCTCGAACTGGCCATGCACGAGGCCGCGGCCGGTCTCGCCCGGAAAGGGGACCGGCGGGGGTGAGGAGGAGGCCGGCGGCGGGTGAGGGGCCGGTTCCGGCGGCGGTCCCGGTGAGGGGAGCCGAGGGGGCCGACGGCGATCCCTGCCAGGGGCCGTTCCGGCGGCGGCGCGGGGGCCGCTCCGGTGGAACGGCGAACTCCGTTGCCTGCCGGGGGACTTGACAACCGAATTGGTCTGGACCAAGTTGGGCGCGCGTTCCCTCCTCCAACTCCCCCATGCCCGGAGGCAGTCATGGACCCCACCCGACCCGGCAGACCCCTCGCGCACCGTCGCCGCCGGCTGCTCGCCGCCTGTACGGCCACCGTCCTGGCCGTGCCAGGCCTCGTCGCGCTCTCGTCGGCCGCCCGCGCGGCCGACGCCGACCTCGCCCGCAACGGCGGCTTCGAGTCGGGGCTGGGCAACTGGACCTGCACGGCGTCGACGATCGTCAACTCGCCAGTGCACGGCGGAAGTTCGGCGATGATGGCGACCCCGGCCGGCAGCGACTACGCGCAGTGCTCGCAGACCGTGACGGTGAAGCCCGACGCGCAGTACACCCTCTCCGGCTACGTCCGCGGCGCTTACGTCTACCTCGGCGCGAGCGGCACCGGCACCACCGACGTCAGCACCTGGACCCCGTCCGCCGCCGACTGGCAGCAGCTCAGCACCACCTTCCGCACCGGCGCCGCCACCACCCAGGTCACGATCTACACGCACGGCTGGTACGGCACCGGCGCCTACTGGGCCGACGACCTCTCCCTCACCGGCCCCGGCGTCGACGCGGGCCAGCCGCCTGCCGCGCCCGCCGGTCTGAAGACCGGCACGGTCACCTCCTCGTCGGTCGGCCTGTCCTGGACGGCGGTGTCCGGCGCGACCGGCTACAACGTCTACCGCGACGGGGCGAAGGTCCAGACGGCCACCGGAACCTCGGCCACCGTGAGCGGACTCGCCGCCTCCACCGCCTACTCCTTCCAGGTCGCCGCGACCAACGACGCGGGCGAGTCCGCGAAGTCGGCGGCCGTCACCGCGACCACCTCGGCGGGTTCCGGGGGTGGTGGCGGCTCCTCCGACCTGCCCGCGCACGCGCTCGTCGGCTACCTCCACGCGAGCTTCGCCAACGGCGCCGGATACACGCGCATGGCCGACGTGCCCGACAGCTGGGACGTCATCGACCTGGCGTTCGGCGAACCGACCTCGGTCACCTCGGGCGACATCCGCTTCAACCGCTGCCCGGTCACCGAGTGCCCCACGGTGGAGAGCGACGCGGACTTCAAAGCCGCGATCAAGGCCAAGCAGGCGGCCGGCAAGAAGGTGCTGATCTCGATCGGCGGCCAGAACGGACAGGTCCAGCTGACCACCGCGGCCGCCCGCGACACCTTCGTCTCCTCGGTCTCGAAGATCATCGACACCTACGGCCTGGACGGCCTGGACATCGACTTCGAGGGCCACTCGCTCTCCCTGGACGCGAGCGACACGAACTTCAAGAGCCCGACCACCCCGGTGATCGTCAACCTCATCTCGGCCCTGAAGACCCTGAAGGCCAAGTACGGTTCGAAGTTCGTCCTGAGCATGGCGCCGGAGACGTTCTTCGTCCAGCTCGGGTACCAGTACTACGGCACGGGGAAGTGGGGCGGCCAGGACCCGCGCGCCGGAGCGTACCTCCCGGTGATCTACGCCCTGCGCGACGACCTGACCCTGCTGCACGTCCAGGACTACAACTCCGGGTCGATCATGGGCCTCGACAACCAGTACCACTCCATGGGCGGCGCCGACTTCCACATCGCGATGACCGACATGCTGCTGACCGGCTTCCCGGTGGCGGGCGACGCGAACAACGTCTTCCCGCCCCTGCGCCCGGACCAGATAGCCATCGGCATGCCCGCCACCACGAACGCCGGCAACGGCTACGTGTCCCCGGCCGAGGTCACCAAGACCCTGAACTGCCTGACGAAGAGGACCGACTGCGGCTCGTACGCGACCCACGGCACCTGGCCGGGTCTGCGCGGCCTGATGACATGGTCGGTCAACTGGGACCGGTTCGGAGGCTGGGAGTTCTCGCGGAACTTCGACGCGTACTTCGGCTGAGGAAGAGCCACAGACAGGACAGCAGCATCGCGCAGAGGCACCAACTGGCCACGACGTCCAGTGGCCAGTGGTAGCCGCGCCGGGCCAGACCGAAGGCCACGCCCGCGTTCAGGGCCGCGCAGACGCACAGCAGCGCGCCCCGGGCACCTGCGGTGCGGAGCTGGGGGAGGAGGAGCAGGGTCGCCGCGCCGTACGCGACGACGGCGGTGGCGGTGTGCCCCGAGGGATAGAAGCCGGTGCCGGGTCCCATGACCGGGGGGCCCGGCCGGGCGACGAGTTCCTTCAGGGGCACGATCACCGCGGGGACGAGGGCCATCAGGACCGCGGCGGCGGCGGGGGGCAGCCACCATCGGTCCAGACCGGCGGCGCGGTTCCGCAGGGCGACGAAGAACAGCGCCAGGGCGAGGACCGGAACCGCCACCTGGACGCTGCCCAGGTCGGCGAGCAGTTCGGAGAACCGGTCCGGGTGGACGAGAGCGCCGCTCAGCCGCTCGTCCAGGCGCACGAGCGGGCCGCCCGCCACGACCTGCCAGGTGATGAGCGTGAAGCACAGGGCGGGCAGGGCGGACATCAGAGGAGCGCGGGGCATGGGGGACAGCGTGCCATTGCCGGAAGCCGCCGCGGAGCAGGACACCGGCGCAAGACAGGGAGTCGGGCGCCCCCGCCCCGGGGGGGGGGGGGGGGGGGGGCGCCCCCCCCCGCGCGGCCCCCCCCCCCCCCGGGGGCGGGGGGGGGGGGCGGCCGCCCGGGGGGGGGGAACCGCGCCCCACCCGACCC
>NZ_JBIRQM010000010.1:0-66884 GCF_044333225.1 Streptomyces sp. NPDC021080 | reverse complement strand
CCCGCGGGGGGGGGGGCTGGGGGCCCCGCGGCCCTGGCCCGCCCCCCGCGGCGGCCCCCCCCCCGGGCCCCCGCGGGGGCGGGGCCCCCCCCCCCCGGGGGGGGGGGGGGGGGGGCGCCCGCCGGGACCGGAGATGCCGCGCGCCCCGGGGGGTTTGGGGCGGGCGGCCGTCCGATCGGTGAGGAGAACCGGAGCCGCAAGCTCCGGGTGTGTGCGCGAGGGCACGGCCAGGGCGAAGCCAGGGCGGCCTCGGCCCGGTACAGCCCGCAGTCCCCTGCGGGCGGGTGCATCCCTGATCCGGTTAGAACCTACGGCAGGGGGTGCGGCTCCGACAGACGGATTCGCGTCCCGCCATGCACCTCGCACACCTTCTTCACACGCCCCCACCGGAACGCCGCAGCACCGGAACCGAACCGGAGTCCGCCCGTGGGCGTACTCCGGGGTTCCGGTGCTGCGGCGGCGTCCGGGTCAGATGCGGGAGAAGGCCTGCTCGATGATGTCGAGACCCTCGTTCAGGAGGTCCTCGCCGATGACCAGCGGGGGCAGGAAGCGGAGGACGTTGCCGTAGGTGCCACAGGTCAGGACCAGCAGGCCCTCCTGGTGGCAGGCCTTGGCGAGCGCGCCGGCCGCCTCCGGGTTCGGCTCCTTGGTGGCCGGGTCCTTGACCAGCTCGATCGCGATCATGGCGCCACGCCCGCGGACGTCGCCGATGATCTCGAACTTCTCGGCCATGGCGCCGAGGCGGGCCTTCATGACCGACTCGATGTGCTTCGCCTTGGCGTTGAGGTCGAGCTCCTTCATCGTCTCGATCGCGCCGAGCGCACCGGCGCAGGCCACCGGGTTGCCGCCGTAGGTGCCGCCGAGGCCGCCCGCGTGGGCGGCGTCCATGATCTCGGCGCGGCCCGTCACGGCGGCGAGCGGCAGACCGCCCGCGATGCCCTTGGCGGTCGTGATCAGGTCCGGGACGATGCCCTCGTCCTCACAGGCGAACCACTGGCCGGTGCGGCAGAAGCCGGACTGGATCTCGTCCGCGACGAAGACGATGCCGTTGTCCTTGGCGAACTTGCTGATGGCCGGCAGGAAGCCCTTGGCGGGCTCGATGAAGCCGCCCTCGCCGAGCACCGGCTCGATGATGATCGCGGCGACGTTGTCGGCGCCGATCTGCTTGTTGATCATGTCGATGGCCTGGGCGGACGCCTCGGCGCCGGCGTTCTCCGGGCCCGTCAGCCAGCGGTAGCCGTAGGCGACCGGCACGCGGTAGACCTCGGGCGCGAACGGACCGAAGCCGTTCTTGTACGGCATGTTCTTGGCGGTCAGCGCCATCGTGAGGTTCGTACGGCCGTGGTAGCCGTGGTCGAAGACGACGACGGCCTGGCGCTTGGTGTACGCGCGGGCGATCTTGACGGCGTTCTCGACGGCCTCGGCACCCGAGTTGAACAGGGCCGACTTCTTGGCGTGGTCGCCCGGAGTCAGCTCGGCGAGCGCCTCGGCGACGGCGACGTACCCCTCGTACGGCGTGACCATGAAACAGGTGTGGGTGAAGTCCTGCAGCTGGGCGGAGGCCCGGCGCACGACGGCCTCGGCGCTCGCGCCGACCGACGTCACGGCGATGCCGGAGCCGAAGTCGATCAGGCGGTTGCCGTCGACGTCCTCGATGATCCCGCCGCCGGCGCGCGTGGTGAAGACAGGGAGCACCGATCCCACACCGGCCGCGACCACGGCGGTGCGTCGGGCCTGCAGCTCCTGCGACTTCGGGCCGGGAATGGCGGTGACGACGCGGCGCTCCTGCGGAAGTGCGGTCATGAGGGGCTCCCTGATGATGGTGCGAACCGGACGGTCCCCCGTCGACGCGGGGTGGGTCCGGGCGGGGGGTTTCGGACGCTTGCCTTCTTTCTTCGCAGGCTAGAGCCGAGGAGGGGGGCTCGGCATGCGCCATGTGGGCGTTGTCGGAGGAATCCGTTGTCCGCGGTGGACATAGCGGCGGACACGACGGTGGACGAGGAGCGGCGGACCCCGGTGGTCCGCCGCCCCGCGGACCCGGCCGGGTAAACGGTGAACTCACCCCGCCGGACCACTAGATTGGCCTGAGAGCGACAAGCGGACGGGCCGGCCAGGGGGCGCACACGATGGACTTCGACGGTACGCGCGACGCACGTGGCACGCATGCCGATCCCGTGCCTCGTCCGGCCGCACCCCTCGGGCAGCCCGCCCTTCCCGGCGGCGCCCCGCCCCGGCCCTCGGGCCCCCCGCCCGTGCCCGGCGGCCCGCCGGCACCCCGGCAGGCCGTACGGGACTGGCTCAACGCACCCCGCCCCGACGCCGCCCTCGGGATCTGGCGGTACGGATACGTCGCCCCCAAGGCGTCGAAGGAGCGCGGGCGCCTGCCCTCGGTGACGATCGTCGGTCTGGTGATCCCCCTGGTGATCGGGCTGGTCGTCTGGTCGCTGTGGCGCCGGGGGAACGTCCCCTACCAGCTGGTCGTGCTGAAGCTGTTCACGCCGGACGACTGGTGGTGGGGCGGGACGACCGCGCCGAAGTCCTGGCAGGGCGTGGACGCCGTCGTCGTCTACGACGGCCTCTTCTTCGCCGCGCTGGTCTACACGATGGGACGGCTCGGAAGCTGGCGCGAGATCGTCCATCACTTCGTCGTCCGGCGCCCGCAGCCCGGCCGGGCCGTCGCCGCCGCCCTGGCGGCCCTGGTGACCCTGACGTTCGTCTGGCCGGACGCCTTCCCGGGCGTGAGCTGGGACCCCCTGCCGATCGTCAATCCGGTGCTGTCCCTGGTGGCGCTGCTCGCCGGCGGCGACGACGTGTTCCAGTCCCTGGCGATCAGCTACGGCGTCTACACGCTGATCACCGTGGCGGTCCTGCTGCCCTTCGCCAGGCTGGGCGGATGGTGGCCGCTCGCCAAGGAGCGGTTCGGTTCCCGGCCGGCCGCCGCGGGCGGCGCGGTGCCGTCCCCGGCCGGGTCGCCGGAGCCGTCCGGCCCCCCGGCCGAATGGCCCGAACTGAGGGCGACCGGACAGCACAAGGCGGCGGAACTGCTGTCCTCCGAGGTGCTGGGCGAGCGCATGAACGACGTGGACTGCGCGCGGATCCTGCGGGCCTGGACCTCGGCCAGGCGCGAGGGGCAGCTCACCGTCTTCAGCGACACCGTGCTGCGGCGGGGCGCCGCGGCCTGGACCCATCCGTCCGGAGCCCGCGACCTGCCCGTCCGTTCCGCCGCGCACGACCTGCTCGCCGCCCAGGTGCGGCTCGGCCGGTGGGTCGACCGCGAGCGCACACCGCTCGCCTACTCCGGCGCGGGCGCCGCCCTCGGCCCGGCGACCCTCGGCACCTCGCTCCTGGCCGTCGGACCGGCCGGTTCCGGGAAGACGCGCCACCTCGTGCGGCCCGTCGCCGAATCCCTCGGACTGCAGGCCCTCACCGCGCGCTGCGCCGTCGTCGTCGTGGCCGCCGCGGGGACGCCGGTCGGCCCCGACGCGTCGTACGACGTCGTCGTCAAGCTCGGCGACCCCGAGTCGGTCCACGACCTGGACCTGTACGCCGACTGCGACGACCCCGACGAGGCCGCCGCGTTCCTCGCCGAGGGCCTGGTCGGGAGCGTCGACGGCGTCGACGTCCGGCGCGCCGCCACCGCCCTGGCCCAGCTCCTCGGTCCCTACCGTGCCGTGCACGGCACGTTCCCCACGATTCCCGTGCTGCGTGAACTGCTCGAAGGAGTGCCCGCGCTGCTGGAGCCCCTGCGGCAGGACCTGTCGGCCGGGGAGCACCCCGCGATGCTCCGCGAACTGGAGGCGCGGCTGCGGCAGGCCGGCGGCCCGAACGACCCCGGCCCGGTGCTGGCCGACCGGCTGGCGCTGCTGGACCGGCCCGTCTTCGCGGACTTCTTCGGTTCGGGCACCGGCGCCCGGCCGTTCTCGCTCCGGGCGGTGGCCCATCATCCGCTGCGGGTCCGCGTCGATCTGCCGGAGCGCGGGTACGAGGAGGCGTCCCAGCTCGTCACCCGGCTCCTGCTCGCCCAGTTCGCCGCCGTCGTCCGCGGCGGCGACCGGCGCGGGCACTTCGCCTGTCTGGTGCTCGACGACGCGACCGGCGCCCTGACCGCCGAGACGGTCCGCCGCATCCAGGGCCTGCGGGCGCACAACGCCGGAGTGGTCCTCGCCCTGCGGACCATCGGGGACATCCCCGAGGCCCTGCACGGGCCGCTGTACGGCGCGGTCGGCTGCCGCATGGCCTTCTCCGGCGTCACGACGTGGGACGGCGGCCGTTTCGCCGAGTCCTGGGGCACCGAATGGGTGGAGGCGCGTGACGTGGCCAAGCACACCGTCTTCGCCGACCAGCCCATGACCCGGGCCATTCACGCGCTGCGCAAGCTGGTGACCGGCAAGGCGGTGACCACGGACGCCGTGACCGTGCGTCAGGTCGAGCGGGAGCGCTGGTCCGCGTCCGAACTGGCCCACGCGGTCCCGCCCGGACACGCGGTGCTGTCGCTGACCAGCGTGAAGGGGGAACACGCCCCGCCGCTGCTGGTGGACCTGCGGAGCTGAGGGGCGGCCGAGGCGGCGTGCAGCCCGGCCCGCGGCGGCGAGGGGCACGGGGGAACGTACCGGGTGGAACGTGCCGGGTGGGACATGCCGGGTGGGACGTATCGGAGGGAACGCATGGATATGCGGACCCGCTGACCTGGCCTTCCTGGCATGAACGCACGCGACGACCGTACGGTGAGGCAGAATCGACACAGGCCGTTCATACGCCGCGGCCAAAAGATCACAGAGATCACAGAGATCGCAGAGCCCACACCGACCTGAAGGTCCCATGCCCCCCACGCTCGCCTCGCTCGTCCACCACTCCGCGCTCAAGCTCACGGTGCGCGCGGGCGAGGACCGCCTGGACGTGCCCGTCCGCTGGGCCCATGTCAGCGAGCTCGCCGACCCCGTGCCCTACATGGAGGGCGGGGAACTGCTGCTGATCACCGCGCTCAAGCTGGACGCGGACGACCCCGACGCCATGCGGCGGTACGTGAAGCGGCTGGCCGGTGCCGGAGTCGTCGGGATCGGCTTCGCCGTCGGGGTCACCTACGACGAGATCCCGAAGGCGCTCGTCGACGCGGCCGAGGAGGAGGGCCTGCCGCTCCTCGAAGTACCCCGGCGCACCCCCTTCCTCGCCATCAGCAAGGCCGTGTCCGCCGCCATCGCCGCGGATCAGTACCGGGCCGTCACCGCGGGGTTCGCCGCGCAGCGCGAGCTCACCAAGCAGGCCCTGAACGAGGGACCCGAGGGCCTGCTCACCGCGCTCGCCGCGCAGGTCGACGGATGGGCCGCGCTCTACGACGCCTCCGGTTCCGTCGTCGCCGCGGCCCCCGACTGGGCGGGGCGGCGCGCCGCGCGGCTCACCCCGGACGTGGAGCGGCTGCGCGAGCGGCCCGCCCCCGCCAGCTCCGTGGTGGGCGGGGAGGACCGCGTCGAACTGCACTCCCTGGGAACGGGACGCAGACCGCGTGCCGCGCTCGCCGTCGGCACCGCCGGCGCCCTCGGCACCGCCGAGCGCTACGCCGTGCACTCGGCGATCGCCCTGCTGACCCTCACCACCGAACGCTCACGGTCCCTGCACGCCGCCGAGCAGCGGATCGGCGCGGCCGTGCTCGGCATGCTGCTCGCCGGGGAACCCGACCACGCCCGGGCCGTCGCCGGTGACCTGTACGGCGAACTGCTCGACGCGCCCTTCCGGCTGATCATCGCCGAGTCGGTGTCCGCGTCGGCCGGGCGGGCGCACGCCGACGGGCACGCGCGTGCGGGCGCCGCCACGCAGGCGAAGACCGCCGTCGCGGTGCCCGACGTCAAGGGCGATCCGCTGGGCGCCCTCGCGGAGGTCGTCGAATCGGCCGCCGTGCGTTCGGGGGAGTCCGTGCTCGTCGTGCCCGACGGGGAGCGGCTGGTCGTCCTCGCCGTGGACGGAGGCGCAGCGGTCGCCGCCTGCGGGGACTACGCCGTGGTGCTGGAGTCCGCGCGGGCCGTCCCGCGCGAGCAGGGCGCCAAGGCCGCCGGGGACGAGGGCGAACTCGTCGTCGGGCTGTCGGCGCCCGCCGGTCCGATCGCCGCCCGCGCCGCCTACAAGCAGGCCGAACAGGCCCTGTCCGTCGCCCGGCGGCGGGGCCGGTTCCTCGTCGAGCACGAGGAACTGGCGGCCGGGTCCGTTCTGCCGCTGCTCGCGGACGACGCCGTGCGGGCGTTCGCCGACGGGCTCCTGCGGGCGCTCCACGAGCACGACGCCACCGGCCGCGGCGACCTGGTCGCCTCGCTGCGGGCGTGGCTGTCGCGGCACGGTCAGTGGGACGCGGCGGCCGCCGACCTGGGGGTCCACCGGCACACGCTGCGCTACCGGATGCGCAGGGTCGAGGAGATCCTCGGACGGTCCCTGGACGATCCCGACGTCCGGATGGAACTCTGGCTGGCCCTGAAGACCACGGCCGCGCCGGGGGAGTGACCGGACCCCGCCGCCGAGGCGGCTTGCCGGGCCCCGTTCCGGCCGTCCGACCCCATGCTCCGGGGGCGGCCTGCCCAAGGATCCTGGCGAGAGGCCGAGCGGGCGCTCCGACGGTGGCCTGCCGGGGGATTCCGGCGAGAGGCCGGACCGGTGCTCCGGCGGTGGCTCGGCCGGGACCCCCGCGACCGGTGGGACCGGTGCTCCGACGGCGGCCCGGCCGGGAGCCCGGCGACCAGTCCAAACCGGCGCACCCGGCCCCTCGACTGCTACGCGCCGGACAAACGCCCCCTGGTGGTCCCGGCCCTACCGTGGACGGGAAAGCGCAGCACCAGCAGAACCCAGTCGTCACCCCCACTACGGAAGGGCCCGGGACTCCACATGACTTCCACCCACGCCTTCTGGCTCGCCGGCCGCCAGGCCACCGGCGAGACCACCTTCGACGTCACCTCGCCGTGGGACGGCCGCCTCGTCGGTCAGGTCAGCGTGCCCACCGAGGCCCAGGTCGAGGAGGCCGTGGCCGCCGCGTACGCCGTGCGCGACGAGTTCGCCGCCACCCCGGCCCACGTACGCGCCGCCGCCCTCGACCACGTCTCGCGCCGTCTGGCCGAGCGCACCGAGGAGATCGCGCAGCTCATCTCCGCCGAGAACGGCAAGCCGATCAAGTGGGCCCGGGGCGAGGTCGGCCGCGCGGTGTCCGTGTTCCGGTTCGCCGCGGAGGAGGCCCGCCGCTTCAACGGCGGCGAGGCGCAGCGCCTCGACACCGACCTCGGCGGCCAGGGCCGGCTCGCGCTCACGCGCCGCTTCCCCAAGGGTGTCGTCCTCGGCATCGCGCCCTTCAACTTCCCGCTGAACCTGTGCGCCCACAAGGTCGCCCCGGCCATCGCCGCGGGTGCCCCGATCATCCTGAAGCCGGCGCCCGCGACCCCGCTGTCCGGCCTGATCCTCGGTGACCTGCTGGCCGAGACCGACCTGCCCGCCGGCTCCTGGAGCATCCTGCCGGTCGCCAACGAGAAGATGCCCGCCCTGGTCCAGGACGAGCGCCTCCCCGTCATCTCCTTCACCGGTTCCGAGACGGTCGGTTACGCGATCATGGACTCGGTGCCGCGCAAGCACTGCACCCTGGAGCTGGGCGGCAACGGCGCGGCCGTCGTCCTCGCCGACTTCGCGAGCGACGCGGACCTCGACTGGGCCGCGACCCGGATCGCGACCTTCTCCAACTACCAGGGCGGCCAGTCCTGCATCTCGGTGCAGCGCGTGATCGCGGACGCCGCGGTGTACGAGCGGCTGCTGCCGCGCATCGTCGCCGCCGTCGAGGCCCAGGTCACCGGCGACCCGTCCGACGACAAGACGGACGTCGGCCCGCTGGTCAGCGAGGCCGCCGCCGAGCGCGTCGAGTCGTGGGTGGACGAGGCCGTCGCGGCCGGCGCCACGCTGCTCACCGGCGGCAAGCGCGACGGCGCCTCCTACGCCCCGACCGTCCTCGCCGACGTTCCGGCCGATGTCACGATCTCCTGCGAGGAGGTCTTCGGACCGGTTCTGACCGTGCAGAAGGTGGACGGCGAGGCGGCTGCCTTCGAGGCCGCCAACAACTCCAAGTACGGCCTGCAGACAGGTGTGTTCACGCACGACCTGCAGACCGCGTTCCGCGCGCACCGTGCCCTGGAGGTGGGCGGCGTCGTGATCGGCGACGTTCCGTCCTACCGCGCCGACCAGATGCCGTACGGCGGCGCCAAGCAGTCCGGTGTCGGCCGCGAGGGCGTCAAGTTCGCGATGGACGACTACACCTACGAGCGCGTGCTCGTGCTGACGGGTCTCGCCCTCTGACGGACCTCACCGAAGCCGACGGCCGGAGCCCACTGTGCGGGGGCTCCGGCCGTCGGTGTCTTCGGTGCGGGGCAAGGGAGTCCAGGGCCGGACGGAGCCCACGGGTGAGCCGTGGCGCTTCGGGATCCTGCCGCGGACGGTCACCGTGTGGGCCGGGGTGCCGGAGCTGACGCCGAGCACGCCGGTGTACGTGTCGCGGTCCACCCGGACGGTGGCCGACGGTTCGAGGCCGTACTCGTCGTCGGGGAAGGGGCCCGGCACCGATGCCTTCCGGTGCCGGGCCCCTGTGCCGGCTTCTCCGGACCCTCAACCGGAGAAGCCGACGTGCGCGAGCCGGACCGGCCCGCGCAGCCTGAGGCGGACATCGTGCACACCGTCCGCGGTGAACGCGGCGGTGAGCGTGCGGTAGTCGTAGGCCCCCCGCGTCCCGCTCACCGTGAGTCCGGCGACCGCCGCGGTGCCCGGCGGTTCTTCGGCGGCCGGCCCGCCGCCCGGCGGGATCCCGGGTGTGGACGGCCCGTCGCCCGGGGGGAGCCCGTGCGTCCACGGCCCGCCGTCCAGCGAGACTTCGACGGTCCCCTCGCCCGCGACCTCGACGGCGACCCCGGTGACTCCCTCTCCGAAGTCGCATGCCCGGTAGAGCAGTTCGCCCGTGCCGCCGTCCGCCGGGGTCACAGCGTCGCCCGCCGTCCTCGTGCGGTCGACGATCGCGGCGCCCCGCTGCTCGTCGAAGTCGGCCGCGTTCAGGCCGTGTTCGCGAACCGGACGGAACGTGCCCGGCTCGCCGTCGAGTTCGACGGTCGCGCCGAGCCGGACGTCCTCGCTGGACGCGCCGACCAGCAGTTCGTACGCGCCCGGTTCCAGGCGTCGGCGGCCCAGGGACACGTCCCAGAACTCCAGCGCGGTGAGCGGGAGTTCGAAGGACACGGTCTTCGACGTGCCCGGGGCGAGTCCGACCCGGCGGTGTGCCGCCAGTTCGCGGCGCGGGCGGGGCACGGACGGGGCGACCGCCCGGGTGTAGAGCTGGACGACCTCGTCGGCGGCGACGGTCCCGGTGTTCGTCACGGTGCAGGAGAGGACCAGCACGTCCGCCTCCCGGTGGACCCGCAGGTCCGTGTAGGCGAACGTCGTGTAGGACAGGCCGTGCCCGAAGGGGAACAGCGGGGTCCCCCCGAAGTAGAGGTAGGTCTGCCGGCCGCCGATCACGTCGTAGTCGAGCAGCCCGGGCAGGTCGTCGTCCCCGGCGTACCAGGTCTGCGGGAGGCGGCCCGCGGGGGAGACGTCCCCGGCGAGGACCGCGGCCAGCGCGGTGCCCGCGGCCTGGCCGCCGTGCGCGGTCCACAGCATCGCGGGCAGGCCGGCGTGCCCGACCGCGTACGGGTAGGCGGAGACCAGCGCCAGCACCGTGTGGGGGTTCGCCGCCCGGGCTGCGTCCAGCAGCCGCTCCTGGTGGGCGGGCAGCCGCAGCGTCGTACGGTCCTCGGTCTCGCGGCCGTTGATGTGCGGGTCGTTGCCCGCGACGACGAGCACCACGTCGGCCGAGGCCGCGGCGCGCGCCACCGCGTCCTCGCCGCGCTGCGTGAACTCCGGCTCGAAGATCTCGGCGTCCCGGGCGTCGGGCCCGGCGACCTTCACACCGTCGGCGGCGACACGGACGTATCCGCCCGTCCCGAGGTGCTTCAGGAGCCGGCCGCCGCCCGGGTCCGCGGAGGGTTCCAGCCGGAAGGTCTCCTGGACGATCCAGCCGCCCGGCTGATCGGCGGACGCGCGCAGGAAGCCGTCGTCGGCGACCGACAGGTAGCGGCCGTCGGGGGCGCGCAGGGTGAGGACTCCCTCGCCCCAGTCGACCAGCGCCAGTTCGGTGCCGACGGCGTCGGCGGTCAGCGGGGGCAGGTCGGTGCGGCCCGCGATCAGCGCGGGGTCCAGGGCACCCTCGGCACCCCGAGCCTCCTCCGGCGCGTCCCGCACGGCGGGCACCGCGAGGTACCGGCCGGACGAGGTCCGCAGGCGTACGCGGTCCACGCCCTCGGCGAAGTCCACCCGCTCGGCGCCGAAGCGCTCGTACAGGCCCTCCAGCGGCGTGGACCGGTGGATCAGCGTGCCGCTGTACCAGTCGAGCTTGCACTCGTCGGCGAGCAGGCCGACGACGGCGAGGCGGACACCGGGGCGCAGCGGCAGCAGGCCCTCGTTCTTGAGCAGCACGATCGCCTGCTCCGCGGCCTCCCGGGCGAGCGCGCGGTGGGCGGGCGTGTCGAACTCCCCGGTGCCCGCGTACGGGTCGAGGTCCGGGTCGAACTCGCCGAGCCGGAACCGCACGGCCAGCTGGCGGCGGACCGCGGTGTCGACGTCGGCCTCGGTCAGCAGGCCCCGCTCCAGGGCGCCCCGGACGCGTGCGGTGATCCGCGAGCCGTCCGTGCCGTGGTCGGTGAAGCTGTCGACGCCGGCGAGGAGCGCGGCGGCCGTGGCCTCCTCGTGGGTGTCGAAGTAGTGCTCGGAGTCGACCAGGTTGGACGGCGCGCCCGCGTCCGAGCAGACCAGCAGCTCCTGGTCGGTCCAGGCCCGCAGGTGCTCGCGCAGATACGGCGAGACATGGTTGGGGCGGCCGTTGACCAGGTTGTACGCGGGCATCACCCCGGCGACCGCACCCGCCGACACGGTGTCGCGGAAGGCGCGCAGATCGTACTCGTGCAGCACGCGCGGCCGGACGGAGGAGGACGAGGTGTCCCTGCGCGTCTCGTTGTTGTGCGCGAGCCAGTGCTTGAGGACCGGCGCCGTACGCCAGTAGACCGGGTGGTCGCCGCGCAGCCCGCGGGTGTACGCGGTGGCGATGGCGGAGGTGAGCGCCGGGTCCTCCGAGTAGCCCTCCTCGTTCCGGCCCCACAGCGGGTGGCGCAGCAGATTGACGGTGGGGGACCAGACGTTGAGGCCCACGCGGTCGTCGCGGGCGCGCATCGCGCGGGCCTCCGACGACACGGCCTCGCCGATCCGGCGCACCAGATCCTCGTTCCAGGTCGCGCCGAGGCCGACGGCCTGGGGGAACACCGTCGCCGGACCCATCCAGGCGACCCCGTGCAGCGCCTCCTGACCGGTGCGGAAGGCGGGCACCCCGAGCCGTTCGACGGCGGGCGTGAACTGGTGCAGGAGCGCGATCCGTTCGTCCAGGGTGAGCCGCGCCAGCAGGTCGTCGATGCGCTTCGCGAACGGCAGGCTCGCGTCGCGGAAGGGCGGCATGGAGGGCGTCTCTGCAGTCACGTGGTGATCCCTTGGCACGGGGGCGACGAAGACCTTTCGAAGCGCTTCGATGCTCGATCGACCAGGGGGTGGGTGTCAAGACATCCGGGCGCAGCACCGCGGTTTCCCGCCAGTGACGTCAAGTGCCGTACGGAGACGCTCTGTTGCCGGGAGCCTTCGAGGAATCTTGGAGTCGACCCTTGTGCGCCCCCAGACGTTCACTTAACCTCGCAGCAACATCGAAGCGCTTCGATTGCCGGGTTTCCCTCTCTCCAGGGCACAGCCCTCCGAGGACCGCTTCCGCTCAGTCAGATCCACTCGAGACACCGCAGCCGACGGCCCCACCGCCGGGTGTCCTGCTGTGCGCCACGAAGGGTTGACGCAATGACGCCGAACTCCGCCCCATCCGCCCCCAGCCGGAGAAGCTTCCTCGCCTCCACGGCGGTCGCCGCGGCCGCCGTGGCGGGCGGAACGCCCCTGCTCGCCGCCTGCGGCTCAGGACAGGACGGCAGCAAGGACGGCACCACCTCGGGGAAGGACGCCCGGAAGATCCTCCCGGCGTTCGTGGCGTCGAGCGTCGTCACCCCCGACCTCCCGTCGAAGAACGGATCGGCGGCCGGATTCACCCGCGCGATCGACCTGGACGCGCTGAAGACGTCCGTCCCGAAGAAGCTGGGCACCGGCAGCGACCTGAAGATCATGTCGCCGTTCTGGGGCACCCCGCCGACGGGCGACAACGCCTACTACACGGCCATGAACGAGGCCATCGGCATCAAGGCGACCTGGCAGAACCAGGACGGCAACACCTACGACGAGAAGCTGGGCGCGATCCTCGCCTCCAGCGACATCCCGGACGTGGTGGTCGTCCCGGGCTGGAACCTGAACGGCAAGATACCGAGCGCGATCAACGCCAAGTTCGCGGACCTCGGCCCGTATCTGTCCGGCGACCGGGTCAAGGCCTACCCGAACCTCGCGGCCGTCCCCACCGACGCCTGGCAGCGCTCCATCTTCGGCGGCCGGCTGCGCGCGATCCCGATGCCGGCCTCGTACGTCACGAACATCGCGCCCTTCTACCGCAAGGACATCTTCGCCAAGAAGGGCTACGCGCTCCCCAAGTCGCCCGACGAGTTCCTGGCCTGGGCGAAGGAGGCCACCGACGCCAAGGCGAAGGTGTGGGCCTGCGACGACCTCAAGTGGACGGCCTTCAACATCTACGGCGTCCTCAACGGCAGCGACAAGGCCCTGTGGTGGGACCTGCGGGACGGCAGGCTCGTCAACCGGATCGAGACCGACGAGTACCTCGAAGCCCTGGAATGGACCCGCAAGCTGTACGCGGCGGAGGTCGTCCACCCCGACGCCAAGGCCGTCAAGGGCGACGCGTCCAACCGCTTCACCGCGGGCCAGTCCCTCGTCTTCAACGGCGACCTGTCCTACTGGTACGGCTCGACGGCCGAACAGCGCACCCAGAAGACGGACTTCGAGATGGGCGCGTTCGACATCTTCGGCCCCGACGGCGGCGATCCCACGCTCTGGGCGACCCAGCCCGCCGGCATCTTCACCTTCGTCGGCAAGAACGCGTCCGAGCGGCAGATCAAGGACTTCCTCGCACTCGCCGACTTCTGCGCGGCCCCGTACGGCACCAAGGAGTACATGCTGACCGTGTACGGCGTCGAGGGCACCGACTACACCGTCAAGAACGGCCTGCCCACCAAGACCACCAAGGGCACCAACGAGGTCAACGGCGCCTACGACTACACCGGCGACCCGGCCGCCTACCTCGCCCACCCCGACCTGCCCGAGATCGCCAGGCTCCAGGTCGAATGGCAGCAGCGCATGGGCGCCTTCACCAAGAAGTCCTCCTTCTACGGCCTGACCATCACCGAACCCAACCGGTGGACCAACCTCGCCAACGACTTCGAGCAGCTGGAGGACGACATCGTCCGCGGCCGCAAGAAGACCGGCGACATGCAGCAGGCCGTCGCGGACTGGAAGCGGAAGGGCGGCGACGACCTGCGCGCCTGGTACAGGAAGCTGCTCGACGACAACGGCCCCGCGGCCAAGTGACCCACGTCCGAGGCCGGGAGAAGGCCGTGTCCCGCAGCACGGTGCCCCGGAGCAGGGCCGGGGCCAGGGCGGGCAAGAGGACGTCGCAGGGGGATCCGCCGGACGGCGCCGGCGGCCGGCGGGCCACGAGGAACGACGGGCGGGACGCGGGAAGAATCGGCCTGCGGCCGCGCTTCCGACGCGACCGCACCCTGATCCTGATGACCCTCCCCGCGATCGCGCTGCTGCTCGTCTTCACCTACGTCCCGGTGCTGGGCAATGTCGTCGCCTTCCAGGACTACGACCCGTATCTGAGCGACAACGGCTTCGTCGCGATCTTCGAGAGCCCCTGGACCGGGCTGGAGAACTTCCAGCGCATCTTCGCGGACTCGGCGTTCTGGCACGCGGTGCAGAACACGTTCGTCCTGTTCTTCCTCCAGCTCGTGCTCTACTTCCCGATCCCGATCGCCCTCGCCCTGCTCATCAACAGCGTGGTCAGGCCCCGGGTCAGGGCCGTGGCCCAGGCGATCATGTACCTCCCGCACTTCTTCTCCTGGGTCCTCGTCGTCACCGTCTTCCAGCAGATCTTCGGCGGGGCGGGCATCATCGCCCAGACCCTGCGCCGACACGGGCACCAGGGGATCGACCTGATGACCGACCCGGGGATCTTCAAGTTCCTGGTGACGGCCGAGGGCGTCTGGAAGGACGCGGGCTGGGGCATCATCGTCTTCCTCGCCGCTCTCGCGTCCGTGTCGCCCGACCTGTACGAGGCGGCCGCCATGGACGGCGCCGGCCGATGGCGCCGGATGTGGCACATCACCCTGCCCGCCCTGCGCCCGGTGATCGCCCTGCTCCTGGTGCTGCGCGTGGGCGACGCACTCACCGTCGGCTTCGAGCAACTCCTGCTCCAGCGCGACGCGGTGGGCCCCGGCGCCTCCGAGGTCCTCGACACCTACGTGTGGTGGAACGGCATCCGCAACCAGGACTTCGGCTACGCCGCGGCGGCCGGACTGATCAAGGGCGTGGTCGGCCTGGGGCTCGTCCTGACCGCCAACAAGGTCGCCCACCTCATGGGCGAGCAGGGGGTGTACGAGAAATGACCGCCGCGACGCCCGACGCGCGCGACAGGCCCGGCCGTTGGGCGGCGCCGCCCCGGCCGCCCTGGGAGGAGGAGCCGTCCAGGGCCGGCCTCGCGGGCAAGGGACTCGCCCTCGGCCTGGCCGCGTTCGCGATCCTCTTCCCGCTCTGGATCGTCGTCGTCACCAGCCTCCAGTCGAAGAAGACCATCGACGCGGCCGGGGGCCTGGTCGTCGTCCCCCGGGGCGTCACCTTCGTGGCCTACAGGGAACTGCTCACCGGCGGCCAGGTGCAGCGCGCGGCGCTCGTCAGCGTCGGCGTGACCCTGACCGGCACCCTGTTCAGCATGGCGGTCTCGGTCCTGTGCGCCTACGGCCTCTCGCGCATCGGATCGCTCGGCCACCGCTGGTTCCTGATGCTGCTGCTCGCCACGATGTTCTTCGGCGCGGGCCTCATCCCCACCTATCTGCTGGTGCAGGCACTCGGCCTCACCGACACCTATCTCGCGCTGATCCTCCCCAGCGCGGTGAGCGTCTTCAACATCCTGGTGCTGCGGGCGTTCTTCATGGGCATATCGCCCGAACTGATCGACAGCGCCCGCATCGACGGCGCGGGCGACTGGCGCATCCTGTGGCGGATCGTGATGCCGCTCTCCCGGGCGGTCCTCGCGGTCATCTCGCTGTTCTACGCGGTCGGTTACTGGAGCGCCTGGTTCAACGCCTCCATCTATCTGACCGACCAGGACATGATGCCGCTGCAGAACGTCATGATCCAGCTCGTCCAGAAGCAGGAACGTCCGGTCGGACTCGCCACCCAGATCAACACCGGGCAACTGTCCCCGCTCGCCGTGCAGATGGCCGTCATGGTGATGGCGCTGCTGCCGGTCGCCGTCCTCTCGCCCTTCGTCCAGCGGCACTTCAAGAAGGGCATGCTCACCGGCGCCGTGAAGGGCTGACCCCCGCGCCCTTCGTACCGAAGCCCCCGGCGCCGCTCCCGGCCCGTCGCGGCCGCCCTGCTCCTGACCGGCGGTCGGCCGCGGCGTACCGGTCCCACCGCTCCCCACCACTCCCTCACCCCGATCGAGGTGGCTCATGCGCACGCTCCGCGGAACCGGTCCCGAGCCCGGGCGGCCGTCTCTGGGCGACGCCACCCGGGGCCGCATCCTGTTCGGCGGCGACTACAACCCCGAACAGTGGCCCGAGGAGATCTGGCACGAGGACGTCCGCCTGATGAAGGAGGCCGGCGTCAACTCCGTCACCCTCGGGGTCTTCTCCTGGGCCCGGATCGAACCCCGGCCGGGAGCACGGGAGTTCGGCTGGCTGGACCGGCTGATGGACCTGATGCACGAGCACGGCATCGGCGTCGTCCTCGCCACCCCCACCTCCTCGCCGCCGCCCTGGATGGGCCGGCTGCACCCCGAGACCCTGCCGCAGGACGAGGACGGCCGCACCGAATGGTGGGGCTCCCGGCAGCACTTCTCGCACTCCAGCACCGTCTACCGCCGCTGCGCCGCCGCCATCACCGAGGACCTGGCCGCCCGCTACGCGAGCCACCCCGCCCTCACGATGTGGCACATCAACAACGAGTACTGCACCGTCGACCACGGAGACGAGGCGGCCGCCGCCTTCCGGCGCTGGCTGAAGGACAGGTACGGCACCGTCGAGGCGCTCAACACGGCCTGGGGAACGGCCTTCTGGGGCCAGTCCTACGACGGCTGGCACGAGATCGTCCCGCCGCGTCACGCGCACTACATGAAGAACCCGACGCATGTCCTCGACTTCAAGCGCTTCACCTCCGACATGCTCCTGGAGTGTTACACCATCGAGCGGGACATCGTGCGCCGCCACACTCCCGGCACCCCGGTGACCAGCAACTTCATGCCGATGTGGGTCGGCCAGGACGCCTGGCGCTGGGCCGAGGAGGAGGACGTCGTCTCGGTCGACCTCTACCCGGATCCGCGCGACCCCCTCGGCGCGCAGCACGGCGCGCTCGTCCAGGACATGACGCGCTCACAGGCGGCCGGCGGCCCCTGGATGCTCATGGAACAGGCGGCCGGAGCGGTCAACTGGCGCGCGGTGAACCACCCCAAGCCCCGTGGGTTGAACCGGCTGTGGTCGCTGCAGGCCGTGGCACGCGGCGCCGACGCCGTCTGCTACTTCCAGTGGCGCCAGTCCCGGCAGGGCGCGGAGAAGTTCCACTCCGGGATGATCGGCCACGCCGGGGAGCGGGGCCGCGGCTTCCAGGAGATCAAGCGGATCGGTGCCGAACTCGCCCTCCTCGCACCCCAGGTGACGGACACCCGGGTCACGTCCGACGTCGCGATCCTGCACGACTGGAACTCCTGGTGGGCCGGAGAGCACGACGGCCGGCTGTCCGCCGGGAACGACTGCGCCGAGGTCGTACGGGCCTGGCACCGCGCTCTGTGGGAGGCCCACCTCACCACCGCGTTCGCCCACCCCGAGCACGACCTCTCCGGATACCGGATGGTCGTCGTGCCCCAGCTGTACCTGCTCACGGACACCGCGATCGAGAACCTGCTCGCCCACGCGCGCGCGGGCGGCACGCTCGTCTGCGGTTTCCTCACCGGCGTCGCCGACGAGGACGACCGGGTGCGGCCCGGCGGCATGGACGAGCGGCTGCGCGACCTGTTCGGCATCCGCACGCTGCACGAACGGTGGCCGCTCGACGCGGGGGAGAGCACCGCGTGCGACGGCTTCGCGGGCACGCTCTGGTCCGAGGAGATCGAGCCCGACCCGGCCGCGGTCGTCGAGGCGCGCTACCGCGGCGGCGAGCTGGACGGGATGCCCGCCGTGCTCCGCAAGGGCACCGCCCGCTACCTCTCCACCCTCCCCGAACCACCCGCCCTGCGCGCACTGCTCGCCGAGGCGGCGGACCACGCGGGCGTCCGGCCGGTCCTCGCCGGCCTGCCCGACGGTGTCGAGGCCGTCCGGCGCGGCGACCTGCTCTTCCTGCTCAACCACGGGCAGGGCCCGGTGACCGTCGAGGTGCCGGGCAGCCACCGCGACCTGCTCGGCGGCGCGCCCGTACGGGACTTCGTACGACTGGAGCGGCACGGAGCGGCGGTGCTCGCCCCATGACGGACCGGGCTCGCGCGGACCGTCCCGGACCCCTCGGCTCCGCCCCCGTCCACGGCACCTGGGAACCCCGGCCCGCCGCCCGCTGGGAGGACGCCTTCCTGAGCGGAAACGGCACGCACGGCGCCATGGTGTTCGGCGATCCGGACGACGACCGGGTGATCGTCAACCACCATCGTCTGGTCCGCCCGAACGGCAGCGCCGACGCGCGCCCGCCCGAACTGGCCGACCGCCTCGCCGACGTCCAGGACCGGCTGCTGGCGGGAGACGTGGACGCGGGCGAGGACTTCACCGACGGCAGGCCGCTGCTGTGGGTGCAGCCGTTCCACCCGGCGTTCCGGGTACGGCTGCGCCGTCCCGCCCGGGAGGCGCGCGGCTACCGGCGCGAGGCCGACTTCACCACCGGCGTGGTCCGAGCGGTCTGCGGTGACCGGCGCAGCGAGGTGTTCGTCTCGCGCGCCGACGACGTGATCGCGCAGTACGTGACCTCCCCCGGCCCCACGGCCGAGGTGACGCTGGACCACCGGCTGCCGGGGGCGCCCGCGGACCTGGCCGTGGCCCACGCGGCCGTCCGCACCCCCGAGGGCGCCCTGCTCACCCTGCGCGCCCGTTATCCGGGCAGCGACCTGGCGTACACCGGGGTCACCCTCGTCGTCACCGACGGCGTCGCCCGTCCCGCCCTTCCCGGCGTACGGGTCGAGGGCGCCCGCTCGATGCTGCTGCTCACCCGGGTGCGCCGACACCCGGGCGACCTGGATGTCCTCGCGGAACTGCGCGCGCTGAGGGAGCTGCTGCCCCGGCCCGGTCCCGGAGCGGAGGACTTCGGCACCGGGGCCGGAGCGGAGGACGCCGACGCGGGGACCAGGGCGGAGGACGCCGTCGCGGGAGCCGGAGCGGAGTACGTCGGGCACGCCTACGCCCGTCTGCTCGCCCGCCACACCGCCCTGCACCGCGCCGCCTATCTGCGGGTCACGCTCGACCTGCACGCCGACCCCGCGGAACGGGCCCTGCCCGGATCGGAGTTGGTCCGGCGGCCGAAGAGCCGGGCACTCCTGGAGCGGCTCTTCGCGGCCGGCCGTCACCACCTGCTGTCGGCCGCCGGGACGCTGCCGCCGCGGCTGACCGGCCTGTGGACCGGAGACTGGGACACCGCCTGGTCCGGGGCGTTCACCACGGACGCCAACCTCAATCTGCAGACGGCGTCGGCCGCCGCGGCCGCCCTCCCCGAGGTCACCGAGGCCCACGCGGCGCTGGTCCACGCCCAGTTGCCGCACTGGCAGGACAATGCCCGAGCCGTCTTCGGCGCGCGCGGTGCGGTCGCTCCCGCCCACACCGACGGCGAGTCCGGCCACATTCACCACCTCAGCCGCGCGTATCCGCTGCACGTGTGGACCGCGGGCGCCGACTGGCTGCTCAAGCCCCTCGTGGACCACGACGAGACCCGCGGCGGACGCGATCCGCGGCTGGCCGCCGCGCTCGCCGAAACCGCCCGCTTCTACGAGGACTTCCTCACCCGGACCGACGAGGACGGCCGACTGGTGATCGTGCCGTCCTACTCCCCGGAGAACCGTCCCGCGAACGCGAGCTGGGTCACCGTCAACGCCGCCATGGACCTCTCGGCGGCCCGGCACGCCCTGTGCACGGCGGCCGCGTACCACCCGGGCCCCGACGCCGAGCGCTGGCGGGCACTCGCCGACCGGCTGCCGCCGCACCGGGTCAACGCCGAGGGCGCGCTGGCCGAATGGGCCCGCCCCGGACTCCTCGACACCTACGACCACCGGCACCTCAGTCACCTCTACGGCGTCTGGCCGCTCGACGAGATCAACCCCTACGACACCCCCGGCCTCGCCGCCGCGGCCCAGCGCGCCCTCGAACTGCGCGGCGCCGAGAACGACTCGGCCCACGGCCACCTCCATCACGCCCTGGTGGCCGCCCGGCTGCGGGACGCCGAGCGCGTGACGAACGCCCTCGAAACCGTCCTGGCCGGGGATTTCTTCCACGTCTCCCTGATGAGCGGCCACTACCCGAACCGGCACGTCTACAACGCGGACGCCTCCCACACCCTGCCCGCCGTCCTCATCGAGGCACTGATCCAGTCCACACCGCGGCGGCTCGTCCTCCTCCCCGCGCTTCCCGCCGGTCTGCCGAGCGGCGAACTCCGCGGCATCCGCACGAGGTTCGGCGCGCGGATCGACCTCGTGTGGACCCCCGAGGGTGCCACGGCCGTCCTGCGGCCGGACCGTACCTGCCGCATCGACCTGTGGACTTCCTCCGGCGCGCGACCGCTCTCCCTGAGCGCCGGAGAAGACCGCGTCCTCACCCTGGGGCCGCGGTAGCCCCCCGCACGTCCCCCCACCCATGGAAGGAAAAGCCATGGCACCTCGCACACCGAACCGGCTCACCAAGGCCCTCGTCGCCCCCGTGCTGGCACTCGGCGTGACGATCGGTCTCGCCTCGGCCCCCGCCCAGGCCGCCGTCTGGTCCTCCTGCGACCAGTGGGGCAGCACCACCCTGAACGGGTACACGCTCTACAACGACATCTGGGGCTCCGGCGCGGGCAGCCAGTGCATCTGGGCCAACTCCGGCACCAACTGGGGAGTCTGGGCCAACCACCCCAACACCGGCGGCATCAAGTCCTACCCCAACTCCAAGAAGTACGTGGGCAAGACGATCGCCGGGCTGTCCTCCCTCACCAGCAGCTACAACGTCACCGTCCCGTCGTCCGGCGCGTACAACACCTCGTACGACATCTGGGACACCGGCTACGCCCACGAGATCATGCTCTGGGTCAACTACAACGGAGCCGTCGGCGCGCTGGGCACCTCGCAGGGAACGCTCACACTGGGCGGCAACACCTGGACCGTCTACAAGGGCAACAACGGCGCGAACGACGTCTTCTCGTTCCTGCGCAGCTCGGACTCCACCTCCGGCACCATGGACATCCTCCCGATCCTGAAGTGGATCGCGAACACCAAGGGCTGGATGTCGAGCGGCGCGACCATCGGGGACGTGCAGTTCGGCTTCGAGATCACCTCGTCCTCGGGCGGTCTCGACTTCGTCACCAACAACCTCACCGTGAGCAGCGGCTGATCCGTTCCCGAAGGCGCGGCCGGTCCCTCGCGGGGCCGGCCGCCCCCGGCCGGAGCACGCGACGGGCCCCGCCCGTCACGGGCGGCCGTGCCCCGTCCCGCAGGAACAGGGGGATCCGGTCCGGCGGAGCGTCCACCGCCACGGCCGCGCCTCCCCCGTACGGCACCCCGGTCCACGCGTCCGCCCGGCGCCCGCCCACCGGGAGACACGCCGTTCGGGCCGTCGCGCCCGCGCCCTCGGGAGGAGGCCGGATCAGAGCGCGGCCGGCGCCGGCCCCGTGCTCGCCCGAACCGTCAACTCCGGTGCGATCAGTACGACTTCGTCCTCACCGCGCCCTTCGAGCTTGGCGATCAGATGCTCGACGGCATGGCGGCCCATGTCCTGCGCGGGGATGGCGACCGACGTCAGCCGGACCGAGGCCTGGGTGGCGACCTGGTCCGGGCAGATCGCGATCACCGAGACGTCCTCGGGCACGGCACGGCCCTTGTGGCGCAGCAGGGCGAGCAGCGGTTCGACCGCCGACTCGTTCTGCACGACGAAACCCGTGGTGCCGGGGCGCTCGTCGAGGATGCGGGCGAGCGTGAGGGCCATCGCGTCGTAGCCGCCCTCGCAGGGCCGGTGCAGCACCCGCAGCCCCAGTTCCCGCGAGCGGGAACGGAGCCCGTCGAGCGTCCGCTCGGCGAAGCCGGTGTGCCGTTCGTAGACGGCGGGCGCCTCGCCGATGACAGCGATGTCACGGTGGCCGAGCAGCGCCAGATGCTCGGCGCACAGTGCACCCGTCGCCCCGAAGTCGAGGTCGACGCAGGTCAGGCCGGTGGTGTCGGCGGGCAGACCGATGAGCACGAACGGCTGGTCCGTCGCGCGCAGCAGCGGCAGCCGCTCGTCGTCGAGTTCGACGTCCATCAGGATCATCGCGTCGGCGAGCCCGCTGCCGGTCACCCGGCGCACCGCGTCGGGCCCCTCCTCGCCGGTGAGCAGCAGGACGTCGTACCCGTGGGTCCGGGCGCTGGTGGACACCGCGATGGCGATCTCCATCATCACGGGTACGTACATGTCGGTGCGCAGCGGAACCATCAGCGCGATGATGTTGGACCGGCTGCTCGCCAGGGCGCGGGCGCCCGCGTTCGGGTGGTAGCCGAGTTCCTGGATGCTCCGCTCGACCCGCTGCCGGGTGCTCACGGAGATGGACCGCTTGCCGCTGAGGACATAGCTCACCGTGCTCGCCGAGACTCCGGCGTGCTGGGCGACCTCGGCGAGGGTGACCATCCAGCTCTCCCAGCTTTGTGAAGCGCTTCGACAGTGCGCGCGGTACCGATCGGGGCGAATGAGGGTGGCTCGACACTAGCTCGGTGAAGGAATCGTGTCCATAGCCTGTCGAAGCGCTTCGACAACGACTGTGCGGACCGGGCTTCCGGCGCGACACCGGCGGCCGGTCCGCGAGGAGCCCATTGGGCCGAACGCTGCACGAGGACTGGTGGGGACATCCGGAATCAGGTAAATACGATCGAGTAGAACCGGTCGGTAACGGACTGTCCCAAGATCCCTATTCGCGGCGAGGTGAGCCTCATGTCCGCAACACCCCACCAGCCCACAGTCACCGAACGCGAGGCCCGGCAGGTCGCCGAGGCCGCGCGTGAACAGGGCTGGCAGAAGCCCAGCTTCGCCAAGGAACTCTTCCTCGGCCGCTTCCGGCTCGACCTCATCCACCCGCACCCGCTCCCGGCCGACGAGGACACCCTGCGCGGCGAGGAGTTCCTGGCCAAACTGCGGGACTTCTGCGAGACGAAGATCGACTCCGCCCGGATCGAGCGCGAGGCGCGGATCCCCGACGAGACGATCACCGGGCTCAAGGAGCTCGGCGCCCTCGGCATGAAGATCGACACCAAGTACGGCGGCCTCGGCCTCACCCAGGTGTACTACAACAAGGCCCTGGCCCTGGTCGGCTCCGTGAACCCGGCGCTCGGCGCGCTGCTCTCCGCCCATCAGTCGATCGGCGTACCGCAGCCGCTGAAACTCTTCGGCACCCAGGAGCAGCGGGACACCTTCCTGCCGCGCTGCGCCCGCACCGACATCTCCGCCTTCCTGCTGACCGAACCGGACGTCGGCTCCGACCCGGCACGGCTCGCCACGACCGCCGTCCGGGAGGGTGACGACTACATCCTCGACGGGGTGAAACTCTGGACGACCAACGGCGTCGTCGCGGACCTCCTCGTCGTCATGGCGCGCGTCCCGAAGTCCGAGGACGGCAAGGGCGGCATCACGGCCTTCGTGGTGGAAGCCGCCTCGGAGGGCGTCACCGTCGAGAACCGCAACGCCTTCATGGGCCTGCGCGGCCTGGAGAACGGCGTCACCCGCTTCCACCGGGTACGGGTGCCCGCCGCCAACCGCATCGGGCCCGAGGGCGCGGGCCTGAAGATCGCCCTCACCACCCTCAACACCGGACGCCTCTCGCTGCCCGCCATGTGCGCGGGCGCGGGCAAGTGGTGCCTGAAGATCGCCCGCGAATGGACGTCGGTGCGTGAGCAGTGGGGCAAGCCTGTCGCCTTCCACGAGGCCGTCGGCGCCAAGATCTCCTTCATCGCCGCCACCACCTTCGCCCTCGAGGCCGTCCTCGACCTGTCGTCGCAGATGGCCGACGAGAACCGCAACGACATCCGCATCGAGGCCGCCCTCGCCAAGCTGTACGGCTCCGAGATGGCCTGTCTGATGGCCGACGAGCTGGTCCAGATCCGCGGCGGCCGCGGCTTCGAGACGGCCGCCTCGCTGGCGGCCCGCGGCGAGCGCGCGGTCCCCGCCGAGCAGGTCCTGCGCGACCTGCGCATCAACCGCATCTTCGAGGGCTCCACCGAGATCATGCACCTGCTGATCGCCCGGGAGGCCGTCGACGCCCACCTCTCGGTGGCCGGCGACCTCATCGACCCCGACAAGTCCCTGTCGGAGAAGGCGAAGGCGGGCGCGAACGCCGGTGTCTTCTACGCCAAGTGGCTGCCGAAACTGGTCGTCGGAGCGGGCCGGCTCCCGCGCTCGTACAACGAGTTCCACCACGATGTGGACCTCTCCACCCATCTGCGCTACGTCGAGCGCAGCTCCCGCAAGCTCGCCCGGTCCACCTTCTACGCGATGTCGCGCTGGCAGGGCCGCATGGAGACCAAGCAGGGCTTCCTGGGCCGGATCGTCGACATCGGAGCCGAACTCTTCGCCATGAGCGCCGCCTGTGTACGGGCCGAACTCCTGCGCACCCAGGGGGACCACGGACGCGAGGCCTACCAGCTCGCCGACGCCTTCTGCCGCCAGTCCCGCATCCGCGTCGAGGAACTCTTCGGACGCCTGTGGGCCAACACCGACGACATCGACCGCAAGGTCGTCAAGGGCGTCCTGTCCGGCACCTACACCTGGCTGGAGGAAGGCGTCCTCGACCCCTCGGGCGACGGCCCCTGGATCGCCGACGCCACCCCCGGCGCGAGCACCCGGGAGAACGTCCACCGGCCCATTCGCTGACGATTCCCCCGGGGTGCGCACCCGCCCCGTCCGCCGCCCCGCTGCTTGCCGCGCCGAAGCAGGGCGCCGACAATGAACGAAGGCGGCGGACGGGGACCTCCACCACGACGCCCCGGAGGTCCTCCCCGCACCGGCCGTGCCGGACTGCGAGGGACTTCCCATGTCAGGTAAAGGGTTCGAGGCCATCACCGGCAGGATCATGCGGGCGGGCGAGGGCCGCATGCTGCGCCGCCTCGAACACCTCGCCGCCCAGGTCGGCTCCCTGGACGAGGAGTTCAGGGCCCTGACCGACACGGAACTCCAGGAGCTCACACCGGAGTTCAAGGCGCGTCTCGCCGCCGGCGAGAGCCTGGACGACCTGCTGCCGGAAGCCTTCGCCGCGATGCGCGAGGCGTCCCGCCGCGTCCTCGGCATGCGCCACTTCGACGTACAGATCATGGGCGGCGCGGCCCTGCACCTCGGCCACATCGCCGAGATGCAGACCGGGGAGGGCAAGACACTCGTCGGCACCCTGCCGGTCTATCTCAACGCCCTCGCCGGCGAGGGCGTTCACCTCGTCACCGTCAACGACTACCTGGCCGGCCGGGACGCCGAGTGGATGGGACGCGCGTACCGTTTCCTCGGACTGACCGTCGGCGTCCTCAGGGCGGACTCGACCCCCGCCGAACGCCGGGCCCAGTACGCCTGCGACATCACCTACGGCACCAACACCGAGTTCGGCTTCGACTACCTGCGCGACAACATGGCCTGGTCCCAGGACGAACTCGTGCAGCGCGGGCACCACTTCGCGATCGTCGACGAGGCCGACTCGATCCTCATCGACGAGGCGCGCACCCCGCTGATCATCTCCGGCCCGGCCGACCAGCCGACGCACTGGTACGAGGCCTTCGCCGCGTTCGCCGGGCACATGGACGGCGTACGAGTCCAGGAGGAGCAGTTCATCAGCCCGGCCGACAAGGAACGCCTCGCCGTGCTGCGGACCGGGCACGACTACGAGTACGACCCGAAGAAACGCACCGTGTCGATCCTGGACCCCGGTGTCGAGTACCTCCAGGACCAGCTCGGCATCGACAGCCTCTACGAGTCCGACCACACCCCGCTGATCGGACACCTCAACAACGCCCTCAAGGCCAAGGAACACTTCAAGCGGGACAAGGACTACGTCGTCGTGGACGGCGAGGTGCTGATCGTCGACGAGCACACCGGCCGCATCCTCGCCGGCCGGCGCTACAACGAGGGACTGCACCAGGCCATCGAGGCCAAGGAGGGCGTCACGATCAAGGACGAGAACCAGACGCTCGCCACGATCACCCTGCAGAACTTCTTCCGCCTCTACGGCAAGCTCGCCGGCATGACCGGCACCGCCATGACCGAGGCGGCCGAGTTCCACACGATCTACCAGCTGCACGTCGTCCCGATCCCCACCAACCGGCCCATGGTCCGGTGCGACGACCCCGACCAGATCTACCGCACCGAGCAGGCGAAGTACGCCGCGATCCTCGCCGACATCGAGGAGAGGCACCGGCTCGGCCAGCCGGTCCTGGTCGGCACCACCTCCGTGGAGAAGTCCGAGGTGCTCTCCGCGCTGCTGCGCCGCCGGGGCATCCGGCACGAGGTCCTCAACGCCAAGAACCACCGGCGCGAGGCCCAGATCGTCGCCCAGGCCGGACGCCGGGGCGCCGTCACCGTCGCCACCAACATGGCGGGCCGCGGCACCGACATCATGCTCGGCGGCAACCCGGAGGCGATGGCGCTCGCCGAGGCGGGCGAGGACGCGGACCCGGGGGAGCGGACCAGGGTCCTCGACCGGGTCGCCTCCGCGGCCGCCGCCGAGCACGACGAGGTCACGTCCCTCGGCGGACTGTACGTCCTCGGCACGGAGCGTCACGAGTCGCGGCGCATCGACAACCAGCTGCGCGGCCGCTCCGGCAGGCAGGGCGATCCCGGCGCCTCCCGCTTCTACCTGTCCCTGGAGGACGACCTGATGCGGCTGTTCCGGGCCAACGTCGTCGACCGCGTGATGTCCATGGCGAACGTCCCCGACGACGTCCCCATCGAGAACAAGATGGTCACCCGCGCCATCGCCTCCGCCCAGGCGCAGCTGGAGCAGCAGCACTTCGAGTCGCGCAAGGACGTCCTGAAGTTCGACGAGGTCCTCAACCGGCAGCGCACGCTCATCTACGCCGAGCGGCGCCGCGTCCTGGCCGGCGAGGACCTGAGCGAACAGATCCGTCACTTCATGGAGGACACCGTCCGGGCGTACATCGAGCGCGAGACGGGCGAGGGCTTCGGCGAGGAATGGGACCTGGAGCGGCTGTGGGGCGCGCTCCGGCAGCTCTACCCCGTGGGGATCACGATCGAGGAGCTGGAGGACCGCCACGGCGGCCGCGGCGACCTCACCACCGAACGGATCGTCGAGGCCGTCACCGACGACATCCGCGCCCGCTACGCCGAACGCGAGACGCGCCTCGGCTCCGCGGCCCTGCGCGACCTGGAGCGCCTCGTCGTCCTGTCCGTCCTCGACCGCAAGTGGCGCGAGCACCTCTACGAGATGGACTACCTGCGCGAAGGCATCGGGCTGCGCTGGACGCTCGGCCGCGAGCCGATCATCGAGTACGAACGCGAGGGCTACGACATGTACGGGGCCATGACCGACGCCATCAAGGAGGAGTCCGTCGGCTACGTCTTCAACCTCGACACCGCCGCCCCGGCCCCCCGGGTCCTGGAACGCCCCGACCGCGCCGACGGCCTCCTGTTCACCGCGCCGACGCTCGACACGGCCGACGGCGTGGTCGAAGGCGCGTTCGCCCCCGCGCCGCCGCCCGGGACCGCGCCGGCGGCTTCCGGACCTCCCGGCGGACCGTCCGCGCGCGGCCGCCGCCGGCCGTCGAAACCCGCGTCCCGGCGCCGCCGCAAGCGCTGACCTGCGGATCAGTAGCGCGGCCGGTCACGGCACCACCCGCGCGGGCGGGCAGCACCCACCGCGACCCGTACGGGACGCCCGCTCCCCGCCGAGGCCCCTCGATACGCCCGGGCGTCACCGGCCACGGCGGGAGACGGCGGGAATGAGGGACGCCCTGTCTTCCGGCGGACGCGATGCGGCCACAATGGGGGGATGAGCGACAGTCCAGCCCCCCTCGCCGACCCGCATCTCGTCTTCGACCCCGTGGACGGAGTCCGGGATGTCGTGATCCTCGGATCCACCGGCTCGATCGGCACCCAGGCCATCGACCTCGTGCTGCGCAATCCCGACCGGTTCCGGGTCACCGCGCTGTCCGCCGCCGGCGGCAGGGTCGACCTGCTCGCCGAGCAGGCCCACAGGCTGCGGGTACGGACCGTCGCCGTGGCGCGCGAGGACGCCGTCCCCGCGCTCAGGGAGGCCCTCGCGGCCCGCTACGCACCCGGTGAGACCCTTCCCGGCATACTCGCCGGACCCGACGCGGCCACCCAGGTCGCCGCCTCCGACTGCCACACCGTCCTCAACGGCATCACCGGTTCCATCGGCCTCGCGCCCACCCTCGCCGCGCTGGAGGCGGGCCGCACCCTCGCGCTCGCCAACAAGGAGTCGCTCATCGTCGGCGGCCCGCTGGTGAAGGCGCTGGCCGAGCCGGGCCAGATCATCCCGGTCGACTCCGAGCACGCGGCCCTCTTCCAGGCGCTGGCCTCCGGCACCCGCGCGGACGTGCGCAAGCTGGTCGTGACCGCCTCCGGGGGCCCGTTCCGCGGCCGTACGAAGGCGGAGCTGGCGGACGTGAAGCCGGCCGACGCCCTCGCGCACCCCACCTGGGCCATGGGCCCGGTCATCACCGTCAACTCCGCGACCCTGGTCAACAAGGGACTGGAGGTCATCGAGGCGCACCTCCTCTACGACATTCCCTTCGACCGCATTGAGGTGGTCGTGCACCCGCAGTCGTATGTCCACTCGATGGTGGAATTCACGGACGGTTCGACGATGGCCCAGGCGACGCCCCCCGACATGCGGGGGCCCATCGCCATCGGTATCGGCTGGCCCGAGCGCGTCCCGGACGCGGCGCCCGCCTTCGACTGGACGAAGGCGTCGAGCTGGGAGTTCTTCCCGCTCGACGACGACGCCTTCCCGTCGGTGGGACTCGCCCGGCACGTGGGGCAGCTCGCGGGTACGGCCCCGGCGGTGTTCAATGCCGCCAACGAGGAGTGCGTGGACGCGTTCCTGAACGGCACACTGCCGTTCAACGGGATCATGGAGACCGTCACCCGGGTCGTCGAGGAACACGGCACACCGCGCACGGGAACTTCCCTGACCCTCGCGGACGTCCTCGAAGCGGAGACCTGGGCGCGTGCCCGGGCCCGTGAACTGACGGCACAGACGACAACCGCGGAGGCTCGTGCATGACGACCCTGATGATGATCCTCGGCATAGTCGTCTTCGTGCTCGGGTTGCTGATCTCGATCGCGTGGCACGAGCTGGGACATCTTTCGACGGCCAAGCTCTTCGGCATCCGGGTGCCGCAGTACATGGTGGGCTTCGGCCCGACCATCTGGTCGCGCAAGAAGGGCGACACCGAGTACGGCATCAAGGCCGTTCCGCTCGGCGGCTACATCCGCATGATCGGCATGTTCCCGCCCGGCCCGGACGGCCGGATCGAGGCCCGCTCGACGTCCCCCTTCCGGGGCATGATCGAGGACGCCCGGTCGGCCGCCTTCGAGGAACTGCAGCCCGGGGACGAGACCCGCCTCTTCTACACGCGCAAGCCGTGGAAGCGCGTGATCGTGATGTTCGCCGGTCCCTTCATGAACCTCGTGCTCGCCGTCGCGATCTTCCTCGGCGTGATGATGACGTTCGGCGTCCAGACCCAGACCACCACGGTCGGCAAGGTCTCCGACTGCGTCATCCAGCAGAGCGAGAACCGCACGAAGTGCGCCCGGGACGACCAGGCGGCACCCGCCAGGGCCGCCGGCCTCAAGGGCGGCGACAAGATCGTCGCGTTCGACGGCAAGGCGGTCGGTGACTGGTCGGCGCTCCAGGACGACATCCGTGCCAACCCCGGCAAGGACGTCACGATCACCGTCGAGCGCAAGGGACGGCAGCTCGACCTGAAGGCCCACCTGATCAAGAACCAGGTGAGCAAGACCGACGGCAACGGCGGCTATGTCGAGGGCAAGTACGTGTACGCCGGCTTCCTCGGCTTCACGCCCGCCTCCGGCATCGTCCAGCAGTCCTTCGGCCAGTCCGTGACCCGCATGGGCGACATGATGCAGAACGGCGTCGAGTCCCTGGTGTCGCTGCCCGGCAAGGTCCCCGACCTGTGGAACGCGGCCTTCGGCGACGCCCCGCGCAAGGCCGACTCCCCGATGGGCGTGGTGGGCGCGGCCCGTATCGGCGGCGATGTCTTCACCTTGGACATCCCCGCGTCGCAGCAGGTCGCGATGATGCTCCTGCTGGTCGCCGGGTTCAACCTCTCCCTGTTCCTGTTCAACATGCTCCCGCTGCTCCCGCTCGACGGCGGGCACATCGCCGGGGCCCTGTGGGAGTCGCTGCGGCGCCACACGGCGAGGGTGTTCCGACGCCCCGACCCGGGCCCGTTCGACGTGGCGAAGCTGATGCCGGTGGCCTACGTGGTGGCGGGAATCTTCGTCTGCTTCACGGTCCTCGTCCTGATCGCGGACGTGGTCAATCCCGTGAAGATCTCATAGTCGTACAACTGACCGTACGGCTGGTCGTACGACGTTGACGGTGGCCGGGCACCCTGGGTGTCCGGCCATCTTCCATCGAGTGGGTTTGAACGCCCGGGGCGTGATGTGCCCGATGGTGCGCCCGTACCATAATCTCGAACCCCGGAGCCCACGATTTCCGGGACCTTGATCCACAACTTGGGGTTGCACAGCAGATGACTGCGATTTCTCTCGGCATGCCGTCCGTTCCGACCAAGCTGGCCGAGCGCCGCAAGACCCGGCAGATCCAGGTCGGGACCGTCGCCGTGGGCGGAGACGCACCCGTCTCGGTGCAGTCGATGACGACCACGCGTACGTCGGACATCGGCGCCACGCTCCAGCAGATCGCCGAGCTGACCGCGTCCGGCTGCCAGATCGTGCGCGTCGCCTGCCCCACCCAGGACGACGCCGACGCGCTCGCCACGATCGCCAGGAAGTCCCAGATCCCCGTCATCGCGGACATCCACTTCCAGCCGAAGTACGTCTTCGCCGCGATCGAGGCCGGCTGCGCGGCCGTGCGCGTCAACCCCGGCAACATCAAGCAGTTCGACGACCAGGTCAAGGAGATCGCGCGGGCCGCGAAGGACACCGGCACCCCGATCCGGATCGGCGTCAACGCGGGCTCGCTCGACAAGCGGCTGCTCCAGAAGTACGGCAAGGCGACGCCCGAGGCGCTCGTCGAGTCCGCCCTGTGGGAGGCCTCCCTCTTCGAGGAGCACGACTTCCGGGACATCAAGATCTCGGTCAAGCACAACGACCCGGTCGTCATGGTGAACGCCTACCGCCAGCTGGCCGCCGCCTGCGACTACCCGCTGCACCTCGGCGTCACCGAGGCCGGCCCCGCCTTCCAGGGCACCATCAAGTCGGCCGTCGCCTTCGGCGCCCTGCTCTCCGAGGGCATCGGCGACACCATCCGCGTCTCCCTGTCGGCCCCGCCGGTCGAGGAGGTCAAGGTCGGCCTGCAGATCCTCCAGTCGCTGAACCTGCGCCAGCGCGGCCTGGAGATCGTCTCCTGCCCGTCCTGCGGCCGCGCCCAGGTCGACGTCTACAAGCTGGCCGAGGAAGTCACCGCCGGCCTCACCGGCATGGAGGTCCCGCTGCGCGTCGCCGTCATGGGCTGCGTCGTCAACGGTCCCGGCGAGGCCCGCGAGGCCGACCTCGGTGTCGCCTCCGGCAACGGCAAGGGGCAGATCTTCGTCAAGGGCGAGGTCATCAAGACCGTCCCCGAGTCGAAGATCGTCGAGACCCTGATCGAAGAGGCGATGAAGCTCGCCGAGCAGATGGAGGCCGACGGAGTCGCCTCCGGCGAGCCGTCGGTGTCCGTGGCGGGCTGACGCCCCCAGCGGCTCTGTACGAGGCCCCCGGGCCCCAGGCATCCCCCGAACCCCGCGATCCGGCACCGGACCGACGGGGATCCCCGGGAGAGCACGGGAACCCGGGGGCCTCGCGCCGTTCCGGCGCCCCTTCGACGCCCCCGCGCCTCGACGTTCTCCGCGCCTCCGCGCCTCCGCGCCTCCGCGCCGCGGTGTCCCGGCGGCGTCCTCCGTGTCCTGGGGCCCAGCGTCCTTCGCTTCCTGGGGCCCGTGTCCAGGGCCCCGCATCCCGGCCCCGTGCCGAAGGCGGGTTCCACCCCCGTGCCCCCGGGCGCGGGGGTGCGCCGACAGGCGCGCGCCGGGTTCGTGGGCGACGATGGGGCGGGGCGCCGGACGAGACGGACCGACGCTGTTTTCCGCAGGCACGGGCGAGGGGCAGCGCGCAGCGGCCCCTCTCACGCGACCGGACGACCGCACGGCCGGACGGCACGGCCGGACCGTACGGCCGGGGAGGCACACCATGACCGCTGACCGAGAAGTGCGGGGAACGCCTCGCGGGCCGGGCATCGCCGACCAGACGGTCGTCGTGATCGGGGCGAGCGCGGGCATCGGACGGGAGACGGCCCGGCAGGTGCGCGCCGGCGGCGGGCGTCTGGTGCTGGTCGGCCGGAACCCGGAACGCCTGGAGGAGGCGGCGCTCGAACTCCAGCCGGTCGGTACCGCGGCGTTCGACGCGAGCGACACCGTCCGCCTGGCGGAGTTCTTCGAGGACCTGCCGGGCCCGGTCGACCACATCCTGCTCACCGCGGGGAGCCCGGCCTACCAGCCCCTGGACGGGATGGACGTGGACGACGCGAGCCGGGCGTTCGCCCAGCGTCTGTCCATGACCCTCGGCGTCGCCCTCGGCAGCCGTGACAAGGTGCGGGCCGGAGGCACCCTGATCTTCATCGGCGGCACCGGCGGCCGCCGGCCCGGTCCCGGCATGTCGATCGTGACCGCCATGACCGCGGCCCTGCCCGCCCTCACCGCCAACCTGGCCCTCGAACTCGCGCCGATCCGGGCGAACCTCATCGCCCCCGGATTCGTCGACACCCCCCTGTCCGCCTCGCTCCTCGGCGACCGGCTCGAAGAACGCCGGGAGGAACTGCGCCGGACGCTCCCCATCCGCCGGGTCGTGGGCCCCGAGGACGTCGCCGCCCTCGCCGTCCACATCATGGTCAACGAAGCGCTCACCGGGGCGACCTTCGACGTGGACGGCGGCCAGCAGCTCGTGGCCCGCTGACCGCGCACCCCGGCGGGGCGGACGGTTCACCGGGCGCCCGCCCGGCCGCCCCGCGCCCCGCTTCCCCCGCCTTGCCCGGCCCGGCTCTGCCCGGCCGGCCGGAGCCGGATCGCGCGGTCCGGGGAGGGACCGTTCCGCCGGTACGAGGGGCGGCGGGGCACAACCACGCCAGGTACAGTGCGGAGACCAGCAGATCCCAGGGTGAGGCCCCCGTACGTGTTGACCCAGACCACCACCAGGGTCCTCGAACCGAGTGACCTGGACGCCGCGCTCGCCGTCCTCGGCCGCGAGCCGGTGGCGAACGCCTTCGTCACCTCCCGAGTACAGGTCGCCGGGCTCGACCCGTGGCGGCTCGGCGGCGAGATGTGGGGCTGGTACGAGGACGGCATGCTGCAGTCCCTCTGCTACGCGGGCGCCAACCTCGTCCCGATCTGCGCCACCCAGCGCGCCGTACGCGGATTCGCCGACCGGGCCCGCAGGAGCGGCCGCCGCTGCTCCTCGATCGTCGGGCCCGCCGAAGCCACCGCCCAGCTGTGGCGGCTGCTCGAACCGAGCTGGGGGCCGGCCCGCGAGATCCGCGCCCACCAGCCGCTGATGGTGACCGACCGGCTGCCCGCCGGCATCACCCCGGATCCCTACGTCCGCCGCATGCGCAAGGACGAGATGGAAACGATCATGCCGGCCTGCGTCGCCATGTTCACCGAGGAGGTCGGCGTCTCCCCGCTGGCCGGCGACGGCGGCCTGCTCTACCAGGCCCGGGTGGCGGAACTCGTCGGCTCCGGCCGCTCCTTCGCCCGCCTCGACCGGGACGGCAAGGTCGTCTTCAAGGCGGAGATCGGCGCAGCGACCGCCGAGGCCTGCCAGATCCAGGGGGTGTGGGTGGCTCCCGAGTACCGCGGCCGGGGGCTCGCGGCCCCCGGCATGGCGGCCGTGCTGCGCTACGCCCTCGCCGATGTCGCCCCGGTCGTCAGCCTCTACGTCAACGACTTCAACACGGCGGCGCGGGCGACGTACCGCCGCGTCGGTTTCCAGGAGGCCGGCGCGTTCATGAGTGTCCTGTTCTGACGTCCGGCACGGGCCCGTCGGGACCTCACGCGTCCCACGGTCCGCCAGGTAGTCTCCCGGCATGCTGCGCTTTCCCGGTCACGGCCACCGCCAGTCCGACGACGTGGTCATCGGCCCGCTGGATCTCGCCGCGCGCGTCGACGAGGCGCTCGCCGTGCAGGCGCTCGCCTTCGGGCTCGGTGCCGACGAGATCGCCGTACGGCGCCAGATCGTGCTGCGGCACCTGACCTACCCGGGCGCCCGCGCGCTCGGCGCCACCACCGCCGACGGGCGGCTCGTGGGCTTCGTCTACGGAATGCCCAACGACCGGGCGCACTGGTGGTCCACCGTCGTCGAGCCGTATCTGCGCGCCCAGGGCCACGACGGCTGGCTCGACGACTCCTTCGTGATCACCGAACTGCACGTCCACCCCCGCTTCCAGAACCGGGGCGTCGGCCGCACCCTGATCACCGCGATCACGGACACGGCGGCCGAACCCCGCTCGATCCTCTCCGCGATCGACTTCGACAGCCCGGCCCGCGGGCTGTACCGCTCCCTCGGCTACGAGGACCTCGCACGGCGGGTCCTGTTCCCCAGCGCACCCAAGCCGTACGCCGTCATGGGCGCCCCCCTTCCGCTGCGACACCCCTAATGGATTTCCGGGGACGGCCGCTGCCCGGCTAACCTCCAGACATCACCCTTACGCAGCAGGAGTCGAGAATCATGGCCCAGGTCCAGCGCATGTCCCGTTTGATGGTCAAGACATTGCGTGACGACCCGGCGGACGCCGAGACGCTCAACCACAAACTGCTCATGCGCGCCGGTTACGTGCGCCGCAACGCCGCGGGCATCTGGACCTGGCTGCCGCTCGGCAAGAAGGTCCTCGACAACATCTCCCGCGTGGTCCGCGAGGAGATGGACGCGATCGGCGCCCAGGAGGTCCTCCTGCCGGCCCTGCTGCCCAAGGAGCCCTACGAGGCCTCGGCGCGCTGGGAGGAGTACGGCGACCTGCTGTTCCGCCTCAAGGACCGCAAGGGCGCCGAGTACCTGCTCGGCCCGACGCACGAGGAGATCTTCACCCTGATCGTGAAGGATCAGGTGGCCTCGTACAAGGACCTGCCGGTCATGCTCTACCAGATCCAGACGAAGTACCGCGACGAGGCCCGTCCGCGCGCCGGTGTGCTGCGCGGCCGCGAGTTCCAGATGAAGGACTCCTACTCCTTCGACATCACGGACGAGGGCCTCGCCGAGTCCTACCGGCTGCACCGCGAGGCCTACCAGAAGATCTTCGCGCGCCTCGGCCTCGACTACCGCATCGTGTCCGCCGTCTCCGGCGCCATGGGCGGCTCGGCCTCCGAGGAGTTCCTCGCGCCCGCCCCCGCCGGTGAGGACACCTTCGTGGACTGCCCGGCCTGCGACTACGCCGCCAACACGGAGGCCGTGACCTTCAAGCTCACGCCCGTCTCCGAGGAGCACGGCGCGGTCGAGGAACTGGCCACCCCCGACACCCCGACCATCGAGACGCTCGCGCAGCACCTCGGCGTGCCCGCCTCCGCGACCCTGAAGAACCTGCTGGTCAAGATCGACGGCGAGATCGTGGCCGTGGGCGTCCCCGGCGACCGCGAGGTCGACCTCGGCAAGCTGGGCGAGCACCTCGCCCCGGCCGTCGTCGAGCTCGTCACGGCGGAGGACTTCGAGGGCCGCGACGACCTCGTACGCGGTTACGTCGGCCCGCAGGGCCTGGAGAAGGTCCGCTACATCGCCGACCCGCGCGTCGCCCCCGGCACCGCCTGGATCACCGGCGCCAACAAGGCCGACACGCACGCGAAGAACGTCGTGGCCGGCCGCGACTTCGAGGTCGACGACTACCTCGACGTCGTCGTGGTGGAAGAGGGCGACCCCTGCCCGAAGTGCGGCGCCGGCCTCAAGCTGGACCGCGCCATCGAGATCGGCCACATCTTCCAGCTCGGCCGCAAGTACGCCGACACCTTCGGCCTCGACGTGCTCGGACAGCAGGGCAAGCCGGTCCGCGTGACCATGGGCTCGTACGGCATCGGCGTCTCGCGCGCGGTGGCCGCGCTGGCCGAGCAGTCGGCCGACGAGCAGGGCCTGTGCTGGCCCAAGGAGATCGCTCCCGCCGATGTGCACGTGGTCGCGGCGGGCAAGGCCCTGCAGACCGAGCTGGCGCTCGACGTGTCCGAGAAGCTCGGCGCCGCGGGCGTCCGCGTCCTGGTCGACGACCGTGCGGGCGTCTCCCCGGGCGTGAAGTTCACCGACGCGGAGCTCATCGGAGTCCCGAAGATCCTGGTCGCGGGCCGCCGTTCGGCCGAGGGCGTCCTGGAGCTGAAGGACCGCCGCACCGGCGAGCGCGAGGAACTGACCGTCGACGAGGCGATCGCCCGCCTGACGGCGTGACCGACGATCCGAGCGGCGCCCCGCCTCCTCACCGGAGGGCGCGGGGCGCCGCTCGGCCGTTTCCGGGGTGCCGGGTCCCGCTCGATCGTTTCCGGGGGTACGGGGCGCGTCGCCCGGCTTGTTCCGGAGGCGCCCGGGGCACGCCGCAACCCGGCCTCTTCGGGGCTCGGCCCCGCCTTCTGCCCCGCGAGGCTCCGCCGAGGGCTCCTCACGCGCGCCGTCCGCCGCCCAGGGGGCAGTACGACCACGGACCCGGCCGCCCGGTCCTCAGAGCCAGCCGGCGAACTCCAGGAGCAGTTCGGCGTCCTGGGCGCGCCCGACCCGGGCCGCCCGGACGCCCGACTCGACGGCGCGGAACAGGGTCCACCCGCGCAGCCGTGCCTGGTCGACCTCCAGGGACTCGGCGAGCCGCTTGATCCGCCGCCGGGTGATCGACGCTCCCGACGGCGACGCGATGAGGTCCTCCACCCGGTCGCGGACCAGCCGGGCCAGGTCGAACGCGCACTCGCCGACCACCGGGTCCGGCCCCACGGCCAGCCAGGGCACGCGCTCGGCGGCGAGCACCTTGCTCTGCCGGAACGTGCCGTGCAGCAGCCGTGCCTCCGGCGGTCCGGCCAGCAGTTCCTCGCGCGCCGCGAGGGCCGCGTCGACCAGGGCCCGGACCTCGGCCCCGGAACCCGCGTCGGCCGCTGTGGCCCGCATGGCCTCGGCCTGCCGCCCGGTCCGCTCCGCGACGGTCTCGAAGTGGGGGCCGGCGGGTGGCTCGACCCACAGCCGCCGCAGCGTTCCCGCCGCCTCCAGCAGGGCCTTCGCCTCGGGCAGCGACCGCACGGACACGTCCGGGTGCAGCCGCTCCAGGAGCAGGACGCCACCGTCGCCGGAGGCCTCATGGGCGTCGTCGTCGAGGAGACGGACCGCGCCGCGGCCGTCCCAGTGGGCGAGCGCGGCCCGCTCGCTTTCCGGACGCGCCCGCTCGGGCGCCAGCTTCAGCACGGCGGGAGTGCCGTCGGCCCGGCGCACCAGGACGACCAGACTGCTGCGCCCGCCCGGCGCCTGCACCCGCTCCACGGTCAGCTCGCGCAGACCGACGGCCCGCCGGGCCAGCTCGGGCAGGCTCTCCAGCCACGCGTCGGCCTCGTCGGCGCCCTCCGGCCCGCTCCGGCGGGTCTCGCCGAGCGCCCGGAGAAGGCGCTGCGGCGGTTCGAAGGCCATGCGCGAGTCCATGCGCGAGGTGTTCCCTTCCAGGTCGCGTTACGTCGGCGAGGGCGCCGTGGCGGACGGGGTGGCCGCCCGCTCGGCGAGCCCAGGGAAGGCTACGCTCTCGCCGCTCCAGCGCACGGCGCGGACCGCGGCCTCGCGCAGCGCCCCGGCCGCCATGCGCCGCCGGTCGCCCGCGGCGGCGCGCACGAGGTCGGAGTAGACGTCGGCGACGCGCTCCTCCAGCTCGGCCGCGAACCGTATGGCCGCGGCGGTGTCCGTCACCGGGAACGGCAGCATGTACGCGGCCGACGCGGCCTCGGGCTCGGCGCCCATGTCCTTGACCGCGCGCGTCAGTTCGTCCCGCCGTGCCCGGTGGGCGTCGTACGCCGACCGGGCGTCCGACTGCCGGGCCGCGCCGATCCGGGCGCCCACGACGCCGTAGCCGTAGACGGCCGCGTGCTCGGCGCCCAGCGCGGCCTGCAGGGCCCTCAGCTCGGCTTCCTCGGTCTTGCTCCGCTTGCTCACTTCGCCGCCTTCGTCAGCAGGAACGCGTGGGCCGCTCCGGCCGCCGCCACGGAGGCGAGCAGCCGGGCGAGTTCGCCGGGGACGTCGACCAAGGCCTGTGTCCGTTCGTCCGCGAGCTTCAGTTCGGCGGAGGCGAGGTCTGCGAGCGCGTCCTTGGGCCGGGCCGCCACACCGGCCGAAGCCGAACTCGAAGCCGAACTCGAAGCCGAAGCCGAAGCGGACGCCGACTCCGAAGCCGACGAGGAGGCGGACGGGGACGAGGACGGGGACACCGATGCCGACGCCGATGCGGACCCCGTCGGGGACCCCGACGCCCCCGCGCTGCCGCCCCCGAACGCCGTCGCGTGCCGGACGACCTCCGCCCGCAGCGGCCCGAGCCGCTCCGCCAGCTGCGGATGGGCGGCGATCACCGCGGTGTACCGGTCGGAGAGCGTCATGCTGTCGCGGACCGCACGCGCGCGGGCCCGGTCCGCGAGCGACGGGCTGCCGCCCGTGGTGTCGCCGGACGACTCGGGAGCGGCGGAGCAGCCCGCGAGCGCGAAGGCGCCCGCGGCGGCCGCGAGCAGGGTCCTTCGGCGCGGACCCGACGGGGTGCGCGACGGCAGAGGGAACGACACGGCAGGCGTCCTCGGAGGGCTCGTACGAATGTATGGGCGAACTGCCCGTGATCACGGTACCCGCGCATCGGCCGATCACGGCCCAGCGGCTCTCCTCCAACTGTCTCCGGCCCCGTTCGACCCAGCCCCGCAGGCACCCGTCCGTGCGGGCACCCCCGCACGGTGGACGGCAACACCCCCCGCGACCGGATACCCTTTGAGCTGACACGCGACCAACACACAACAGCACACGCGGCCGAGGAGTCACCCGGATGAGCACGACCCAGAGCGAGAGGCTTCGAGAACTCCTGGATCCGCTCGTGAGCTCCCAGGGCCTCGACCTGGAAGAGATCGAAGTCGAGTCCGTAGGCCGCAAGCGTGTACTGCGCGTCGTCGTGGATTCGGACGAAGGTGCCGACCTGGACGCGATCGCCGATGTGAGCCGCGCGCTCTCGGCGAAGCTCGACGAGACCGACGTGATGGGTTCGGGTGAATACACCCTCGAGGTCGGAACCCCCGGTGCCGAGCGCGAGCTCAAGGAGCACCGTCACTACGTACGCGCCACCGACCGCCTGGTGAAGTTCCAGCTGGCGGAGGACGGCGAACTGCTCGCCAGGATCCTGCTGGTCGAGGACGACGGTCTCGATGTCGAGGTGCCGGGCGTGAAGGGGCGCAAGCCCACCGCCCGGCGGATCGCCTTCGAGGACATCGTCAAGGCCCGCGTCCAGGTCGAGTTCAACCGCAAGGACAAGAAGGAAGAGGAGGCGTAGCCGTGGACATCGACATGAGTGCCCTGCGGGGTCTGGTGCGGGAGAAGGAGATCTCCTTCGACCTGCTGGTCGAGGCGATCGAGTCGGCCCTCCTCATCGCCTACCACCGCACCGAGGGAAGCCGCCGGCGCGCGCGCGTGAAACTCGACCGGGAGACCGGTCACGTGACCGTGTGGGCGAAGGAGGACCCCGAGGACCTGGAGGAGGGGCAGGAGGCCCGCGAGTTCGACGACACCCCCTCGGGGTTCGGCCGGATCGCCGCGACCACCGCCAAGCAGGTCATCCTGCAGCGCCTGCGGGACGCCGAGGACGACGCGACCCTCGGCGAGTACGCGGGCCGCGAGGGCGACATCGTCACCGGTGTGGTCCAGCAGGGCCGCGACCCGAAGAACGTGCTCGTCGACATCGGCAAGCTGGAGGCCATCCTGCCGGTGCAGGAGCAGGTCCCCGGCGAGACCTACGAGCACGGCCTGCGCCTGCGCTCGTACGTCGTACGGGTGGCCAAGGGCGTCCGCGGTCCGTCCGTGACCCTGTCCCGTACGCATCCCAACCTCGTGAAGAAGCTCTTCGCGCTGGAGGTGCCGGAGATCGCCGACGGTTCCGTCGAGATCGCCGCCATCGCCCGTGAGGCCGGCCACCGCACGAAGATCGCCGTCCGGTCCAACCGCAGCGGTCTGAACGCCAAGGGCGCCTGCATCGGCCCGATGGGCGGCCGGGTGCGCAACGTGATGGCCGAGCTGAACGGCGAGAAGATCGACATCGTCGACTGGTCGGACGACCCGGCGGACATGGTGGCCAACGCCCTCTCCCCGGCCCGGGTCTCCAAGGTCGAGGTCGTCGACCTCGCGGCCCGCTCCGCGCGCGTGACGGTGCCCGACTACCAGCTGTCGCTGGCGATCGGCAAGGAGGGCCAGAACGCCCGCCTCGCCGCCCGTCTCACGGGCTGGCGGATCGACATCCGTCCGGACACCGAGCAGCCCGACGGGCAGCGCGACGGGCAGCGCGACGAGCGGCGCGACGAGCGGCGCGGGGAATAGACCGGGAATAGATCCGGCCCGCGCATCGCTTACATCACGACAACAACCGTTCGATTCATGCCCCAAAGGGGTGAGGTCGGTACGGGGAGGTAGACTTAAGAGTGTCTGGCCGGACGCGAGCCCGCGCATGCCCTGAACGCACCTGTGTGGGGTGCCGGGAGCGAGCGGCCAAGAGAGACTTGCTGCGCATCGTGGCGATCGAGGGTGAAGGTGTCCCCGATCATCGCGGTACGCTGCCTGGTCGGGGTGCGTACGTGCATCCCGTTCCGGTCTGTCTCGATCTGGCGGTCCGCCGCCGGGCGATCCCACGGGCGCTGCGCGCTCCGGGACCGCTCGACACAGCGGCGTTGCGCCTCTACGTCGAGCAGGCAGCACCGTAAGAAGCGTCGTACGGAACCCCCGTGCGGCCCTGGTATTCCGCGAGTTGGAAGTAGGTCGAGATTGCGATGAGCACTCGATGAGCACGCGATGAGTACGCCCATGAAGTAGCGACGGTCCGGACGCAGACCCGGACCTAAAAGGAGCGAAGTGGCTAAGGTCCGGGTATACGAACTCGCCAAGGAGTTCGGCGTGGAGAGCAAGGTCGTCATGGCCAAGCTCCAAGAACTCGGTGAATTCGTCCGTTCGGCGTCCTCGACGATCGAGGCCCCCGTCGTACGCAAACTGACAGATGCCCTCCAGCAGGGCAACGGTGGCGGCAAGCCCGCCCCCCGCAAGGCTGCCCCGGTCAAGCCGGGCGCCCCCTCCCCGGCGCAGGCTGCCCGTCCGGCCGCCCCGCGCCCGCCGGCCCCGAAGCCGGCCGTGGCCGAGAAGCCCGCGGCCGCTCCGGTGACCCCGGCGGCTCCGGGCCCGCGCCCGACTCCGGGTCCCAAGCCGGCCCCGAAGCCCGCTCCGGCGGCTCCGGCTCCGGTCGCGGCCGAGTTCACGGCGCCCCCGTCGGCGCCGGTCGCGCCGCAGGCCCCGTCGGCTCCCGCCGCGGGTCCCCGTCCGGGCGCCCCGCGTCCCGCCGGCCAGGCTCCGCGTCCCGGTGCCCGTCCCGCCGGTGGTCCCGGCCAGGGCGGCCAGGGCCGTGGTGACCGTCCCGAGCGCGGCGACCGTCCCGAGCGCGGCGACCGTCAGGGCGCCCCGCGTCCCGGCGGCCAGGCCCCGCGTCCGGGTGCCCGTCCGGCCGGTCCCCGTCCGGGCAACAACCCGTTCACCTCTGGTGGTTCCACCGGCATGGCGCGCCCGCAGGCGCCCCGTCCGGGTGGTGCCCCGCGTCCCGGTGGCGCCGGTGCCCCCGGTGGTCCGCGTCCGCAGGGCGCGGGCGGCCAGGACCGTGCTCCCCGTCCCCAGGGCGGTCCCGGCGGCGCTCCGCGTCCGCAGGGCGGTCCGGGCGGTGCCCGTCCCACCCCGGGCGGCATGCCCCGTCCGCAGGCCCCGCGTCCCGGCGGCGGTCCGGGCGGTAACCGCCCGAACCCCGGCATGATGCCGCAGCGTCCTGCCGCGGGCAGCCCGCGTCCCGGCGGCGGCCCCGGTGGCCGTGGTCCGGGTGCCGGCGGCGGTCGTCCCGGTGGTCCCGGTGGCGGTCGTCCGGGCGGCGGCTTCGCCGGTCGTCCGGCCGGTCCCGGTGGCGGCGGTGGCGGTTTCGCCGGTCGTCCCGGTGGTCCCGGTGGCGGTGGCGGCGGTTTCGCCGGTCGTCCGGGTGGTCCCGGTGGTGGCGGCGGCGGTCGTCCCGGCTTCGGCGGTCGTCCGGGTGGTCCCGGTGGCCGTGGTGGCACGCAGGGTGCGTTCGGCCGTCCCGGCGGTCCGGCGCGTCGCGGTCGCAAGTCGAAGCGGCAGAGGCGCCAGGAGTACGAGGCCATGCAGGCCCCGTCGGTCGGCGGCGTGATGCTGCCTCGCGGCAACGGACAGTCCGTCCGCCTGTCGCGCGGTGCCTCCCTCACCGACTTCGCGGAGAAGATCAACGCCAACCCGGCGTCGCTCGTCGCCGTGATGATGAACCTCGGCGAGATGGTCACTGCCACGCAGTCCGTCTCCGACGAGACCCTCCAGCTGCTCGCCGGCGAGATGAACTACGTCATCGAGATCGTCAGCCCGGAGGAGGAGGACCGCGAGCTGCTCGAGTCCTTCGACATCGAGTTCGGCGAGGACGAGGGTGGCGAGGAGTTCCTCGTCGCGCGTCCGCCGGTCGTGACCGTCATGGGTCACGTCGACCACGGTAAGACCCGCCTTCTCGACACCATCCGCAAGACGAACGTCGTCGCGGGCGAGGCCGGCGGTATCACCCAGCACATCGGTGCGTACCAGGTCACGACCCAGGTCAACGACGAAGAGCGCAGGATCACCTTCATCGACACCCCGGGTCACGAGGCGTTCACCGCCATGCGTGCCCGTGGTGCCAAGTCGACCGACATCGCGATCCTCGTGGTGGCGGCCAACGACGGTGTGATGCCCCAGACGATCGAGGCGCTGAACCACGCCAAGGCGGCCGACGTGCCGATCGTGGTCGCGGTCAACAAGATCGACGTCGAGGGTGCCGACCCGACCAAGGTGCGCGGTCAGCTCACCGAGTTCGGTCTGGTGGCCGAGGAGTACGGCGGCGACACGATGTTCGTCGACATCTCCGCCAAGCAGGGCCTCAACATCGAGAGCCTGCTGGAGGCCGTGGTCCTGACCGCGGACGCCTCGCTCGACCTGCGGGCCAACCCGGAGCAGGACGCGCAGGGTATTGCGATCGAGTCCCACCTCGACCGCGGCCGCGGTGCCGTCGCGACCGTCCTGGTCCAGCGAGGCACCCTGCGGGTCGGCGACACCATGGTGGTCGGCGACGCGTACGGCCGTGTCCGCGCGATGCTCGACGACAAGGGCGAGAACGTGGAAGAGGCGGGTCCCTCGACCCCGGTCCTCGTCCTCGGTCTCACCAACGTCCCGGGCGCCGGCGACAACTTCCTGGTCGTCGACGAGGACCGCACGGCGCGTCAGATCGCCGAGAAGCGCGCGGCGCGCGAGCGCAACGCCAACTTCGCCCGCCGGGGTGTCCGGTTCTCCCTGGAGAACCTGGACGAGGCCCTCAAGGCCGGTCTGGTGCAGGAACTCAACCTCATCATCAAGGGCGACGCGTCCGGTTCGGTGGAGGCTCTCGAGTCCTCGCTGCTCCAGCTCGACGTCGGCGACGAGGTCGACATCCGTGTCCTGCACCGCGGTGTGGGTGCGGTCACCGAGTCCGACATCAACCTGGCGACCGGCTCCGACGCCATCGTCATCGGCTTCAACGTCCGCGCTGCGGGCCGCGCGGCGCAGATGGCGGAGCGCGAGGGCGTCGACGTCCGGTACTACTCGGTGATCTACCAGGCCATCGAGGAGATCGAGGCGGCCCTCAAGGGCATGCTCAAGCCGGAGTACGAGGAGGTCGAGCTCGGCACGGCGGAGATCCGCGAGGTCTTCAAGTCGTCCAAGCTGGGCAACATCGCCGGTGTCCTGGTCCGCTCGGGCGAGGTCAAGCGCAACACCAAGGCGCGCCTCGTCCGCGACGGCAAGGTCATCGCGGAGAACCTCAACATCTCCGGGCTGCGTCGCTTCAAGGACGACGTCACCGAGATCCGCGAAGGCTTCGAGGGTGGTATCAACCTCGGAAACTTCAACGACATCAAGGTCGACGACGTCATCGCGACGTACGAGATGCGCGAGAAGCCGCGCTCGTAAAGCGGTTCCCAGGCTGGCCGGCGGTGAGCAGTCACCGCCGGCCAGCCTGGCTTTTGCGAGATCACGCGATTCCCCGCGTCCCTCCCCGGGGCGCGGGGAATCGCGTGACCGGCCCCGGCCGGCCCGAGGGCCGGTCGCTGCCGGTCACCCGCCCGGCGTACGGCCGGGGCCCGGAAACCCCGTCGAGCGAGCCGACGGATCGTTGTACGGTTCTGATGTTCCTGCCAAGCGCATTGGCAGGCCTTCTACCCCGTACCGGCGGGACATCCGGTTACACATGTATGTGGGGACACTGTCCTTCGATCTGCTCCTCGGCGACGTTCACTCGCTCAAGGAGAAACGCTCTCTCGTCCGGCCGATCGTCGCCGAACTCCAGCGGAAGTACGCGGTGAGTGCCGCCGAGACGGGCAACCAGGACCTTCACCGCAGGGCGGAGATCGGCCTGGCGGTGGTCTCCGGGGACACCCAGCACCTGACCGACGTACTGGACCGGTGCGAACGGCTGGTCGCGGGCCGACCGGAGGTGGAACTGCTGTCGGTACGACGCAGGCTCCACAGCGACGAAGACTGACGAAGACCGACGCAACACGCAAGGCGAAGAAGGAGACGGACCAGTGGCCGACAACGCGCGGGCGAAGAGGCTGGCGGACCTCATCCGAGAGGTGGTGGCCCAGAAGCTGCAGCGCGGGATCAAGGACCCGCGGCTCGGCACTCACGTCACCATCACGGACACCCGGGTCACCGGGGACCTCCGGGAGGCCACCGTCTTCTACACGGTGTACGGGGACGACGAGCAGCGTGCCGAGGCGGCCGCGGGCCTGGAGAGCGCCAAGGGCGTGCTCCGCTCGGCCGTCGGCGCGGCGGCGGGCGTGAAGTTCACGCCGACGCTGACGTTCGTCGCGGACGCCCTCCCGGACACCGCCAAGACCATCGAGGACCTGCTCGACAAGGCACGGGCCTCGGACGCGAAGGTGCGCGAGGTCTCGGCCGGCGCGGCCTTCGCGGGTGACGCGGACCCGTACAAGAAGCCGGGCGAGGACGACGAGGACGACTCGGCTCGATGACGCAGAAGACCAAAACGCCCGACGGGCTTGTCATCGTCGACAAGCCGTCGGGCTTCACTTCGCACGACGTGGTCGCCAAGATGCGCGGGATCGCCAGGACCCGCCGGGTCGGCCACGCGGGCACCCTCGACCCCATGGCGACGGGCGTGCTCGTCCTCGGCGTCGAGAAGGCCACCAAGCTCCTCGGGCACCTCGCGCTCACCGAGAAGGAATACCTCGGCACGATCCGGCTCGGCCAGAACACGCTGACCGACGACGCCGAGGGCGAGATCACCTCCTCGGCGGACGCCTCCGGCGTGAAGCGCGACGCGATCGACGCCGGAGTGGCCAAGCTGACCGGCGCCGTCATGCAGGTGCCGTCCAAGGTCAGCGCCATCAAGATCGACGGCGTGCGCTCGTACAAACGGGCCCGCGAGGGCGAGGAGTTCGAGATCCCGGCCCGCCCGGTGACCATCTCGTCGTTCACGGTGTACGACATCCGTGACGCGGTCGCCGAGGACGGCACCCCGGTGCTCGACCTGGTCGTCTCCGTCGTCTGTTCGTCCGGGACCTACATCCGGGCGATCGCCCGGGACCTCGGCGCGGACCTGGGCGTCGGCGGTCACCTCACCGCCCTGCGGCGCACCCGCGTCGGCCCGTACAAGCTGGACTCCGCGCGCACCCTCGACCAGCTCCAGGAGGAGCTGGCCGTGATGCCGATCGCGGAGGCGGCCGCGGCCGCGTTCCCGCGCTGGGACGTGGACTCCAAGCGGGCCCGGCTGCTGCTCAACGGCGTCCGGCTCGAGATGCCCGACGAGTACGCGAGCAAGGGCACCGTCGCGGTCTTCGACCCCGAGGGCCAGTTCCTCGCGCTGGTGGAGGAACAGAAGGGCAAGGCGAAGAGCCTGGCCGTCTTCGCCTGAGCGTCGCGCGCCCCTGCCGGGCGCACGGTCGGGCGGACGCTTCACCCGCGGAGCGGCGGTCACGGGGTCTCGTGCCCGCCGCTCAACGGTCCCCCTCGGTTCCCCCACCCAAGGGTGTATCCATCCGAACTGCCCTGTTCACCCCATCGGGCGGGCGCTCGGAGTGAACCAGGGGAGTAGAAGGGGGCGCGTTTCCCGCACGAACTGTCCCGCTGATCACCTCGCCCCTACCGTCGGATCAGAAGCGCGGCGGGGAGGTTCGAGTATGGCGGGGCGTGGCCCGCGGACCGGGAACGAAGAGGCGGCGGACGGTGCCGGACAGGCGGGGGACGACGCCCTCGTACGCGTCTGCGATCCGGCGGGCCGTCCCCGCGGCACGGGATTCGCGGCCGACCACCACGGCACCGTGATCACCGGCCACGAGGCCGTCGACGGCCTGGACCGGCTCGTCCTGCACGCCCCCGGCGGCCGCACCTGCGTGCTGGGCGCCGACGCCGTCACACCGCTGCCCGGCCTCGGCCTGGCCCTCGTCCGCACCGAAGGCCTCGGCCTGGTTCCGCTCCCCGTCACCGTGCGGGACCGCGTCGCGACCGGCACGTACGTCAGGCTCGCCGCGGGCGGCTGGCGCGAGGCGCGCGTGCTGGGCTCCTCCGCCGTGCCGTACGCGGCCGACGGCCGCACCCATCCCCTCGGCGACGCACTGGAGTTGGCGATCGGCACGGCGGGCGCGGACGCGCTCAGGCCGGGCGGCGGAGCGGCCGGGGGACCGGTCCTCGACGCCCGCACCGGCACCGTGGTGGCGGTCGTCGGCACCGCCCCGCTCGCCCGTACCCCGGACGGCACCCTGCCGGGGGAGACCCCGGCGGGTCACCGGGCGCCCGGCTTCGCCGTCCCCCTGCGGGGCCGCGGCCCCGTGCCGCAGCTCGCCGAGCTGCTGGCCCGCAACGCGGCCACCGTGCCGGCGTACGGCGCCGATCTGAATCTCGCCGCCGCCCTGGAACTCGCCGCGACCTCGGTGGGCTCCGACGGACCCCGTCCGCCGGTCCCGTCCCGGACTGCCGGAGCGCACCCCGGAATCGTCGAACGGGCCCATGTCACAAGGGAGTTCGCGGCCTTCGAGAACGGCCCGGCCGGCGTCATCGGGCTCGTCGGCCCGCCGGGCAGCGGCCGTACGACGGAACTGGCAGCCCTCGCCGCGCGCCGCCTGCGCGGCCCCGAACCGGCCCCGACCCTGTGGCTGCGCGGCGCCGACCTCCGCGCCGACGACACCTCGGTGGCGGACGCGGCGACGCGCGCCCTGGAGCGCGCCGGACGGATCGTGGCCGCGTCCCGGCAGAGCCCCGGGGTGGCCGGGGCGGCGGCCGCACGACGGTCCTCGGCCGAGAAGAGCGTCCTGCCTCCCGAGGAATACGGCGGCGAACTCGGCGACATCGCGGCGGACCGGCTGGCCGCCGTCGCGCGTGCCGCCGGCCGCCCGCTGCTGCTCCTGCTCGACGGCCCCGAGGAGATGCCCCCCGAACTCGCCCACCGCCTGCCCGCCTGGACCGAGGCGACGGCGGCATGGCTGACGGAGACCCGCACCCGCCTGGTGGTCGCCTGCAGGCCGGAGTACTGGGAACGGGCCGGGGCGGAGTTCCCCGCACCCCTGCTGCACCGCACGGACACCCGCGCGACGGCACACCCGGGCGAGCGCCGGCCACCCGCCTGTGTGCCGCTCGGCGATCTCACCGAGGAGGAGGGGCGGCGGGCCCGGTCGGACGCCGGGATCCCGGAAGGCGTCCTCGCACAGGCCGACGCCCGCCATCCGCTGGTGCTCCGGCTGCTCTCCGAGGTGCTGGCCGCACCCGTGGACCTGGTGCCGCGGCCTGCCACGGCACCGGGGGCCGAACAGCTCGACCGCGACGACGTGTTCGCCGCTCACCTCGATCTGATCTGCCTGCGCGTCGCGGTCCGCCTCGCCGCCGCGAACGGGCTGCGCGGCACCGCCGTGCGCCGGCTCGCCGCACGTGTCTCCGGCCAGGTGCACGAAGCCGCCCGGCGCTGTCTGGGCCCCGGACAGGGCGGGCTGGACCGGGCCTCCTTCGAGAGCGTCTTCCCCTGGGGCCCCGCCCGGGGACGCCTCGCGGGCATCACCGGCTGGGCGTCCGCCGTCCTCACCGAAGGACTCCTCGTCCCCGCCGGCGACGGCTACCGCTTCGCCCACGAGGAGCTCGCCGACTGGATCCAGGGCACCCACCTCGACCTGGACGCGGCGCTGGACGGCCTGGTCCACCGCGGGCGCGGCGCACCCGGCACCGGCCCCGGGCGTACGGGGACCACGGCGTCCGGCCACCGGCCCGCCCGCCGCGGCCGGTCCGCCCCGCCCACCGCGGCGGACCGCGGATCCGGGGCCCCCGCCTCCGGCCCGGACACCCTTCCCGTCCCCCGGCACCGGATCGGCCCCGTCGTCGAGACCCTGCTCCTGCTGGCCCGGCACCGGGCCACCGCCGAACTGACCCGCCGCCTCGAGGACCTCGTCCACGCGGTCGACGATCTGCTGCCCGAGACGCCGGACCGGTCCGACGCCCGGCACGGCGAGCCCCACGGCACCCCGCTCACCGTCCCGCCGGGCGACCCGCTCTGGTGGGCCACCCGGCTGTGCACCACCGTCCTGCTCCGTGTGCCCGACGCGACCCCGTACATCGGCGCCCTGCGGCTGCTCACCGAGCGCATCGTGGCGTGGCGGCAGCAGGGCAGGGACGTCCCCGAGGAGTTCGGGCCGGCCTTCTGGGTGGCGCTGCCCGTCCCGGACACGGAACGCTTCGACCTGCTCAGGCGCCTGGTGGCCGCCGACCCCCGCCGGACCCCGGCGACCGAACTCCCGCACCAGGGCGAGGCCCCCGCCGCCCCGCGCCACCTCGACACCGTCTCCCGTCTGCTCGCAGCCGACCCCGTCGCCGTGCACCGTCACCTCACCCGCTGGTTCGACGACGAGCGGCCCCTTTCCGCGACGCCCGACGCGACCGTGGCGACGGCCGCGCAGGCATTGCTGTACGCGCACCGGCGGCGCGCCCCGGACGATCTGACCGAGGCCCTGATGGCCCGAGCGCATCCGCGGGGCGACGAACTGCTGGCCGTGCTGGCCGAGGAGGAGCCGTCGCCCGTGTGCCGGGCGGTCGACCGGTGGGCGCACGACGAGCGGCCGAAGCGGCGGGCGGCGGCGGTCGCCCACGGGCTGAGGGCGGCACCCTTCGCGGCGGCACAGGCCGACCGCGAGTTGCTGCGCCGCGCCGCTCTCGCCCTGCTCGCCCGTCCCGCCGACCGCGCCCTGCACGGCGGAGCGCTCGGCATCCTCGTACGGGATCCGCTCACGCGTGCCCGCTGCCTGCCGCAGGCTCTGGACCGCTTCGCGGCCGGCGACCCACGGCTTCCCCCGAGCGCGCTGGCCGCCGCGCTCACCACCGACCCGGAGCCCGTGCTCGCCGCCTTCCGTGACCGGCTGCGGCGGCTCGGCCCCGACACGGCCGAACTCCTGCGCGCACTCGCCGACGTCACCACACCCGCGCTGGCCCGCCCCGTCGCCGCGCTGGTGCGGGAGACCGTGGAGCTGTGCCCCGGAGTCGCCGCGTACACGGCCGCGGACGTGGACCGGCGCATCGACCACGAGAACGCCTCCCACGAGGTGCTGTTTCCACTGGTCAGCGGCCTGTTGGAGATGTGCGGCCCGCCGGTGCGGACCGCGCTCGCCCAGGTTCTCGCGGCGCCCGGGAACCAGACGTCGGCCCCGCTGCGGTGCGAACTGCTCGATCTGCTCCTGGCGCACGAGCGCGATCCGGTCGTGCTCGACACCGTGCTCAGGGCCGCCGCCGACGGTCTCGACCGCAGGGGCGAGGCACCCACCCGCGAACTGGTGCGCCGCGTCGGCCTTCTCCTCGCCCGCACACCGGCCGGGGCCACCGCCTTCGACCGGGGCCTGGCCGATCTGGCCCGGCGCGTTCCGGGCTTCGCCCCCCTGGCGGCCCGCTGGCTGACGGGCACCCCCGGGGAGTGGTCCTGCCTGGTCGGCCCCGGCACCCGCCACCTGATCGAGAACCTGGCCGGGGCACGGGCCCCCGTCTGACCGAACCCGCGCACCGGACCCGGCACCACGCCGGGCCCCCACCGCGTGCCCTGCCGAACCCCGTGCCGGGCCCGGTGCCACGCACTTGGTCGAACGCGCCGCCGCGCTCGGCGGCGCTGAGCAATCGGTCACAGCCCGATGCCGATGCAAGCCGAGAGCGCACGGCATGGCACCCTTAGAGCTGCGAATAAGGCAATGACGGACACGGGTTCGACAAGGAGCGGTCACAGTGCAGCGCTGGCGTGGCTTGGAGGACATCCCCGAGGACTGGGGGCGCAGCGTCGTCACCATCGGTTCCTACGACGGGGTGCACCGCGGACACCAGCTGATCATCCGGCACGCCGTGGACCGCGCCCGTGAACTGGGCGTCCCCTCCGTCGTGGTCACCTTCGACCCGCACCCCAGCGAGGTGGTCCGCCCCGGCAGCCATCCGCCGCTGCTCGCCCCGCACCACCGCCGCGCCGAACTGATGGCCGAACTGGGCGTCGACGCCCTGCTCATCCTGCCGTTCACCACCGAGTTCTCGAAGCTGTCGCCCGCCGACTTCGTGGTCAAGGTGCTGGTCGACAAGCTGCACGCCAAGGCTGTCGTCGAGGGCCCCAACTTCCGCTTCGGCCACAAGGCCGCGGGCAACGTCGACTTCCTGCGCGAGCAGGGGGAGACGTACGACTTCGAGGTCGAGGTCGTCGACCTGTTCGTGTCCGGCGAGGCGGGCGGCGGCGAGCCGTTCTCCTCGACCCTCACCCGGCGTCTCGTCGCCGAGGGCGACGTCGAGGGCGCGCGCGAGATCCTCGGCCGGCCGCACCGCGTCGAGGGCGTCGTCGTCCGCGGCGCCCAGCGCGGCCGTGAGCTCGGTTTCCCCACGGCGAACGTCGAGACCCTCCCGCACACCGCGATCCCCGCCGACGGCGTCTACGCCGGCTGGCTGCACGCCCAGGGCGAGGCCATGCCCGCCGCGATCTCCGTGGGCACGAACCCGCAGTTCGACGGCACCGAGCGCACGGTGGAGGCGTACGCCATCGACCGCGTCGGCCTCGACCTCTACGGTCTGCACGTCGCCGTCGACTTCCTCGCGTTCGTCCGCGGGCAGGCCCGGTTCGACTCCATCGAGGCCCTGCTGGTGGCGATCGGCGACGACGTGAAGCGCTCACGGGAACTGATCGAGGCGTACGACGGGGAGTAGCTCCTCCCGGCCCTTTCTCCGCCTCTCTCCGGCCCTTCTCCGCTACGCGAAGACCCGCACCGTCCGTGAACGGTGCGGGTCTTCGTGGCGTTCGGCCGCTCGGCGGAGCCGCCGGCCCTACTGCTGCGGGGGCGCCGGAGGCGGCGGGTTCTGCCCCGGGTGCGGCGGATGGGGCTGACCGGGCTGGAACTGCTGTCCCGGCTGCGGCTGCTGCGGCTGCGGGTATCCCTGCGCGGGCGCCTGCGGATGGGGCTGACCGGGCTGCTGCGGGTAGGGCTGCCCCGGCCGGCCGTACAACTGCTCGGGCTGCGGCTGCTGCGGGGCCTGACCCGGCGCGGGCTGTGCCGGAACGTGCTGCCCGGGAGCGTACGGGCCGGGAACCTGCTGCCCGGGAACGTACTGACCCGGCATCGGAGGTGCGGCCACCGGCGGCGGGTTGCCGTCGTTGGTCCACAGCCCGTGCGACTGCTGGTGCCGCGCGAAGTCCTCGGCGACCATCGCGGACAGGGTGAAGTACGCCTCGCGCACCTTGGGCCGCATCATGTCGAGGTCGACCTCGGCCCCTGCGGACAGGTGCTCGTCGAACGGCACGACCACGACACCGCGGCAGCGCGTCTCGAAGTGGCTGACGATGTCGTCCACCTTGATCATCTTGCCGGTGTCGCGGACTCCGGAGATGACGGTGATCGACCGCGCGACGAGGTCCGCGTACCCGTGCGCCGACAGCCAGTCCAGCGTCGTACTGGCACTGCTCGCCCCGTCCACGGACGGCGTCGAGATGATGATGAGCTGGTCGGCGAGGTCGAGCACCCCGCGCATGGCGCTGTAGAGCAGACCCGTGCCGGAGTCGGTCAGGATGATCGGGTACTGCTTGCCCAGGACGTCGATCGCGCGCCGGTAGTCCTCGTCGTTGAAGGCCGTGGACACGGCCGGGTCGACGTCGTTGGCGATGATCTCCAGCCCGGAGGGCGCCTGGGAGGTGAACCGCCGGATGTCCATGTACGAGTTGATGAACGGGATCGCCTGGACGAGGTCACGAATGGTGGCGCCGGTCTCGCGACGCACGCGGCGGCCGAGCGTGCCGGCGTCCGGGTTGGCGTCGATGGCGAGGATCTTGTCCTGGCGCTCGGTGGCGAGCGTGGAGCCGAGCGCGGTGGTCGTGGTCGTCTTGCCGACACCGCCCTTGAGACTGATGACGGCGATCCGGTAGCAGGAGAGCACCGGGGTCCGGATCAGCTCCAGCTTCCGCTGCCGCTCGGCCTCTTCCTTCTTCCCGCCCAGCTTGAAGCGCGAGGACGCGGCGGTCGGACGACCGCTCTTGGCCTTCTGCCGCTTGTTGTTGAGCAGCCGGTCGGAGGACAGTTCCACCGCCGCGGTGTACCCGAGCGGGGCTGCACCGGGGTTGACCGGCTGCCGCTGGTCGTGCCGCACGGGCTGCGGCCAGGCGGTACCGGTCCGCGGGTCGACGGGGGTGGCGGGCTGCTGCTGCACGGGCTGGGGGCCCGGCTGGTGCGGAGGCTGCGCCGTACCCGGCGCCGGGTACGGCGGGGCGGCCTGCGCCGGAGGCTGCGCGAGGTCGTGACCGGGCTGCGGAACAGCCGAGTCGGCCCCAGGCTGCGGGAACCCGTAGCCCTGCTGAGGAGCGGGGGCAGGGGCGTGCGGCGGCACGGCGTCCGGCACGGGTGCGGCGGCCGGGGCGGGCTGCGGGAACCCGTAGCCGGGGGCCTGTGGGGCGGCTGGCTGGGGGGTCTGCTGGTGGGGTGCTTGCTGGTCCTGGGGTGTGGTGTCCGGCTGCGGGAAGCCGTAGCCCGGTGCGGGGGCGGGCTGGGCGGGTGTCTGCTGTGGGGCGGGGGCGGTCTGCTGCGGGAACCCGTAGCCGGCGGCCTGCGGGGCGGTCGGCTGGGGGTTCTGCTGGTGGGGTGCTCGCTGGTCCTGGGGCGCGGTGCCCGGCTGCGGGAAGCCGTAGCCCGGTGCGGGGGCGGGCTGGGCGGGTGTCTGCTGTGGGGCGGGGGCGGTCTGCTGCGGGAACCCGTAGCCGGGGGCCTGTGGGGCGGCTGGCTGGGGGTTCTGCTGGTGGGGTGCTCGCTGGTCCTGGGGCGCGGTGCCCGGGTACGGGAAGCCGTAGCCCGGAGCCTGGGCGGCCGGGGCCGCCGGAGCCGGTGCGGGTGTGCCGGGCCCCGGGAAGCCGTAGCTGTCCTGCGGGACGGACGCCGGGTCCGGGGTGCCGGACTGCGGGAACCCGTAGCTCCCCTGCTGCGGCGGAACGGGAGCCGCCGGAGCCGGTGTCACCGGCGGCTGGGCCTGCGGCGGAGCCGTTACGGCGTTCTCGAATCCGGCCGGCTGTACAGGCGCGGGTCCCTGAGGCGACCCCGCGGGACCGGGAGCACCGGGGGAGGACCACGCCGACGGCGCGGGGGCCGGAGCCGGGGGCTGGAAGGGTGCTCCCGGCGCCGGGGTCGCGGGCGCCTGGTGCGGCACCCGGCTCTCCGCGGCCGGAGCGGGCTCCGTGGTGGCGGGCCACTGCGGGGCCGACGCGGGGGCCGCGGGCTGGTAGGCGGGCGGCAACGGCGGCAGCCCACCCCCCGGCAGCGGCGGCGGAGCCCAGGCGGGAGGCGTCCCCTGTGCTCCCGCGGGCTCCTCCGGCCGGGCCACGGGCACCGCGTCCTGCGGCTCGTGGTCCCGGGGCTTGCCGTCCCGGGGCTCGTCGCTCCGGGGGGACACGTTCCGGGGGGTGACGTCCTGGAGCCGGAAATCACCGGCGCCGTGGGCACCGGCGTCCGGGCCGGCCCCGTCGTCCGCGGGGCGCGGCTCCACGGTGTCCGCGGCCTGCGCCTGGGCCTCGCCGTCGATCCCGGCCACGCCGGTGCCCGGTTCCTCGACGGACCCGGCGCCCGGGGAGGCGACGACGGCGTCGGCCGGTGCGGCCCCGTCCGCCGCCGGCGCGTCGGCCGCGCCCGCACGCTGGGACTGGGAGGCGGCCTCCAGCGACTGGTAGGCGAGCACGGGGTCGATGACGGGCTCGGGCGCGGCCACCGGCTGGGCGTGCGCCGTCTGCCCGGAGGGGCCGGCGTGTTCGGGCCCGGCCACCGGCGCGCTCGGGGCCTCGGCTTCGTCCTCGCCCGGCACCGTGCCGGTGTCGCCCCGGTCGTCACCTTCGGTGGTGCCGGCCGTGGCCTGTGCCGTGTCCTCGGCCCCCGCGCCCTCGGCTCCCGTGTCCTCACCGCCGGAGTCGGCCGCAGGAGCGTCCGCGTCCCCGGCATCCTCGGCAGCCGTCCGCTCGGCGATCTCACGCTTCAGCGCGACGGCGGAGAAGCGCATGGTCGCGCCGCTCTCGAGGTCCCCGTGCCCGGAATCCAGCGCGTCGGGAACGGTGGCGGAGACGGCGGGGGGAGCGGCGGGCGTCCACGGCTCCTGGAACCCGCCCGCGGGAAGGTTCGGCAGAGCGGTCGGACCGCCGACGACATCGGCGACAGGAGCCGGGGCGGCCGCGTGGGGCGGTACGACGTGGGGCTGTGCGACGGGCGGCCGGACGGCCCCGGGACCGTCGACGGGCACCGGGCCGGGCACCGGAACGGCCGCCGGAGCGTCCCCGTCCGGTGCGCCGTCCGAGGCCGTCGGACCGTCCCCGGACGCCGAAGCCTGCGCATCCTGCGCTTCCTGCGGCTCCGCGGACTCCTCCGAGCCCGCGGACTCCTCCGGGCCGTCGGCCTTCGCCGGGTCCTTCGGCGCTTCCGAGTCCCCCGAACCGCCCTGCGCCCGAGCACCGCCCGTGCTCCCCGAACCCCCGAGGCCGTCCGAGGCGTTCTGCGTGTACCAGGCGGGCGGCGCGTAGTCGATGGTGAACTCGCCCGTCGTCTCGACGGCGGACTCGGCGTCGGACTGGTCATCGCCGGGCGTGGCCCAGCCCCCGCGGATCCCGTCCCGATCGCTGTTCACAATTCCTCCTGGTGTGGTCGAGCACCCGCACGTCGTGCAGGGCCGACCGTCTGCTTGTCGTCCGCTGACGTTCACGGACGACCGAGGCCGCCCGAAGTCCGTACGGGACCGCCCGAATTGACCGGCCCCCCGGATAACGCGAGCCTCCCGCGCACGGGTTCAGGCGTCGCGCCCGGTCCCAGCCTAATCACCACGGTTGTTCGCGGGGCAGTCCTGTCCACTCCACCGCGGGGACCCGTTACGCCACACCCTGCCCAGAAGTGGCCTGCGCACGCTCACCATTGACCGCGAAAGCGGACAAACAACGGCACCGCCCGGCCACTTGCCGCACGGTCGCCCGCGCGACGTCCACGCGCTTCTCCCGCCCGCGCGACGTCCACGTGCTTCCCCTGCCCGCCCGACGCCCAGGCACCTCCCACGGGGTGCGCCGCGAGGCGGGCAGACAAAAGGGCCGCCACGGAAAAGTCTCCGTACCGGCCCCTGAGCTCCCGGCGGACCGCTACTCCTGCGGACCGCCCGCGTGGGGAGCGGGCTCCAGGTCGAACTCTCCGTCCCGGGCGCCCAGCACGAAGGCCCGCCACTCCGCCTCCGTGTACCGCAGCACCGTCCCCGGGTCGAGCGACGACCGCATGGCCACCGCGCCCCCGGGCAGATGGGCGATCTCGACCCGCTCGTCGTGCTCCTCGGTGCCCGGCGCGCTCTGCCATTCGGCGTCCGAGATGTCGAGCGCGTAGAGCTCGTCCTTCTCCCGCTCCTTGCGCGCCCTGACGTCGTTCTCCGCTTCTTCGGCCATGTTCCGCCGGCCCCTTCCCCACGTACGAATGACCTCTGGCGTCACCCTAGTGGCCCGTTCCGCCCCGTTCCGGAAGGTTCGGATACCCGGACAGACGTATCCGCCCAGGCTGGTACCCTGTGTAACGGCCGTTTGTGTACGCACCCCCGGAGCGCAGCTCTGGAGGCCGCGCCCAGCGGATCCCCGCCTCCCGAGTCACGGAAGCTCCCCTGAGAAGTGGACCAGGGGCACTCGGTGGCAGACATGAGACTACGAGGAGTACGCGTGTCGCTCGACGCCGCTACGAAGAAGCAGATCATCAGCGAGTTCGGTCAGAAGGAGGGCGACACCGGCTCCCCCGAGGTCCAGGTCGCCATGCTCTCGCGCCGCATCTCGGACCTGACCGAGCACCTCAAGACGCACAAGCACGACCACCACTCCCGCCGTGGTCTGCTGATCCTGGTCGGTCAGCGTCGCCGCCTTCTCCAGTACCTGGCCAAGAAGGACATCCAGCGCTTCCGTGCGCTGGTCGAACGCCTGGGCATCCGCCGCGGTGCGGCGGGCGCCAAGTAAGACGCCGTGAAGGGAGCGGTTCCCACTTCTTGGGGACCGCTCCTTTTGCTGTATGTGCTGCCGAGGGAGCTCTCTACGTGCGGAGTGTCACCGACGCTTTGTAATGTGGTAGCACAACGCAATACGCAGGAAACAGCACGGACGAACACAGCGTGACGACGCCGTACCCGCCGGGTAGGGCATCTCACGACAACGAACGAGGAGAAGCGCGCCTCATCGCCGCCGGTCCTCGGTAGTGGCCCCCGGGCGTCAGAGCCCCGGGTGCTTCGATCGAAGACCGGCCCGCACGAGAAGGAGCGCTTCTCCGCCACCGTCCCCCTGCCACACGGGCAGGACGGGACGAAGACGAGGAGAAAACGCTAGTGGAGAACGAGACCCACTACGCCGAGGCCGTTATCGACAACGGTTCCTTCGGCACCCGCACCATCCGCTTCGAGACGGGCCGCCTGGCCAAGCAGGCCGCCGGCTCCGCCGTCGCGTACCTGGACGACGACACCATGGTGCTGTCGGCCACCACCGCTTCCAAGAAGCCCAAGGACCAGCTCGACTTCTTCCCCCTGACGGTGGACGTCGAGGAGCGGATGTACGCCGCGGGCAAGATCCCCGGCAGCTTCTTCCGCCGTGAGGGCCGTCCCTCCGAGGACGCGATCCTCACCTGTCGTCTGATCGACCGCCCGCTGCGTCCGTCCTTCAAGAAGGGCCTTCGCAACGAGATCCAGGTCGTCGCCACGATCATGGCGCTCAACCCCGACCACCTGTACGACGTCGTGGCGATCAACGCCGCCTCCGCGTCCACCCAGCTGGCCGGTCTGCCCTTCTCCGGCCCGGTCGGCGGCGTCCGCGTCGCGCTGATCAACGGCCAGTGGGTCGCGTTCCCGACGCACACCGAGCTCGAGGACGCCGTCTTCGACATGGTCGTCGCCGGTCGCGTCCTGGAGGACGGCGACGTCGCGATCATGATGGTCGAGGCCGAGGCCACCGAGAAGACGATCCAGCTCGTCCAGGGCGGCGCCGAGGCGCCGACCGAGGAGGTCGTGGCCGCCGGTCTCGACGCCGCGAAGCCCTTCATCAAGGTCCTGTGCAAGGCGCAGTCGGACCTCGCCGCGAAGGCCGCCAAGCCGACCGGCGAGTTCCCGATCTTCCTGGACTACCAGGACGACGTCTTCGAGGCCCTGACCGCCGCGGTCAAGAGCGAGCTCGCCCAGGCGCTCACCATCGCCGGCAAGCAGGACCGCGAGGCCGAGCTGGACCGCGTCAAGGAGATCGCCGCCGAGAAGCTGCTCCCGCAGTTCGAGGGCCGCGAGAAGGAGATCTCCGCCGCGTACCGCGCCCTGACGAAGAAGCTCGTCCGCGAGCGCGTCATCAAGGACAAGGTCCGCATCGACGGCCGCGGCGTCACGGACATCCGTACGCTGGCCGCCGAGGTCGAGGCCATCCCGCGCGTGCACGGCTCGGCGCTGTTCGAGCGTGGCGAGACCCAGATCCTGGGCGTCACCACCCTCAACATGCTCCGCATGGAGCAGCAGCTGGACACCCTCTCCCCGGTGACCCGCAAGCGCTACATGCACAACTACAACTTCCCGCCGTACTCCGTCGGTGAGACGGGCCGCGTCGGCTCCCCGAAGCGCCGCGAGATCGGCCACGGCGCGCTCGCCGAGCGCGCGATCGTGCCGGTCCTGCCGACCCGCGAGGAGTTCCCCTACGCGATCCGCCAGGTGTCCGAGGCCCTCGGCTCCAACGGCTCGACGTCCATGGGTTCGGTCTGCGCCTCCACCATGTCGCTGCTCAACGCCGGTGTGCCGCTGAAGGCCGCCGTCGCGGGTATCGCCATGGGTCTCATCTCCCAGGAGATCGACGGCCAGACGCACTACGTCGCCCTCACCGACATCCTCGGTGCGGAGGACGCCTTCGGCGACATGGACTTCAAGGTCGCCGGCACCAAGGAGTTCGTGACCGCCCTCCAGCTCGACACCAAGCTGGACGGCATCCCCGCCTCCGTCCTGGCCGCGGCCCTCAAGCAGGCCCGCGACGCCCGCCTCCACATCCTCGACGTGATGATGGAAGCGATTGACACGCCGGACGAGATGTCCCCGAACGCCCCGCGGATCATCACCGTCAAGATCCCCGTGGACAAGATCGGTGAGGTCATCGGCCCCAAGGGCAAGATGATCAACCAGATCCAGGAGGACACCGGCGCCGAGATCACGATCGAGGACGACGGCACCATCTACATCGGTGCCGCCGACGGCCCGGCCGCCGAGGCCGCCCGCGCCACGATCAACTCGATCGCCAACCCGACCATGCCGGAGGTCGGCGAGCGCTACCTGGGCACCGTCGTGAAGACGACGACGTTCGGCGCGTTCGTGTCGCTGCTCCCGGGCAAGGACGGTCTGCTGCACATCTCGCAGATCCGCAAGCTGGCCGGCGGCAAGCGCGTGGAGAACGTCGAGGACGTCCTCGGTGTGGGCCAGAAGGTCCAGGTCGAGATCGCCGAGATCGACTCCCGCGGCAAGCTCTCCCTGATCCCCGTGGTCGAGGGCGAAGGCGACGATGAGAAGAAGGACGACACCGACCAGTGACGTCGAGTAGCTCCACGACGACGGCCCGCACCTCTTCGGAGGCGCGGGCCGTCGCCCGTACCCAAACCCTCATCAAGGGCGCGAACGGCATCGGCACGGTCCGCAAGACCACCCTGCCCGGCGGGCTGCGCATCGTCACCGAGACGCTCCCCTCCGTGCGCTCCGCCACGTTCGGCATCTGGGCGCACGTGGGCTCCCGCGACGAGACGCCGTCCCTGAACGGCGCCACGCACTACCTGGAGCACCTGCTCTTCAAGGGCACCGGCCGCAGGTCCGCCCTGGACATCTCCTCGGCGATCGACGCGGTCGGCGGCGAGATGAACGCGTTCACGGCCAAGGAGTACACGTGCTACTACGCACGCGTCCTCGACACCGACCTGCCGCTGGCCATCGACGTCGTCTGCGACATGCTGACCGGCTCGCTCATCCTCGAGGACGACGTCAACGTCGAACGCGGAGCCATCCTCGAAGAGATCGCGATGACCGAGGACGACCCGGGCGACTGCGTGCACGACCTGTTCGCGCACACCATGCTCGGCGACACCCCCCTCGGCCGCCCGGTCCTCGGCACCGTCAACACCGTCAACGCCCTCACCGCGGACCGCATCCGCCGCTTCTACAAGAAGCACTACGACCCGACGCACCTCGTCGTGGCCTGCGCGGGCAACGTCGACCACAACAAGGTCGTACGCCAGGTCCGCGCCGCCTTCGAGAAGGCCGGCGCCTTCAAGAACGCGGAGGCGGCCCCCATCGCCCCGCGCGACGGCCGGCGCAGCATCCGCACCGCGGGCCGCGTCGAACTCCTCGGCCGCAAGACCGAGCAGGCCCACGTCGTCCTCGGCATGCCGGGCCTGGCCCGCACCGACGACCGCCGCTGGGCCCTCGGCGTGCTGAACACCGCCCTCGGCGGCGGCATGTCCTCGCGCCTGTTCCAGGAGGTCCGCGAGAAGCGCGGGCTGGCCTACAGCGTGTACTCGTACACCTCCGGCTTCGCCGACTGCGGTCTCTTCGGCGTCTACGCGGGCTGCCGCCCGAGCCAGGTCCACGACGTCCTCAAGCTCTGCCGCGACGAGCTCGACCAGGTCGCCGAGCACGGCCTCTCGGACGACGAGATCGGCCGGGCCATCGGCCAGCTCCAGGGCTCCACGGTCCTCGGTCTGGAGGACACCGGCGCGTTGATGAACCGCATCGGCAAGAGTGAGCTGTGCTGGGGCGAGCAGATGTCGGTCGACGACATGCTCGCCCGGATAGCGTCGGTCACCCCGGACGAGGTCCGCTCCGTCGCCCGGGACGTCCTCGGACAGCGGCCCTCGCTGGCGGTCATCGGCCCGGTCAAGGACAAGCAGGCGTCCCGTCTGCACGACGCGGTCGCGTAAATCCCGTCTCGGTAAGGAACCAAGCAATGAGCAAGCTGCGCGTGGCGGTCCTCGGTGCCAAGGGCCGGATCGGAGCCGAGGCGGTACGAGCCGTCGAGGCCGCCGAGGACATGGAGCTGGTGGCCGCGCTGGGCCGCGGCGACAAGCTGGAGACGCTGGTCGAGGCCGACACCCAGGTCGTGGTCGAGCTGACCACCCCGGCCTCGGTGATGGGCAACCTCGACTTCTGCGTCCGGCACGGCATCCACGCCGTGGTCGGCACCACCGGCTGGACCGAGGAGCGTCTCGCGCAGCTCGGCACCTCGCTCGCCGCGTCCCCGGAGACGGGCGTGCTCATCGCGCCCAACTTCTCCATCGGAGCCGTCCTGACGATGAAGTTCGCCGAGGTCGCGGCGCCCTACTTCGAGTCCGTCGAGGTCGTCGAGCTGCACCACCCGAACAAGGTGGACGCCCCCAGCGGCACCGCCACGCGCACCGCTCAGCTCATCGCCGCGGCCCGGGAGCGCGCGGGCAGCGCCCCGCAGCCCGACGCCACGGTGACCGCCCTGGACGGCGCCCGCGGTGCCGACGTCGACGGCGTCCCGGTGCACGCGGTCCGGCTGCGCGGCCTCCTGGCCCACCAGGAGGTCCTGCTCGGCGGCGAGGGCGAAACCCTGACCATCCGCCACGACTCCCTCCACCACAGCAGCTTCATGCCGGGCATCCTGCTCGGCGCCCGCCGCGTGGTGACCACCCCGGGCCTCACCTTCGGCCTGGAACACTTCCTCGACCTCGGCTGAGCCGGGTACGTACGACAGTTAGCCGGCAGACATGCGCGCGAAGATCACCTATGCCATCACGGCCGCCGTCCTGGTCGTCTATTTCGTCCTGGTCGGCAGCCGGGGCGTGCTGCTCATCCAGAACGGCACGCTGATCACCGTCACCTTCGGTGTCGCGGTGCTCATCCTGCCGGTCATCGGCGTCTGGTTCCTCTGGCAGAACACCCAGTTCGTCCGGAAGGCCAACAAGCTCGCCGCCGTGCTCGACGCCGAGGGCGGACTGCCCGTCGACGAGCTGCGGCGCACCGAGGGCGGCCGCATCGACCGCGACTCGGCCGACGAGGTCTTCGCCCGCCGCAAGGCCGAGACCGAGGACGCCCCGGACGACTGGCGCAACTGGTTCCGCCTCGCCGTGGCCTATCACGACGCCCGCGACACCCCGCGCGCCCGCAAGGCCATGCAGCGGGCCATCGCCCTCCACGAGGGCCGGACCCTGGAAGCCTGACAGGCCCGTACGACGAAGGGGCCGGCCCGCACCGTGTGCGGGACCGGCCCCTTCGTCGCGATGTCTCAGACCCGGCGGTACTCCTCCGCCCACACCTCGATGACGTCCGCCGCCCGGTCGAAGGCCTCGGTACGCGCCAGGAAGTCGGCGTTGTGCGTGGTCATCAGCGGCGGTACCTCAGCGGGCGCGCGGTCCGCGCTCACCAGCGTCAGGGCCTGGCCCTGGACCGTGCGCGGCAGCCCGAGCCAGCGCACCGGCTGCTGGACCGTGCGCACCGCCACGACCCGCTCCCACGGAGTCGTCCGCGTGACGAAGAAGCCCACCCGGCGCAGCCCGCGGGCACTGACCCACACCCCCATGCGCAGCAGCCGCAGCGCGCACAGGATGACGACCGCCGCCCCGGCCATGCAGGCCGCGGCACCGGGCAGCGTCCCGGCGACGGCGATGATCACGGCCGCGACGAGCACGTACGAGGCGAGCAGCAGGACGAGCGCGGCCGCGCCCACCCGCCAGGGGCCGGGCCGGTAGGGGCGGCGCCAGCGGTCGCGGTCGTCGAAGGGCAGCGCGACATCCTCCGCCGACTCGTCGAAGGCGCGGTCCGCCGTCAGAAAGGGCAGGGGCACGACTGAACCTCACTAGATCCACGCAGGGGCAGTGCCCGGTGAGGTTATCGAGCCGCCTGCAGGCCCACCACCCTTGGGGGTCCGGAAGGGTCAGCGGCCGTCCGACGCCACGGAGTGCTGCGTCTGCGCAGGTGACCCATCCTGTGACAGGGCGGGCATTCCGAGGACCAGGGACCCGGCGAGCCCGGCGATCAGGGTGAGGCCGAAGAGCCATCGGCCGGCTATCTGTCCGGCGGAGGACCGCTCGCGGGGCGGGGGAGCGACATTGCTGCGGAACTGGTCGGCTTCGGCGGTGAAGGCGGACGGGACGGACTCGCGCCGACGGAACATGGGCGGTGCTTCTCCTCCGGGGGCTTGCTCGGCAAGGTGCCCCGCTGACGAGGGCGACCGGGGTGATCCGGGCGACCTGGGTGATCCGATGGCAAGCGACGCGAACCGCTCGAACGCGTCGCTCCCACTCATACAGACGGCCGAATGTCTCATGAGGTGCCCGGAATCGCCGAATTCGCAGAAGTTCGCCGATGAATGCCGCGGCCCGGCACCGAACGCCCGTTGTCGGTGCCGGGCCGTAGAGTGGTCGCCGCCCGAGCCAGTGATGGGAAGGATCCTCCGCACCGTGACCGACACCCCAGCCGACGACCTCAAGCCCGTTTTCCGCAGTGATGTCACCGTCGAGCTGATCAAGCACACGGCCTCCGACGCCGACGTGCTGTTCGCCGCCCGTGTCTCCACCGCGGGAGAGCAGTCGCTGGAGGAACTGCAGAAGGACCCGGAGCGCTCCAAGGGCCTGATCAACTACTTGATGCGGGACCGCCACGGCAGCCCGTTCGAGCACAACTCGATGACCTTCTTCGTCAGCGCCCCGATCTTCGTCTTCCGCGAGTTCATGCGGCACCGCGTCGGCTGGTCGTACAACGAGGAATCGGGCCGCTACAGGGAGCTGGAACCGGTCTTCTACGTTCCCGGTGAGGACCGCAAGCTGGTCCAGCAGGGACGCCCCGGCAAGTACGAATTCGTCCAGGGCACCCCCGAGCAGCACAAGACCGTCACCGCGGCCATGGAGGAGTCCTACCGGCAGTCCTATGCCGCGTACCAGGAGATGCTGGCGGCCGGTGTCGCCCGCGAGGTCGCCCGCGCCACCCTCCCGGTCGGTCTCTTCTCCTCGATGTACGCCACGTGCAACGCCCGTTCCTTGATGCACTTCCTCGGCCTGCGCACCCAGCACGAGCTGGCCAAGGTGCCGTCGTTCCCGCAGCGGGAGATCGAGATGGTCGCCGAGAAGATGGAGGCGGAGTGGGCCGGGCTCATGCCGCTCACACATGCGGCCTACAACGCGAACGGGCGCGTGGCGCCGTAACACGCCTCCGCGCACCGGTCCGGCACAGATGTACGGGTCAGCCGAGCGAAGTGTCCGTATTGCGGCATTTCGCGAAGTTCATCTAGCCTGATCAAACGGACCCGGCACTGCTTGAACCCCCGAGCAGGCAGTGCCGGGTTCCATCTTTGTCATGCTTTGTCGTGTCTCCCGAGGGCAGACCACGCGGTGAGCAGCGAGTAGCGTATTACCCATGGCTCCGACCTCCACTCCGCAGACCCCCTTCGGGCGGGTCCTCACCGCCATGGTCACGCCCTTCGCGGCGGACGGCGGACTCGACCTCGACGGCGCTCAGCGGCTCGCGACCCACCTGGTGGACGCAGGCAACGACGGCCTGATCATCAACGGCACCACCGGTGAGTCCCCGACCACCAGCAACGCGGAGAAATCGGAACTCGTGCGCGCCGTGCTGGAGGCGGTGGGCGACCGGGCCCACATCGTCGCCGGCGTCGGCACGAACGACACCCGCCACAGCATCGAGCTCGCCCGCGACGCCGAGCACGCCGGCGCGCACGGCCTGCTCACCGTCACTCCGTACTACAACAAGCCCCCGCAAGAGGGCCTGTACCGCCACTTCTCGGCCATCGCCGATGCGACCGAACTGCCGGTCATGCTCTACGACATCCCCGGCCGCAGCGGCGTACCGATCAACACCGAAACCCTGGTGCGGCTCGCCGAGCACCCGCGTATCGTCGCCAACAAGGACGCGAAGGGGGACCTCGGCCGAGCCAGCTGGGCCATCGCCCGCTCCGGCCTCGCCTGGTACTCCGGCGACGACATGCTGAACCTGCCGCTGCTCTCCGTCGGCGCGGTGGGCTTCGTCTCCGTGGTCGGTCACGTCGTCACCCCGGAACTGCGCGCGATGCTCGACGCGTATCTCTCGGGGGACGTCCAGAAGGCCACCGAGATCCACCAGAAGCTGCTTCCCGTCTTCACCGGCATGTTCCGCACCCAGGGCGTCATGACGACCAAGGCCGCGCTCGCCCTCCAGGGCCTGCCCGCCGGTCCGCTCCGCGCCCCGATGGTCGAACTGTCGCCCGAGGAGACCACCCAGCTCAAGATCGATCTTGGCGCCGGCGGGGTAGAGCTCTAACCACAGACTTCACAACTGAATACGCCTGATCCGCAGGCCATGGGCCTGCACCCCACACAACAGCTACTGCACGAACGTCACGCGCGCCACGTGCCTTGCCAGGTACGTGGCGCGCGTGGTGAGGAGAGTCTTTTGAGTCATCCGCATCCTGAACTCGGCGCGCCGCCGGTCCTCCCGAAGGGCGGCCTGCGGGTCACCCCGCTCGGCGGCCTCGGCGAGATCGGCCGGAACATGACGGTCTTCGAGTACGGAGGCCGACTGCTGATCGTCGACTGCGGAGTGCTCTTCCCCGAGGAGGAGCAGCCCGGAATCGACCTGATCCTGCCGGACTTCACGTCCATCAGGGACCGCCTCGACGACATCGAGGGCATCGTGCTCACGCACGGGCACGAGGACCACATCGGCGGCGTCCCGTTCCTTCTGCGCGAGAAGCCGGACATCCCGCTGATCGGCTCCAAGCTGACGCTCGCGCTCATCGAGGCGAAGCTCCAGGAGCACCGCATCCGGCCCTACACGCTCGAAGTGGCCGAGGGCCACCGCGAGCGTATCGGCCCCTTCGACTGCGAGTTCGTCGCGGTCAACCACTCCATCCCGGACGCCCTCGCGGTCGCCATCCGCACCCCCGCGGGCATGGTCGTGCACACCGGCGACTTCAAGATGGACCAGCTCCCGCTGGACGGCCGCCTCACGGACCTGCACGCGTTCGCCCGGCTGAGCGAGGAAGGCATCGACCTTCTCCTCTCGGACTCCACGAACGCCGAGGTCCCGGGCTTCGTCCCGCCGGAGCGCGACATCCAGAACGTGCTGCGCCAGGTCTTCGCGAACGCCAGCAAGCGGATCATCGTGGCGAGCTTCGCCAGCCACGTGCACCGCATCCAGCAGATCCTCGACACCGCCCACGAGTACGGCCGCAGGGTCGCCTTCGTCGGCCGCTCGATGGTCCGCAACATGGGCATCGCACGGGACCTCGGCTATCTGAAGGTCCCGCCGGGCCTGGTGGTCGACGTCAAGACGCTCGACGACCTTCCGGACCACGAGGTCGTCCTCGTCTGTACGGGCTCCCAGGGGGAGCCGATGGCCGCCCTCTCCCGGATGGCGAACCGTGACCACCAGATCCGGATCGTCCAGGGCGACACGGTGATCCTGGCGTCGTCGCTGATCCCGGGCAACGAGAACGCGGTCTACCGGGTCATCAACGGCCTGACCCGCTGGGGCGCGAACGTCATCCACAAGGGCAACGCCAAGGTGCACGTCTCCGGCCACGCCTCCGCGGGCGAGCTGCTGTACTTCTACAACATCTGCAAGCCGCGCAACCTGATGCCGGTGCACGGCGAATGGCGCCACCTGCGTGCCAACGCCGAGCTGGGCGCCCTGACCGGGGTGCCGCACGACCGGATCGTGATCGCCGAGGACGGCGTCGTCGTCGACCTGATCGAGGGCAAGGCCAAGATCTCCGGCAAGGTCCAGGCCGGCTATGTCTACGTCGACGGCCTCTCGGTCGGTGACGTGGGCGAGCCCGCGCTCAAGGACCGCAAGATCCTCGGCGACGAGGGCATCATCTCGGTCTTCGTGGTGATGGACGCCAGCACCGGCAAGCTCACGGGCGGCCCGCACATCCAGGCACGCGGCTCCGGTATCGACGACTCCGCCTTCGCCGACGTCCTCCCGAAGATCACGGAGGTCCTGGAGCGGTCGGCCCAGGACGGTGTGGTGGAGCCCCACCAGCTGCAGCAACTCATCCGGCGCACGCTGGGCAAGTGGGTGTCCGACAGCTACCGCCGACGCCCGATGATCCTGCCGGTCGTCGTCGAGGTCTGACCTTCGGTCAGGTCTCAACCAGGAGCGGAGCACCTCGATTTGCATCGGGGCGCTCCGCTCCAGTACGTTTACGTCTCCGCCTGAACGGGAACCCCGAAGCCTTGTGCTCCGGAGCCGGTGCCCGAACGGGGCGGGAATTCCGACTCAGAGAATCTGATAAAGTCGGAGCCGCCGGAAAGGGAAACGCGGAAGCGGATTACCTGGAAAGCACCGAGGAAATCAGGTCCTGAAAGATCTGATAGAGTCGGAAACGCAAGACCGAAGGGAAGCGCCCGGAGGAAAGCCCGAGAGGGTGAGTACAAAGGAAGCGTCCGTTCCTTGAGAACT
>NZ_JBIRQM010000009.1:0-408705 GCF_044333225.1 Streptomyces sp. NPDC021080 | reverse complement strand
TCGTTCGACTTGCATGTGTTAAGCACGCCGCCAGCGTTCGTCCTGAGCCAGGATCAAACTCTCCGTGAATGTTTACCGGTAATCCGGTGGAACACACACGAGAGCGGAACAACCGGTCGGAATAGGACCGGTCGTTCACAGCGTCCTCGCTGTGCGCCTGCCCCAAGGGGACAGGACTTTTTCAAAGGAACCTCGCCCCGACCGAGATTGGCCGGAGACGGGGTATCAACATATCTGGCGTTGATTTTTGGCACGCTGTTGAGTTCTCAAGGAACGGACGCTTCCTTTGTACTCACCCTCTCGGGCTTTCCTCCGGGCGCTTCCCTTCGGTCTTGCGTTTCCGACTCTATCAGATCCTTTCGGGCCTGATTCCCAGTCAGCGGGGTTTGTCTTTCCGGCCGTTGGGCCGTTCCGACGTCTCAAACTTTAGCGGATCTTCCCGGCAGTTCCTAATCGGGCCGCCGGGCCCCAATCGAGTTGAATTCGGGCACGCCGAATTCGTCCCGGCTGGGAGATCGTGCTGGTGGTTTGATTGCCGCATCAGCGGCGGAGGTGTCGTCGCCGAACCGTTCCGGCTCCGTGACAACTCGAAGGACTTTACGGATCCGCCAGGGCAGTGTCAAACCGCCCCTGTCAAGATCTTTTAATCGAGGTCGCTGAGCCGGCCGCCCGCGTCCGGCTGGGCGTCCTCCACCCGTCGCAGCAGACGGGTCAGGACCTCGCCCAGGACGCTTCGGTCCTCGGTGGACAGGTCCTGGAGCAGGTCCTCCTCGAAGACCGTGGCGAGACGCATGGCCTCCAGCCACTTCTCGCGCCCCTCGTCGGTCAGCTCGACGATGACGCGTACCCGGTTCGACTCGTCGCGCTCCCGGGTGACCAGCCCCTCCCCGACCATGCGGTCGATGCGGTGGGTCATGGCGGCGGGAGTGAGGCCGAGGCGCTTGGCGAGCTCGCTCGGGCCGAGGCGGTACGGGGCGCCAGCGAGGACGAGCGCCTTCAGGACCTCCCACTCGGCGTTGCTGATGCCGAGTGCCGCGGTCTGACGGCCGTAGGCGACGTTCATCCGCCGGTTGAGGCGGGACAGCGCCGAGACGATCTTCTCGACCTGGGGGTCGAGGTCCTGGAACTCGCGCTGGTAGGCGGCGATCTGCTCTTCGAGTGTCGGCTCACTGACGCCGGGGGTGTCACCCATGGCCCGAGTATCGCATGACGCCGCTTGGTGTCGAAGTCCTTCGAGGTGTAGAGTTCAACATCGAACTTTAGCTTTGAAGTCTTCAGGCTTGCATCCATGCGTAGGGAACGTGTCGCGGACACGGCCCGGCACGGGGAGTCCGTACGGCTTCACGACCAAGGCAGGTGAAAGTGACCAGGGCGATGGGCGCAGCGATGCGCCGGATCCACGTGGGCAACGCGCTCGGCGCGTTCGGGCTCGGCTTTACCGTCCCCTTCCTCTACGTCTATGTGGCGCAGGTGCGGGGACTCGGCTCCATGACGGCGGGCGTCGTGCTCGCCGTCTTCGCCGTGGCCGCGCTCGTCGTGCTGCCGTTCGCCGGCCGGGCGATCGTCCGACGCGGTCCCCAGCCGGTCCTGCTCGCCGCCCTGGTCACCGCCGCCCTGGGCGCGCTGAGCCTCGGTCTCGCGAACAGCGCGACGACCGTGGTGCTGTCGGCGGCGGCGCTCGGCGCCGGGCAGGCGGTGATGCAGCCGTCGCTGGCGACGATGATCGTGGACTGCTCCTCGGCGGACACCCGCTCGCGCGCCTTCGCGACCCAGTTCTTCCTGCAGAACCTGGGCCTCGGCGTCGGCGGGCTCATCGGCGGCCACATCGTCGACCCGGACCGGGCGAGCTCGTTCACGCTGCTGTTCGCGATCGAGGCGGCGATGTTCCTGGTGCTGGTCGTGATCATGGCGACCGTCCGGATGCCGCACGCGCCGCGGATCGACGGGGACACGCCTCATTCCAGGGGCGGCAGCTGGAAGCAGCTGCTCGGCAACCGGGCCATGGTGCAGCTCTCCGTGCTGGGCTTCGTGCTGTTCTTCGCCTGCTATGGACAGTTCGAGTCGGGGCTGTCGGCGTACGGCGTCGAGGCGGCCGGGATCTCCACGTCCGCGCTCGGTACGGCGATGGCGGCGAACACGGCGATGATCGTGGTCGCGCAGTTCGCGGTGCTGAAGTTCGTCGAGCGCCGCAAGCGGTCCCGGGTGATCGCCGCGGTCGGGCTCATCTGGGCCGTCGCCTGGCTGGCGGCCGGATACGCGGGCCTCGGGCACGGCAGCCGGACCATGGCCGCGGCGGCCTTCGTCTCGACGTACGCGCTGTTCGGGCTCGGTGAGGCGATGCTGTCGCCGACGGTCGCTCCGCTGGTCGCCGACCTGGCGCCGACGGGCATGGCGGGCCAGTACAACTCGGCCTTCGCCCTGGTGAAGCAGCTCGCGCTGGCGATCGGCCCGGCGGTGGGCGGCCCGATGGGGGCCTCGCTGCACGGCCCGTACGTCGTGACGTTCCTGCTCTTCTCGCTCGGCATCACCGCCTTGGCGCTGCGGCTCGGGCGGCGGCTCACCCCCGTACAGGATCAGCCGTGGCTCGCGCGGAGCCGGGTGGTCGCGCAGGGCGGGGCCGCTGCCGAGCCGGTGCCCGCGAGCGCCTGACCGCAGGACGGGCGCGGACCACGGGACGGCCGCCATCACGGAGTGACGTGATGGCGGCCGTTTCGTGTGTGCGGCGCGGGTCTCAGCGGGTGCGGATGCCGGTCAGCAGGTTGGCGGTGAAGGGGAGGGTGGTGGTGCCGTCGGGGGCGGTGTGGCCGGCCAGGCGGGTGCGGACGGACCGCCCCGCGCGCAGGAGCGCGTCCTCGCCGGCGGTGTCGACGATCGTCTGCCCCCAGGACGTGGACGAGAGCTGGCCGGGGGCGTACGCGTCGAGGGGCGGGAGGGGGATGCCGAAGGTGATCCGCCGGACGGCGACGTCGTGGAATCCGGCGCCGCGCAGGGCGGCGGAGAGCCGCTCGGGGGTGCCGGAGAAGGCGCCCTCGTAGTTCGCGGCGAGCTCCTTGCCGCCGTACTCCTCGACCGCCTCGTACTGGGCGACGAAGTACGGGAGGAGGTCCCTGGCGGCCCACGCGGTGGCGGCGAAGCGGCCGTCGGGGCGGGTCACGCGGGCCGCCTCCGCGAAGGCCGCGTCCAGGTCGGGGAAGAACTGGACGCCCTGCTGGCACAGGACCGCGTCGAAGGCCGCGTCCTCGTAGGGGAGTCTTTCGGCGGAGGCGACGGTGAAATCGATGTCCGGGTACATGCGGGGCGCGTGCTCCACGGCCACGCCGATCATGCCCGCGTTGACGTCCGCTCCCGAGACCCGGCCGGAGGGGCCGACCCGGGCCGCCGCGGCGCGGGCCACGAAGCCGGTGCCGCAGGCCAGGTCGAGCGCCTTGGCGCCGGGGTACAGGTCGGCCGCGTCCAGGATCGCGTCCACGAAGGGCACCATGAACGGCGCCGCGTACCGTTCGTAGCGCTCCGGGGCACTTCCTTTGAGCTGAAAGCCCGATTCGTCTGCCATGGGGAGCTCTTAGCACCGGGCGGGCCTCCCGGCCAGGGGACGCGCGGGACGCGTCCCGGTGGCCCGGCCCTCGACGTACCCGGGGGAGACACGAAAGACCTGCCCGGCGTGCGGATTCGGTTCCCGGCGCGGGGATTCAGTTCCCGGCACGCGGGAGCGCGAACTCGCACCACACCGCTTTCCCGCCACCCGGTGTGCGGCGGGAACCCCAGCCGGAGGCGATCGTGGCCACGATCGCGATGCCGCGGCCGGCTTCGTCGCCGGGTTCCGCGCGGCGGCGGCGCGGGAGGTGGTCGTCGCCGTCGGTGACCTCGATGATCAGGCGGCGGTCGGTGCGGCGCAGCCGCAGCCGCATCGGCGGCGTGCCGTGCTGGAGCGAGTTGGCGACGAGTTCGCTGGCGGCCAGGACGCCGAGGTCGTGCAGATCGCCGGGGAAGCGCCAGCTGGCCAGCACTCCGGAGGCGAAGGCACGCGCGCGTGGGGCCGCTTCCATGCCGCCGAGCAGTTCCAGGGCGGCGTTGCGGAAGAGCTCGCCGTCGGATCCCGTGCGGGACGGGTGCTGGAGGACGAGGACGGCGACGTCGTCGTCGTGCTCGGCGGTGACGCCGGCCGCGCGGACCAGGCGGTCGCAGATCACCTGGGGGCTGCCGGTGGCTCCGGCCAGGGCGCGTTCCAGGGAGGCGATGCCCTCGTCGAGGTCCTCGTCACGGCGCTCGACGAGTCCGTCCGTGTACAGGACGGCGGTGGAGCCGGGGCCCAGCGGCACGGAGCCGGAGGCGTGGAGCCAGCCGCCGGTGCCGAGCGGCGGGCCGGTCGGCTCGTCGGCGCGGTGGATGGTGCCGTTCTCGTCGCGGACCAGGATGGGCAGGTGGCCTGCGGAGGCGTACACCAGCCGACCCTCGTTCGGGTCGTGGACGGCGTACACGCAGGTGGCGATCTGGTTGGCGTCGATCTCGGTGGCGAGGCCGTCGAGAAGCTGCAGCACCTCGTGCGGTGGCAGGTCGAGCCGGGCGTACGCGCGCACGGCCGTGCGGAGCTGGCCCATGACGGCGGCTGCGCGGACCCCGCGGCCCATGACGTCGCCGATGACGAGCGCGGTGCGGCCGCCGCCGAGGGTGATGACGTCGTACCAGTCCCCGCCGACGGCGGCCTCCGTGCCGCCGGGCAGGTAGGTGGCCGCGATGCGCAGGTCGTCGGGCTCCTCCAGCTCCTGCGGCAGCAGGGAACGCTGCAGGGTGACGGCGGTCTCGCGCTGACGGCGTTCGCTGGCGCGCAGCCGCTCGGCGGCCTCGGCGTGATCGGTGACGTCGGTGGCGAAGACGAGCACGCCGCGGCCGTCGCGCTCCGCGGAGGCGTCGACGGCGGAGGTGTCGACGGGGGTGCAGGTGAACGTGTAGGAGCGGCCGGTCGACACCTTGCGGGACTTGACCGTGCGGGGCTTGGCGCTGCGCAGGACCTGGTCGAGGAGCGGCAGCAGGCCGAGTTCGTCGAGCTCGGGCAGGGTCTCGCGCGCCGGTTCGCCGGTGGGGCGGGCGCCGAAGGCCGCCGTGTAGGCGTCGTTGACGTACGAGACGCGGTGCTCGGGGCCGTGCACGAGGGCGACGAGGGCGGGGACGCGGTCGAGGACCGCGCGCGCCGGGAGTTCGTCGACGGCGAGCCCGGGTACGGCGTCGTCGGTCAGCCGCTCGACGCGGGCCGCCGGCACGGAGCCTTCCCCTCGCCGGTCCGGGGCGGCCGTGTGGGTGGCCGTGTGCTCGGTCCGCGCGGCGGCGCGGCGCTGCGTTCCGGGGAGCCGGGCGCTCCAGCGCGTGAAGTTCACAGTGGGGAAAGCCTCGTGTTAGAAGGGCGAGCGGTTCACCCGCCCAAAGTCGTGGACCTGTCTGGCAGTCTGGCCGACCTGGCCTACATCCGTCAGACGCCGTCCCTGCCGGTGGAGTTCCTCGGTCCGGTCAGGACGACCCCTTCGGGTCGGTCGGAGGCTTTCCCCCGGCCGCCAGTTCGAACTCCGCACGGGGATGTTCGAGCGAACCGAGGGACACGATCTCCCGCTTGAAGAGACCCGCCAGGGTCCATTCGGCGAGCACACGGGCCTTGCGGTTGAAGGTCGGCACCCTGCTGAGGTGGTAGACGCGGTGCATGAACCAGGCAGGATAGCCCCTCAGCTTGTGGCCGTAGACGTGTGCGACTCCCTCGTGCAGCCCCAGGGACGCGACCGAACCGACGTATTTGTGGGAGTACGTCTCCAGGGGTTCGCCGCGCAGGGTGTGCGCGATGTTGTCGCCGAGGACCTTCGCCTGGCGCACGGCGTGCTGGGCGTTGGGCGCGGTCTCCTTGCCGGGTTCCGCGGTCACGTCGGGGACGGCGGCGGCGTCTCCGGCGGCCCACGCGTGCGTGACGCCGTCGACGGCGAGCTGGGGCGTGCACCGGAGCCGCCCGCGCTCGTTCAGGGGGAGGTCGGTCGCGGCGAGGACGGGGTGCGGTTTCACGCCGGCCGTCCAGACGACGGTGCGCGTCGGGAAGCGCGAGCCGTCACTGAGGACGGCGACCCGGTCGGCGCAGCTGTTGAGGCGGGTCTCCAGGCGTACCTCGATGTTGCGCCGGCGCAACTGGCTGACCGTGTACCGGCCCATCTCCTCGCCGACCTCGGGCAGGATGCGGTCGGAGGCCTCGACGAGGATCCACTTCATGTCCTCGGGCTTGAGGTTGTGGTAGTACCGCGCGGTGTAGCGGGCCATGTCCTCCAGCTCGCCGAGCGCCTCGACGCCGGCGTAACCGCCTCCTACGAAGACGAAGGTCAGGGCCGCGTCGCGGATCGCGGGATCGCGGGTCGAGGAGGCGATGTCCATCTGCTCGATGACGTGGTTGCGCAGGCCGATGGCCTCTTCGACCGTCTTGAAGCCGATGGCGTACTCGGCGAGTCCGGGGATCGGCAGGGTGCGCGAGACCGAGCCGGGGGCGAGCACGAGTTCGTCGTAGGTGATCTGCTCCGCGCCCGCGCCCTCCTCCTCGGTGGCGAGCGTGGTGAGCGTGGCGGTGCGCTTGGCGTGGTCGATCGACCGGACCTCGCCGATGACGATCCGGCACCGGTCGAGGACCCGGCGCAGCGGAACGACCACGTGACGCGGCGAGATCGAGCCCGCGGCGGCTTCGGGAAGGAACGGCTGATACGTCATGTACGGGTCGGGCGACACGACCGTGATCTCGACCTCGCCCCGCTTCAGTTCGGGCTTCAACTGCCGTTGGAGGCGCAGGGCGGTGTACATGCCGACGTAGCCACCGCCGACGATGAGGATGCGCGCACGTTCCTTCACCATCCCATGACGCACCCCGCTCCGGAGTTTGTCCACAGCCCCGGCAATTTGTGTGACCGGTCGCCGACAACGTGCAGAGTTGGCCGGTTTGCCGGAGTCAAGGGAAAACCCGCAGTTCAAGGTGGGTGAGGGGGGTACTCGGACAGGGCGCAATCGGGACGTAAGGGGTCCGTACTCCGATCGGGGGGCGCTCTGTGCGGAACCTGCCCCTTCTGAATTGACCCCCTCTCAACTATGTTCGTGTGTCGACGGGGTGTAGGGGGATGCGCTCGGCGAGTCCGTACGAGGATTCGCACACCAGCTTGTTCCACACGCTCCGGTCTGTCGATGGCGGGGAGAGTCTCCGGGGGGAGACGTCATTACCGGGGGAACACTTATGCACATTCAGGACTCTCATTGGGCTTCCGCGTCGGCCGTCGCACCCGCTGGTGCGATGACCGGAGCGGCAACGAGCGGCAACGGCCGCGGTCCGGCGGACGGACCGCGCACGACGCCGCTGCGTGTGGATGCACAGCGCAATCTGGAACACGTACTGCGCGCGGCGCGCGAGGTCTTCGGCGAGCTGGGGTACGGCGCGCCGATGGAGGATGTCGCCCGGCGGGCGAGGGTCGGTGTCGGCACGGTGTACCGGCGCTTCCCGAGCAAGGACGTCCTGGTGCGCCGGATAGCCGAGGAGGAGACCTCCCGGCTGACGGACCAGGCCCGCGCCGCGCTCGGCCAGGAGGACGAGCCGTGGTCGGCGCTCTCGCGCTTCCTGCGCACGTCGGTGGCCTCGGGCGCCGGACGGCTGCTGCCGCCGCAGGTGCTGCGGGTCGGCGTCGCCGAGGACGAGGCGGAGCCGGACGAGGCGCGGGTGCCGCAGCAGCGGTCCCAGACCGCGCCCGAGCTGCGGCTCGTCGAGCAGCGGCCCGCTCCCGAGGACGAGCCGGTGATCGCCGCGGTGGACGACGCCGGCGCGGCGGCGCTGCTCGAGGTGGTCGGGCGGCTCGTCGACCGGGCGCGTGCGGCGGGCGAGTTGCGCGCCGACGTCACCGTGGCGGACGTCCTGCTGGTCATCGCGACGGCGGCGCCCTCGCTGCCGGACGCGGCCCAGCAGGCGGCGGCCTCGGCCCGGCTCCTCGACATCCTGCTGGAGGGCCTGCGCTCGCGTCCGGCGTGAGCCGGGGCGAGGGTCTGCGCGGCACGGACACGGAAGTCCTGTGGGGCGCGGACACGGAAGTCCTGTGGGGCGCGGACATGAAAGTCCTGTGGGGCGCAGGCGAGTTCCGGCCATGGAACAGCGCTCCGGACCACGAGGACGCACCGTGTGCGCGTGAACCACGCGCACACGGGCGTTCCCGGAAACGCGGATGCTCCCGGGCACGAGTGGGATGCCACTCGTGCCCGGGAGCACCGGTCTCTCACACCGCCCCGCGTCCAGGCCGGTCTGCGCCCCCTCCGTCACATCGTGCGGAACGAGCCCACCGCCAACTTCCTTACGCGACAGCAGCTTCCGCGCCCATGGCGGCCATGGACCATTCCCCGAACGGGTGACCGTTAGTGCTGCCGAGCGGGTAATCCCCCCGGACGAGTGGTTGGTCCGTACGAAGGGGTGCCGCCGGGGGAGCCTGTGGCAGTCTGTCCCGGTATTCGGGTCCGGGTGTGCAGGCGGGGGCTTTTCGGCGTGAGCGTTGACGGGCGGGACGAGTCACTCGGTGACGGTGGTGCCGACGGCGGCACCGGAACCGGCGGCTCACCGGCACCGCAACTGCCGGGCCAGGGCGGCCCGCACGGCGGAAGCCCGCGCAGCAGCCCCCCGGACGGCGACGACGCGGGCAGCCGTGACGCGGACTGCGGCACCCCGGACACCGCCCCCCTCCCCGGCACCGGCGCGACCGACGCCGCCGTGCCGTCGCAGCGCGACCGCTGGGACCGGCGCGAGGGCAGCGTTCTGCCGCCCCCTCGGGAGCCGGAGCCGACGGGGGCGCCGCCGCCCCCGGACGCCGGTCTGATCGAGCGGATGCGCGCGGGCGACGACACGGCGTACGAGGAGCTGTACCGCCGGCACGCCGAAGCCGTCCGCCGCTACGCCCGCACCTGCTGCCACGACCCGCACACCGCCGACGACCTCACGGCCGAGGTGTTCGCCCGCATGCTCCAGGCCGTACGCGGCGGCAGCGGCCCCGAGCACGCCGTGCGCGCGTATCTGCTCACCACCGTCCGCCGGGTCGCCGCGCACTGGACGAAGTCGGCCCGACGGGAACAGCTGGTCGACGACTTCGCGGTGTTCGCCGCGCAGGCCGCCCGTGGATCGGAGGTCTCCGCCGACGACACCCTCGACCTCGGCGCCGACGTGCGCGCGATGCACGAGGCCGAACAGTCCATGGCCATGCGGGCCTTCCGCTCGCTGCCGGAACGCTGGCAGGCCGTGCTGTGGCACACCGAGGTCGAGGACGAGTCGCCGAGCGAGGTCGCCACGCTCTTCGGTCTCGACGCGAACGGCACTCGTGTACTCGCCAGCCGCGCCCGCGAGGGACTCCGGCAGGCCTACCTCCAGGCGCACGTGAGCGACACGCTCACCCTGGACGAGGAGTGCGCGCGCCACGCCGACCGGCTCGGCGCCTACGCCCGCGGCGGTCTGCGCACCCGGGCCGAACGGGGCCTGCGCAAGCACCTGGAGGAGTGCGCCAGGTGCAGGCTGGCCGCGGGCCAGATCAAGGAGGTGGCCGGCGGGATCCCCGCGGTCGTGCCGGTCGCGGTCATCGGCTGGTTCGGTGCCGCCGGGTACGCGAAGGCCCTGGCGCTCATCGCCGGTGGCGCCGGAGCGGGTGCGGCCGCGGGCGCGGCGGCCGTGGCGGGCGGCGGCTCGTCGGGAGCGGGCGCCGGGGGTGGCGCGGCACTCTCCGAAGGGCTCGGCGCACCGGTCAAGGCCGGTATCGCGGCGGGTGTCGTCGCGGTGGCCACGGCGGCGGTGGTGCTCTCCCTGGTCGGCAACGACAGCACCGCCCGGCGGCACGAGGCGGGACCGGCCGCCTCGCCCGCCGTCGAGGCGCCGGTGCCGTCGCCCGCGCCGCCCGGGAGGTCCCCCGCGCCGAAGCCACCGGCCGTGGTGCAGGGGCCGGTTCCCGCCCCGCCCTCCGCGACGGTGCCGAGACCCACGCCGAGGCCGGCGCCGAAGGCGACCCCGAGCCCGAGTCCACCTCCCGAGCCGACTCCGGCCCCCACGCCGACCCCGCCGGAACCGACCCCGACGGAACCCGACCCGACGCCCACACCCACGCCTCCCCCGCCGGCCCCCGCCGTCTACCGGTGGAGCGACCTGGACTACGACGTCATCGGCGACCACACCGAGCCGGAGATGCGGCTCGGTGAGAGCAGCTGGGTGTGGCAGCGCGACAGAATGAGCATCGCGGAGACCCGGTACACGAACGGAGTGACCGTGCACGGCCGGTCGTCCGTCACCATCGACCTCAACCGCGACTGCAGCGCGTACGACGCGATGGCCGGTGTCGACGATCTGATGCTGGGCCTGGGCACACTGCGGTTCTCCGTCTACGCGGACGGGTCCCGGCTGTGGCGGTCACCGCTGATCGAGGGCGGCGAACCGGCGGTCCCCGTCCACGTGGATCTCACGGGCCACCGGACGGTCCGGCTCGTCGTCGAACCCCACAGCCCCTTCGACTCGACGTCACTGGGCGACTGGGCGGAGGCGAAGTTCCTGTGCCGGTGAACGCGCGGTCGGCTCCGGTACCGGTGGACACCCGGGCGCTCCCGCGCCGGTGAACACCCGGGACACGCACCAGGCATCGCAGGGCGGACGGAAACTGTCGGACAGGCCCTAGGCGGCGGGATGCGCCTCGAGGGCTTCGGCCAGGTCGCCGAGGGCCTCTTTCTGGGTGTAGCCGAAGCCCCGGGCCCGCTCGGACTCGTAGCGCTCCGGGCCGAGCGCCGCGAGGGCCGCGGCCTCGGTGCGCCGGACCTCGGCGCTCTCACGGGCGGACCGCAGATCCCCGCCGCGCCAGCCGGTTCCGGCGGCCGTCAGCCGCGTCGCCACCGGGTGGGCGCCCAGCTCGGTGAACAGCCGGGCGGCGCTCTCGACGAAGGCCGCCACCACCACGTCGGCGCACCGCGCGGCCGTCGCGTGCCGCAGCGCGGCACCCATCTTCCGCAGGCCCGGCACCGGGCCGGACTCGGCGGCCGTGACCAGGGCGTCGATCCAGTTCAGGCCCGCCGTGAACTGCGGTGGAGGGGTGCCCCGGAGGCTCTCCTCGCGCGCCTTCTCACACAGTTCGCGCGCGCGGGCGACCTCGCCGCCCTCCAGGACCACCTGGGCCCGCAGCAGATGGACGAACGCCCGGGAGTCCATCACCCCGTACTGGTCGGCGGCGGCACTGGCCTCGTCGAGTGTCGCCAGGGCCAGGGCCCTCTCGCCCGCGCGGTGGGCGATCTCGGCCAGCCGCGCCATGAGGAACGGCACCTCCGCGTACGCCCCCACCTCGTGGGCGAGCCGCAGCGCCTCCTCGTACTCGCCCTTCGCCTCGTCGAACCTGCTGCGCGCCATGCCCGCCTCACCGGCCGCGCTGCACACCTGGGCGCGCATCCAGCGGTCCCCGACCCGTCGGCTGATCTCGCGCAGTTCCTCCAGGTCCTCGTCCACCCCCGGCATACCGCCCGGGGCGTCGACGATCATGTGCGTACGGAACATGAGGGCGACGCCGATCTCCCATTCACCGCCGTACTCACGGCAGTTGGTGACCGCCGCGTTCATCGCGGGCCCCATGTCGTCCGGATCGCCCAGGAAGTGCGCGGCCATGGGCCAGACGATCCCCGGCATGCGCGCCGCGTCCGGGCCGCCCCGCTCGAAGGCGCCCCTCACCCGCTCCACGTACTCCCGGAGCCGTTCTTCCCCCCACTCGTCCAGCGGGACGACGTCCACCTTCATGAAGAGGTGGAGCATGCGCAGCCGCATCCGCACGGCGTGCAGCGGGTGCCGTTCGTCGCGCTCGGGGTGGTCGAGAAAGGCGCCCACCGGATCGACGTCTTCGAGCCGGGAGAGGAGACGGTCACCGGTGGCGCACCCGGAACGGCCGGCCGCCGTCGTCCGGTCACCGACCGGTGTGTCGAGCAACGCTCCCAGTTTCAGGACGAGTTCCGTCCACCGGATGCCCTCGTGCCGGAAGTTGCGCAGCCACCAGAACCAGCCCATGTCGAGGACGAGAGCGCCTGCCTCCTCCTCGTCCCCGGCGGCGAGGGCGCGCCAGAGGGCAGCCCTGATGTTGTCGAGCTCGGTCTCCAGCCTCCGGATCCAGGGGAGTTGGCCGGCCGAGCGCAGCTGGGGTTCGGCCTCCTCCGTCAGGGCTCGCACCCACGCACGGTGGCGCCGCTCGGCGGCGGCGCGCAGCTCGGGCACCTCGGCGGCGCGCTCGGTGGCGTACTCGTGGATGGTTTCCAGCATGCGATAGCGCATACCGCCGCCCGCATGGCCCCCGGCGCTCCCCGCGCTCCCACCGCTCCCACCGCTCCCGGGGTCGCGCGGGCCGGCGCCTTCTCCGCCCCGCCCGCCGGGTCCTCCGTCGCCGTCCTGCCGGCCGTCGGCGCCCGTACCGTCGGGGGTGGCGACGAGGAGGGACTTGTCGACGAGCGCGCCGATGAGGTCGGCCGCGGGACCGGTGCACACGGCCTCGGCGGCGGCCAGATCCCAGCCGCCCGCGAACACGGACACCTCGCGCAGCACGGTCCGCTCCCGTTCGTCGAGCAGCTCCCAGGACCAGTCGACGACGGCGCGCAGGGTCTGCTGGCGGGGCAGCACCGTACGGCTGCCGGAGGTGAGCAGCCGGAAGCGGTCGTCGAGGCGGTCGGCGATCTGTCGCGGGGTGAGCAGCCGCAGCCGGGCCGCGGCCAGCTCGATGGCCAGGGGCAGGCCGTCCAGCCGCCGGCAGATCTCGTCCACGGCGGCGGAGTCGTGGAGCGCGCCGACGGCGTCGGGGCGGGCCACGAAGGCCCGCTCCCTGAAGAGACGGCGCGCGGAATCGGGCGGGAGCGGTTCGACCGGGCGCACCAACTCGCCCGGAACACCGAGGGGTTCGCGGCTGGTGGCGAGGATCGTGAGCCCCGGGCAGCGGGTCAGCAGCGTCTCGGCGAGCTCGGCCGCCGCGTCGATCACATGCTCGCAGTTGTCGAGGATCAGGAGGTGGCTGCGCGGGGCGCAGTACTCGACGAGCAGGGCGACCGGGTCGTCCTGCGCGACCGCCTTCTCGCTGGTGATCAGCGCGGTCTCGCGCAGACCGAGGGCACTGACCACCGCGCCCGGGACGGCCTCGGGCCGGTCGAGCGGGGCCAGCTCGGCCAGCCATGCCTGGGAGAGCCCGGCGGCGGCTTCCTCCGCGAGGCGGGTCTTTCCCGAACCACCCGGTCCGGTCAGCGTGACCAGTCGTGCCCCGCGCACATCCGAACGGATGGCCGCGATCTCACGTTCCCGTCCGACGAACGAGTTGAGCCGGGGGCGGATGTTCCCGGTCCGCCGGGCGCGGAAGGGATCTCCCGGACGGGGACCGGCGGTCGGCGCGGCGGACCCGCCTTCCCGCGGTCCGCGGGCATCCCGCGGGTCCAGCAGGGCGGCGTGCAGGTCTCTCAGCTCCGGTCCGGGATCGGTGCCGAGTCCCTCCGTCAGGGCACGGCGCACGTCCTCGTAGGCGGCCAGCGCGTCGGCTCCGCGACCGGTCTCGCGCAGGGCGCGGATGAGCAGGACGTGCAGCGCCTCGTCGTACGGGTGGGCCGTCGTCAGTTCCTTCAACTCCGGTACGAGGTCGAAGGCACGGCCGAGCCGCAGGTCCGCCTCGACGCGGCTGCGCGTCGCCTCCAGGCGCAGGGCCTCCGGGCGGGTCGCGGCGGTGCGGTCGGGGAGGTCCGCGAGGGCGGGGCCGCGCCACAGGGCGAGGGCTTCGGCCAGCCGGGCGGCGGCGGTACGGGGGTCGCCGGTGTCGAGCGCCGTCCTGCCCTCCGTGACGAGCCGCTCGAACACGAACAGGTCCACGTCGTCCCGGGTGGCGCCGAGCCGGTAGCCGCCGGCCTCGGACGAGACCGCGTCCTTGCCGATGGCGCGGCGGAGGCGGCCGACCAGCGCCTGCAGCGCCGCCGGCGCGTCCTGGGGCGGGTCGTCCGCCCACACCTCGTCGATGAGGGTGTCCGGGGAGAGGGTGCGGGCGGGGTGGCTCGCCAGGGCTGTGAGCAGCGCGCGTACCCGGGGGCCGCCCACCGTGACGAGGGTTCCCCGGTCGTCCTCCGCCTGGGCAACCCCCAGAATCCTGTACCGCACGCCCCCATTCTCACCGCCCGCCCGCCCCAGGTCACCGCCTCGCCCCGACGAGCCGGCCCCCCGTTCCCCTCCCACCCCCGGAGACCGGGCCCCGCACCAGCCTTCTTTCGCCCCCTCCGCCCCTACCCTTCCCGTACCCGGGGCTCCGCCCCAGCCCCCGCTCCTCAAACGCCGGAGGGGCTGGTTCTCGTACCCGCAGCCGGAATCCGGCGGGAGGGGCCGTGCCGGTACATCGATGCCCGTCGCCACCGACGGCCACTCCTCACCCAACGGCGACGGGCTGATGCACCGGCACGGCCCCTCCCCACCCACCGGACCGCGAAACGCCAGAGGCGAGCGGACCTCAGGCCTGCCGAGCCCCCGCGCCCAACGCCCGCCCCTGCGGCACTATCCCCGCGGGCACGGCGCGCTGACGCGCCGGTGTCCCCGTCCAGCACGTCCCGCGCCGCGCCAGCAGCCGCCGCAGCCACAGTTCCAGCGAGACGAGATCGGCCAGCCCGTCGAGGGGCAGCGGCGCCCCCTCCGCGGCCGAGCGCAGCGCCTTGCGGACGACGCGCGCCTCGACGAGCCCCGCCTGCGCGAGCAGGGGCGTGTCGAACAGGGAGACCAGGGAATCGGCAGCCACCCGCACCCCGGTCCGGTCCGCCGCCGCGGAGGTCGCATGGGTCGGAGCCCCCCACCCGGAGGGCAGATCGGCCACCCCGGCCCCCTCCAGCACCGTACGCAGGATCGCCGCCCGCGCCCCCGGCTGCACCCGCAGCGCCTCCGGCAGCTCACGGCACGCCCGGACGACCTGGTTGTCCAGGAACGGCGTGTGCAACCGCTGGAAGCGGATCTCGGCGGCCTGCTCCAGGACGCGGACGTCGGCCGCGTGGCGGGCCAGCGCGGCGCGGGCGCGGAAATCCCCCGGGCGCTGTCCGGGTCCGACGTTGAGCCGCCCTCCGCCCCCTTGGAGACGAACCGATACTTCGGCCAGTGCCTCCCCGGTCAGCCAGCGCGCCGCCGGCCCGGGTCTCGCCCAGCTGAGCGCGGCGAGCGACGCGCCCACCGCGCTTCCGGGGTCGTCGAACCGCCGGTGCAGCAGCTGTTCGGCGAGGACGTCGACCCCGGTGCGGTACGGCGTGCGGGCGAGCTTGCGCGCGGCTCCGTACACGCGCGCGGGGACCATCACCGAGCCGTCGGCCTTCGTCAACGCGGCGACGGGACGCACCAGATGGCGCCGTTTGCGGTCCATGAGCAGATCGGCGAGCCGGGCCGGATGGGCGTCCAGCACCTGACGCGCGCCGTAACCCGTGAAGTGGTCCGCGCTGCCGGAGGCGAGCCGCGCGCGATGGCGTGCCGCCGTCACCAGGGAGGGCCCCGGCTCGTCGGTCAGCGGTCCCTCCAGGTCGGCGTAGGGGAGCGACTCCTCGCCCCCGGTGACGACCACGTGGTGCAGCCGGGGGTTCGCGGCCAGCGCCCCGGCCCGCTCCAGCTCGGCCTCGAGCCCCCGCACGGCGAGGTCGTTGAAGGTGACCGCCAGGAGCCGTTCCCCGGCGCCGGTGCCGTGTCCGAGGACCGTGCCGGGCGCGCCGGGCAGGCCCGCGGCGAGCAGCGCGAGGGTTCCCGAGGCGGGCCCTCCGGAGAGGTCGGCCCCGATGCCGGGCACCGGTGTCCCGCGAGCGGCGCGCCGCTCGGCGGGTCCCATGCCGGGCACGGGTCCGGGGTCCACATCGGTGCCGGGCACGTGCCGGGGGGCGGAGAGGCGGGTGCGGACGGCCTCGACCAGGGCGTCCCGTACGGCGTCCACGGCGATCGCGGGATCGGCGATGGGCGCGGCGACGGCGAGGGAGGCGACGGGTTCGTACCCGACGATCTCGCGGGCTCCGGCCCGCAGGACGAGCGTGTGTCCCGGCGGGATGCGGCGGACGCCTTCGTACGGGGTGGAGTCGTGCACCGCGGCGGGGACGTCGGGGGCGGCGAGCATCGCGGCCAGGTGGCCGAAGTCGAGGTTGGCCTCGATGAGGTCGGCGAGCGGGAGGGCGGCGGTGGCGTAGGCCGTGCCGCCGGCCCAGGGGGTGTAGAAGACGGGCCGGGCCCCGGCGAGGTCGCCGCAGACGGTCACCCGGCGGCCGACCTGGACGACGGCGGTGTAGCTGCCGGACCAGTTGGTGAGGTGGCGCAGCGCTCCGCCGCGCGCGGCGAACAGTCCGACCCGCAGTTCGTCGTCCGAGGCCCCGCAGGTGCCGAGGACGGCGATGCGGTTCTCGGCGTCGGCCTTCACCACGCGTACCTCGTCGGGGCGCCAGTCGCCGACGGCCCACAGCGGATCGGGGTCGCCCCACAGGAGTTGGGAACCCACGGGATGCACGGTCTCGCCGTCGTCACCCGTGGCGCCCGCCGAGCCGACCGCGGGCGCTCTGGCGACGGTGCTGCTCCATCCCACCAACCATCGCATCGCCGCCTCCACAGGCTGTGGACAACCAGTGCACCGTACGAACTCGGCACCATGCTGCCACGAAGGAGGCGCATGAGAGGGCCCCTGCGGCGGCTTGCACTCCCCGAAATGCGCCCCCACGCGAACGTCCGCGCCGCCACACGGGGGCGCCCCACTCGCAAATGCCCTTCCCTCAAGGCCCGTTGAGGAGATCTACGGCCTCCACCACGACCCGGAGGGAAATCACCCACGGCCCGCCACCGGGCCCCTGCCGGACCGCCACCGCCCACCACCGGACCCCGGCCGGACCGCGACGGGCCGCCCCCGAGGCCCCGGCCGGACCGCGACCGAGCCGCCCCGACCACCACCGGTCCCGCCGGACGGTCCCGACCACCACCGACCACCACCGGCCCCACCGGACGCCGCCAGCCCACGAGGCGTGCCCCGCACGGCAGTTGCCGCGCGAGGACCCGGCGGCCCGGCATCTTCGCGAGGCACCCCTCCCGCACCACCCGACCCCCGACAGGTCGACGCGAATGCGCCCCCGATACGCTCCCTCAGGACGCCCTTCGCGCCCTCAACTCGTATGGTGGGAGCCCTGATTGCCCTCGGAGGGGGCCATCGGTTTTCGGCCAAATCGGCGACGGGCGGACAACCGCGGACACGCTCCGTACAGGCCCTGCGCACCGCTTCGACAACGCACAGTCCGGGAGGCGGAGTTCGCCCCCCGGACCGGTCCGCCGCCCGCGGGGATGTAGGCGGCGGTGTCCCCCAGCCCACTGGATCCAGTACAGCGGGCCGACCCACGCACGTTCCATGGAAGCGCTCCCCGCGATGGCCGGAGAAGAGCGCACGGACGGGCGCACGGCCACACAACAGGAGCACGCCGCGACAGTCCGTACAGTCGTACGGACCACAATCCCGCCAACCGGACGTACGCCCCTTAACGCTGGGGATCGGGCGAACTACGCTGGGTTTACGAATGCCGCGTGGTTATGCCACCGCGGCAGCCGTCTGTGTCGAGGGGTGGCGCATGTCCAGGGAGCAACGCGGGCCGAACGAAAAACTCGGCGCCGTTCTCGCCCTCGCGGGAATCAGCAACGCAGGACTCGCGCGTCGCGTCAACGATCTTGGCGCTCAACGCGGGTTGACTCTTCGCTACGACAAGACGTCGGTGGCGCGCTGGGTGTCGAAGGGCATGGTGCCGCAGGGCGCCGCGCCGCACCTCATCGCGGCCGCCATCGGCCAGAAGCTCGGCCGGCCCGTGCCGCTCCACGAGATCGGCCTGGCGGACGCGGATCCCGCGCCGGAGGTGGGCCTCGCCTTCCCCCGTGACGTCGGGCAGGCGGTGCGGTCGGCGACGGAGCTGTACCGCCTCGACCTCGCCGGGCGCCGGACCGGCGGCGGCATCTGGCAGTCGCTGGCCGGCTCCTTCGCCGTGAGCGCCTACGCGACGCCCGCCTCACGCTGGCTGATAACCCCGGCCGACAGTTCGGTGGCGCGCGAGGTGAGCCCCGGCGAGGGCTCGGGAGCGCCGCTGAAGGTCGGCCACAGCGATGTGCTGAAGCTCCGCGAGGCGGCCGAGGACGCGAGGCGCTGGGACTCCAAGTACGGGGGCGGCGACTGGCGTTCGTCCATGGTCCCCGAGTGTCTGCGGGTCGAGGCGGCGCCGCTGCTGCTCGGCTCCTACTCCGACGAGGTCGGCCGGGCGCTGTTCGGCGCGTCGGCGGAGCTCACCCGTCTCGCGGGCTGGATGGCCTTCGACACGGGCCAGCAGGAGGCGGCGCAGCGCTACTACATCCAGGCACTGCGGCTGGCCCGGGCGGCCGCCGACGTGCCCCTCGGGGGCTACGTCCTGGCCTCCATGTCCCTCCAGGCGACCTACCGGGGCTTCGGCGACGAGGGCGTCGACCTCGCTCAGGCCGCCCTGGAGCGCAACCGCGGTCTCGCCACGGCCCGCACCATGAGCTTCTTCCGGCTCGTCGAGGCACGGGCCCACGCGCGCGCGGGCGACGCCCAGGCGGCCGGCGCGGCGCTGAAGGCCGCCGAGGGCTGGCTGGAGCGGGCCCGGGACGGCGACAACGACCCGTCCTGGCTCGGCTTCTACGGCTACGACCGCTTCGCGGCCGACGCCGCCGAGTGCTACCGCGACCTGAAGGCGCCGCGCCAGGTGCGCCGCTTCACCGAGCAGGCGCTGTCCAAGCCGACGGAGGAGTTCGTGCGCTCGCACGGGCTGCGTCTGGTGGTGTCGGCGGTCGCCGAGCTGGAGTCGGGCAATCTGGACGCGGCGTGCGAGCAGGGCGTGCGGGCGGTGGAGGTCGCGGGGCGCATCTCCTCCGCGCGCACCACCGAGTACGTGAAGGACCTGTTGCACCGGCTGGAGCCGTACGGCGACGAGCCGCGCGTGGTGGAACTGCGGGAGCGGGCCCGTCCGCTGCTGATGGCTCCGGCCTAGCCGCCGAAGGCTCCGGTCCGGACGGAGCGCCCGACGACTCGGGCGCGGAACAGGCGCGCCACGTCCCCGCGGCGCGAAAGAATCGCGGGGCACGGTCCTCGGGTTTGAGGGCGTTGTCAGTGGCGCAGTGCACTATCGAGGCCGGGAGGTGGTGCGGGTGCGGAGCGCGTACGACTGCGATGTGCTGGTGATCGGCGGCGGGATCGTCGGCCTGTCGACGGCGTATGCCATCACGCGGGCGGCGCCGGGCACGCGGGTGACGGTGCTGGAGAAGGAGCCGGGACCCGCCCGGCACCAGACCGGGCGCAACAGCGGGGTGATCCACAGCGGGATCTACTACCGCCCCGGTTCGCTGAAGGCACGGTTCGCGGTCCAGGGTGCCGCCGAGATGGTCAAGTTCTGCGCGGAGTACGACATCGCGCACGCGGTCACCGGCAAGCTGATCGTCGCGACGGACAAGTCGGAGCTCCCCCGTCTGCACGGCCTGGTGCAGCGCGGCCGGGAGAACGGCATCCCGGTCAAGGAGCTGGGCCCGGCCCAGCTCACCGAGTACGAACCCGAGGTCCGCGGCCTCGCCGCCATCCACGTCGGCACCACGGGGATCTGCGACTACGTGGCGGTGGCCCGCCGGCTCGCGGAGGCCTCCGGGGCGGAGATCCGCTACGGGGCCCAGGTCGTGCGTGCCGACCGCCGTCCCCACCTCGGCGTCGCCGTGCGCACGGCCGACGGGACGATCGTCCGCGGCCGGGTGCTCGTCAACTGCTCGGGGCTGCACTGCGACGAGACGGCCCGGCTGACGGGCGACGATCCCGGGATGCGGATCGTCCCCTTCCGTGGCGAGTACTACACGCTGGCGCGCCCGGAGCTGGTGCGGGGTCTGGTGTACCCGGTTCCGGACCCCGCGTTCCCGTTCCTCGGTGTGCATCTCACCCGGGGCATCGACGGCGGCGTCCACGTCGGCCCCAACGCGGTGCCCGCCCTCGCGCGCGAGGGGTACGACTGGGGAGTCGTCCGGCCGCGCGAACTGGGCGGGACCCTGTCCTGGCCGGGCTCCTGGCACATAGCCCGGCGGCACTGGCGGTACGGAGCCGGGGAGCTGCGCCGGTCGGTGTCGAAGGCGGCGTTCACGGACGCGGTGCGGCGGCTGCTGCCCGCGGTGACGTCGGAGGACCTGGTCCCCGCGGCGGCCGGGGTCCGCGCCCAGGCGGTCCTGCGGGACGGCACCCTGGTCGACGACTTCCTGATCAAGGAGGGCCCGAGGACCGTGCACGTACTGAACGCGCCGTCCCCCGCGGCCACCGCCTCCCTCCCGATCGGCCGGGAGGTCGCCCGCCGGGCCCTGGCGTCCCTGGCCGCGGTCTGAGCGGCCCGCCGCACCGGCCGCCGCACCGGCCGCCCCACCGGCCACCGCGGCGGCCCGCAGCGACGCACCGCACCGGCCGCGCCGGCTCCACCCCGACGCCCCGGTCCGCCGACTACAGCGGTCTCCCCCACCACAGCAGGCCGCCCCGCCGCCCCGGTCCCACGGCCGGAGCGGTCCGCCCGCCGTCGGCACGGGCCGCCCCGTGTCACGGCGCCCGTAAAATCGACCCCACTGTGTCTGATTTCCTCGACTCCACCGAAGAGACCCGGCCCGCCTCCGCCGAGGACGGCTCGCCGCGTCACCACCGTGCCAAGGGCGGGCCCCGCTTCCCCGACGGTCCGCAGGCCGATCCCGCCGGCTCGCACTTCGAGCGGCGGATCCGGAGTTTCCAGCCGCGCCGGAGCCGGGTGACGACCGGGCAGGCGGACGCGCTGCAGCGACTGTGGCCCAAGTGGGGTCTGGACATCGACGGACAGGGCACGCTCGATCTGGCGGACCTGTTCGGCGCGGACGTCCCCGTCGTGCTGGAGATCGGCTTCGGCATGGGTGAGGCCACCGCGCTGATGGCGGCCGAGGACCAGGGGACCGGGATCCTCGCCGTGGACGTGCACACGCCGGGCCAGGGCAATCTGCTCAACCTCGCCGAGCGCAGCGGTCTGACCAACATCCGTGTCGCCAACGGCGACGCGATCATCCTGCTCCGCGAGATGCTCGCACCCGACTCCCTGAACGGTCTGCGCGTCTACTTCCCCGACCCGTGGCCCAAGAAGCGGCACCACAAGCGGCGGCTGATCCAGCCGGAGTTCCTGGATCTCGCCGCGACCCGCCTCGCGCCGGGCGCGCTCGTGCACTGCGCGACGGACTGGGAGCCGTACGCCGAACAGATGCTCGACGTGCTGGGCGCGCACCCCGCCTTCGAGAACGCCGTGCCGGACGGCGGTTTCGCGCCGCGTCCGGAGTTCCGGCCGCTGACCCGTTTCGAGGGCCAGGGACTGGACAAGGGTCATGTGGTGAACGACCTTCTCTTCCGACGCGTACAGCACCGAGACCAGCACACCCCGGGCGCCTGACCCGCACACACCCGCCGACGTCCGCCGGGATCTTTCCGGAAACCTCGGTCACCGTCGCGAGCCGCGCCCTCCCTCGTTAGGGTCGATGCCGTGGCCATCCATCTTCCGCACCCGACTCGGCCCGGCGCCCCCTCCGGTCCCGGGCCGAGACATCCGCACTGGTGGCAGCGCAGTTGGGTGCGGTACGGAGCGCTGATCACCCTGCTCGCGATGTCGGGTCTGGTGATCCTCGCGCTCGTCCGCGAACAGACGGGGACCGAGGGCTTCCTCGTCGGTCTCGGACTGGCCGTGTTCCCCGTGCCGCTGCTCATAGCCGCCTTCCGGTGGCTGGACCGGGTGGAGCCGGGCCCCTGGCGCAACCTGTTCTTCTCCTTCGCCTGGGGCGCCTGCGCGGCCGCGCTGATAGCGATCGTCGCCAACAGTTTCGCGACCCGCTGGATCGCGATGACGACCGCGGACCCCTCCGGCGCCGACACGCTCGGGGCGACCGTCATAGCGCCCGTCGTCGAGGAGTCGGCGAAGGCGGCGGCCGTCCTGCTCGTCTTCCTGTTCCGCAGACGGGACTTCACCGGGATCGTCGACGGGGTCGTCATCGCCGGGGTCACCGCCACCGGCTTCGCGTTCACCGAGAACATCCTCTACCTCGGCACCGCCTTCGGGACCGACCGGCTCAGCGGGGAGAGCGGACTCGCCTCCGTCACCGCGGCGACCTTCTTCGTCCGTGTGGTGATGTCGCCCTTCGCGCATCCGCTGTTCACCGTGCTGACCGGCATCGGCTTCGGCGTGGCGGCACTGACCGCCGAACGCCGGCACGTGTGCCGTGTGCTGCTCCCCGTCACCGGACTGCTGCTCGCGATGGCCATGCACGCGCTCTGGAACGGCTCGTCGGGCTTCGGCCGGTTCGGCTTCTTCGGTGTGTACGCCGTGTTCATGGTGCCCGCGTTCGGGCTGCTGACCTGGCTCGTCGTGTGGACCCGGCAGCGCGAACTGCGTACGGTCCGCACCGAACTGCCCGTGTACACCGCCGCCGGATGGCTGGGCGCGGCCGAACCGTGGGCCCTCGGCTCGATGCGGGCGCGGCAGATCGCCCGCGAGTACGCCGGCCATCACTTCGGCAAGGGCGCGGCCCGCTCGGTGGCGGAGTACGAGGCGTACGCGACCTCGCTGGCGTTCCTGCGCCACCGGGGGCGCCGGGGACGGGCGGGCGCCGACTTCGTCGTACGGGAGCGCGAGTTGCTGGAGGAGCTGTGGCGCCGCCGGGAGATCGCCCGTCCGGCCCTCGCCTACGCGGCCCGCCTCACGGCACCACTGCCCGCGCCGCCGCCCTGGCCGGCTCACAGGTACGGGTACGACACCCCGCCCGCGCAGCCGTACGGTCCCTCGGCACGGACGGCCGCGCCGGCGCCGTACCCCGTGTACAACCCGTACCGCTCCTGACGAGGGACGGACCGGGCGCGGCACCGGCGGACGGCACCGGTGCCGCGCGCCGGCGGCCCGGCCCTTACGCCGACGCCCGCGACAGGCGCGTCAGTTCCTCGTCCGTCAGCACCAGGTCCGCGACCCCCAGCAGGGCCGGGAGCTGCTCGACCGCGCGGGCGGAGGCGATCGGCGCCGCGACCGTCGGCTGCGCCGCCAGCCAGGCGAGGGCGACCGTCGGGACGGCGACGCCGTGGGCCCCGGCGATCTCGTCGAGGGCGGCGAGGACCCGCGGCCCGCGTTCCGTGCCGAGGTGCCTGGCCGCGCCGGCCGCCCGGGGCGAGTCGACCGTCGTGCCGGGGCGGTACTTGCCGGTGAGGAAACCGGCGGCGAGCGCGAAGTAGGGGACGGCCGCCAGACCGGCCCGGGAGGCGGTGTCCCGCAGGGGGCCCTCGTAGGTGTCGCGCGAGACGAGGTTGTAGTGGGGCTGGAGGGCGACGTACCGCGCGAGGCCCTCGCGGTCGGAGAACTCCAGGGACTCCCGCAGCCGCTCGGGGGAGATGTTGGAGGCGGCGATGTGCCGCACCTTGCCGGCCGTCACCAGCTCGTCGAGGGCGCCGATGATCTCTTCGACCGGCACCTCCGGCTTGTCGAAGTGCGTGTAGTAGAGGTCGATGCGGTCGGTGCCCAGGCGGCGCAGCGAGGCGTCGGCCGCGGCCTTGATGGTGGCACCGGACAGACCCGGGTACGCGGGGTGCTCACTGACCTTGGTGGCGACGACGATGTCGTCGCGGTTGCCGCGGGTCTTCAGCCACTTGCCGATGATGGTCTCGGACTCACCGCCCTCGTTGCCCTCGGCCCACTTCGAGTAGGAGTCGGCCGTGTCGAGGAAGTTGCCGCCGGCGGCCGCGTAGGCGTCGAGCACGGCGAAGGAGCGGGTCTCGTCGGCCGTCCAGCCGAACACGTTGCCGCCGAGCGCGAGCGGGAAGACCTCGAGGTCGGACGAACCGAGCTTGCGAAGGGAAGTCATGTACGGCCTCAACACCCGCACCGGATGGATGTATTCCACAATCACCTCGGCCGGGGCGAGGGCGCGCGGATGTCCGTACATGCCTGACCGGCAGCCCTGACGTCGGGGGGGTTGACGTCAGGACCACCGGAGATCAGGGAGGACCTGCGCGGGGCGCGCGTCCGGGGCCGTCCGCGTGCCCGTCACCGTCGTGCGGCTCGGGAGCCCGCGGGGATCAGGGGTTGAGGCCCTTGCTCTGGAGCCAGGCCATCGGGTCGATGCCGGTGGCGGCGCCGCCGGGGTGCACTTCGAGGTGCAGGTGCGGCCCGGTGACATTGCCCGTCGCACCCACGCGTCCGATGACATCGCCCGTGGCGACCTTCTGGCCGACGGTGACGTTGAGCGACGACTGGTGGCAGAACCAGAGCTCCGTACCGTCGTCGAGGGTGAGGATCGTGCGGTAGCCGTACGCGCCCGCCCAGCCGGCCTCGGTGACGGTGCCGCTGTGGATCGCCTTGATGAGCGTGCCGGTGGGCGCCGCGAAGTCGAGTCCGGTGTGGTAGCCGGAGGACCACATCGAGCCGGCCTCACCGAAGCGCGAGGTCAGGGTGTACGAGGAGGTCGGCAGCGAGTAGCTCTTGGCGAGTTCGGCGAGGCGCTCCTTCTCGGCCTTCGCCTTGGCCTCCTCCTCCGCCTTCTGCTTCGCGGCGGCGGCCTTGGCCTCCGCCGCGTCCTGCTGCTTGGCGGCGGTTTCGACGGCCTTCTTCGCGGCGGCGTTCTGGGCGGCCTGCTGCGTGGCGGTGTCGGCCCGGGTCTGCTGCGACTTGGCCTGCTGCATGATGCGGTCGCGCAGCGCCTCGCCGGCGTCGGTGGCACCGTGGGCCGTGTCGGCGCTGGTCAGACCGGCGCTGGTGAGCGGAGTCGTGGAGCCCTTGGGAGTGCTGGATCCGCTGTCCGATATCAGGGCCTTGGCCGACGCGGTGACCGACGACAGGTCGGGCAGCGAGATCGAGACGGGCGCCTTGCCCGGAGCCGCGCTGGCGATGCCGCCCCCGCCGACGGCGGCTATGACACCGACGCCGAGAACCGTTGAGCTGCGGGCGAGTCCTCCGCCGCGCTGCTTGCCCGTGCGGTGCCGGCCGCGGACGGGAGCGACGGAATCCGCGGTGGGATTCCACTCCTCCCAGGGTTCCTCGTCCTTGCCGTAGCCGAAGGTGTGCGTGTCGTTCGGCGCGAACGAGGTTGGCTGAGCGGGCCGGTTGGACGCCACGTGGGCGCACTCCTTTCCTTCCTTGCCGCCTACCGGGTTAGCTGACGGGTTCGGAGCAGGAAGGTCTCCTACGGGCGTACTGCCACCGTGCCTCCACGGCGGATTACGCTCGATTCACCCCACGAGGTGGGTCCCCGGTTCCCTTGCGGGATTCGGCGCGTGCGCACGGAGCCACCTCTTGTGACGGCTGTAACGACCGCGCTGCGTTATCGAACGTTAATAGACCCGGGCACCGAATTCCAAGCCGTTCTGACTGATCTTTAACGGCTTCCGGTCTGGACTTTGAGGTCATGACCGATGAAAAACGGGCGAGTTGACCTCATGCCGTCTACACAGGATTCCTTGACGGTATGTCAGTCGATATGCGGAGGGGCACAGTCCGATCACCGTTCGTGACCGAGCCCGAAAAGGCCGTCGCACGGTGGGCGGGAAACCTTCCGGACCGCGCGGAAATCCGCCGGGCGACACCCGTCACGAGCGGCGGACGGCGAGCAGCGCCATGTCGTCCGTCAGCGCCCCGCCCGTGTGCCGGCGGACCGCCTCGGACAGCGCGGTCAGCAGCGCGTCGGGGCCGGGGAAGACCCGCCCGGCCAGCCAGGCGGCCGGATCGAAGAACTCCCCCCGTGCGTCGCGGGCCTCGGACAGCCCGTCGGTGTGCAGGAGCAGCGTCGCTCCCCGCGGGAAGCGGTCCCGCACGGTCGGCGCGGGCCAGGTCCCCAGCTCGCCCATCCCGAGGGGCAGCGCGAAGGCCTCGGCGGAGAGGGTGACGAGTGTGCCGTCGGGGCGCAGCAGCAGGGGTGGCGGATGGCCGCGGTTGACGACGCGTACGACCTCCTCGCCGTGCGGGATCTCGGCGAGTACGGCGGTGGTGAATCCCTCGACCGCCTCGACGCTGTCGCGCCGGGTGCCCGGCCGGGTCAGTGCCCGGTCCAGGCGCCCGGCGACGGCCTCCAGGCCCGCTTCCTGTTCGGCCGCCTCCCGGAACGCGCCGACCGCCGTCGCGACGGCGGCCACCGCGGCCATCCCCTTCCCCCGTACGTCCCCGACGACCAGCCGTACGCCGTGCGGGGAGTCCTGCACGGCGTACAGGTCGCCGCCGATGAACGCGTCCTCCTGCGCCGCCTCGTAGCGGGCCGCGACCTCGAGCCCGGCGATCCGCGCCTCGGGCTCGGGCAGCACGGCGCGCTGCGCGTACTCGGCGATCTCCCGGACGGAGGCGAGCCGTTCGTCGCCGCGCCGGACCACGAGGTTGATGAGGACGGCGAGGACGGCGGCGGTCACCACGGTGACCACCTCGGTGACCGCGTCGACGTGCAGGACGATGCCGAGCACGCAGTGGACCGCGAGCACCGCGCCGACGGCGAGGAGACCGGCGAGCACGGTGCCGCGCAGCGAGTGGAGGGGCGCGGCGACCAGGGGCGCGGCCGTGAAGAGGGGGGCCGCGGTGAATTCCGACGGAGTGAGGTAGTCGTAGGCGACCCCGGCGGCGACGAGCAGCACGGGCAGGATCCGGACGAAGGCGCGGGCGCACACGATCCTGCGGGAACCCCCGCCCGGCCGGCCGGGCGGCGCGGCGGTCGGGGCCCCGCGGGCACCGGGCGGCGGCCGGTCGGACCGGTCACGGAGCTGTCCGGTCCGCCGCTCACCTCCTGGCTGCCCCACCCCTCCAGAAGAACCGGTGCGGGAGCGGCGGGCGACCGGTGTGGCCCGACCGGGGGAGGACGGATGAAGCCTGGAGAGCTCGCGGGAGCAGGCCGGCCACGCAGGGGGAAACGCGCGCCGGACAAACACCAAGGGCCGGAACTCGTGAATCCGAGTTCCGGCCCTTGGCCTTGAGTAGCGGGGACAGGATTTGAACCTGCGACCTCTGGGTTATGAGCCCAGCGAGCTACCGAGCTGCTCCACCCCGCGTCGTTAAGACCAGTGTACGCCATCCGCGGGACCCGAAGCACACCCGTTTGGTCCCGCCCCCGCGGTGGCGCGCGCGTCCGGCCCTACCGGGTCTGCAGATGCCGGTTGGGGGCCTGGGCGCGGTCCGCGTACTCGGGGAGGACGACGACCTCGGCACCGGCGGCGGCGAGGACCCCGTTCCCGTCGGCGTCCGTGACGAAGGTGTCGGGCTCGCGCCAGGCGGTGACGACCCGCCGCACCCCGGCGTCCAGGATGAGCCGGGCGCACGGCGCGGGCCGGGAGGCGCGGTGGGCGCACGGCTCCAGGCTGCTGTAGACGGTGGCGGCGGCCAGCCGCGGATCGGCCGGGTCGATCTTGGCGAGGGCGGCCTCCTCGGCATGTACGACCGGGTCGCCGCCCTCGCGGGAGTGGCCCCGGGCCAGCTCGGTCCCGTCGGCCGCGACCACCACGGCGCCCACGCTGAACGCGGTCTTCGACGGCGGGCACAGTTCGGCCAGCTCGCAGGCGAGCTCCAGCCACCGCCGGTCCGCCGCGCAGGCGAGCGGGCCGGTGCCGGGCGCGGTGGGAACGTACCGGATGAGCACGACGTCGCCGACGGGCCGGGTCTCGGCGAGCCGCATCCGGCCCAGCGGGTACGCCCCGGGTCCGAACAGCCGCGGCGCGTCCGGCTGCCCGACGAACAGCGGGGCGACGGCGAGCTGCAGTTCGTCGGCGAGCTGTTCGCGCACGAGCTGGGTGTGGACCTTGCCGCCCCCTTCGACCATGAGGCGGCGCACGCCCCGTACGTCGTGCAGGTGCTCCAGCAGCACGCGCCAGTCGAGTTCGGGTCCGGTCGGCACGACGTCGACGCCGACGAGTCCGGCCAGCAGGGCGGACGCCCGCCGCGCGCCCGCGTCCGTCGTGTAGACGACCTTCTCGCCTCCGGTGTGCCAGAACTGCGCCTTCGGGTCCAGCTCGCCGGAGCCGCTGACCGTGACCTTCAGGGGGTACTCGGGGCGGCCGGAGGCGACACGGGCCGCCCGCCGTTCGGCGGAGTTGACCAGGAGCCGCGGGTTGTCGGTGCGCAGCGTGCCGGCGCCCACCAGGATCGCGTCGCTGGACGCCCGCACCTCGTCGACCCGGTCGAAGTCGGCCGGGCCCGAGAGCAGCAGCCGCTCGGGGCCGGTGTCGTCCAGGAAGCCGTCGAGGGAGACGGCGGCGGACAGCAGGACGTAGGGACGGGGCATCGGGACGCATCCTCCGGTCACACGCGCACAGGGGTTCAAGTGCAGTGGTTCAAGTTTTAAACAATACCTAGACTGGTCTCATGACGACCCGCTGGCTCTCCGCCGCCGAACAGCGCGCCTGGCGCTCGTACATCTCCGCGACCTCCCTCCTGGCGGACGCCATCGACCGACGGCTGCAGTCGGAGGCGGGGATGCCCCACCTTTACTACTCCATCCTGTCCCGGCTGTCCGAGGCGCCGGACCGGCGGCTGCGGATGACCGACCTCGCCGAGGCCCTGAAGATCACCCGCAGCCGGCTGACGTACGCGGTGGCGCGGCTGGAGAAGGACGGCACGGTACGGCGCGAGGGCTGCCCCACCGACAAGCGCGGGCACATGGCCGTCCTCACCGACGCGGGCATGACCCTCCTGGAGCGGGTGGCGCCCGCCCACGTCGAGACGGTACGGGCGGCGGTCTTCGACCATCTGACCCCCGAGCAGGTGGGTCAGCTGGAGGAGATCTGCGCCACCATCACCCGGGCCATCCAGAGCGGGGATCCCGGGGCTCCCGGGGAAGACCTGCCGTGGCGGCGGCGTTCCTGCTCCTCGTGAGGCGCTCGGGGGGTGCGTGAACCCCTGAACCCGTGAACCCGTGAACCCCATTGCTTGAAGTTTGAAGCAGATGTAGTGTCTCGTTCCGTGGCTGTGCTTCAAATCTGAAGCACAGCCCCGTACGAACCCGCCGGACGGAGAGACACCATGCGCGACCACCCCACCGCCACCGTGCGCACCCGCGTCCGCGTACCCCTGCGCTTCGGCGACGGCTACTCCGTCGACGCCGAACTCGTGACCTTCCACGGCCTCGACGACGGCAAGGAGCATCTGGCCGTCGTCCTCGGCGAGCCCGGCCCGAACCCGCTGGTGCGGCTGCACTCCGAGTGCCTGACCGGCGACGTGTTCGGCTCGGCCCGCTGCGACTGCGGTCCCCAGCTGCGCGAGGCGGTGGAGCGGATCGCGGACCGCGGCGGCGTCCTGCTGTACCTGCGCCAGGAGGGCCGCGGCATCGGCCTCTACAACAAGCTCGACGCGTACGCCCTCCAGGACCAGGGCCTCGACACCTACGCCGCCAACGCGGCCCTCGGCCTGCCCGAGGACGACCGCGACTACACGGCGGCCGCCCAGATGCTCCAGGCCCTCGGCATCGACTCCCTGGACCTGCTCTCCAACAACCCGGACAAGGCCGAACAGCTCCGCGAACTCGGCGTCACGGTCGCCCACCGCGTGCCGACGGGCGTCTTCACCACCGCCCACAACGTCCGCTACCTGCGCGCCAAGGTCCTCCAGACCCAGCACACGCTGCCGCTGGGGGAACTCACCGCCCTGACGCCCCTCTCGGCGGGCTGACACCCGGGAACGAAACAAGCCCCCGGCTCAGATCACCTCTGAACCGGGGGCTTTCGCGTAGACCCTGTGGGACTCGAACCCACAACCAATGGATTAAAAGTCCACTGCTCTGCCAATTGAGCTAAGGGTCCCCGAACCGGAAAACACCGGCACGGCGCACCGGAGCGCTCCGATGCATCCCCGAGCATAGCGGGACGTGGCCGGGACTCCGATCGGGTATCGGGGGACCCGGCCACACAGCAGGCCCTCAAGGTCAGGGATCGACCGGTTCGGGTGCACCCTTGCGGGCGGCTTCCCGCGCGATCGTGCGCTGGTGTTCGGGGTTGAGGAACCAGTGCCGGGCCGAGGCCAGCCACCAGGCCGCGGCGAATCCGAGGACGGCGAGGACGGCGACCGGGGCGTAGTTGAACGTCTCCCAGGTGACCGGGGAGACCTGGGGCAGCATGAACAGGAGGGTGATGACGGCCACCCAGACGACCGCGACGACCCCGACGGGACGGGACCAGCGGCCCAGATGCCAGGGCCCGCGCTCGAAGGCGTCGCCCTTGCGCACCCGCAGCAGGGTCGGGATGACGTAGGCGACGTAGAGGCCGATCACCGCGATCGACGTCACGGCCGCGTAGGCCGCGTAGTTGATGAGGTACGGCAGGCCGAGCACGAGAGCGCCCAGCGCGGCCAGCCAGACGGCCGCCACCGGGGTCCGCGTGCGCGGGTGCACCGTGTGCCACACCGAGGAGAACGGCAGCGCGCCGTCACGCGAAAAGGCGTAGATCATACGGCTGTTGGCGGTCACGGACGCCATGCCGCAGAACAGCTGGGCGCCGATCACGACGAGCAGCAGGAGCTTGCCGGCCGTCGCCCCGAGCGCGTCCAGCAGGATCTGCGCCGGGGGCGCGCCCGTCGCCGAGCCCAGCTCCTTGTCGTAGGACTGGATGGCGAAGGTGAAGCCGAGGAGCAGGACGAAGCCGGCGATCCACGAGGTCCAGATCGAGCGCACGATGCCCTTCGGCCCGGCCGTGGAGGCGTCGTGGGTCTCCTCCGTCATGTGGGCGGAGGCGTCGTACCCGGTGAACGTGTACTGGGCCATGAGGAGTCCGACGAGGACCACGTAGACCCCGCTGCCCCAGCCCGTGTGGTTCACGAACTTCGTGAACACGAAGCCGGCCGACTGGTGGTGGTCCGGCGCGAAGGTCAGCGCGCCGACGATGACGGCGACGCCGACGACGTGCCACCACACGCTGATGCTGTTGAGGAGCGCGACGATCCCCACGCCGAAGGTGTTGAGGAGACCGTGCAGGATCAGGATCGCGGTGAACAGGAGGATCGTGCGGCCCGGCGTCACCTCGAAGTCGAACTGGAGGTTCAGGTAGGCGCCGAGGAACAGCGCCGCGCCGAAGTCGATGCCGGCGGTCACCGCGACCTGGCCGAGGACGTTGAACCAGCCGGTGAACCACGCCCAGGCCGCCGCGGTGCGCTCCGGGGCGAGCCGGTGCGCCCAGAAGTACAGCCCGGCGGACGTCGGATAGGCCGAGCAGATCTCGGCCATCGCGAGGCCGACGAACAGGGTCATCAGTCCGACCGCGACCCAGCCCCAGGTGATCACGGCGGGACCGCCGGTGTTCATGCCGAACTGATACAGCGTCAGGCAGCCCGACAGGACCGAGATGATCGTGAAGGAGACCGCGTAGTTGGAGAACGCCGACATGCGGCGGGCGAGAACCTGCGTGTAGCCGAGCTGGGCCAGCCGCTCTTCGTCCGACAGCCCAGTCACTCTGGCGTCATCTGTCATGCCCCCAGCGATTCCCTCGCCGCGCACATGACATGCACCGAAGGGGTGTCACCTTGGCCAGAAAATGCCCCTGCGGCCCTGCCGCCGATTCCCTGTCTACGACCGCTGTCGGCGCCGTGCGCCGCGAGCGGCCCCTTCCCGTGGTCCCTCGGGCAGGTCAGCGCTTTGATCCGGGCCGCACGGACTACCCCGGCAACGCGAAGGGCCCGTACGACCGAAGTCGTACGGGCCCTCGACGTTTCACGTCAGATCGCGTCAGCCGTTGCGCTTCCAGCGCGGCTTCTCGTCGCGGCGGAACGAACCGGTGCCGGTGCCGGTGCCGGTCGTGCGGTGGTCGTCACGACGGGCGGCCGGACGGTCGTGGCCGGAGCGGAAGCCACCGCCCGCGGGACGGTCGCCCTGACGGTCGCGGTTGAAGGGACGGTCGCTGCCCCGGTGGCCACCGCGCTCGTCACGGCGCTCGAAGGAACGGCCGCCACGGTCGTCGCGGTTGAAGCCGCCACCACGGTTGTCGTCACGACGCTCGAAAGAACGGCCGCCACGGTCATCGCGGTTGAAACCGCCACCACGGTTGTCATCGCGACGGAAGCCGCCACCACGGTTGTCGTCACGACGCTCGAAAGAACGGCCGCCACGGTCATCGCGGTTGAAGCCACCACCACGGTTGTCATCGCGACGGAAGCCGCCACCACGGTTGTCGTCACGACGCTCGAAAGAACGGCCGCCACGGTCATCGCGGTTGAAACCGCCACCACGGTTGTCATCGCGACGGAAGCCGCCACCACGGTTGTCGTCACGACGCTCGAAAGAACGGCCACCGCGGTCATCGCGGTTGAAACCGCCACCACGGTTGTCGTCACGGCGGAAGCCACCACGGTCGTTGTCACGACGCTCGTAGTTGCCCCGCTCGTCGCGGCGCTGACGCGGCTCGTACGCGGGACGCTCGTCCGCCTCGACGGCGACGGCGACGGCCTCGGCGGCCGGGGCCTCGACGACGGCCTGCTCGGCTGCCTCGGCGGCGGCCGCGACGGCCACCTCCGGGTCCTCGCCCCGCTCACGCGCGGCACGGGCGACCAGACGGTCGGCCTCGCCGCGCAGCTCGGCGGCACGGCGCTGCGCGCGCTCCAGCTCCTTGGTGAGCTGCGTGACCTCACGCTCGGCCTGCTGGGCGGCGTCGCCCGCGGACTGGGCCTGGACCTCGGTCATCGACCGGGCGCCGGTGATCTCGGCGACCTCGGGCTCGAAGGCCGTGCCCGAGTTGATGATGTGACGCGCGGCGTCGACGCCCGCGTCCTCCATCAGCCGGAAGATCTGGCGGCGCTGGTGCGGGAGCGACAGCGACACGACGGTGCCGGAGCGGCCCGCGCGGGCGGTACGGCCGGAGCGGTGCAGGTAGTCCTTGTGGTCACCGGCCGGGTCCACGTTCAGGACCAGGTCGATGCCGTCGACGTGGATGCCGCGGGCGGCGACGTCGGTGGCGACGAGCGCGTTGACGTAACCGTCCTTGAAGTCGGCCAGCGTCCGGGTCCGCGCGCCCTGGGTCATGCCGCCGTGCAGCGCGTCGGCCTTCACACCGGCGTCACGCAGCTGCTCGGCGATGCGGTCGGCGCCCAGCTGGGTGCGGACGAAGATGATCGTGCGGCCCTTGCGGGAGGCGATCGCGGCGGTGACCGGCGCCTTGTCCTTGGGCTTCACGATGAGGATGTGGTGCGACATGGTCGTGACGTTGCCCTGGGCGCTGTCGACCTCGTGCGTGACCGGGTTGGTCAGGTAGCGCTTGACCAGCGTGGAGATCTCGTTCTCCATCGTGGCGGAGAACAGCATGCGCTGGCCGCCGGCCGGGATCTGGTCGAGCAGCTCCGTGACCTCGGGCAGGAAGCCCAGGTCGGACATCTGGTCGGCCTCGTCGAGGACGGCGATCTGGGTGTTCTCCAGCGAGCAGGCGCCGCGGTTGATGATGTCGCGCAGACGGCCCGGGGTGGCGACGAGGACGTCGACGCCGCGCTCCAGGGCGTAGATCTGGTTACCCATCGACGTACCGCCGCAGACGACCTTCATCTTCAGGCCGAGGACGTCACCGTAGGGCTGCAGCGCGTCGGCGACCTGCATGGCCAGCTCACGGGTCGGCGTCAGGATGACGGCGCGCGGCTTCTTCTTCTCGGTGTGACCGCCGGCGAGCTGCGCCAGGGTCGGCAGACCGAAGGAGAGGGTCTTGCCGGAGCCGGTGCGGCCACGGCCGAGGATGTCCTTGCCGGCCAGGGCGTCCGGGATGGTCGCGGCCTGGATCGGGAAGGGGGAGGTCACGCCGTTCTGCGCGAGCTTGCGGACGACGCCCTCGGGGAGACCGAGGTCGGCGAAGGTCAGCTCGGGAGCGGACTCGGTGGTCTCGACAGCCTCGATCGTCTCGATCGTGGCCTCGACCGCGTCGTTGTTCTCGTTGTTCTCGGGCACGACGACGTGATCAGTACTGGAAACAGACATGCGAAATGCGAACCTTCCGGAGTTTCTTCGGCACGCGCCCAAACTCCGTGAAGTCGCAAACGACCGCCTCTATGCGGTCCGGCCACGGCAAGGGAGAGTACGCGCCACGCGGCGCTCTCTGCGGCGGCGCCGGGCAAATGGGATCAAACGATCTACTACCATACGCACCCTTCCCCCATGAAGGCAAACTGAGCTCCATACGACCAGGTGAGGGTGCGTTCTTGGCCACCTGCTCGCGCCATCAAAGCTACCTCGCCCACGACGGTCGCGCTGTTGAACGGGCCACATCCACGGCTCCGAGACCCGTGAACCCCGCCACATCGGCCGCACGCGCCGGGCACGACCCGGCGGGAGCGTCCGGTGCCGGCCCCGCCTCCGTCCTGCCCCGTCCTGCCCTGTGCCCGTCCCGTCCCGCCCCGGCACCCGCTACACGGGCGAGCCCGCCTCGGGGGCCGGTTCCCGCTGGATCAGCTGGGGCAGCGGCTGCTCGTGCGCCGACGACGACGGCTCCGCCGTCCCGGGGTCGGGCGGCGGCGGAGACGAGGCCGGCGGGGGCTCCGGCGTCGGCTCCGCCGCCGTCTGCGCGGGACTCGGCTCGCCGCCGGGCGACGCGGAGTCCTCGGAGGGGTCCCCGCTCCTCTCCGTCGCCTTCGCGGACGGCTTCGCGCCCGGGGACGCCGACGCGGAGGCCTCGCCGGAGGCGGACTCCCCCGGTTTCGCCGAAGCCTTGCCCGCCTTGCCGCCCTTGCCTCGCTTCCCGCCGTACGACCCGATCCCGCCGCCGCCCACCGCGGCCGCGCCGCCGGGCTCCCCGCCTACCCGTCTCCCCGCCGAGTGCGAGGGCACCGGCCGCCCCGCGTCGTCGCCGACGCTCATGCAGCCGGCGGTGGCGGCCACGGCCAGGACCGCGGCGACCAGCCGGGCGGGTACGCGCGAACGGACGGGTACGTACAAGGCGCGCACGGGCGGCCACCTCCGGACGGGGTGTCCCCCGCTCGGAAGGAGCCGGGAGCGTGGGGAGAAACGGGAGTTCTCCCTGTTCAACTCCCGCCGCCCGCGCGAGGACACGCGTCCCCCGGGCCCAACCGGGCCGGGGGGACGTCCGTCGGTCCGCTCGCCGCCGCGCGAGAGGCGCGGCCCGAAAAGCGCCACGGGCCGGCCGGAACCGGAAGGCGTCACGGGTCGGCCGCGGGTCAGCCGAGGGCCAGGGGAGCCTGCGGGGCCAGCGCCGCCGCGATGCGCTGGGCGACCACCTCGGCCATGTTGCCGTCGGGTGTGTCCTTGGTCTTCGTGGCGTTGACCGCGATGGCGAGACGGTCGGACGGGAGATACGCCTGGATCGCCGCGTAGCCCGAGAACGACGGGTTCTGCAGGACCCATCCGTTGATCACGATGACGCCGAGCCCGAAGTGCTTGGCCTCGGTCTGCGGCAGACAGACCGTGGCGGGGCACCGGGCGGTCGCGTGGCCGAGACCGACCGTCCCCGGGTCGAGCAGCGTGCGGTAGGAGCGGCGCGAGATGAGCTCACCGCTGCCGATGGCCCGCGCCGAACGCGCCAGGTCACAGATGTGTGTGGTGATCACGGCACCGGGCGCGGTGGTCCACGACGGGTTCCAGAAGGTGGACTCCTCGTACAGCCCGCGCTCGGACGTGAAGGCGTGCAGGACCGGACGCGGGATGTCGGGGGTGAAGTTGTTCCGGGTGTCCTCGAGACCCAGCGGGCCCGTCACCCGCTCCCGCAGGAACCTGTCGATCCGGGTGCCGGTGATCTTCTCCAGCGCCTGGATCAGCAGCAGGTAATTGGCGTGCGAGTAGCTCCAGTTGGTACCCGGCTCGTACCAGAACGAGTGGCTGTAGGGGTACGCGAGCAGCTGCTGCGGGGTCCAGTGGCGGAACGGATGCGCCTCCAGTTCGGCCAGGAACGCCGGGTCGGTGACGTAGTCGTGCAGCCCGGTGGTGTTGGTGGCCAGCATCCGCAGGGTGATCCGGTTCGCCATGGGCAGCGTCGGCAGCCAGCGCTCCACGGTGTCGTCCAGGCGGACCCTGCCCTCCTGGACCAGCTGCAGCAGGGCCGTGCCGACGTAGGAGAAGACCACGGAACCGGCGCGGAAGTGCATGTCCGGCTCGGCCGGTACACCGGTCATGGACTCCCCGAGGGCGTCGGTGAGGACCTCGCGCCCGCCACGGGTGACCTTCACCTCCACCGACTTCAGACGAAGGTCGGCCTTGGCCTTCCGGGTGATGCCGAGAACCTCGCGGGACTCGCCGCCGAGGGGCCTCGCGGTTCTCACACAGTCGCTCCCGTGCCGTCCGGACCCCTGGGCGGACGCGGGTGCGGCGGCGGTCTGGACCGTGACGGCGAGGAGGGCGGCGCACAGGAGGACCTTGCGGACACGGGCGCGCGCGCCCGGACGGGCCGGGGAGGAGGTGCGTGTCATGCCCGCACTATCACCGGACGGCCGAGGTCGATTCGACAGAACACTCCGAAACCGGCACGAGACACCCCATGTGGGGCAGGCGTCCGGTTTCCCCGCCGGATTCCGGCCCGTCCGGTCTCCGTCGTACGCCGCCACCGGGCCGCCGTCCCCGACAATGGCGGGGTGCTGGAGATGACGCGCGAAACCTTCGAAGAGCTCGTGAGCCAGGCGCTGGACCGGATCCCGCCGGAGCTGACCCGGGTGATGGACAACGTCGCCGTGTTCGTCGAGGACGAGCCTCCGGCGGACGACCCCGAGCTGCTGGGTCTCTACGAGGGCACCCCGCTCACCGACCGCGGCGAGTGGTACGCCGGCGTGCTCCCCGACCGCATCTCGATCTACATGGGGCCCACGCTGCGCAGGTGCGAGACCACGGACGAGGTGGTCCACGAGGTCGCCGTGACCGTGATCCACGAGATCGCCCACCACTTCGGCATCGACGACGACCGGCTGCACGAACTGGGCTGGGGCTGACCCGGCCGCGACCGCACCCGCCGCCCGACACGACCCCGCCCTCGCCCTCGCCCGCCGAAGCGGGCCCGGCACGACGGCCACGGCCGCCCGCACGCCCCTCCCGCGCGACGGCAGACCGTCCGCACGCCCTCCCGCGCGACGGCACTCCACCCGCGCGCGCTCCCCCACGGAGGACCGGCCCCCGCACACCCTTCCCACGCCGGGGGACGGAATGCCGCATACCCGCCGCACCGCCTGGGCAGACGGGACAAATGGCCCGCGTCCCCGTCGCCGCACCCGCCACCGTCCTCCGTACGGCCCGACACGCCGGACGGGCGCTGCAGGCGCTCGCCCACCGCCGCCCCGGCCGCCGCAGGGGCCCGGAGCTCGAACTCGCCGCGCGCCAGAACCCGTACGCACGCGCCCTCGGGCTGCTGTGCGTCGTACTGCTCGGCGCCTGGCTGGGACTGCTGGCCGTGGGCGACGTCCGCGTCCCGGTCGGCCCCATGAACACCACCATGACCCTGCGCCCCTCCCTCACCGGCGGAACGAAGATCAACATCTCCCCGCTCGGCGCGCTGGAACTGCGCAGCCACGAGGCCCCGCTGCGCCTGGACGTGGACGTGGACCGGCTCGACCCGGAACGCTCCCAGGCCCTCGTCGAGCACCCGGAACGCCTCGCCGGGCTCCAGGACGAGGTCGTACGGGACGTCGAGCACGGCACCCTGGACCTGGCCGTCCGCTCCTGCGCGGCCGTGGTCTCCGGCGCCGCCGCGCTCGGCCTCGCGGTCTACCGCCGCCCGCGCCGCGCCCTCGCCGCCGGCGGCCTCGCCCTGTGTCTGCTGGCCGCCTCGGGAGCGACCGCCTTCGCCACCTGGAACCCCGAGTCGGTCCTGGAGCCGAAGTACTCCGGGCTCCTCGCCTCCGCGCCCTCCCTGGTCGGCGACGCCCGCAGCATCGTCAGCGAATTCGACGTCTACCAGAAGGAGTTGGCGCGCCTGGTGACGAACGTGACGAAGCTGTACGACGTCACGTCCACCCTTCCGGGCTACGAGCCCGACCCGACCACGATCCGGGTCCTGCACGTCTCCGACATCCATCTGAACCCGGCGAGCTGGAAGATCATCGCCTCGCTCGTGGAGCAGTACGCGGTCGACGTCATCGTCGATTCCGGCGACACGATGGACCACGGCTCGGCGGCCGAGAACGGCTTCCTGGACCCGATCCCGGACCTGGGAGCCCCGTACGTCTGGGTCCGCGGCAACCACGACTCCAAGGAGACCCAGCGCTATCTGGACCACCTGAAGAACGTGCACGTCCTCGACGACGGCCGGGCGGTCACGGTCGCGGGCCTGCGTTTCGCCGGCATCGGCGACCCCCGGTTCACCCCGGACCGCTCGGCCGTGCCGGGCGGCGACGCGGCCGAGGACCTCGCGGGCGCCCGCCTGGCCTCGGCCCTGCGCGACCAGCGCGCCGCGGGCACCCCGGTCGACATCGCCGTCGCCCACGAACCGGCCGCCGCCCGCGGGACGGACGGCCAGGTGCCCCTGGTGCTCGCCGGGCACCTGCACCACGAGGAGATGGAGATCATGAAGTACGGCACCCGGCTGCGCGTCGAGGGCTCGACGGGCGGGAGCGGGCTGCGGGCCGTCGAGCACCAGTACCCCGCCCCGATCGAGGCCTCGGTCCTGTACCTGGACCGGGACACCCACCGGCTCCAGGCCTGGGACGAGATCCGGCTGGGCGGTCTCGGCCTCACGACGGCCGAGGTCAGCCGCCACCTCCCCGACGAGAACCGGCCCTGAGCCCTCCCTCGGTATCGGGTTTGGTCAGCGTCCGGGCCACGTAGTACAGTCTGTTCGTGCCCAAGGGCGCCGGTCAGGGCCTGACCGTCCCGAGCTTCCGTCGAAGCGAAGGAGAAGTGGAACCCTTCGGGGGGAAGCGGGGTCACATGCTTCTCACGTCCCTTCGGGAACGCGAAGACGAAGCAGAGCGTTTACTGGCTCGCCCTCATCGTCTAGCGGCCTAGGACGCCGCCCTTTCAAGGCGGTAGCACGGGTTCGAATCCCGTTGGGGGTACGCAACACCGTGTGGGACACTGGTTACACGTCACACGCAACAGCTTGGTCCTGTGGAGCAGTTTGGAGTGCTCGCCACCCTGTCAAGGTGGAGGCCGCGGGTTCAAATCCCGTCAGGACCGCTGAGGTTTCTCCGGAAACCTCGTGGCTGGGTAGCTCAGTTGGTACGAGCGATCGCCTGAAAAGCGATAGGTCGCCGGTTCGACCCCGGCCCCAGCCACCAGAACGAAAGCCCTCTCCGGGTCAACCGGAGGGGGTTTTCGTCGTTCACGGAACCTCAGCAGCTCGGAACTGAGGTTCGTCCGTCGAATGTGTGACCTTTGCGGACACGGTTCGTTGGATGGGGTGACCAGGGCGGTACGGCGCTGAGTGGGGCGGTGGGGTGCGGAAGGTGGCGGCGGCGTTCGTGGTGCCCGGCCCTGCGGGGGTTGCGGTCCGGGCCCGGCTGCGGGTGTCTGCGGGAGATGCTGCGGTACTGACCGAGGTCGGGGGGTTCCTCGGCTCGCTGGCCGCCGATGATCTCGCCACCCGTGCCCGGCAGGGGCTGGATCACGATGCGGCTGCCTGGGCGGCCCGCAAGCGGGAACTGACCGGGGTCTCGTCCGCCAGGTGGGCGGGCAGCATCACCAAGGCCACCAATGATCAGTGGGCGTTGTCCCGGCGTGGGCAGGCAGCCGAGCTGGTGTGGCTGTACGGACAGATCGCGTCGCTTCAGGCGCGGCTGGCCCGACCGCTGGGCGCGAAGGCGGACCGGCGGGCGGGGCTGGTCCGCGGGTACGGATCCCGGACAGAGTGGCATGCCAAGTCCCGCCGCCTGCACGCGCTGCAGGACCGGCTGGCGAGAGTGGAGGCGGACCGGGAGGCGGGCCGAGTGCACGTGGTGCGCGGTGGCAAGCGCCTGGCCCATCTTCGTCACCATCTCGACCAGGCCCAGCTGAGCACGGAGGCCTGGCGCGAGCGATGGCGGGCGGCACGAATGTTCCTGACCGCCGACGGGGAGTCCGGCAAACTCTTCGGCAACGAGACGATCCGCGTCACCGACACCGGCCGGCTCCTTCTCAAGCTCCCGGCCGCGTTGGCCCATCTGGCCAACGCCCCGCACGGCCGCTACCTCCTGGATGCGAGCGTCGCCTTCGCTCACCGCAGCGGGGAGTGGCTGGAGCGGATCACGGACAACCGGGCGGTGGCGTACCGCATCCACCACGACACATCGCGCGGCCGCTGGTACGTGACTGCGGCCTGGCAGCGCACCCCCGCCCCCGTCCTGCCGCTGAAGGCGGCGCCGGCGCAGGGGGTGGTCGGCGTCGACATGAACGACGATCACCTCGCGGCTTGGCGTCTGGACGTGCACGGCAACCCGGTCGGCGAGCCCCGCCGCTTTTTCTACGATCTCAGTGGCTCCAGCGCGCACCGGGACGCACAGATCCGGCACGCACTGACCCGGCTGCTGCACCACACCCGCGACAGCAGCGCGACGGTGATCGCCATCGAGGACCTGGACTTCGCCGACAACACCAGCCGCGAGAAGCACGGCCGCAACAAGCGCTTTCGCCGCCTCATCTCGCGCTTCCCCACCGCGAGGCTCAAGACCCGGCTGGTGGCGATGGCCGCTGAACAGAACATCGCAGTCGTCGCGGTCGATCCGGCCTACACCTCCCGATGGGGCGCCCAGCACTGGCAAAAGCCCCTGACCAGCAGCAACCGCACGGTTTCCCGGCATGATGCCGCCAGCATCGCGATCGGGCGACGCGCCCTCGGACACCCGATCCGACGACGGACGGCACCGCCCCCGCACGACCAGAGTGATCGTGCGGAGCATCGGACCGCCCAGGCCGGACCGGATGCCCGAGAGCGTGAGGGACCCCGCCCCCGCGTCCCCGGACCACGGACGAGATCCGTGCGGCCCGGACGCGGAGCGAAAGCGGGCAACCAGAACACCCAACACCGTTCGGGGCGTTCGGCTGAGCAACCACAGTCCTGGAGACAGGACTCACTCCCGCTCAGTCCGTAGGAACGGTTTCTTGAGACATATCGCCACCACCACGTCGACGTGCGCTGACACCCGCGCGCACGGCTCGAGCAGGAGCCGAGGGGCGGACCCGGACGGGTCCGCCCCTTCTGCGTGCCCCCTGCGCGCCCTGGGGCGGATGTGGCCGAAGAGGACCGGTCCGGTTGGCACGGCGGCCGGTCGGCGCTAGCTTCTCTGGCTGATCGATGGCTGATCGATCGGGTTCCTTCGGGGGGATGGCATGAACCGGGACGAGGCCGCGGCGACGCGGGACACCGAGCTGGAGAAGGACCGGGCCCGGTACGGGCTGCTCGCGGTGGTGATGAGCAATCTCGCCATCGCCGGCGTCGCGGTCTTCGGAGTCTGGCGGCTCGACGGCGACAAGGCCGTGATCGTCGGCGTGCTCACCGCCGCGTTCACCGCGGTCAGCAGCATGACCACCGCCTACCTGGGCATCAAGGCCGTCTCCAACACCGCCCGGTCCATCGCCCTGGGATCGGCTCCCCGGCGGGAGCCCGCGCGCACCACCGCCAAGGACCCCGCGCCCGACGCCGCGACCCCGGCGCCCTCCGCCGAGGCACCCGCGCCGCCCGCGCAGCGCGCCCCCTGACCTCGCCGCCACGGCTGCGGCCGCGGCTGCCGCGGCAAAAGGGTTCGCCACGGATTTCCCCGGGATGAGATCCTGGACCGCGTATGTCTACGCACCCCGCCCCCGCCCTCGGCGATCTCGCCGCCCGCCTGGCCGAGCTGCCCCTGCGCGACGCGCACCGGCTCGGGCGCAGGCTCGAAGGCGCGCGCAAGATCCGCAAGCCCGAAGCCCGCTCCGCCGTGTTCGCCGAGATCGAGGCGGAGGTGGCCAAGGGCGAGGCCCGGACGGCCGAGCGCCGCGCCCGCGTTCCCGCCGTCACGTATCCCGAGCAGCTTCCGGTCAGCCAGAAGAAGGACGAGATCGCGGAGGCCATCCGTGATCACCAGGTCGTGATCGTCGCCGGTGAGACCGGCTCCGGCAAGACCACCCAGATCCCGAAGATCTGCATCGAGCTGGGCCGTGGCGTGCGCGGCATGATCGGGCACACCCAGCCCCGCCGCATCGCCGCCCGTACGGTGGCGGAGCGGATCGCGGACGAGCTGGACACCCCGCTCGGCGAGGCCGTCGGCTGGAAGGTCCGCTTCACCGACCAGGTCAACCCGGACGCCACCTTCGTCAAGCTCATGACGGACGGCATCCTGCTCGCCGAGATCCAGACGGACCGCGAGCTGCGCGCGTACGACACGATCATCATCGACGAGGCGCACGAGCGGTCCCTCAACATCGACTTCCTGCTCGGCTACCTCGCCCAGCTCCTGCCCAAGCGGCCCGATCTCAAGGTCGTCATCACCTCCGCGACCATCGACCCGGAGCGTTTCTCCCGGCACTTCGGAGACGCCCCGATCGTCGAGGTCAGCGGCCGGACGTATCCCGTCGAGGTGCGCTACCGCCCGCTCCTCGAAGAGGACTCCGAGGACGCCGACCGCGACCAGATCACCGCGATCTGCGACGCCGTCGAGGAGCTCCAGGCCGAGGGCAAGGGCGACATCCTCGTCTTCCTGTCGGGCGAGCGGGAGATCCGCGACACGGCCGACGCGCTGAACAAGAAGAACTACCGCTTCACCGAGGTACTGCCCCTGTACGCCCGGCTCTCGCACGCCGAGCAGCACCGCGTCTTCCAGGCGCACACCGGGCGCAGGATCGTTCTGGCGACCAACGTCGCCGAGACCTCCCTGACCGTCCCGGGCATCAAGTACGTGATCGACCCGGGCACCGCGCGCATCTCCCGCTACAGCCACCGCACCAAGGTGCAGCGGCTGCCCATCGAGCCCGTCTCGCAGGCCAGCGCCAACCAGCGCAAGGGCCGCTGCGGCCGTACGTCCGACGGCATCTGCGTCCGGCTGTACTCCGAGGACGACTTCCTCGCCCGGCCGGAGTTCACCGACGCCGAGATCCTGCGCACGAACCTCGCCTCCGTCATCCTGCAGATGACCGCGGCCGGCCTCGGCGACATCGAGAAGTTCCCCTTCATCGACCCGCCGGACCACCGCAACATCCGCGACGGCGTTCAGCTCCTCCAGGAGCTGAACGCGCTGGACCCGGCCGAGAAGGACGTACGCAAGCGGCTCACGCCGATGGGCCGCAAGCTCGCCCAGCTGCCCGTCGACCCCCGGCTCGCCCGGATGGTCCTGGAGGCCGACAAGAACGGCTGTGCGCGCGAGGTCATGGTGATCGCGGCCGCGCTCTCCATCCAGGACCCGCGCGAGCGGCCGTCCGAGAAGCAGGCGCAGGCCGACCAGCAGCACGCCCGTTTCAAGGACGAGACCTCCGACTTCCTCGCCTTCCTCAACCTGTGGCGCTACGTCCGTGAGCAGCAGAAGGAGCGGGGCTCGTCCGCGTTCCGCCGGATGTGCAAGCAGGAGTACCTGAACTTCCTGCGCATCCGCGAGTGGCAGGACATCTACAGCCAGCTGCGGACCGTCGCCAAGCAGATGGACATCCACCTGAACGAGGAGGACGCTCCCGAGCAGAGCGTCCACGTGTCCTTGCTCGCCGGTCTGCTCTCGCACATCGGCATGAAGGACGTGAAGGAGACCGGCGGCGAGAGCGGGCGGAGCACGGGGAAGAACGAGTACCTGGGCGCGCGCAACGCCAAGTTCGCGATCTTCCCGGGTTCGGCGCTCTTCAAGAAGCCGCCGCGTTTCGTGATGTCGGCGGAGCTGGTCGAGACCTCGCGGCTCTGGGCGCGCGTCAACGCCCGTGTCGAGCCCGAGTGGGTGGAACCGCTGGCGGGCCACCTCCTCAAGCGGACGTACAGCGAGCCGCACTGGGAGAAGGACCAGGCCGCCGTGATGGCGTACGAGAAGGTCACGCTGTACGGCGTGCCGATCGTCGCGCAGCGGAAGGTGAACTACGGGCGGATCGACCCGGAGGCCAGCCGCGAGCTGTTCATCCGCAACGCGCTCGTCGAGGGCGACTGGCGTACGCACCACAAGTTCTTCGCCGACAACCGCAAGCTGCTCACCGAGGTCGAGGAGCTGGAGCACCGGGCCCGCCGCCGGGACATCCTGGTCGACGACGAGACGCTGTACGACTTCTACGACCAGCGGGTGCCCGAACACGTCGTGTCCGGGGCGCACTTCGACTCCTGGTGGAAGCACAAGCGGCACGAGGAGCCCGAACTCCTCGACTTCGAGCGCTCGATGCTCATCAACGACCGGGCCGGCGCGGTCTCGAAGGACGACTATCCCGACTCCTGGCTCCAGGGGCGGCTGAAGTTCCGGGTGACCTACCAGTTCGAGCCGGGCGCGGACGCGGACGGTGTGACCGTCCACATCCCGCTGCAGGTCCTGAACCAGGTCACGGACGACGGCTTCGACTGGCAGATCCCGGGGCTGCGGGAGGAAGTGGTGACGGAGCTGATCCGTTCGCTCCCGAAGCCGATCCGGCGGAACTACGTGCCGGCCCCGAACTTCGCCCAGAAGTTCCTGGAGCGGGCCGTACCGCTCCAGGAGCCGCTGACGCTGACCATGGCGCGCGAGCTCAAGCGGATGGTCGGCGTGCCGCTGACGGCCGACGACTTCGACTGGTCACGGCTCCCCGAGCATCTGAAGGTCACGTTCCGGATCGTCGACGAGCGGCGCCGCAAGCTCGCCGAGGACAAGGACCTGGAGGCGCTCAAGCTCCGGCTGAAGCCGAAGGCGCGCCAGGCGATCTCGCAGGCCGCCGCGGCGACGGCGGAGCGCGAGGGCGGCGAGTCCCTGGAACGCTCGGGGCTGACGGACTGGACGATCGGCTCGCTCCGGCGGGTCTTCGAGACGCGCCGGGCGGGTCAGCCGGTGAAGGCCTATCCGGCGCTGGTCGACGACGGCCCGGCGGCGAACACCGTCTCGGTGCGGCTCTTCGACACCGAGGCCGAGCAGGCCGAGGCCATGTGGAAGGGCACGCGCCGGCTGATCCTGCGCAACATCCCGGTGAACCCGGGCAAGTTCGCCTCGGACAAGCTCACCAACGCCCAGAAGCTCGCCCTGTCCGCGAACCCGCACGGCTCGGTGCAGGCGCTCTTCGACGACTGCGCGATGGCCGCCGCCGACAAGCTGATCGCGGACTTCGGCGGCCCGGCGTGGGACGAGGAGTCCTACCGGAAGCTGTACGACAAGGTGCGCGCCGAGATCGTCGACACGACCGTGCGCACGGTCGGGCAGGTGCAGCAGGTGCTCGCCGCCTGGCAGGCCTGTGAGCGCCGTCTGAAGGGCGTCAGGAGCCCGGTCCTGCTCGCGAACCTGGCGGACGTACGAGGGCAGCTGGACGCCCTCGTGAAGCCCGGTTTCGTGACGGCGACGGGACTGCGGCGGCTGCCGGACCTGATGCGCTATCTGGTCGCCGCGGACCGGCGCCTCCAGCAGATGCCCACGGGTGCCCAGCGGGACACCAGCCGCATGGAGAAGGTCCACGAGATGCAGGACGAGTACGCCTGGCTGCTGGAGCAGCTGCCGCAGGGCCGTCCGGTGCCCTCGTCGGTCCTGGACATCCGCTGGATGATCGAGGAGCTGCGGGTCAGCTATTTCGCCCACGCGCTGGGCACGGCGTACCCGGTCTCCGACAAGCGGATCGTGAAGGCGATCGACGCCGCCGTCCCGTAACGGCACCCGCACGTGCGGCGAGTTCGACCCGGGGTCCGACCTCATGTACAGTCTGTTTCGCAGCACAGCGCAAGAACAAGTCGCTGCGAATCAAGGTCCTGTGGAGCAGTTTGGAGTGCTCGCCACCCTGTCAAGGTGGAGGCCGCGGGTTCAAATCCCGTCAGGACCGCACGAAGGAAGGCCCGGAGCGAAAGCTCCGGGCCTTTTCGTGTGCCCGGCGTGCGCCGGCGCGTCCACCGGTGGCGTTCGCGTGCGCCCACCGGCCACGTTCGTCGGCACCCACCGGTCGCGTTCGCGTGCGTGCACCGGTCCACGTACGTTCAGGGGCCGCGGCGGGCCCTCCAGGAAGGCGCCTGCGGCGCGTTCACGTCCCTTGACGGCGTCACATTCCGCCGGTACCCCGGAATCCAGGGCCCTCGCCCTGCCGGCCCTCTGGAGGTGCGCATGGCGGTGTCCGCCCGGCACGAGACCCGGGCTCTGCTCCGAGCCCACCTGGCGGCCGCCTCCGGTTACCGCCATCTGACGCGGCACTGCCCGATCTGCCATCAACTCGCGCGGCTGGTCATGGAAGCCGTCCCGGTCGACGAGCAGGACCCCGAGGGTGCCCCGGAGGACGACGACACCTCGACGACGTGATCCGGGTCCGCTTCCGCGGCCGTCACCCGGTGCGCGTCCCGGTGCGACACGACCCCGCTTCGGCCCCAACTCTCCTAGCGCAGAAGGATCTCGGAGGACAAGGACCGTGGCATGTGACGGGAGTCACCGCATATGTTTTCAGAAGTGTGGAACTTACCCCCCTCATACAACCAGTCAATTTAATATGTGCAATTGCACCGCCTGTCGGGGACTTCCACAGCCGATCCGACACCCACCCCCAGACTCCGACAAGGCCGCTCACAGGCCGGTCCCCGGGACGCGTGGAACGCACAAAAAAAATCGCGCTGGACCCGGCGGAGTCCAGCGCGATCTACGACGCACCTTGTTCAAGTGTCAGAAACGCTTGGGCGTGAGCTCTGTTGGGGCAGAGCCCGCGTCGCTTGGAGCTGAGGTGTGGACGCCTCGACGGGTTGGGGGATCCGTCGATTTGCCCGGTAATGCGATGACTCAGGCTTCACTGCGCTGCTGCGGGATACCCGCGAGCAGTGCGCGGACCTCAGCCTCGCGGTAACGGCGATGTCCTCCGAGCGTGCGGATGGACGTGAGCTTGCCGGCCTTCGCCCACCGCGTGACCGTCTTGGGGTCGACGCGGAACATCGTGGCGACCTCAGCCGGGGTCAGCAGCGGCTCGGCATCAGGGGTGCGAGCGGTCATGAGCGGCCTCCTCGGGAGAACCGAACCTTCTCGGTTCTTTCCTCTAAATTCTGCACCTTGACCCGCGTTGCCCGAAATGGCGGACGCGAGTCGAGTCGGTTATAGGACGAACGGCTTGTCCTCGGCACTACAACTACACCATCCGTCCAGCCGCGTCGGCCAAACCGATGGAATTGCCCTCCCAGGTGTTCATCAGCGACGGAAGCCGATGGACCATGCCATAGCGGACAGTCACGCCACTGTGACGATCAGTCACAGGGCGATCAGGAGTCACCAGACGTCCTAAAAGCGTGCAATGCCGAGATCCCCCCTCAAAAGCGGGCGGAGGGAGCCCTCCCCCGGGCTCCTTGTCCTATTTTGACACGAGGAGGGGGAAGCGATGCAAGAGCCGGGTAAGTGCCCTCCATCACGCTTGGCACCCGTTGACGCATAAGCCCGGATCGGGCCCTACGTCCCTGACGTGAGGGTTCTTCAGCGTGTGAGGACCATACGCGAGTTCGACCGAAACCTGTGAGAAGCAGATCACACCCGCTCGGACACCTCGGGAGCCCCTCCCTCCCCACCCGAACCGCACGTACGAACCGCACGCACGAAGCACGCACGGACAGTGCGCACGGTCAGCGCCGGAACCGCCCGCCCGGACCGCCCGCGGACGGCGTCGGCACTTCACGAGACCGCCCGGGACCGCCCGCGGCGCGCCTCAGTTCGCCGAACGCCGGTCCCTGACCGACCGCCAGCGCTCCACCAGCCGGCCGTACGCCTCGCCCGCCGCCGCCCCGTCCCCGGTGCGCAGCGCCTCGATGCCCTCGGCCACGTCCGCGGCGGAGTGGTCGCTCTCCAGGTCACCGGCCGGCAGCGTGTGCACGAGCCCTCCGTAGTCCAGCTCGACCAGCGAGCGCGGATGGAACTCCTCCAGCCAGCGCCCGACGTCCACCAGACCCTCGATGAGCGGCCCTTCGTCCAGTGCGTCCCTGAGCGTGCGCAGGGCCCGCGCCGTGCGCCGCCGCGCCTGCACCATCGGGGTCCGGTAACGCAGCACCGGCGGCGCTCCGGCCGGGCCCGTCCCCTTCTCGTACTCCCGCTCCTCGTCGGTGACGAGCACGAACCAGTTCAGCGGCACCTGCCAGGTCGAGGTGCGGATCCAGGGGCGGGCGTCGGGATTGCGCGCCAGCCAGCGTTCGTAGTCGAGCGCGGCCTGACGCCGCACCAGCGGCGGCAGCACCGCGTCCAGCACGGACGCGGGCAGTTCCTCGCCCAGCTCGTCCAGCGCCTGCCAGCCGCGCAGCCGGGTGCGCCAGGGGCAGACGCACACCACTCCGTCGATCTCGGCGACGAACGCGTCACCGCTCTCGTGCACCGGCACGGGGACCGGCGGGGTGGGCAGCAGGTCGGCCAGCGAGCGGCGCAGCTCGTCCTGGTACGAGGGGCGCTCGGTGCGCCGGGCGTAGTGCGTCCAGTGGGCGCGCTCCGACTCGGGGAACGCGGCCAGTGGCTCGTACACCCGCAGGTACGACGTGTACGGGACGATCACCGCGGACACCTTGGGCACGCCTGCTCCCTCCCCCGTCGACCACCGGGAAAACCAGCGAGAACCACTCAGGACACGAACAGAAATCTATGCAAATCGAACCACGGCCGTACCCCGCCCGTAGGTGATCCTGAACACTGCGCCGGGGGCGGGTCGGCACAGGCTCTAGTCTCATTCCCACGGAGCCCGCCATCCGCACGGGCCCCGGACCCAACCGCCGCTTTTTACCTGGGAGTCACCACAGTGACCGACGTAACCGGCGCGCCTGCTGATGTACTGCACACCCTGTTCCACTCGGATCAGGGGGGTCATGAGCAAGTCGTGCTCTGCCAGGACCGCGCCAGCGGCCTCAAGGCCGTCATCGCCATCCACTCCACCGCCCTGGGCCCCGCCCTCGGCGGTACGCGCTTCTATCCGTACGCGAGCGAGCAGGAGGCCGTCGCCGACGCCCTCAACCTCGCGCGCGGGATGTCGTACAAGAACGCCATGGCCGGGCTCGACCACGGCGGCGGCAAGGCCGTCATCATCGGCGACCCCGAGCAGATCAAGTCCGAGGAGCTGCTCCTCGCCTACGGCCGGTTCGTCGCCTCGCTCGGCGGCCGGTACGTCACCGCGTGCGACGTCGGCACCTACGTCGCCGACATGGACGTCGTGGCGCGCGAGTGCCGGTGGACGACCGGACGCTCCCCGGAGAACGGCGGCGCCGGCGACTCCTCCGTCCTGACCGCCTTCGGTGTCTTCCAGGGCATGCGGGCCTCCGCGCAGCACCTGTGGGGCGACCCGACGCTGCGCGGCCGCAAGGTCGGCGTCTCCGGTGTCGGCAAGGTGGGTCACCACCTGGTCGACCACCTGCGTGAGGACGGCGCCGAGGTCGTGATCACGGATGTGCGGGCCGAGTCCGTGCAGCGGATCCTGGACCGGCACCCCGAGGGCGTCACGGCCGTCGCGGACACCGAGACGCTCATCCGTACCGAGGACCTCGACATCTACGCGCCCTGCGCGCTGGGCGGCGCGCTCAACGACGAGACGGTGCCGGTGCTCACGGCCCGGATCGTGTGCGGCGCGGCCAACAACCAGCTGGCGCACCCGGGCGTGGAGAAGGACCTCGCGGACCGCGGGATCCTGTACGCCCCCGACTACGTCGTGAACGCGGGCGGTGTCATCCAGGTCGCCGACGAGCTCCACGGCTTCGACTTCGACCGGTGCAAGGCGAAGGCCACGAAGATCTTCGACACCACGCTGGCCATATTCGCACGTGCGAAGCAGGACGGGATCCCGCCGGCCGCGGCGGCCGACCGGATCGCCGAGCAGCGGATGGCGGAGGCGCGGCGTCACTGACGCCTTCCGGGGCCATAGGCGCTTGTCAGGGACCCGCCGATGGACGGTTGGGAGAGAACTCTCACGTCTGTCGGCGGGTCGTGGCCCAAGAAGAGGTTAAAATCGCGGTTGACCAGCGAGGACAGGGCACCTTGCTGGGGCTGGGCGAAGGCGCGTGCTGCGGGCGACGTACCGTATGGGCGCGGGCTCAGGTACCGTGGAAGCCCTACGGACCGGTCTCTCCACGGAGAGTCCGTTCCAGATCATGAACGCGTGTCAAGACTCTGGGGCCGTCGAGCCCCGTATCCGAGGGGGTCGAGCCATGGGGCGCGGCCGGGCAAAGGCCAAGCAGACGAAGGTCGCCCGCCAGCTGAAGTACAGCAGCGGCGGGACTGACCTCTCGCGTCTGGCCAATGAGCTGGGCGCTTCGACTTCGAGCCAGCCGCCGAATGGCGAGCCGTTCGAGGACGACGACGAGGAAGACGACCCGTACGCACAGTACGCGGATCTCTACAACGACGACGACGAGGACGAGGACGACCAGTCCGGTCCCCAGTCGCAACGTCGCGGCGCTTGACGCAACAGCGTCCCTCGCAGTTTCCGCGATCTCTTCTCGTAGCGGATCTCCAGGCGCGGGTTTCTGGCAGATCCCGCCTGGCGGATTTCTCGTAGCGACTGCACTTCACCCGGTCCGGGGCCTCAGCGCCGGACCGGGTTTCGTGCTGCTCCGGGGGCTTCGGCCGACGTGACCGCCGGCCGAAGCCCCCGTGCTCCGTTTCAGCTCGCGTAGTCGCCGACGAGCTCCGCGCCCGTCGTGCGGTCCCCGCGCTCGGTGATCTCACCGGCGACCCAGGCGTCCACCCCGCGGTCCGCGAGGACGGCCAGGGCCACCTCCGCGGACTCCTCGGGCACGATCGCCATCATGCCGACGCCCATGTTCAGCGTCTTCTCCAGCTCCAGGCGCTCGACACCGCCGGTCCTGCCGACCAGGTCGAAGACCGGTGCCGGGGTCCAGGTCCCGCGGTCGACCACGGCGTGCAGACCGTCCGGGATCACCCGCGCCAGGTTGGCCGCGAGACCGCCGCCGGTGATGTGGCTGAAGGCGTGCACCTCGGTGCTCTTCGTCAGCGTCAGACAGTCCAGCGAGTAGATCTTGGTGGGCTCCAGGAGCTCCTCGCCCAGCGTGCGGCCGAACTCCTCGACGTGCTGGTCCAGGCGCAGGTTCGCCCGGTCGAAGAGGACGTGCCGGACGAGCGAGTACCCGTTCGAGTGAAGACCGGAGGCCGCCATGGCGATCACCGCGTCACCCGTACGGATGCGATCCGGGCCGAGCAGCTGGTCGGCCTCCACCACGCCGGTACCGGCGCCCGCCACGTCGAAGTCGTCGGGGCCGAGCAGACCGGGGTGTTCGGCCGTCTCGCCGCCCACCAGGGCGCAGCCGGCGAGGACACAGCCCTCGGCGATGCCCTTCACGATGGCCGCGACCCGCTCCGGGTGGACCTTGCCCACGCAGATGTAGTCGGTCATGAAGAGCGGCTCCGCGCCGCACACCACGATGTCGTCCATGACCATCGCGACGAGGTCGTGGCCGATGGTGTCGTACACACCCAGCTGGCGGGCGATGTCGACCTTGGTGCCCACACCGTCGGTGGCGGAGGCGAGCAGCGGCCGCTCGAAGCGCTTGAGGGCGGAGGCGTCGAAGAGGCCGGCGAAGCCGCCGAGGCCGCCGAGGACCTCGGGGCGCTGCGTCTTCTTCACCCACTCCTTCATCAGCTCGACGGCGCGGTCGCCCGCCTCGATGTCGACACCGGCGGCCGCGTAGGACGCGCCGGAAGCAGTGCCCGTCGACGAAGTCGACTGATCGGATACAGCAGACATTGCCTGGGATCTTTCGGTTGGTGAAACGGGGCTCTGCGGCGCTACGGGCGACGGATGGCGTCAGCCGCGGCCGTGGCTGCGGGACCCGCGGCCAGCTCGGTCTCCAGGAGCTGCTTGCCGAGCAGTTCGGGGTCGGGAAGCTCCATCGGGTACTCGCCGTCGAAGCAGGCGCGGCACAGATTCGGCTTGTCGATCGTCGTGGCCTCGATCATCCCGTCCAGGGAGATGTACGAGAGCGAGTCGGCGCCGAGCGAGGTGCCGATCTCCTCGATCGTCATGCCGTTCGCGATCAGCTCGGCGCGGGTCGCGAAGTCGATGCCGAAGAAGCAGGGCCACTTCACGGGCGGGGAGGAGATCCGGATGTGGACCTCGGCCGCACCGGCCTCGCGCAGCATCCGGACCAGGGCGCGCTGGGTGTTGCCGCGCACGATCGAGTCGTCGACGACGACCAGGCGCTTGCCCTTGATGACTTCCTTGAGCGGATTCAGCTTCAGGCGGATTCCGAGCTGGCGGATCGTCTGCGACGGCTGGATGAAGGTCCGGCCGACATAGGCGTTCTTGACCAGGCCGGCGCCGAACGGGATGCCGGAGGCCTCCGCGTATCCGATCGCGGCGGGCGTCCCGGACTCCGGGGTCGCTATCACCAGATCGGCCTCGACCGGGGCTTCCTTGGCGAGTTTGCGGCCCATCTCGACCCGCGAGAGGTACACGTTCCGGCCGGCGATGTCCGTGTCGGGACGGGCCAGGTAGACGTACTCGAAGACACAGCCCTTGGGCTTCGCTTCCGCGAATCGAGAGGTTCGCAGGCCGTTCTCGTCGATGGCGACGAACTCGCCCGGCTCGATCTCGCGGACGTAGCTGGCGCCGCAGATGTCGAGGGCCGCGGACTCGGAGGCCACCACCCAGCCGCGCTCCAGCCGGCCGAGGACCAGCGGACGGATGCCCTGCGGGTCACGGGCGGCGTACAGCGTGTGCTCGTTCATGAAGACGAGCGAGAAGGCGCCCTTGACCTGGGGAAGGATCCTGGCGGAAGCCTCTTCTATGGTCAGCGGCTTGCCGTCGTCGTCGACCTGGGCCGCGAGGAGCGCGGTGAGCAGGTCGGTGTCGTTGGTGGCCGCCACACGGGTGGTGCGGCCTTCCTGCTTGGGCAGGTCGGCGACCATCTCGGCGAGCTGCGCCGTGTTGACCAGGTTGCCGTTGTGGCCGAGCGCGATGGAGCCGTGCGCGGTGGCACGGAACGTCGGCTGGGCGTTCTCCCAGGTGGAGGCGCCAGTGGTCGAGTAGCGGGCGTGACCGACCGCGATATGACCCTGGAGCGAACCGAGCGAGGTCTCGTCGAAGACCTGGGACACGAGGCCCATGTCCTTGAAGACGAGGATCTGGGAGCCGTTGCTGACCGCGATTCCCGCGGATTCCTGACCCCGATGCTGGAGGGCGTAGAGCCCGAAGTAAGTGAGCTTGGCGACCTCTTCGCCGGGAGCCCAGACACCGAAGACGCCGCAAGCGTCCTGGGGGCCTTTCTCACCGGGGAGCAGATCATGACTGAGTCGACCGTCACCACGTGGCACGGCTCCGAGTGTAGGCGAGATCGACCACTGGTCCGAATTGGGGATACGGGCCAGAAGTGGATCACTCGTCGGCCACCGCGCTGACGACAGTGCCGTTTGTGCTGGTCAGAGCGATGCCGCGATGGTCCAGCCGGTAGGTGACCTTGCTGTCGAAGACCCCTAGCAGCGTCTTCTCGGTCCTCATGAGTGAGTCTTGGCACATCATGCGGGTGGTCCTGGCCCGGCTGAGGGTGATATGTCCGTCGCTCACGGTGGCCCGGCCGAACGCGTGGTTGCAGCCGAGCCGGCCCTCGAAGGTGCCGTCCTCGCGCAGGACGAAGTACGCGTCCACCCCCTTCGGGAGCGGCTGGGAGACGTTCCTGTCCCCCAGTGCCGTGACCGTCCACTTCGTCCCCAGCAGCGGTGCGTCCTTCTCCTGGGTGAGGCCGATCCGGTCGCCGTTGCCGGCGGTGAGCGTCAGCCGGCCGCCGTCGGCCTCGGCCGTGAACGCACCCCGGTTCGCGAGGGTCCGGCCCAGACTCCGCTCGAAACCCGCCGGACCCTTCCCGCAGGCCATGCCCGTCGTCCAGAGCGGTCCGAACGCGACCCGGTCACCCGTGAGGGTGGCCTTGGAACCGAACGTGTTGCAGCCGAGGTTGCCGCCGACGCGCCCGTCGTCGCCGATCCGCAGATACGCGCCGGAGGGTGCCCGTGTGGTCGTCCCGCCCGTGGTGAGGCTGTCGACGGTCCAGTGCACGCCGGTCAGCGGCGCCGTCTCCGTCCGGGCGGAACCGCTCCCCGCCGTCTGGGTGCCGCACGCTGCGGCGAGGGGCAGCAGGGCCAGGACACCGAGGGTCGTTCGCTGCTTGTCCATGCCGATGGGACGGAAGGGACGAGGGACCGGTTCCCCTCCAGAAGTCGCAAACCGGGTCCGCTCCGGGATCCGTGGACCGGGTCCGCTCGGAGACCTGGCGGGCCCGTCCGGAGGTGGGGTGCGCGGCCCCCGGTCGTACCGCGGGCCGGGCGGGTTGCCTCCTCCCGGACGGTCATCCCATCAGGGGGAGCAGGCCGCCGAGATCGGCGCGCTCGCCGCTCGCGCTGACCTTCGCCTCGTCGAGCGCCGTCTTCCACTCCGTGCGTCCCGTCGCGAGCCGGATCCAGGTCAGCGGGTCCGTCTCGACGACGTTCGGCGGGGTGCCGCGGGTGTGCCGGGGCCCTTCCACGCACTGCACGACGGCGTACGGCGGGATGCGGACCTCGGTCGAGGCGCCGGGCGCCTTCACGGCGAGGGTGTCGGCGAGCAGCCGGGTGCAGGCGGCGAGGGCCTGGCGGTCGAAGGGGATGTCGATGCCTGCGGCGCGGTTGAGGTCGTCGGTGTGGACGACGAGTTCGACGGTGCGGGTGACGAGGAAGTCGGCGAGGGTCATCGCCCCGGCGGGCACGCCGAGCAGCCGGTCGTCGGGGGCCGTGGCCAGGTGCCCGGCGATCCGCGCGGCGGCGCCGGCGTAGAGCGCGTCGAGGTCGGGGTGCTCCTCGGCGAGTGCGCGGGTGCCGTCGGCGATGTTCCCGGCACGGGAGGCCGTCCCGAACGGCCAGTCCAGCAGGGCCAGTTCCTTCGTGGCGGGGGCCGGAAGGTCGAGATGGCGGCTCACGCCGTCGACGGCCATCGAAAGGTGCGCGGCCAGCTCCCGCACGCTCCAGTCCCCGAGCTGCGCGGGCCGCGCCAACTGCTCCTCGCTCAGGGTGCGTACGCCGTCCCGTACGTTCCCGAACTGGGCGAGCACCGCCGCACGGATCTTGGCCGAGTCGTACGTACGCGCGCGCTTCCGGGCTGAGGTCATACGGGGAGCCTAGTCCCAAGACCCGGACGAACGGGGCCATTTGAAGATCGGCACGGTCGGGTGGAGCGTGGCTCCCGGAGCATCGTGCCGCCCGTCGGCGTCCCGCAGTACCGTGCCGCCCGCGGGGGCACGCCGGGAGCCGTCACGGCTTGTGCGGGTGGTCCGCGAGTCCGTGTCCCACCAGCGCGCAGGCACGTCCGGCGGGCCGGGGCACGTCGGCCGCGATCACGTCCGGGCTCTCTCCCGCGGCTGCCCCGGTCCGGCGGCGCGAAGGACTCCGCGGCCCCGCCCCGGGAGGGCGGACCGGTCCCGGCGTGACGGTGCGGCGTCGGGACGGCATGGCGTCATGACGCGGGACGGTGTGACGGCGGGACGTCGGGACGGCATGGCGTCATGACGCGGGACGGCGGGACGAACACACGGCGAAGGCCCCGCCCGTCGAAACGGGCGGGGCCTTCGCGGGGCCGGGCGGGGCCCTCGGGCAAGCGGGCGCGTTACGCCAGCAGCGCCGGGATCGTCCCCTCGTGGGCGGTGCGCAGCTCGGTCAGGGTGAGCGCGAACTCGCCCTGGACCTCGACCACGGCGGCCTCCGACTCGGTGCCGTCGACGACACCGATACGGGTGACGGGCAGACCCCGGGCACCGCACATGTCGTTGAAGCGGAGCTCCTCCGAGCGCGGGACGGCGACGACCGCGCGGCCCGCCGACTCCGAGAACAGGAAGGTGAACGCGTCGAGACCGTCGGGCACGACCAGGCGCGCACCCTTGCCGCCGAGCAGCGCCGACTCGACCACGGCCTGGACCAGACCGCCGTCGGACAGGTCGTGCGCGGAGTCGACCATGCCGTCGCGGGACGCCGAGATGAGGATGTCGGCGAGCAGCCGCTCGCGCTCCAGGTCGACCTTCGGCGGCAGACCGCCCAGGTGGTCGTGGACGACCTGGGACCAGGCCGAACCGCCGAACTCCTCGCGGGTGTCACCGAGCAGGTAGAGGAGCTGGCCCTCTTCCTGGAAGGCGACCGGGGTGCGGCGGGCGACGTCGTCGATGACGCCCAGCACGGCCACGACCGGGGTCGGGTGGATGGCCGCCTCGCCGGTCTGGTTGTACAGCGAGACGTTGCCGCCGGTCACCGGGGTGCCCAGCTGCTGGCAGGCGTCGGCCAGACCGCGGATCGCCTCGGCGAACTGCCACATGACGGCCGGGTCCTCGGGCGAGCCGAAGTTCAGGCAGTCGGACACGGCGAGCGGCTTGGCGCCGGTCGTCGCGACGTTGCGGTAGGCCTCGGCGAGGGCCAGCTGCGCGCCCGCGTACGGGTCGAGCTTGGCGTAGCGGCCGTTGCCGTCGGTCGCGATGGCGACGCCGAGCCCGGTCTCCTCGTCGATGCGGATCATGCCCGAGTCCTCGGGCTGCGCCAGCACCGTGTTGCCCTGCACGAAGTGGTCGTACTGGGAGGTGATCCAGGACTTGGAGGCCTGGTTCGGGGAGGAGACCAGCTTGAGGACCTGGTCCTTCAGCTCGTCGCCGGTCGCCGGGCGGGGCAGCTTGCCGGCGTCGTCGGCCTGGAGCGCGTCCTGCCACTCCGGACGGGCGTAGGGACGCTCGTAGACCGGGCCGTCGTGCGCGACCGTGCGCGGGTCGACGTCGACGATCTTGCCGCCGTGCCAGAAGATCTCCAGCCGGTCGCCGTCGGTGACCTCACCGATGACGGTGGCGATGACGTCCCACTTGTCGCAGATCTCCAGGAACCGGTCGACCTTCTCCGGCTCGACGACCGCGCACATGCGTTCCTGCGACTCGCTCATGAGGATCTCCTCGGGCGAGAGCGTGGAGTCGCGCAGCGGTACGTCGTCCAGGGTGACGCGCATGCCGCCGGAGCCGTTGGAGGCGAGCTCGCTGGTGGCGCAGGACAGACCGGCCGCGCCGAGGTCCTGGATGCCGACGACGAGCTTCTCGGCGAAGGCCTCCAGGGTGCACTCGATGAGGAGCTTCTCCTGGAAGGGGTCGCCGACCTGGACGGCCGGGCGCTTCGACGGCTTGGCGTCGTCGAAGGTCTCGGAGGCGAGGATGGAGGCGCCGCCGATGCCGTCGCCGCCCGTGCGGGCCCCGTAGAGGATGACCTTGTTGCCGGTGCCGGACGCCTTCGCGAGGTGGATGTCCTCGTGCCGCATGACGCCGATGGCACCGGCGTTGACCAGCGGGTTGCCCTGGTAGCAGGCGTCGAAGACGACCTCGCCGCCGATGTTCGGCAGGCCCAGGCAGTTGCCGTAGCCGCCGATGCCGGCGACGACGCCGGGCAGGACGCGCTTGGTGTCGGGGTGGTCGGCCGCGCCGAAGCGCAGCGGGTCCACGACCGCGACCGGGCGGGCGCCCATCGCGATGATGTCGCGCACGATGCCGCCGACGCCGGTGGCCGCGCCCTGGTAGGGCTCGACGTACGACGGGTGGTTGTGCGACTCGACCTTGAAGGTGACCGCGTAGCCCTGGCCGACGTCGACGACACCGGCGTTCTCGCCGATGCCGACGAGGAGGGCGTCCGACTGCGGGGCCTTCTCGCCGAACTGGCGGAGGTGGACCTTCGAGGACTTGTAGGAGCAGTGCTCGGACCACATGACGGAGTACATGGCGAGCTCGGCGCCGGTCGGCCGGCGCCCGAGGATCTCGACGACCCGCTCGTACTCGTCCTTCTTCAGGCCCAGTTCGGCCCAGGGCAGCTCGACGTCGGGGGTCGCGGCCGCGTTCTCGACCGTGTCCAGAGGCGTGCGGCTCATGCGTTGACCAGCTTCTTGAGGATCGAGGTGAAGAAGGGGAGGCCGTCGGTGCGGCCGGACCCGACCAGGGGCTCGACGGCGTGCTCGGGGTGCGGCATGAGGCCGACCACGTTCCCGGCCTCGTTCGTGATGCCGGCGATGTCCCGCAGCGAGCCGTTCGGGTTGAAGTCGACGTAGCGGAAGACGACCCGGCCCTCCGCCTCCAGCATGTCGAGCGTGTGCTCGTCGGCGACGTACCGCCCGTCCATGTTCTTCAGCGGGATGTGGATCTCCTGGCCGGCCGTGTAGTCGGCGGTCCAGGCGGTCCCCGCGCTCTCCACCCGCAGCTTCTGGTCGCGGCAGATGAAGTGGAGGTGGTTGTTGCCGAGCATCGCGCCGGGAAGGAGGTGCGCCTCGGTGAGGACCTGGAAGCCGTTGCAGATGCCGAGAACCGGCATTCCGGACTTCGCCTGCTCGATGACGGTCTCCATCACCGGCGAGAAGCGCGAGATGGCACCCGCCCGCAGATAGTCGCCGTACGAGAAACCGCCGGGCAGCACGACGGCGTCGACCTGCTTGAGGTCCTTGTCCTTGTGCCAGAGGGCCACGGGTTCCGCGCCCGCGAGCCTGATCGCGCGCTGCGTGTCGCGGTCGTCGAGGCTGCCGGGAAAGGTGACGACTCCAATACGAGCGGTCACTTTCCGGCCTCCGCGACTTCCTCGACCTTGACGGTGAAGTCCTCGATCACGGTGTTGGCGAGGAAGGATTCCGCCAGTTCATGGATGCGGGCGAGGGCGGCGTCGTCCACCGGCCCGTCCACTTCCAGTTCGAATCGCTTTCCCTGACGGACGTCGGAGACACCTTCGAAACCGAGGCGCGGCAGTGCACGCTGCACCGCCTGGCCCTGGGGGTCGAGGATCTCCGGCTTGAGCATGACGTCGACTACGACGCGTGCCACTGGCACTCCCGGTGTGTGGTGCTGAGCAGGTCCCTTCAGACTACCCGTACGAAATTTCTACTCGCGTAGATTCGTAGAATCCTACGTGACCCCGATCACGATCACGCATCGGCGTGGGGCCATCCACGGAAAATCCTGGGAAAAACCGCAGAAGAACGGCAGGACCCCATTGCCGCCGGACACGCGGGAGGATTTAGTCGGGCTTCACATTGCAATGCCGGGCCCTGTACAAATGAATTGGCAATAGCCGATACTTTGCTCAATAACAGCCGGACAGTCGACATCTCCCCGACAACTCCCTGACGTCAGTGCACGTCATGACCGTTGATCGCGAAGGTGTCGCACGAAGGGACCGATATTCGTGGCGCAGCGTGTCGTGGTCACTCTCTTTGACGACATCGACGGCTCGGAAGCGGCGGAGACGATCGCCTTCGGACTCGACGGCAAGTCGTACGAGATCGACCTCAATCCCACCAATGCCGAGGAACTGCGTAAGGCGCTCGAGCCGTACGTCGAGGCCGGCCGCAAGCGGTCGAAGTCCGGGAAGGCGTACACGCACACCGCGTTGACGCCCGACCCCGCGGCGGTCCGCGCCTGGGCCCGTTCCAACAAGATGGACGTGCCGCCGCGCGGCCGGATCCCCAAGAAGGTCTACGAGGCGTTCGCCGAGTCGCACTGAGCCGGCACCCGGCCCGGACCGAGCCGGGCACCCCGCCCGGGGCGCCCGCCGGAGCCCGCCACCGGCCCCCGGAAGAACCGACTTGCGCTGACCCCCGCCCGATCGGCTAGAGTCTGGAACACGCCGAGGGGCAAGGCCGAAAGGCCGGAACCCGAAGGTCGTGCGGGTGTAGTTCAGTAGCAGAACATCCCTCTTCCAGAGGGAAGGCGCAGTGTGCAATTCCTGTCACCCGCTCTGCACTTCTTACCGATCACGCATGTCGATCAGGTAGAGTGGTGCTCGCGCCGGTCAGTGCAAGCTGGTCGGAGGCAATGCGGACGTAGCTCAGTTGGTAGAGCGCAACCTTGCCAAGGTTGAGGTCGCCAGTTCGAACCTGGTCGTCCGCTCAGTGAAGAAGGCCCCGGTCATCGACCGGGGCCTTTCTCTTTCCCCGTGCGCCGAACGTTCTCGCGACGCGCCGCCGAAGCCGTCTGACATTTGTCATGCGGAGTGATGACACCTCGCACTGCTGCCGGAACCCGTCCGCGCCGACGCTGATTCCATGAACACCAACCAGCACGACGACGTGATCGAGGTCACCGGTCTGCGGCGTGTGTACGGGGGCGGCGGAAGAGAATTCGAGGCCGTGCGCGGAGTCACCTTCTCCGTCGGCCGCGGTGAGGTCTTCGCTCTCCTCGGCACCAACGGCGCGGGCAAGACCTCCACCGTCGAAGTGATCGAGGGTCTGGCCCGCCCCGCCGGCGGGCACGTGCGCGTCCTCGGGCACGATCCGTACACCGACCGCGCCGCCGTTCGGCCCCGGATCGGCATGATGCTCCAGGAAGGCGGCTTCCCGTCCGAGCTGACGGTCGCCGAGACCGCGCGGATGTGGGCGGGATGCACCGGCGGAGCCCGACCCGCCGGACAGGTCCTGGAACGGGTCGGTCTCGGGCACCGCTCCGACGTCCGCGCGAAGCAGTTGTCCGGCGGCGAGAAACGGCGCCTGGACCTGGCGCTCGCGCTCCTCGGCGACCCCGAGATCCTCTTCCTCGACGAGCCCACGACCGGACTCGACGTGGAAGGCCGCCGGAGCACCTGGGAGTTGGTCCGCGAACTGCGCGACGCCGGGACCACGGTCCTGCTCACCACCCACTACCTGGAAGAGGCGGAGGCGCTCGCCGACCGGCTGGCGATCCTGCACGAAGGACGCGTCGCGACCCTCGGCACCCCGGCCGAGGTGACCGCCTCCCAGCCGTCGCACGTCTCCTTCGAGCTGCCCGACGGCTACCTCCTCGGCGACCTGCCCCCGCTGCCGGGACTCGGCGTGAGCGGCCACGAGACGGCGGGCCGAAGGATCAGGCTGCGCACCGGCGAACTCCAGCGGACGGCCACCGCCCTGCTGGTGTGGGCCGAGCGGGCGCGCGTCGAGCTGCGGGGGCTCGACGTCCGCCCGGCCTCCCTGGAGGAGGCGTTCCTGCGGATCTCCCGGGACGCGGCGGCGCACGGCGTGGACGGAGCCAGGACGAAGGAACCGGCCGCGGACACGCGGAAGGCACGCACGAGGGGAACAGCGGCATGAGCGGGACGACAGCGGTCACCGACGGCACCGGACCGGCCCGGAGCACGGCGGCCGGACGGACGAGAGCACTGGCCCGCGCCGAACTGACGCTGCTGGGCCGCACCCGGGCGACACTCGCCGCCGCGGTGTTCGTACCGCTGATCATGCCGCTCTCGCTCCGCTCGGCCGTCGCCTCGATGCGCCTGAAGGGCACCGGACTCACCGTCGGCTCGGTCCTGCTCCCCTCCTCCATCGGCTTCGCCCTCCTCTTCGCCGTCTACGGCTCCCTCGTGAGCGTGTACGCGGCGCGCCGGGAGGAACTCGTCCTCAAGCGGCTGCGCACCGGGGAGCTGCGGGACGTGGAGATCCTCGCGGGCGCCGCGCTGCCCTCGGTGGCGATCGGTCTGGCCCAGTGCCTGATCCTGACGATCGCCTACCGGGCGACACTCGGCGTCGGCATGCCCGAGAGGCCCGGACTCGTCCTGCTGGGGCTGCTGTCCGCGTTCGTCACCTGGCCGGCGCTGGCGGCCGTCACCGCGAGTCTCAGCAGGAGCGTGGAGGGCGCCCAGGTCGCGGCCGCTCCCCTGACCCTGGTGTCGCTGGTCGGCTCGGGAACCTTCGTCCCGCTGCAGCTGCTGCCCGACGGCGTGGCCCCGTTCTGCGAACTGCTGCCCCTCACCCCGGTGATCACCCTGATCCGCGGCGGCTGGAGCGGGCACCTCTCCGCCCACGACACCGTCGGCGCCCTCGTCACGGCGGTGGCCTGGACCGTGATCGCGGTGTTTGCTGTACGACGGTGGTTCCGCTGGGAGCCGCGGCGGTGACCACGGAGGCGGGGGTGGGCATGGGCGGGCCGTCCGGCTGGTGGCGGGGCAAGAGCACACCGGCGAAGGTCGAGACCTACACACGGTGGTCGTTCCACTTCTTCTCCCTGCTCGAAGCCCTCTCGATCGGGCTGCCCGTGTTCGGGAACCTGCCGGCGGTCCGGTCCTGGGCGGTGTTCCTGCTGGTGTGCGGGCACGCGGTGTTCTGCGCGGTGACCGCCTCGCGGGCGCTGGACTGGACGCGCGGCACCCGGGAACAGCCCCGGCGGACGCTGCTGGCCCTGGCCGTGAGCACCGGCGTGGTGGCCGTCACGGGGACCGTCCTGTCCGGCACCCCCTGGCACCCGGCGAGCGACAGCGCGTTCATGGTCGCCTCCTCGCTGCTCGTCGGTGCCACGGCGTTCGGCACGGGCACGGTCGCGCTCGGGACCCGTGACCGGCGCCGGATGACCGGCGTCGTGCTCGGCGCGTCCGCGGGGACCGGCGTACTCGCCCTCCCCCTCGGCTTCCCGGCCCCCGCCGCGCTCGTCACCGCCGTCCTGGTCCTGCTGACCGCCGGTTTCCTCACGTTCACCGCGGCCTTCTCGGTCTGGCTGCTGGGCGCCGTGTACGAACTCGACGAGGCCCGCGAGACCCGCGCCCGGCTCGCCGTCGCCGAGGAACGACTGCGCTTCGGCCGCGATCTGCACGACGTGATGGGCCGCAACCTCGCGGTCATCGCCCTCAAGAGCGAACTCGCGGTACAGCTCGCCCGGCGCGGACGGCCCGAGGCCGTGGACCAGATGACCGAGGTGCAGCGGATCGCACGGGAGTCCCAGCGGGAGGTGCGGGAGGTGGTACGGGGCTACCGCGAGGCCGATCTCGCAGGCGAACTGGCGGGATCCCGGGGCGTCCTGACCGCCGCGGGCATCGACTGCTCCATCACCGGAACCGCCGCGGAACTGCCGCCGCAGGTCCAGTCGGCGCTCGGCTGGGTCGTGCGCGAGGCGACCACCAACGTGCTGCGGCACGGGAACGCCAGGACGTGCGCCCTGTCCCTGCACGCCACTGGAGAGCGGGTGACGCTCACCGTCGAGAACGACGGGGTGCCACCGGAGACGGACACCGGCCCCGGGCCGGGAAGAGGCAGCGGGCTCCCGGGGCTGCGGGAACGGCTGGCGGAGGTGGACGGGGTGCTGCGGGCCGGCGCGAGCGGCGGAGTGTTCCGGCTGACGGCGGAAGTGCCGCTGCGCTCCTCCCCGGAGGCGCGCACGACCTCTTTCGGCGAAACGGCCCCGGACCCGCGCACAGCCACTCCCGGCGCCCCGCCCCCGCAAGCACGCACCGTCGCGCCCGGCGACCCGGCCCGGCAAACACGCACAACCGCACCCGGCGGCCCGGCCCCGGACGTTCGCACCGTCCCGCCCGGCGTCCCTGCCACCGCAAGCGACGAGACACCCGGGAAGTCGCCGGCCCCGCCGGTTCCGCACCAGGCGAGAGAGGCCACCTCATGACGACCCCGCCGCCCGACGCGTCGGCGCCCGGCACTCCCGTACGGCTGCTGCTCGCCGACGACGAGCATCTGATCCGGGGAGCGCTGGCCGCGCTGCTCGGGCTGGAGGAGGACCTGGTCGTGGTGGCCGAGGCCGCGACCGGACCGGAGGCGCTGGCGATGGCGCGGGCGCACGTGCCCGATGTCGCCGTCCTGGATCTCCAGATGCCGGGAGCGGACGGTGTGAGCGTGGCCACATCCCTGCGGGCCGAACTGCCGGGCTGCCAGGTGCTGATCGTGACCAGTCACGGGCGGCCGGGGCATCTGAAACGGGCACTGGCGGCAGGTGTGCGCGGGTTCGTCCCGAAGACGGTCAGCGCGCGGCGGCTCGCGGAGATCATCCGTACCGTGCACGCGGGAAACCGTTATGTGGACCCGGAGTTGGCCGCCGACGCGATCTCCGCCGGGGACTCGCCGCTGACGGCCCGCGAGGCCGAGGTGCTCGAATTCGCCGCCGACGGGGCGCCCGTGGCGGAGATCGCGGAGCGGGCCGCGCTGTCCCAGGGGACGGTGCGGAACTATCTGTCGTCGGCCGTGTCCAAACTGGGCGCGGAGAACCGACACACGGCAGTGCGTCTCGCACGGGAGCGAGGTTGGGTATAGTTGCTCTCGCGCCACGGCGCATGCGGACGTAGCTCAGTTGGTAGAGCGCAACCTTGCCAAGGTTGAGGTCGCCAGTTCGAACCTGGTCGTCCGCTCCGGAGAAGAAGCCCCCGACCTCGGTCGGGGGCTTCTTCGTGTGCGGTGACGTCTTCCTGCGCGCGGGTGGCCGACGGGCCCGGCCGACGGCCGGGCCCGTGCGCGGGTCAGGTCCAGCTGACGCCCGTCAGCCGCTCGTACGCCTCGATGTACTTGGCGCGGGTGGCCTCCACGACGTTCTCGGGCAGCGCGGGCGGCGGCTGCTCGCTCCTGCGGTCCCAGCCCGACTCGGCGGAGGTCAGCCAGTCGCGGACGTACTGCTTGTCGAAGGACGGCTGCGCGTGGCCCGGCTCCCAGACGTCGGCGGGCCAGAAGCGCGAGGAGTCCGGGGTCAGCACCTCGTCGGCCAGGACGAGCGTGTCGCCGTCGTAGCCGAACTCGAACTTGGTGTCCGCGAGGATGATGCCCCGGTCGCGGGCGATGTCACGGGCCCGGCCGTAGACGGCGAGGGTCGCCTGGCGCAGCTCGGCCGCGGTGTCGGCACCGACCTGACGGGCGACCTCCTCGTACGAGACGTTCTCGTCGTGCTCGCCGACCGCGGCCTTGGTGGCCGGGGTGAAGATCGGCGCGGGGAGCTCCGAGCCGTCGACGAGGCCCTCGGGGAGCGCGAGACCGCAGACCGTGCGGGACTCGTTGTACTCGACGAGTCCCGAGCCGGTCAGATAGCCGCGGGCCACGCACTCGACCGGGGCCATCCGCAGGGACTTGCAGATCAGCGTGCGGCCGGCCCAGTCGGCCGGGGCGCCCGGCGGGAGTTCGGTGCTCAGCACGTGGTTGGGCGCCAGTTCGGAGAGCTGGTCGAACCACCACAGGGAGAGCTGGGTGAGCGTACGGCCCTTGTCGGGGATCTCGGTGGGGAGAACCCAGTCGTAGGCGGAGATGCGGTCGCTGGCGACCATCACGAGGTCGCCCGCCTCGTTCTGGTACAGGTCGCGCACCTTGCCGGTGTGCAGATGTACCAGACCCGGCACCTGAAGGGGCTCGGGCTTTTCGACGAATCCGGACACGGTTCCTCCCCGTGGTTCTGTACAAGTGGCTCGATTCTCCCGTACGGGGCGAGCTGCTGCGGACAGGGGGCGGGCCGAGCGGGTGCGGGCGCGCGTGGCGCGGGTGCGTCACGCGCGCCCGGCGGGGCTTTCTCAGTCGTGTTTGCAGATGCGGTCGAGGAGATTGGCGGTCGCCCGCTGGATACGGGCGTCCACGTGGCCGGGGCGGTCGAGGGCCGGGGACCACGCGAACGTCCCGGACGCGAAGACCAGGGCGCCGGACGGGGCGCGGTAGAGCGAGGTCTCCTGATGGCGCACGACGCCCTCGCTGTCCGGATAGGGGGAGTGCGCGAGCAGGATCCGGTCCTGGTGCTCGGGCAGTGGCGTGCGCGGGAAGTAACGGTCCGCCTCACCGGCGACCATGCCGTCCACCTCGTCGCCGTCGCGCGCCCCGGTCGCCTCCCACAGCCAGTGGTCGGCGTTGCGGACGATCAGCGGGTGCGGCTCGGGGACGCGCCCGGCGTACTGGATGCCGATGAGCTGCTGCTCTGGGCGGTCGATCTCGCGCCACAGGACGGGCTTTCCGGGGCCCCGGCGCTTGCGGCAGGTCAGCAGCCGGTCGGCGACGCCCGACGGGGACGGCCCCAGCTCCACCTGCCAGTACATGGTGTTGGCGGAGAGGAAGACGAGCGAGGTGCCGTGCTCGCGGGCGAGTTCCGTGGTGCGGCGCATCTGCGGCGACCAGTACTCGTCGTGGCCCGGGAAGACCAGGCCGCGGTAGCGGGTGGGGTCGACGCGGCCGGCGTGCAGATCGCGGGCGTCGGCGTAGGCGAGGTCGTATCCGTAGCGCTCGGCCCAGCGGATGAAGTCGTAGGCGTGGCCCACGTGGAGGGGCAGGCCCGCGCCCGCGTACGGGCGGTCGAAGGAGACGGTCGTCGCCGCGTCGGCCTCGCCGAGGAGCCGGCCGGTCTCGTCCCAGGCGTGGTAGAGGCTGGCACCCGTGTGGCCGTCCTCCGGATACAGGTTGTACGCCTGCCAGGTGATGTCCGGGAGCAGCAGGAGCAGATCGGCCGTCTGGTGGTTGCGGACGGTGAAGGGGACGTGGGAGCGGTAGCCGTCGAGGGTGGTCAGGACGGCCACGTAGGCGCCGACGCTCCAGTAGGACGGGATCTGCAGACGCCAGGACAGCCACCAGTGGTGGCAGGAGACCGTGCGGTCGGCGGTGAGCGGCGGCGGCTGGACGATCCCGGAGAGCCGGGGACTCGTGGTGATCTTGCTGGCGCCGTCCCCGCCGTAGTGGCCGATGCGGTAGATGTCGACGCTGAACTCCTGCGGCGGGTCGACCGTGACGTGGAAGTCGATGGACTCGCCGGGAGCGGTGGCACCCGTGCTGGTGAAGCCCTTGATCTGGCGGTGGACGTCGTCGGCGGAGCGGGGGCCTCCGGGACCCGTGCGCGGACGGGTGCGGGAGGTCGAGCGCGGGGCCGGGATCCGGGAGGCACCGGCCGCCGGCTGGGGCGGCGGGGGCGCGTCGGTGTCCACGTACCAGGGGACGACGTGGCCGGTGTCGTCGAAATAGGTCTCGCTGCCGCGGAGCCAGGGAACGGGTCCCAGGCCGAAGGGGTCCGTGACGGCGTGCGCGAGTGCCCCCGACTCCCAGCGGCGGATCTTCTCCGATCCCATGCCCGCACCCCTCCTCGTGCCCCCGTCGTACTGGCAAGCCCTTGCTCTGTGCTCGATCGGTCCCAGCACATCACATTACGCACGCAGTCCGTCACCGTTCGTCGTGAATTGGCGTGAGTGGAACGGATGGCTCCGCCTGTGCCGGGGACCACGGACGGTGGTGTGTGTGATGGCCGGGGGACGTGTGATGGCCGGGGACGGGAACGGTGGGGACGACCGCCGGACGGACCGGCATCGGACCGGACCGACCGCGCCGTCAGACCAGGCGGACCGGTTTCTCCGGGCGGACGCCGAGATGGCGGAGCCAGTCGCGCAGGGGCACGGGGTCTCCCGTCTCTATGAGGGTCAGGACGCGGGGGCCGATGTCGGCGGCCCGTTCACCGGCGACGAGGAGGGACGGGCCGTCCAGCCAGTCGAGTCCGGGGACCGCCCCGGCGGTGTCCATCGCGGCGCAGCAGACCATCGCCGTGACGTGGTCGGCCAGCAGTTCACGGCCGGTCCTGGGCGGCTGGAGGGGGAACAGCGGGAGCATCCGGTCGTCCCAGAGGTCGTGGTCGGGGCCCTGCTGCCCTGTGCTCCCGGCGGGCCGGGGCTTCGCCGGGGCGGATGCCTCCTCGCGGGCCAGTTCGGCGGTGAGCCGGGCCGCGAGGGCCGCCGACCGCTCGTTCCCCACGGCGAGGTCGGGATCGTCGCTCTCGGCGATCCCCATCTCCCCGTACGCCTCCGTCCGGTGCTCGGCGAGGGCGGCCGCGGGGTCCGGGGCCGGGGCGGGCCCGGACCCCGGCAGGGACAGGTGGTCCAGCACGCGGGCCAGGGTCGGTCCGTCCGCCTCGGGCAGCTCCGGATCGGCGGGGTGGCGGACGCCCAGCGCGTCCAGGACCCGGTGGAGCCGGGCCGCGTCGGTGCGCCACTTGCGGTCGACGACCTCGTCCGGGTAGTCCCGCCAGTCGACCGGCGCCCAGTCGGGGCCTGGCTCGGCGGGACCGCCGTGGAAGAGCCGGGCGGCGAGCAGCGAAGCCGCCTCGTCCACGGTGCCGGGCTCTTCGAGCAGGTCGCAGGCGGGGCGCTCGCCGAGCCGGGAGGTGAAGCCCTCGGCGAGCCGGTCGCGGCGGGACAGCTCGGTCAGGGCGGCGACGACACCCACGTCCAGCCGGGAGGGCCAGCGGCCCATCCGCCAGGCGGGCAGCGCGACACGGGTCAGCAGACGGTCCCAGCCCGCGTACGCCAGACCGACCTGTTCCTGGGCGACGATCCGCACGCCGTAGTCCACGGCCTGGGCGCGCTCGGCCGCCGCGGACGCCACGGCCCGCTCCATCTCGGCCGCGTGGTCCCGGCAGCCGCGCAGCAGGAGCCGGGTGACCCGGCCGACGCCGGCCAGGACCGTGCGGGACAGCGGGCCCCGGCCGGGTGCCGAGGCCACGGCCACGGCCGCGTCCAGGCCCCGGACGAAACGGCGGGCCGCGGCTATGTCCGGGTGCGCCGACGGGCCCGTACCGGCGACGACGGGGGCGAGGACCGCCCGCAGCTCGCCGACCCGCATCCACCACAGGAAGGGGGAGCCGATCACGAGGACGGGGGCGGTGGGGACACGGGCGGCGCGGTCCGTCAGCGCGGTCACGGGGCCGCTTCCGGCCGGATTCCGGCGCGGGCCGTCCGGCTCGCCCCTTCCGCCCGCGGAGAACCGGCCGTGCGCCCGATGGGTGCGGTCCTCCAGCCAGCTGTCGCAGTCCGGGGTGAGCGCTATCGCCGAGGGGGCCGGGACGTCGAGACGGTCGGCCAGGTCGCGGACCATGCGGTAGAGATCGGGGGCCGATTCCTCGGGGATCGGGACCGTGGGGCTCATCGCGGGCCGGGCCCGGGCCACGACGAGCGCGACACCCGCCGCCGCGAGGAGGACGACAACGGCGAGGACCGTCACGATCCACCCCGCGATCCCCCAGGGCCTGCCGGTGACGCGGCCGGTGGCGGCCCCCACGAGCAGCACGACGGCCACGGCCGCGGGCAGCAGGGCGACGGCCAGCGCCCTGCTGCGCACGCGCAGCACAGCGAGAGCCCGGGAGCGCGCTGCCTGCGCGCCCACCTCCACACCCATACCGGTCACGACCGGACGTCACCCCCTCTTGTCCGCCGGGACCCGGCCCTGTCGCTGCCGGTGCCGACGGATGCCCTGGCGTTGGTCACTCCCCCACTGTGGCACCCGCCGCCGACATCGCAATGCCGGTGGGCCAAGTGCCGGAATGCTTTCGCCGCACCATAGTTGGGGCCCCGGCCCTCGTCAGCCGGATAGGGCATCGGTCACCCGATGGAATGGCTCTGGGGAAAGGTGGATGACGACGGGCCTCGGACACGCTTCCGGTTCCGTACAGAAACCCGCAGGTGGCGGGGCCCGGACGCAACAAGACAAAGCCCCGGATTCCGTACGGAGTCCGGGGCGCTGTGCTGCTATGGGGGTCCGGGGGCCGGGCCCCCGCCGCGAGGACTACGCCTCGGCAGCCGCCTTCGCCGCGATGTCGGTGCGGTGCTGCGAACCCTCCAGACCGATGCGGGCGACGGCCGCGTAGGCGCGCTCGCGGGCCTCGGTGAGGCCGGATCCGATCGCTGTGACGGACAGCACACGGCCGCCCGCGCTCACCACCGCTCCGCCCTCGTGCCGGGTGCCGGCGTGCAGGACGTACGCGTGCGGGGCGTCCTGGGCGGCCACCTCGTCGAGCCCGGTGATCGGGTCGCCGGTGCGCGGGGTGTCCGGGTAGTTGTGCGAGGCCACGACGACGGTGACCGCCGCCTTCTCGCTCCAGCGCAGGGGTTCCAGATCGGCGAGGGTGCCGTTCGCGGACGCCAGCAGGACGCCGGCGAGCGGGGTCTTCAGCCGGGCGAGGACCACCTGCGTCTCGGGGTCGCCGAAGCGCGCGTTGAACTCGATGACCCGCACACCGCGGCTGGTGATCGCCAGACCGGCGTACAGAAGTCCGGAGAACGGGGTGCCGCGGCGGCGCAGTTCGTCGACGGTCGGCTGGAGGACGGTCTCCATGACCTCCTCGACGAGCTTGGGGTCCGCCCAGGGCAGCGGCGAGTACGCGCCCATGCCGCCGGTGTTCGGGCCCTCGTCGCCGTCCAGCGCGCGCTTGAAGTCCTGGGCCGGCTGGAGCGGGACGACGGTCGTGCCGTCGGTGATCGCGAAGAGGGAGACCTCGGGACCGTCGAGGAACTCCTCGATGACGACACGGTCGCAGGCGTTCGCGTGCGCCCGTGCCGTCTCCAGGTCGTCGGTCACGACGACGCCCTTGCCGGCCGCCAGTCCGTCGTCCTTCACGACGTACGGCGCTCCGAAGGCGTCGAGGGCCTCCTCGACCTCCTCGGGCGTCGCGCAGACGTACGAGCGTGCCGTGGGGACGCCGGCACCCGCCATCACGTCCTTCGCGAACGCCTTGGAGCCCTCCAGCTGCGCGGCCTCCCCGGAGGGGCCGAAGCAGGGAACGCCGGCCGCGCGCACGGCGTCGGCGACACCGGCGACGAGCGGGGCCTCCGGGCCCACGATCACCAGCTCGGCGCCGAGCTCCGTGGCCAGCGCGGCCACGGCGGCGCCGTCGAGGGCGTCGACCGCGTGCAGCTCCGCCACCTCTGCGATCCCGGCGTTCCCGGGAGCGCAGTGCAGGGCGGTGACGTCGGGGTCGAGGGACAGGGAGCGGCACAGGGCGTGTTCGCGGGCGCCACCACCGATGACAAGGACCTTCACGGGGTCAGCCTAACCGCCGCACCCGGGTGCCCCTTGTAGGGGCTTCCGAGACGCCGGGGCCACGAGGCTGGTGCGATCCTCCAGGAGAGGGTCCCCTGCGTGCTGGACGCGGGTGTCCCGCGGACCGGCGGGGGGCGTCCTCCGCGGACCGGCGGGGGGCGTCCTCCGGGGGCCGGTGGGCTGCGTCCCCGGGGGCGTCCGGGGCCCGGCGGACACCCCGGCTGCGGGCGCGACCGGCGGCGGCACAGAAGGACGGCAGAAGCCCGGCGGGCACGGTCGACGGTGTGTCCGAGGCCTGGGAAACAGGGTTTCAGGGCCGGTGGGCCGTGGCCTTGGAGCCGGTGAGCCGAGAGCCGAGAGCCGGGGAACGGGGTCTCAGGTCCGGCGGGCCGTGACCCGGGGACCGGGGACCCTGGGACCCAGAAAGCGGTGTCTCAGAGCCGGTGGGCCGCACCCCGGAAACCGGTGGGCCAGGGGCCGAGGGCCTGGAGACCGGTGAGCCGGTGAGCCGGTGAGCCGAAGCCTGGAAACCAGTGAGCCGAGACCTGGGGAGCGGGGGCCTCAGGGCCTATGGGCCGAGGCCCAGAGGTCGGTGAGCATGGCCCGGGGGCGGATAGCCGAGGCCCGCGGAGCCGGGGCCTCAGAGCCGATGAGCCATGACGCAGGGACCGGTGGGCCTGGGGCCCAGAAAGCGGGGTCTCAGAGCCGGTGGGCCGCACCCCGGAAACCGGTGGGCCAGGGGCCGAGGGCCCGGAGGCCGATGGGCTGAAGCCCGGGAAGCGGGGCCTCAGAGCCGGGCCCGGAGACCAGTGAGCCGAAGCCCGGGAAGCAGGGCTCAGAACCGGTGAGCCGTGCCCCGGAGACCGGTGGGCCAGGGGCCGAGGGCCCGGAGGCCGATGGGCTGAAGCCCGGGAAGCAGGGCCCCAGAGCCGGGGCTCAGGAACTCGGGAAGCCGAGGCTCAGGAACTCAGGGAACCGGGGCTCAGGAGCTCGGGGAGCCGGGGCTCAGGAGCTCGGGGAGCCGGGGCTCAGGAGCTCGGGGGTCACTCGTTCGAGAATTCCTCGATCACTGTTGCCCCGAGTTCGCGGACGATCAGTTCGTGGCCCGAGAGCGCGGACTCGTCCAGGTCGGGGTCGTCGTCCTCCGGGGTGTCGTCCTCCGGGGCGACCGGCGGCGGTTCGTACGCCGGGGCGCCCTGCACGGGGGCGGGCGCGGACATGCCCTGGGCCTGGGGACGCCCCGCGGACGGTCCGGACTGCGGCGCCGAGGGCCCGGGGGCCGGAGCGGACGGCTGCTGGGGCGCGGGGCTCCGGCCGGCCGGAGCCCCGCCGTACCCGCCGCCACCGCCACCGCCTCCGTAACCGCCTCCGCCGCCGAACCCGGCGGCCGGGGCGGGCGGCGGTGCCGAGCCGCCCGAGGCGTCCACGATCGCCTCGACCTTCCACTGCACGTTGAACTGCTCCGCGAGCGCCTGCCGCAGCACGTCCTCGCTGCCGCTGCTCGCGAAGTTGTCCCGCGCCCCGGCATTGACGAAGCCGACCTGCAGGGTCGTGCCGTCGAAGGCCGTGACCTGCGCGTTCTGGCTGAGCAGGATCCAGGTGAAGCGGCGGCGGTTCTTCACCGCCTCCAGGATGTTCGGCCACAGCACGCGGGGGTCGAGACCGCCCGGGGCCACGGCGGCCGCCTGGGGCGCTCCGGGAGCCGCGGCGGCCGGAGCGGCGGGTGCCGCGGCCTGCGCCGGTGCGGACTGCGCCGGAGGGCGGCCGCTCCCCGCGGGGGCCGCCGTGGGCCAGCCGCCGGGGCGCCGGCCGCTGCCGGCCGCCGTGGCGGCGGGCCAGGCACCGGGAGCGGCCCCCGTGGGAGCGCCGACCGGGGCCGCGGGCTGCTCGGGCGCCGCGGGGACGGGCGGGGGCGCGCTCGCCGGAGCCGGGGCGGTGAAGGACACGGCGGGTGCCGCGGGAGCGACGGGGGCGGGCGCCGCGCCGGGCACGGCTCCGGCGTTTTCCCCGGCTCCCGTCTGTCCCGCGCCCTGTCCCGCTCCCCGGGCGGCCGCACGGGCCGCCGCGAGGCCTCCCCCGGGAGGGACGGGGGCGGCGGCCGGCCCGGCCTGCGGGACCGGCACCGCGCCGTGCGCCTCGGGTCCGGGCACGTAGCCCATGGCGGGGGCGGCCGCGCCGCCGGAGAAGTTCACCCCGCGCTCGATGCGGTCGAGGCGGGCCATGAGGGACCGCTCGTCCCCGTAGGCGGCGGGCAGCAGGACGCGGGCGCAGATCAGTTCCAGCTGGAGGCGCGGCGAGGTGGCCCCGCGCATCTCCGTCAGGCCCTCGTTGACGAGGTCGGCGGCGCGGCTCAGCTCGGCGGCGCCGAACACCCCGGCCTGCGCCTGCATGCGCTCGACCACGTCGACCGGGGCGTCGATGAGCCCCTTCTCCACCGCGTCCGGGACGGCCGCCAGGATCACCAGGTCCCGCAGCCGCTCCAGCAGGTCGGCGACGAAGCGCCGCGGGTCGTTGCCGCCCTCGATGACGGTGTCCACCACCTCGAACGCGGCGGCGCCGTCCCCGGCCGCGAACGCCTCGACGACGGCGTCCAGCAGGGAGGCGTCCGTGTACCCGAGCAGAGAGGTCGCCATGGCGTACGTCACACCGTCGTCGGCGGCGCCCGCCAGCAGCTGGTCCATCACGGACATGGAGTCACGCACGGACCCCGCGCCCGCCCGTACGACAAGAGGCAGCACGCCGTCCGCGACGGGAATCCCCTCCTGGCCGCAGACCTCGCCCAGGTACTCGCGCAGGGTGCCCGGCGGCACCAGCCGGAACGGGTAGTGGTGGGTCCGGGACCGGATCGTCCCGATGACCTTCTCGGGCTCGGTCGTGGCGAAGATGAACTTGAGGTGCTCCGGGGGCTCCTCGACGACCTTCAGCAGCGCGTTGAAGCCGGCCGGCGTGACCATGTGGGCCTCGTCGATGATGTAGATCTTGTAACGACTGCTCGCGGGCCCGAAGAAGGCCTTTTCCCGCAGGTCACGGGCGTCGTCCACACCACCGTGCGAAGCGGCGTCGATCTCGATGACGTCGATGGAGCCCCGGCCGCTGCGGGCGAGGTCCTGACAGGACTGGCACTGGCCGCACGGGGTCGGTGTCGGGCCCTGCTCGCAGTTCAGGCAGCGGGCCAGGATGCGCGCGCTCGTGGTCTTGCCGCACCCGCGCGGGCCACTGAACAGGTACGCGTGATTGACCCGGTTGTTCCGCAGCGCCTGCGACAACGGGTCGGTGACATGCTCCTGCCCGATGACCTCGGCGAACGACTCCGGGCGATAGCGGCGGTACAGCGCGAGAGACGACACGTCTACGAGGTTATAGGCGCCCACCGACATCAAGGACCGCCCCGAGCGCATCGCAGGCACATCCCGGGCGCGACCCCTGCGGCCCGGGTCCCGGGCGGCAGGGTTTCAGGGCGGCAGGCCCGGCGGTGACCGCCCGGGTGACCGCCCCGGAAACGCAAGCGCCCCCCACGCACCCGCCAGAGCCGACCTACCCTTGCTGCCTTCCGGCCCTGGGGGAGTTCAGTCAGATAGCGCCACGTGAGGGGCTCCGCACAGAGTACAGGATCCGCGGCACGGGGAACGAGTTCGCGAGCACTCCTCAACGTCTTGTATTGTTTGCCGCGGAGGATTCGCCTAGAGGCCTAGGGCGCACGCTTGGAAAGCGTGTTGGGGGCAACCCCTCACGAGTTCGAATCTCGTATCCTCCGCCAGTGCCTCACCGGGCACTAACGTCGAAGGGCCCCGCTGCTTGCAGCGGGGCCCTTCGACGTTCCCGGCACCGTACGGCCCCGAGGACCGCTCGGCGCCCGGCGCGGGGCGTGAGTCCCGGCCGGGCAGCGTGCAGCGGGCCCTTCGGCGTCGTCCGTCCCGGTTTCCGTCTCGGTTTCCGTCCCGGTCGAAAGTGATCCCGGATCACGGTGGATGCCGTCCGCCGGGATCAGTCGATCTTCACCTTCTTCGAGACGGTGACCTCGTCGATGTCGCTGGTGCGGACCGTGACCTTCATGGTCCAGGTGCCGGGGAGGGGGAGGGTGAGGCCGTCGGAGGTCCAGTAGCCGCCCTTGTCGGTGATCTCCGCGTCGATGGGGCCGACCTTCTGTGATTCCAGGGTGAAGGTGAGGCGCACCTCGGGGACGGTCGCGAGGCCGCCGTCGGGGCCGAAGACCACGGCCTGCACGGAGTTCTCGCCCACCTGGCCGGGCGTCAGCTCGATCGACACCTTGCCGTGGCCGCCCGCGGTGCCGACGTCGAAGGGCACCAGGACCGTCCTCGAGGTCACCCGGCGCACGGCCGCGACCGCGTCCGCGCTCTCCGTGGCGGCGCGGCCCGGCTGGGTACCGGTCAGCATCGTCGTGATCACCAGCACCAGCATGCCGACGGCGACCTCGGCGAGCACCGAGCGGCGCAGGCCCCGGTGGTACTCGTTCTCCCCCGGACCGCCTGCCGCCCCGGTCCCCGCCGGACCCTCCGCCGCGCCGCCCGTGGCCGGGACGTCCCCTGAGGGCCCCTCTGCCGCCGCCCCGGCACCCGCCGCGGCCTGCGGGGCGTCCGGGTCCTCGTCGTCCGCCTGCTCCTCGCCCACGTCCCCGGAGACGGCGCCCGTGCCGGTCGGTGCCCCGGCCGCCACCCCGGCCGGGACCGCGGCCCGTTCCGCCGGGACGGTCGCGGGGATCCGCGCCGTCGCCGCCCGGGCCGTCCAGCGTCGCGAGACCGCTGCTCCCGCCAGGAGCAGCGCCACCAGGACGACCTTCACGGCCAGGAGCCGGCCGTACGACGTCGAGGTCAGGGCGCTCCAGGAGCCGAGGCCGCGCCAGGACTGGTAGACGCCGGTGACCGCGAGGACGGCGACCGAGGCGAGGGCGAGCCGGGAGAAGCGGGTGACGACGGCCGCGGGGACCGGCTCGGCGGGACGGTGGAGGGCGGTCAGCAGGGCGGCCAGACCTCCGAGCCACACCGCCATGGCGAGCAGGTGCAGCACGGAGGAGACCATCGCGACGGGAACCTGGATCCCGGCGGAGGCGTGCTCGGAGGCGGCCCAGGTGACCGCCAGGGCCAGGGAGAACAGCGCGCCGGACACCAGGACGCCACGACCGGTGCCCCGTGTCCCCGCCACCACGCGCGGGGGCACGAAGGCCACCGCGGCGAGCAGCGCCAGCCGCGCCACCAGCACGATGCCCGGCCGGCCGGCCAGGGTGTCGCTGAGGGTGGCCGGGTCGAAGACCCCGGACACGCCGGTGCCGCGCTCGTAGGGGCCGCGCAGCAGGAGCAGCGCGAACGTGGAGCCGAGCAGGATCCACCAGCCGGTCACCAGGAGACGCCGCAGGGACCCGGGGAAGCCGCAGCCGAGGACGAACGTGACCGTGCCGATGAACAGGGCGAGTCCGCTGTACGCGGCGTAGCGGGCGATGTCGTAGAGGGCGGAGGAGACGGGGTCGCCGACGGTGGGCGGCAGCGGCGCGCGGGTCGTGGAGGGCTCGCCGACGGAGAAGGTGAAGGCGCCGGAGACCGGGTGGCTGTCCGCCGAGACGACCCGCCAGGCCACGGTGTACGTGCCGTCGCCGAGGCCGCGCGGCAGGGTGACGCCGGCGGTGTCGGAGCGGCCGTCCGCGTGTTCCGCCTCGCCCGTGCGCACACGCCGGTTCTCCGGGTCGAGCACGCGGAAGGAGTCGTCGAACAGGCCGATCGACTCGCTGAACGTCAGGGTCACCCGGCGGGGCGCCGACTTCAGCACGCTGCCGTCCTGCGGATCGGTGCCCGTCAGGGCGGCGTGGGCGGACGCGCCGCCCACGCCGCCGAAGAGCACCAGGACCAGGACACCGCCCAGCAGGGCCAGGGCCCTGGCGCCGAGCCGCCGTCGCTGCCCGCTTCCGTTCACACGCCGTCTCCGTATCCGCATGTCCAGAGTCTCGGTCATGTACGGATTCGGGCCGCGTCCGGCTCACCTCGGTGCCGTCGGGCCCTTCTCGAAGGCCTCGCGGGTCAGGAAGGCGAGCAGGGCCCGCTTCTCGGGCAGGTGGACCTCGGGCAGGTCGATCTCGGGGAGCACGACGTCCCCGGCGGGGACGAATCCCTGCCGGGTCAGCCGGGCGATGGCCTTGGCGTTGCGGGCGTCGGGTTCGACCACGGCCCGCCGCCGGTCGAGGCCGGTCAGCGCGTACGCCAGGAACACGGACAGGAGCGTGGACGACCAGCCCGGCCGCTCGCCGTCGCCGGGGGCGGGGGGACCGATGAACAGGTGGACGCCGATGTCGCCGGGCCGGACCTCGTAGCACGCGGAGACGCGGTCGGCCTCGGGCTCGTACGTCTGGAAGAGCGCCGCCGGTACCCCGTCCTTGACGACGAGGAAGGCGTGGTGGGTGTCGAGCGAGTCGAGGTGCCGATAGGTCTCCAGCACCTGCTGCCGGGTGAAGCCCGTCATCCCCCAGTACGCGGCCCGCTCCTCGGTGACCCAGCCGTGCAGCACGTCGAGATCGGCGCGCGGGTCCACGGGCAGCACGCGGACCGTGCCGAAACCGCCGATCCGCTGCTCGTGGACGGCCTCGCGGGTGTCGGCGTACGTCTCAGTCGTCATCGTTCTCCTGGTTCTCCTTGGTCAGCGTGTTCCAGTCGGTGGCCACCGGGGCGAGATCTCCCCCGAGCCACAAGGGGAGTTGATCGCGGTGGTGGACCGCGCCGGGAACGCCGTCGGCGCCGAAGGGGACCACCCAGCGGCTGTCGTCCCGGTCGGCGAGGTCCCAGACGTAGCGGGCCGCGGGTCCGCGGGCGCTCAGGTCGGTCAGTCCGGGGACCGACGAGGTGGACAGGACGCAGTCGTTGTCGCCGGACAGGCCCGGTTCGTCGTACGCGGCGCCGGCGAGCGCCCGCCAGGGGGCGAGGCGGTGGGTGTCGCCCCAGGTGCCGGACACGGGACCGGCGGCCACGTCCTCGACGGCCTCCCGCACCACGGCGTCGGGGTCGATGCCGTACCGCTTCCCCGCCGTCAGCAGGTTCTCCAGGGCGAAGGCGACGCGCGGGGTGAGCGCGAGCCAGGGCAGGAAGACTTCCGGACGGGCGGGATGGTCGGCCAGGACGGCGAGGGACGGGTGCGCCACGAGCCGCCGTACGACCGCGTCGCGCACCCGCGCGTAGACCGCGGCCGTTCCGCTGTCGGCGTCCATGTGCCGGTTCCAGCGCAGGAGTTGGTCCCGCAGGCCGGCCGCCGCCGCCGAGAGCTCCAGCGCGGGCAGCCGGTCCAGCAGGACCGCCGCGGAGGCGAGACGGGTGTCCGTGTGGACGGCGGACATGTCCGCCGCCGACAACTTCCCTCCGGTTTCGAGCAGTTGGCGGATGCGGTCGGCGCGGTGGGGCGGCGCGAACTCGACGCCGAGCGGGGCCGCGGGGCCGCGCTGGTTCGCCATCACGGCGAGTCCGTCCTCGACCGGGCCGTACGGCATCGCGTGCCAGCCGGTCCACTCGTGGCCCGGCTCCCACGCGTTCACCACCCGCACGCGGTTGGCTTCGGCGCGCACCGGCACCCGGCCCGCGACGCGGTGCAGCACCCCGCCCTCGGTGTCGGCGGCCTGCACGACGTTCACCGGCTCCGCCCAGGCGTCGAAGGCCCGGTCCACGTCGGCGGCCCGGCGGGCCCGCAGCAGGGGCAGGAGCGCGCCGAAACCGAGGTCTCCGGTCACGCGGGGCGGGTAGCGCAGGCTGATGGACTCGTCGGCGCCGGCGCCCCCGATCACCACGGGTCCGCGTGCCGTCTCGACCACCTCGACCTCGACGCTTTCGCCGCCGGCCACCTCCACCCGCTCGGTGTGCCGTGCCGCGGCCCGCCAGGTGCCGTCGGGGTCGAGCGCCTCGACGGCCCCGGCGTCGCCGTGCCGCAGCCGCTCCCGGTAGAGGTCCTGGTAGTCGGCCATCGCGTTGGTGATCGCCCAGGCGACGGTTCCGGTGTGGGCGAAGTGGGCGATGCCCGGGACGCCGGGGACGGCGAGGCCGAGGACGTCGAACTCCGGGCAGGAGAGGCGGATCTGCTGGTAGACGCCGGGGTCCTCGATGAAGCGGTGCGGGTCACCGGCGATCAGCGCCCGGCCGGTGGCGGTGCGTTCGCCGCTCACCAGCCATCCGTTGCTGCCCGCCGTGCCCGGCCCGTCCATGGCGAACAGGCCGACCGCGTCCGCGCCGAGGCGCCGTACGGCCTCCTCGCGCCACAACTTGGCGGGGAACCCGGCGAAGAGGATGTGGGTGCCGAGCCAGACGCCCATCGGGCTCCAGGGCTCCCAGCGCCCCGGGGCGAGCCCGCTCGCCGCGAACTCGGGTGCCCGCGCGGCCCCTTCGGCCAGTCCGGCGTTGACCCCGTCGACGTACGCGACGACCCACGCGGCGGCCTCGGGGTCGCGCTCCTCCAAGGAGGCGAAGCAGCGCCGTGCGGTGTCGTCGAGCCTGGCCTGCCGGGCGAACCGGTCCCAGCCGACGGACTCCGCGCCGAGGAACGCGGCGGAGGTGCCCCGGGAACGGTGCCGTTCGACCTCCAGCTGCCAGGCGCGGTCCAGGGCGGTGACCCGGCCCTGCGCGTGGGCGAGTTCCAGGGCGCTGCCGGCGCGCAGGTGCGGGATGCCCCAGGCGTCACGGAAGATCTCGGCGGTCACGGTCCATCCCCAGTCATGTCAGGTTAGGCTAACCTAATTAATCCTCGGAGATCGTACGTCCGGGGTGAGGACCCGGTGACCACGGCCTCGCCGGTGCCCAGGCCCATGAGCACCTCTTCGAGGTCGTACGGGGAATCGGGGAACGTCCTCACGGTGGCCTTCAGCGCCTTCCGGTCGTCCGGGGTGAAGGCCCGCAGCGCGTGCTGGACGCGGTTGCCGAGCCGGCCGAGGACGTCCGCGGGGACGTCCTTCGGCGTCTGCGTCACGAAGAAGACGCCGACTCCTTTCGAGCGAATGAGCCGGACGGTCTGCGTGATCGGCTCCAGGAACGCCTTCGACGCGTCGCCGAAGAGCAGATGGGCCTCGTCGAAGAAAAAACGAACTTCGGCTTCTCGGCGTCGCCGACCTCCGGGAGGTCGTGGAAGAGATCGGCGAGCAGCCACATCAGGAAGGTCGAGAAGAACTGCGGCCGGTCCTGCACGGCGGGCAGTTCGAGGACCGAGACCACGCCCCGGCCGTCCGGTCCTGGGCGACCTCCCGGGCCCGCTCCCGGACCCTCGCCCCCGGCTCGCCCGGCGCCGAGACACCGGAGACGTCCCCCTTGACGTCGGCGAGGAACACGGGAACGCCCTGCGCCGACAACTGCTCGGCGATCAGCTGGAGCGTCTAGGTCTTGCCGGTGCCGGTGGCGCCCGCCACGAGGCCGTGCCGGTCGAGCATCTGCAGCGGGACGCGGATCTGCGCGTCGGGCAGGCAGGTCCCGTCCCGGACGAGCGCGCCGAGGTCGAGGGCGGGGCCCGCGAAGGCGTAGCCGACGGCGATCTCCAGCACCTCCTGCGGAAGCGCGGGCGCACCGGACGCCCGACCGGGAGCGGTTCCGGTGGCAGCCGACCCGGCGGTCTCACCGTCACGCATATCGGACCCCTGTTCCCGGTTTGCAAGCATTTACGCCATCTTTTCCAGCGCCGCACTCCGCCGCCATGGCTGCGCCCGGAAGGTCTTGACCGGTAGGCTTTCCGTGTGATCTTCAAGCGCATCGGAAACGGCCGGCCGTACCCCGACCACGGCCGGGAAAGCACCCGGCAGTGGGCGGACGTCGCACCGCGCCCGGTCCGCCTCGATCAGCTCGTGACGACCAAGGGCCAGTTGGACCTGGAGACCCTCCTCGCCGAGGACTCCACCTTCTACGGCGACCTCTTCGCCCACGTCGTCAAGTGGCAGGGCGATCTGTACCTGGAGGACGGCCTGCACCGCGCCGTCCGCGCCGCGCTCCAGCAGCGCCAGGTGCTGCACGCGCGCGTTCTTGAACTGGACTAATGGCCACGGCTTGACCCCAATGGGTTGAACTGAACACCGGGCAATGATCATCTAGTAGGCATTGGCGCCCCGGCGCACTACGCTGCGCCCATGAGCATGCTTACTCCCCCTGGCATGGGTGGCCAGTATCGGATCACGGGGGACAAGTACCCGCGGATGCGCCGGCGCAGCGGCCGTCGCAAGTTCGCGTTCGTGGGCGTCGCCTCCGTCACCGTTCTCGGGCTGATCGGGTGGGGGTCCCTGCAGCTCATCGACATCTACACGGGCGGCGGCGAGGCCTCGGCGAGCACCAAGGCGGACTGCGCGTCGAAGATCACCCCCGAGGCGAAGGCGGCCGCGGCTGCCGCCGCCGTCGCGGCCACGCTGCCGAAGCCCGGCCAGATCACCGTGAACGTCTTCAACGCGACCCCGCGCAGCGGACTCGCCAAGCAGACGGCGGACGAGCTGAAGAAACGCGGCTTCAAGATCGGCGACGTGGGCAACGCGGCGACCGCGTACGACAAGAAGGTCGCGGGCGCCGGGATACTGCTCGGCGCCAAGGCCGCCGACCAGGCCGCGCTGCCCGTCCTCAACACCCAGCTCGCCGGCGCCCAGCTGAAGACCGACGGCCGCGCCCGGGCCACCACGGTCGACCTGATCATCGGCACCGGCTTCAAGGCGCTGACGAAGAAGGAGGACGCCGACAAGGCGCTGACCGTCCTGACTCAGCCCAAGCCGGCGCCCTCCGCCTCGAAGAAGCACTGCTGACCCCGGGATCCCTCCCGGGGGCCGTCGGCCCCGGAGCCGGCCTCGAACCCGAGCCGCCGGCTCCGCGGTCGCCGCGGAGTTACTCGGCGGCCCCGTACATGCGGTCACCCGCGTCGCCCAGCCCCGGCACGATGTAGCCGTGCTCGTTCAGGCGCTCGTCGACCGAGGCCGTGACCACGGTGACCGGGGTGCCCGCCAGTTCGCGCTCCATGATCTCGACACCCTCGGGGGCGGCCAGGAGGACCACGGCGGTGACGTCGTCGGCGCCGCGCTTGATCAGCTCCCGGATCGCGGCGACGAGCGTGCCGCCGGTGGCCAGCATCGGGTCCAGGACGTACACCTGGCGGCCGGAGAGGTCGTCCGGCATCCGGGTGGCGTACGTGGAGGCCTCGAGTGTCTCCTCGTCGCGCACCATGCCCAGGAAGCCCACCTCGGCGGTCGGCAGCAGCCGGACCATGCCGTCGAGCATGCCGAGACCCGCGCGCAGGATCGGCACGACGAGCGGGCGCGGGTAGGAGAGCTTGACGCCCGTGGTCGGGGAGACCGGCGTCACGATGTCGACCTGCTCGGTGCGCACGTCGCGGGTGGCCTCGTAGGCGAGCAGGGTGACCAGCTCGTCGGCCAGCCGCCGGAAGGTCGCGGAGTCGGTGCGCTGGTCGCGCAGGGTGGTGAGCTTATGGGCGACCAGGGGGTGGTCGACGACGTGAAGACGCATGTCCACAACAGTAGCGGGGCTCGTGGCACCCGCCACTGACCCGCCCGGCAAGGTCCACCACCCCGCATCACCCGTCCGCTGGCATCAAACCATCCGTCGGAGGGAAAGTGGGAGGGACTGACCTGGGGTGGTGTGCCGATGCGGAACCAGCAAGAGGAGTCGTCCGAACGGCTGGAGAGCGACGCCGAGCGCAGGAGGCGGCGGGCCCAGTTCCTGCGCGACCTGGCCGAGGCGCGCGAGCTGCGCGACCGGGTCCAGCCCCGTCGCGCCAAGGCGGCCCGGCTGCGCCACGCGATGCGCATGCGCACGTTCCGCTGGTAACCGGCGCCCCCGCAGCCGCCGGCCCGCGTGCTCCCCTCCCACCGCACGGCCGCACCGCCCCCTGCGCCCGGCCCGCCCGCCACGGCCACCGGACGGCCGCCCCGCCACTGCCGTCGGCCCGCCCGCCACACCCACGGAACAGCCCCGCCGTGGCCATCGGCCCTCCGGCCGCCGTGCCGGATCGGCGGCACGCCCGCGGGGCGGAGCCGACACGCCCGTCAGAGGGCGGAACCGGGTGCGCCCCCGCCGGGGCCGACACCCCTACGGAGGAACCGGGGGCACACCGCCGCGGAGCCGCGGCAGCCCCGTCCGCGGGAGCGCCGACGCCGTACCCGTGCCGCCACCGGTCGCACGCCCGCCGCCACAGGGGGACGCGCCCGCACGGCTCCGGCGAGCGCCGGGAGAGAACCGGCTGCCCGGCCGCCGTGGAACCGGGCCGCGGCCGCGTCCGGAGGGGCCGTGTGGCGGACGTGTCGGGCGGGGAGGTGTCCACATGGCGCGGGCAGCCGCGTACGATCCGCTGTTAGCGATCAAAAGAGGCAGACACAGCAGGCCGAAGACGTCCCCTGAACGCTGTCTTTCTGCCACGATTCCGAGTGGGCGGGGCTCGGAGCAGCACTCCTCGCCCACAGCCTCCGCCGGGGGGAACCCCAACCGGCACACCTATGACCAGTGGGAGAGTCACGGTGTACTTCGCCGCACTGCTCGCGCGCACCGAAGACGGGTGGGAAGCGAGCGATACAGAGCTCGACGATGTGGAAACCCTGTCGGATCTGACCGATCTGGCCCGTGAAGTCTCGGACGAGGACACGGTGCTCGTGCTCATCGAGCAGGAGGACGCGTGGTTCGGCGTCGTCCGCGTGGACGGCGAGGAGGATCCCCGTATCTACGTCTCGGACGCCGCCGCGGCCGCCCGTAGTTCGTACGGCGAGATCCTGCTCACGGACGAGCTACTAGGACGGGAGCCGGACGACGACGCCGACCTGGACTCCCTCGATCTGGACGGCACGGAGGACGGTGAACCAGGGGACTCCGAGGACGACGAGGAGGACCGGGGGAGCACGTCCGGCGACGCCGTGTCGCACAGCCCCGTCGGGGACCGCTACATCCTCTCGGACCTCGGTGTGAGCGAGAAGGAACTGCTGGCCCTGGACGAAGGCGACGCGCTCGGCACGATCGCCGAGGCCCTGGGAGCGGCAGAGGTCCTGGAGACCGTCCGCTAGGGTCCCGGAAACCGCGGGGCCGGCGCCGTGGAAACGGTGGGGCCGGTCCCCGCGCCCGTGCGCCTGCCCCCGTACCGGCGAACCGGCCCGATCCGGCACGGGCCGGATCTTCGCCTGCCGTCCGCCACCCGCCCGCACCGGGGCGGTGGAACGGCGGGGGCCACCGCTCGCCGGTCCTCACCGTCGGCCCCGTCCCATCCGTCGGACCGGTGGCACACCCCGGCCCCGCCGGACCCGTCGCTTCTCGGCGGACCCGCCGGACCTGTCACACCCGGCGGACCCGCCGGACCCCTCGCACCCGGCGGGATTCCGCTAGGTTCCCCGGGTGAGCACCCCCCGTCAGACAACCCCGCCGCCCGATCCCGTACGCGACCGGTGGCGGGACCCGATGCGGCTCGCGCTGGACGAGGCACGGCTGGCCGCCCGGGGCGGGGACGTTCCCGTCGGTGCCGTCGTGCTGTCCCCGGACGGTGCGACCGTGCTGGCGGCCGGACACAACGAACGCGAGGCCACCGGCGACCCGACGGCGCACGCCGAGGTCCTCGCGCTGCGCCGGGCCGCCGCCCGGCTCGGTGAGTGGCGGCTGTCCGGATGCACGCTGGTCGTCACCCTGGAGCCCTGCACGATGTGCGCCGGCGCGCTCGTCCAGTCGCGGGTCGAGCGGGTGGTGTACGGCGCCCGCGACGAGAAGGCGGGCGCGACCGGCTCGGTCTGGGACGTCGTCCGCGACCGGCGGCTCAACCACCGCCCCGAGGTGATCGAGGGCGTCCTGGCCGACGAATGCGCGACCCTGCTCACCGACTTCTTCCGCGACCGCTGAGCCGACGCCGCCCCGGACACCGACACCGACACCGACGGGCGAACGCTCACGGGTGAACGCTTACGGGTGAACGCCTGTGGACCGGTACCGGCCGGACGGCGATCGGCCGGCGCCCCGGCGTGCCCGTCCCGCCCCACCGGACCGGGCCGCCCGAAGGGGCCGGCGAAACGGATTTCAGACCACGGCCCACCTTGGGGTAGGGTCTCCCTCGGTAGCGTGTCCGAGCGGCCGAAGGAGCTCGCCTCGAAAGCGAGTGTGGCGCAAGTCACCGAGGGTTCAAATCCCTCCGCTACCGCTTCCGAAGGGCCTCGTCGAAAGACGGGGTCCTTCTTGCGTTCCGGGTGTTCCGGGTACCCGGCGCTCCGGAGGCGCACCCGGTGGCGCCCGCGACACGAAGGAGCCCCGGCGCCGCTCCGCGCCGGGGCTCTCCGTACCCGAAAGGGTTCTCCGCTCCCACAGAGGAAGGGGGAAGGGGCGCATATCGGGGGCGCCCGCTTCCCCCACGCAAGGACCCGCAAGTCCACGCCGCCGTCTCGGGGGAAAGTCGGGCGGCGAGAACCCCGCAGTGGGGTCCCTCCGGGCCCCGTGGACTCCTTGCGGCATCCGCCGGGGCTCCCTTCCATCCTGGACCGCGAGAGCGCCGCTGAGGCCCGGCAAAGGACCTCTACCAGCGGGCCGTTGGTCCTTAAAGGGGGCGTGAAGGTTACACTCGCCGCCGTCAGCAGGGGGCCGACGGGCGCAGGAGTCACAGGGGAGGCCGCCATGGCGGTGAATTCGAAGAAGATCGCCATCTATGTGCTCGTGGTCTTCGCGCTCTACGTGATCATCACGGATCCGGCCAAGGCCGCCGACTACGTCCAGATAGCGTTCGAGGGCATATCGAACGCCGCCGGGGCGATAGGCGACTTCATGACCTGGATCGCCGACGGAGCGAAGAACTGACGTCGGGCTCCGCCGCCGGCACGACAGCGGTTCCGCGCGCCCGGCACCGGGCGGACCCGACAGGGCGCGGTGCGGCCGGGCACGGCCGCGGCCGTGCGAAGAACCACCTCATCTCCAGGGAGTACCCGTGATCCGCCATCTGGTCCTCTTCAAGCTCAACGACGGTGTTCAGCGCGAAGACCCCCGCGTCGTGGAGGGCGTCGCCGCCTTCCGCGCGCTCGACGGCCTTATCCCCGAGCTGCGGTTCTGGGAGTGCGCGTGGAACATCAGCGACCGGCCCATCGCGTACGACTTCGCGATCAACGCCGCCGTCGAGGACGCCGACGCCCTCAAGCGTTACCTGGAGCACCCGGCGCACGTGGCCGGTGTCGCACTCTGGCGGGAGTTCGCCACCTGGGTGATCGCCGACTACCCGTTCTGACCATTTTTGATCGCACACTCTTGCCGAGCCCCTGACCGCAACCGGTCAGGGGTTTCCGACGTCCTGGACCCCAAATCGCCGCCAACTCACCTGCAACTCAACCCCAACACGGCGTTATGCGGTGCTTGCACACAGTGCACATGTCTTGTGATGCTATGACCGCTTTTGACGGATGAGTTGACGGATCGTTGACGAACGAAGAGGTGGCGTTGACCGTGTCGGCCAGTACTGCGCCGCCCCAGGAGGAAGCCCCGGCCATGGCCCGGGCGACGGCCCTCACGCCCGCCCCACCGTCACCCCCGGCCCGACCCCTGACGCAGGCCGCGGCGCAGGGCGCGGCACAGAGCACGGCGCAGGCCTCGGCACAGACCGCGGCGCAGATCACGGCCCCGAGCGCCTCATCGGGCGCTCCTGGCACCGTCCTGGGCACTCCGGGCACCGCCCCGGGCGCCCAGGACCCCGCGTCCGGACCCGCGCCGGTCCAGGAGGTCCCGCAGGAGCGGCGTCGCGGCGCCGACACCCGGGCCCTCACCCAGGTGCTCTTCGGCGAGCTCAAGGTGCTGGAGCCGGGCACCCCCGAGCACAACCGGGTCCGCGGCGCCCTCATCGAGGCGAACCTCCCGCTCGTCCGGTACGCGGCGGCCCGCTTCCGCTCCCGCAACGAGCCGATGGAGGACGTGGTCCAGGTCGGCACCATCGGCCTGATCAACGCCATCGACCGCTTCGACCCGGACCGGGGCGTGCAGTTCCCGACCTTCGCGATGCCGACCGTCGTCGGCGAGATCAAGCGGTACTTCCGTGACAACGTTCGCACCGTCCACGTGCCGCGCCGGCTGCACGAGCTGTGGGTGCAGGTGAACAGCGCGACCGAGGACCTGACGACCGCCTTCGGGCGCTCGCCCACCACCGCGGAGATCGCCGAACGGCTGCGCATCACCGAGGAGGAGGTGCTCTCCTGCATCGAGGCCGGGCGGTCGTACCACGCGACCTCCCTCGAAGCGGCCCAGGAGGGCGACGGACTGCCGGGGCTGCTCGACCGGCTCGGTTACGAGGACCCCGCGCTCGACGGAGTCGAACACCGGGACCTCGTACGGCATTTGCTCGTACAACTGCCCGAACGCGAGCAGCGGATCCTGCTGCTCCGCTACTACAGCAACCTCACCCAGTCACAGATCAGCGCAGAACTGGGCGTTTCCCAGATGCACGTGTCAAGGCTCCTCGCCCGCAGCTTCGCACGTCTTCGATCCGCAAACAGGATCGAGGCGTAACCGAAAAGAGCGATTCGCTCAAGGTCGATTTTTACGTCGGTTCAGCGCTGAAAATCCGTCAGACCCCCTCTTTCCAGGGCTGATCCACCCTCTACATGTCGACAAGTCTCTACAGCGTGTTGCCGACATGTGACATTCTTCCGGCAGCGCGTTTGCCGCGGCCTCGCCTCCGGTATTCAGGTGGAGGCTGCGTTCCTCCGACGGGAGCGACTGCCGCGACCGTCCGCGACCCAAAGGGGGTGGCATGTCCGCAGATCAGGGCAGCTCGAAGGTGCTCACGCTCACGAAGAGCGACGCAGTGCCCGAGGCGCACGCCGCGCTTCACGATGTCCCTGCCGCCGAGGCCCCGGTAACCGCTCCGGTCCCCGAGTCCTCGGGCGCCATCGACACCCGGACCCTCTCCCGCTCCCTGTTCCTGCGGCTCGCCGCACTGGCCGAGAACAGCCCGGAGCGCGGTTACGTCCGGGACACCCTCATCGAACTCAACCTCCCGCTCGTCCGGTACGCCGCGGCCCGCTTCCGCTCCCGCAACGAACCGATGGAGGACATCGTCCAGGTCGGCACGATCGGCCTGATCAAGGCGATCGACCGCTTCGACTGCGAGCGCGGTGTCGAGTTCCCGACCTTCGCGATGCCGACGGTCGTCGGCGAGATCAAGCGGTTCTTCCGTGACACCTCCTGGTCGGTCCGCGTTCCGCGCCGCCTCCAGGAGCTGCGCCTGGCCCTCACCAAGGCCAGCGACGAGCTGTCGCAGAAGCTCGACCGCTCTCCGACGGTCGCCGAACTCGCCACGGCCCTCGGGGTGTCCGAGGAGGACGTGGTCGACGGTCTCGCCGTCGGCAACGCGTACACGGCGTCGTCGCTCGACTCGCCCGCCCCCGAGGACGACGGCGGCGAGGGCTCGCTCGCGGACCGTCTCGGCTACGAGGACACCGCGCTGGAGGGCGTGGAGTACCGCGAGTCGCTCAAGCCGCTGCTCGCCAAGCTGCCGCCCCGCGAGCGCCGCATCATCATGCTCCGCTTCTTCGCGAACATGACCCAGTCCCAGATCGGCGAGGAGGTCGGCATCTCGCAGATGCACGTCTCCCGGTTGCTCACCCGCACGCTGGCCCAGCTGCGCGAAGGCCTCATCTCCGACTGACCGGCCCGCGCAGGGTTCATAATTGACGGGTCGTCAGCCACACTGGCGCGATGCGTCACGAGCCGATGCGTCACGAGTCGACAAGCGGTCGCCGAGGTGCCCTGGTGCGTGCCTCGGCGGCCGTTCTGTGTCTGGGCGGAGTGCTGGCCGCGTGCGGGAGCGGCGGAAGCGGTGGCGGCTATGCCGCCGTCGGGGCCGCCGGCGGCTCTCCGGGAGCGTCCGGAGTGGCGGTGGCGCCTTCGGGCGAGGTGTCCCTGGTGCCGCTGGACGGCAGGGCCGCGGACGGCTCCGGCACGGCCGACGGCAAGGGGGGTTCCGGCCCGGGAGAGACGACCCCGGCCACCGGACCGGGCGGATCCCCGGCCGACGGCGCGGGTGGCCCGCCGGGCTCGGACAGTTCGGCCGACTCGACCGCCGGTTCGGGAGGTACGGGAGCCGGCACCGGTGACGGGTCCTCTTCGTCCTCCGGATCGTCGTCCGGATCATCATCCGGTTCGTCGTCCGGTTCGTCGTCCGGTTCGGCCTCCGGCGGCGACTCCGGCAGTACGGGCGGGAGTTCGGGAAGCTCCCCCGCTCCGTCCGCGCCCGGTCCGACCGCGAGCGCCGGGCCCGCCGTGCTCGCCGTGAGCGGCACCTCGCGCGCGGCCACCGATCGGCGGTGGTGCGAGAAGGTGACCGTCTCCTTCGGCAACACCGGTGGTACGGCGGTGCGTTCGGGCACGGTGACGTTCGGGACCCACATCATCGGGGCGCTCGGGATCGACTGGGCGACGATCCGGTCGGCCGAGGCCCTCCCGGCGCCGATCGCGGCCGGCGCGAGGAAGAACGTCACCTGGACGGTGTGCGTCGACGCCTGGCGGGTGCCGCTGGGCATGCACATCGAGACGCGGGACGTGTCGGTCCGGTGGAAGTAGGGGCGTGGCCCCGCCGGGTCACGCCGCCCCGCTGCTCAGCGGGCCCGCCCGGCCGTGGATCCGGCCGTGCGGTCCTGCGGAATCACATGAAGGCGAGATAGGCCACCGCGGCGACGACCGCGACGGCGAGGACGACGCCGACGATCAGGCCCACGCGGGGACCCGCGGGAGCGGCCGCCTGCTGCTGCCGGCCCTGGGGGGCCTCGTCGACGAACGCACGGAACATCTGAGTGCTGCCCGCGGGGTCGTAGTTGCCCTCGGGGCCCTGGGTGTTTGCCATAGGCCGGACCCTAGCGAATGCGCGGGGGCTGCCCAAGTGCCGGGTTGCCCTTCCCGTCGATCGTGACGTGTCCGTACACCGCACACGACCACGACGCACACCGCCCTCGCACCACCTCCTCATCTCGTCCGCCGCCTCCTTCCCCGCCCCCTCCCGCACCTCCACCCCCTTCCGCCACTCCCACCTGCACGTTTCCGTTCGCCAACACTTGCCTTTGCCTACTTTTTAGCCTTGAACCCTCAAATTCGTTTGCCTGCGGCAACCAACTTCTTTATGGTTGCCCCAAGCAACGAATAAGGAGGTGCGATGGCCGAGCAGACGCAGTACGAGGAACTGGCCCGTCAGCTCAGCGCCATCGGTGCCGTGAAGCGGGGCCTGGGCCGGATCCTGCCGCCCGACTGCCCCGCGGGATCCGCCGCCGTGCTCACGCTGCTCGGCCGGTACGGCGAGATGCGGATGAGTCGGCTCGCGGAGCTGCTCTCCGTGGACATGTCGGTGACCAGCCGCCATGTCGCGCACGTCGCCGACCGGGGCTGGATCGAACGGTCCCCCGACCCGGCCGACAAGCGCTCACGCATCCTGCGCCTCACCGGGGCCGGACACGAGCAGCTCGACGAACTGTCCCTGCGGACGTCGCGGCTGCTCTCCGACCGGCTGGGCCACTGGTCCGACGACGAGGTCGGGCTGCTCATCGAGCTGATGGGCCGGCTGCGCGAGAGCTTCGGCGACTGCCGCTCACCGCAGCGGACACCCGCGCACCCTCCCCCGTACGCGACAGACGTATCAGAACCGACCACCCGTACACCTGCGTAGACACAAGAAAAGGAAGCCCATGGCAACGACCACACCAGCCGGTGTGCGGGGCTCTCACGCCAAGCACGGAAGCGCCGACGGCGCTCCGATGACGCACCGGCAGATCATGGAAGCCCTCTCCGGGCTGCTGCTCGGCATGTTCGTCGCGATCCTGTCGTCGACGATCGTCACCAACGCGCTCCCCGAGATCATCGGCGACCTGGGCGGCGGCCAGTCCGCCTACACCTGGGTCGTCACGGCCTCGCTGCTGGCCATGACCGCGACCACGCCCCTGTGGGGCAAGCTGTCCGACCTGTACAGCAAGAAGGCGCTCGTCCAGATCGCGCTCGTCGTCTACGTGCTGGGATCGGCCGCCGCCGGTCTGTCCCAGAACCCCGGCATGCTCATCGCGTGCCGTGTGGTCCAGGGCATCGGCGTCGGCGGTCTGTCCGCCCTCGCGCAGATCGTGATGGCCGCGATGATCTCCCCGCGCGAGCGCGGACGCTACTCCGGCTACCTGGGCGCGACGTTCGCCGTCGCAACCGTCGGCGGCCCGCTGCTCGGCGGTGTCATCACCGACACCAGCTGGCTCGGCTGGCGCTGGTGCTTCTACGTCGGTGTGCCGTTCGCGGTCATCGCGCTGATCGTGCTGCAGAAGACCCTGCACCTGCCCGTCGTGAAGCGGGACGTGAAGGTCGACTGGGGCGGCGCGTTCTTCATCTCCGCCGCGGTCTCGCTGCTGCTGGTCTGGGTCACCTTCGCCGGTGACAAGTACGACTGGGTCTCGTGGCAGACGTACACGATGGTCGGCGGCGCGATCGTGCTCGGCCTGCTGTTCGTGCTGGTCGAGTCCAGGGCGAGCGAGCCGATCATCCCGCTGCGGCTGTTCCGCAACCGGACCATCACCCTCTCCTCCCTCGCGTCGCTGTTCGTCGGTGTCGCGATGTTCACCGGCACCGTGTTCTTCAGCCAGTACTTCCAGCTTGCGCGGGACAAGTCCCCGACGATGTCGGGCGTCATGACGATCCCGATGATCGGCGGCCTGTTCGTCTCCTCCACGGTCTCCGGCCAGATCATCACCAGGACCGGACGGTGGAAGTACTGGCTCGTCTCCGGCGGCTTCCTGGTCACCGCGGGCCTCGGCCTGCTCGGCACGATCCGCTACGACACGGCGTACTGGCACATCGCGATCTTCATGGCGCTGCTGGGCCTCGGCGTCGGCATGATGATGCAGAACCTGGTGCTCTCCACGCAGAACCAGGTGGCGCCGGCCGACCTGGGCTCGGCCAGCTCCACGGTGACGTTCTTCCGCTCCCTCGGCGGTGCGATCGGTGTCTCCGCGCTCGGCGCGGTCATGGCCACCCGGATCACCGACTACGCCAAGGACGGACTGACCCACCTCGGCCCCAAGTACGCGGCCCTCGCCGCCGGTTCGGACTCCAGCTCCAGCATCCCGGACATGGACAAGCTGCCCGCGCCGCTGCGCACCGTGATGGAGAGCGCGTACGGCCACGGCATCGCGGACGTCTTCCTGATCGCCTCCGGCCTGGCGCTGGTCGCCTTCCTGATCGTGCTGTTCATCAAGGAGGTCCCGCTGCGGACGTCCGGCGCGATGGCCCAGGCCGCCGCGGAGAAGTCCGGCGAGCCGGTCGCCGAGGCCGTCGAGGCCGCGGCCACCGCCGCTCTCGCTCCCGCCGTCCCCACCGAGGCCGCCTCCGAGACCTTCCCCGAGGGCACCCGGCAGCTCGCCGCTGTCGCCACGGCGACACGGGAGGACCAACCCCGGCCCGCGTCCGGCGGCATCACGGTGCACGGCCGGGTCCGCGGCGCCGAGAGCGCGCCCGTGCCGCAGGCCGCGGTCACGCTGATCTCACCGGAGGGACGGCAGCTCGGCCGCTCGGTCGCGCAGACCGACGGCTCGTACACCCTCGACGCGCCCGGTGTGGGCTCCTACGTCCTGATCGCCTCCGCCGACGGCTTCCAGCCGCAGGCCTCGACGATCGTCGTGAACGGGGAGCCGCTCACGTACGACATCCTGCTGAGCGGCACCAGCGGGCTGAGCGGTGTCGTCCGGGCCGCCGAGGGCGCGTCCCCGGTCAAGGACGCGATGGTCGTCGTGACCGACGTCCGCGGCGATGTGCTGGCCACCGGAACCACCGGTGAGCAGGGCGAGTTCGCCTTCGCCGAGCTGGTGCCCGGCGTCGTGACGGTCGCGGTGAACGCCGCGGGCCACCGGCCGCGGGCGCTGCCCGTCGAGGTCGGCGGCACCGGGATCACCCGGATCGAGGTCGACCTCGACCTGGGCGCCCGGCTCCAGGGTGTCGTCCGGGCACCGCACGGCCCCCTGCCGGACGCCCGCGTGACGCTGGTGGACGCGGCCGGGAACGTGGTCGCCACCGCCAGGACCGGCGGCGACGGGGCGTACGCCTTCACCGATCTGGACGGCGGCGAGTACACCGTCATCGCGGCGGGCTACCCGCCGGTGGCGACCGCGCTGACCGTCGGCGGCCGCGGAGCGGACGACCACGACATCGAACTCGCCCACCCCGGCGAGTAGTACGAGCCCCGGCCCGTGGGAACGCGCGCACTCTGAGCGGAGGTGCGCCCCCACGGGCCGGCCTTTTCCATCGATCCATCACAAGGAGTTACCGCCATGGCACTGACCGCGAAGATCCGGACCCGGGGCGGATGGGCCGTGTCGCACGCGGTCGTCACGGTGACCGACGCGACCGGCGCGCAGGTGCTGCGGGCCGGGGCGGACACCGACGGCGCCGTGCACGACACCACGAACCTCGCGCCCGGCGCCTACACGGTGATCGTGACCGCGCTCGGGTACGCGCCCGCCGCCTCCGGAGCCATCGTCACGGCGGCCGGCCGGGCCGACGTCGGCGAGGTGACGCTGGCCCGCCGGGGCGGCACCGAACTGCCGCCGCCGGGACCGTGGACCATCGACCCGGCGCACTCCTCGGTCGGCGCCGTCGCCCGGCACCTGGGCATCTCCAGCGTGCACGGCCGCTTCACGGACTTCACGGGCCGCATAGAGATCGCCGCCGACGACGTGACCGCCTCCCGCGTCGAGGCGACGATCACGGCGGCCTCCATCGACACCGGCAACGGCATGCGCGACGGACACCTGAGGTCGCCGGACTTCCTGGACGCCGAGAAGCACCCGCTGATCACCTACCGCTCGACGGACCTGACACCGGCCGGCTCCGACCGCTGGACCGTGCACGGCGAGCTCACCCTGCACGGTGTCGTCCGTCCCGTCGACCTCGACCTCGCCTACCTCGGCACCGGCGCCGACCCCTGGGGCGGCACCCGCGCCGCGTTCCGCGCGCGCGGCGAACTCCACCGTGAGGACTTCGCCCTGCACTACAACCAGATCGTCCAGGCAGGCATCTCGGCCATCGGCACCACGCTGAAGGTGGAACTCGAGATCCAGGCGGTGCAGGGGGAGTCGCTGCCGGCCGCCTGAGCCCGGCTCACTCGCCCTCGCTCGCGTCCACGATCCGTCGGGCCAGGTCACGGAGCTTGACGTTCTCCCGCTGGGAGGTGCGCACGAGGCTGGCGAACGCCTCGGACGCGTCGATGTCGAGCCGCTCCATGAGGATGCCCGTGGCCTGCCCGATCAGATCCCGGGTGCGCATCGCCTCGGTGAGCTGTTCGCGCAGGGTCGCCGAGTCCAGCGCGATGCCGACGTGCGCGGTGAACAGCCGCCCTATCCGGGTGGCCGACTCGTCGAAGGCGCGCGGCGCCCGTGCGTACGCGGTCAGGACGGTCAGCCGGCGCCGGTCGGCCCGCAGCCGCAGCGACAGCACCGACCTCAGCCCGAGGCCCGACAGGGCGAGATCCCCGTCGCCGTCCTTCGCGGCGCTGTCCTCGATCCGGGCCACCGGCGCCGTCCACAGCCGGTTCCAGTACGGGTGATGCTCACGGCCCGCGTTCAGCGCGTCGGCGGAGCGGACGACCTCGTCCGTCCAGGCCAGTGTCTGCCGGCGGGCCTCCGGCTCCATGACGGAGATCCCGGCGTACTCGACACCCGGCAGGATGCGCACGGCCAGTCGGACGGCGGTGTGCAGGGTGGCGTGAGGACTCGATGTCTCGTGCAACTGCCGAGCCGCGGCCGTGAGGCCTTCGGCCAGCTCGAAACCCGTATCAGGGCGGGACAATTCGGAAAACTCGGACGCAGCCACCACGAACCTCTTCGGCATGCACGGCCAAACGGCCATGCGCAGGAGAGCTCCGCAGCACATTCCCGACTGCGAGCACAGGACGAAGAGCACTTTAGCCGCTTCGCCGAGGTCGGGTGCCGCCCGCCGGCCCAGCCCGCGGGCGATCGCGGGGCACGCGCCCTACGCTGATCGCATGGCACCCCACACCGCGACGAACACCTCCGTCTCCCTGGACGAGTTGCTGGACTTCGTACGCCCCCGCCACCGGGCGATCCTGCTCACCCGCCGCGCCGACGGCGGCCCGCAGGGCTCTCCGCTGACCTGTGGCGTCGACGACTCGGGACGCATCGTCGTCTCGACGTACCCCGAGCGCGCCAAGACCCGCAACGCCAAGCGGGACGAGCGGGTGAGCCTGATCGTCCTCAGCGACGAGTGGAACGGGCCCTGGGTCCAGGTCGACGGCACCGCCGAGGTGATCGACTCGCCCGACTCCGTCGAGCCGCTCGTCGAGTACTACCGGAACATCGCCGGGGAGCATCCGGACTGGGACGAGTACCGCGCGGCGATGCGCAAGCAGGCCAAGTCGATCATCCGTGTCACCCCCACCCGCTGGGGCCCGGTGGCCACCGGCGGCTTCCCGGCCCACCTGGCCCCGCAAGACTGACCCGCCCGCGGGTGACCCCACCCCCTTTTTTCGCCCCTTCCGCCCCTACCCTTCCCGTACCCGGGGCTCCGCCCCAGACCCCGCTCCTCAAACGCCGGAGGGGCTGAATCCTCCCGGGGCTGGATCCTCCCGAGGTTGAAATTTCACGCAGGTGAGGGGATGCGCCCAAGCCACCGCACTCCCGCAGCCGGGTACGCGCGGGAGGGGCCGTGCCGGTACATCGATGCCCGTCGCCACCGACGGCCACACCTCACCCAACAGCGACGGGCTGATGCACCGGCACGGCCCCGCCCCACCCACCGAACCGCACCCACACCCGGCAGACGGCAGGCGGCACCTCAGCCGACCGGCGGCACCATCGCCTCGATCCCCGCGATCAGCAACTCCAGCGCGAACTCGACATCCCGCTCCCGCGCCTCCGCACCGGCGAAGTGCGACCCGTACACGAACTGGAACACCGCCGACATCGCCCCCGTCTGCCGGCACGGCGGCATCCCGGCGTTCCGGATCACCTGCCGCACGCACGCCGAGAACGCCATGGAACACGGCCCGATGTTCGGGAAGATCCCGATCAGCGCCGACACCCACGGGTGGCGCACCGACAGCGCCCGGTACCCGACCGCCAGCCCCCGCAGCTGATCACGCCAGCCTTCCTCCGACTCGACGTCCGGCAGCGCCAGTTCACCGAACACGGCGTCGAGCGCGAGCTCCAGCAGATCGTCCTTGGTGTCGACGTACCAGTACACGGACATCGCGCTGACGTTCAGCCCGGCCGCCAGCCGCCGCATGGAGAACTTCGCCGGACCCTCCGCGTCCAGCAACCGCACCGTGGCCGCGGTGATCCGCTCCCGGTCGAGCCCGGACGGCCGGTCCCCGCCGCGGGCGGCCCCGCCCCGGGGAGCCTTGTCGCGAGGGGCCTCGCCCTCGAGCCAGACACTGGTCCGCGCCGGCCGCTTCGCCCTGTCCGCCGTCCCCGCCATGGCGCCCCTTCCCGGAACTCGGCCACGGACCGGGCCGGACTCCCCGGTCGCCCTCCTCGACGATGCTAAGCGGGCCCCGCACGGACACGTGCGACCCAACCACCCGAAACAGCCACGGGAACGGGCGGTGGCCCGGAGCGAACACGCTCCGGGCCACCGCCCGTTCACCGGATAACCAGAGCCGGACCGGAACCGAACCAGAACCGGACCAGAACCGGACCGAAACCGGTCAGCTGCCGCCGGCCGCCTGCGTCAGGTCGTAGAACGTGGCCGAACCCACCGTCACCTTCTTGAAGTTGGCCGTGACCCACGAGCTGATCTGCGAGGAGGTGGAGGTGGTACCGGACCCTCCGCCACCACGCGTTCCGCCTCCCATGCCGCCACCCATGGCACCGCCCGAGATGAAGTAGTGGATCCTGCCGTCCGCCACGTACTTCTTGAACTGGGCCAGGGTCGGGGACGGGTCGGTTCCGTTGAAGCCGCCGATCGCCATCACCGGCTTGCCGGTCGCCAGTTGGTAGCTCGCGGAGTTCTGGGAACCGACCGCGGCGGCCGCCCAGGTGTAGTCCCCCGCGTTCTTCGACAGCAGCGCCTCGGCCGCGGAGCTGACGCTCGCGCCGTTCAGCAGTCCTCCGGCACCGCCACCGCCCGGCATACCGCCCTCGCCCGTACCGCCACCGGGCATGCCGCCCTGCTGGTTCTGACCGTTGCCGTTGCCCTGCTGGTTCCGGCCGGGGAAGCCACCGGTGCCGCCCGTCGGGGGCTGGACGTTTCCGCCGCCCTGCGGAGCGTTCGGCATGCCGCCGTTGCCGTTCTGCGGGCTCTGGCCGCCGGGGAAACCGCCCCGCGTGCCGCCACCGGGGAAGCCGCCCCGGCCGCCCATCATGCTCGCCCCGGCCGGACCGGCCGTCACGATGGAACCGGTGTGCCCGGTGTTCACCGTGGAGAGCGTGTACGCCGTCGGGCCCGCGAGTGCCGCCACGAAGCCCAGTCCGGCCGCCGCGAGAGCGAGCTGCCGACCCAGCCGGGCCACGAAGATCAGACCGAGCGCCGCAGTCAGACCGCCGACGAGGACGAACCACTTGAGCCAGGGCAGGTAGTCGGGAGTGCGGTCGAGAAGGACGTAGCCCCAGGCCGCACCGGCGGTGACCGCGCCGGCGAGGGTGAGCGACGCCCACACCTTGTGCCGCTCCTCCCACAGCGCCGTCGCGCCCATGCCGACCAGGGCGGCGATGTAGGGAGCCAGGGCCACCGTGTAGTACTGGTGGAAGATGCCGGCCATGTAGCTGAAGACCAGCGCGGTCATCAGCAGCGCGCCGCCCCAGGCGAGGAACGAGGAGCGGGCCAGGTCGGTCCGCTTCGCCTTCCGGGTCAGGACGAGGCCGCCCACCAGCAGGATCAGGGCCGCCGGGAGCAGCCAGGAGATCTGGCTGCCGATCTCGGAGTTGAACATCCGGTTCCAGCCGGTCTCGCCCCACTGTCCGGTGCCGCCGGCGCCCCCACCGCCGCCGACACTGCCGGTCTCGTCGCCGTTGATGCGGCCGAGGCCGTTGTAGCCGAAGGTCAGCTCCAGGAAGGAGTTGTTCTGCGAGCCGCCGATGTACGGGCGGGAGGAGGCGGGCCACAGTTCGACGATCGCGACCCACCAGCCGCCGGCGACCACCATGGCGGCCGCCGAGAGACCGAGCTGCGCGAACCGCTTGCGGACGGTCACCGGCGCGCAGACCGCGTACAGCACGGCCAGCGGCGGCAGGATCAGGAAGGCCTGGAGCGTCTTGGTGAGGAAGGCGAGGCCGACCGCGGCGCCCGCCCACAGGAGCCACTTGGTGCGGCCGTCCTCCAGGGCGCGGATCACGCAGTAGACCGTGACGGTCATGAGCAGCGCGAGCATCGCGTCCGGGTTGTTGAACCGGAACATCAGCGCGGCGACGGGGGTGAGCGCGAGCACGGCGCCGGCGATCAGACCCGCCGCGGCGCTGAACCGGCGGCGTACGGCCGCGTACAGGACGCCGACCGTGGCCACGCCCATCAGCACCTCGGGGACGAGGATCGCCCAGGAGCTGAGGCCGAAGATCCGTACCGACAGGGCCATCGGCCACAGCGAGGCCGGGGGCTTGTCGACGGTGATGGCGTTGGCGGAGTCGAGCGAGCCGAAGAAGAGTGCCTTCCAGCTCTGGCTGCCGGCCTGCACGGCCGCGGAGTAGAAGGAGTTGGCGTACCCGGAGGCGCTCAGGCCGTACAGGTACAGCACCGCGGTGGCGAGCAGCAGACCGAGGAAGGCGGGGCGCGCCCAGCGCGGGTCCTCGGGCCGGCCTCTGCGGACCCGCCGGAGGAAGGGCTGCTGGGGCTCACCGGCCCCGGGGGCGGCCGGGGGCGGGGCGTGCTCGGGGGGCGGTGCGGAGGCGGAGGGCCCCCAGGCGTGACCGGAGGTGCCGGTGCCGCCGGTGTTCGTCTCGATGCTCGTACCGGCACCGGCGCTCGTACCGGCACCGTTACTCGTACCGGCGCTCGTGTCGGGCTGTGTCGTCATCGCGCGTTCCTCGGATCGTGATCGTGCGGGCGCACCGCCTGCAACTGCATGGTCGAATCCCGCCAGGAGCGGTCCGCGGCCTCGTCGGCGCGGTACCGGTCGGTGTCGTACGGGGAGGAGGGTGCGGTCGGGCGCTGCGGCAGCGGTGGACACCCGGCCGTTCCCGGCCGGGCACCCACCGGGTGGACCGGCGGGACCGGCTGGTGCGAGGCCGCCACCGGGGACGGGGACGGCGTCCCGCCCTGCCGGTCGGAGAAGACCCAGGCACGGAAGAGCAGGAAGCGCAGCACGGTCGCCGCGAGGTTGGCGGCGATGAGCACCGCCAGCTCGGTGGAGTGCGCGGGGTCGCTCGTCCCGGCGTTCAGGGCGGCGAGGGAGCCGCTGGTCAGGGCGAGCCCGATGCCGAAGACGACGAGTCCCTGCGCCTGGTGCCGGACGGCGCCGCCCCGGCCGCGTACGCCGAAGGTGAGCCGCCGGTTGGCGGCCGTGTTCGCGACCGCCGACACGAGCAGCGCGAGCGCGTTGGCGACCTGCGCCCCGGTGAAGGTCCGAAAGCCGCTGTAGAGCAGCAGGTAGAAGAGGGTGGACAGGCCGCCCACGACGCAGAAGCCGACGAGCTGGCGGGCCAGGCCCTTGGGCACGCCGGTCAGTTCGCGGTCGCGCGGGTCGTCCCCGAAGGGCCGGGCGAGCCGGTCGAGCGACAGCGAGCCGGTGGCGAGGGCGCGTCCCACGCGCCACACCCCCAGCAGGTCGTCCGTCGCGGTCTTCACGATGTGGACGGTCGAGTCCGGGTCGTCGACCCAGTCGACCGGGACCTCGTGGATGCGCAGCCCGGCGCGCTCGGCCAGCACCAGCATCTCGGTGTCGAAGAACCAGCCGGTGTCCTCGACGAGCGGCAGCAGCACCCGGGCGACGTCACCGCGGATCGCCTTGAAGCCGCACTGCGCGTCCGAGAAGCGGGCCTGGAGCGAGCCGCGCAGGATCAGGTTGTACGTACGGCTGATGAGCTCCCGCTTGGCGCCCCGCACCACCCGTGAGGAGCGGGACAGCCGCGAGCCGATCGCGAGGTCCGAGTGACCGGAGATCAGCGGGGCCACCAGCGGCAGCAGCGCGTTCAGGTCGGTGGACAGGTCCACGTCCATGTACGCGAGGACCGGCGCGTCGGACGCCGACCACACGGTCCGCAGCGCCCTGCCACGGCCCTTCTGCTCCAGCCGGAAGGACCTGACCTCCGGGATCTGCGCCGCCAGCCGGGCCGCCACCAGGGGGGTGCTGTCCGTGGACGCGTTGTCCGCCACCGTGATGCGGAACGTGTACGGGAACGTGCGCCTGAGGTGGTCGTGGAGTCTGAGCACGCATGGCTGGAGGTCCTTCTCCTCGTTGTAGACGGGGATCACGACGTCCAGGACAGGCGTACCCGCGTCCGCGGCCGGGAGGTGCTCCCGCGCCGGCAGGTTGCCGGGAGAAGGTTCGGTTCGCATGGCAACGACTCTCGTCAAGCCCGCTGTTGCACCCATGTGCTGGCACTGTGCTGTACCTGTGAGTGCTGTTGCCATGACGTTTCGAGGACGAGCGCGGGCAGATGCAGGGTGAACACCGTCCTGCCGGGGCCGCTGTCCACGGTCACGGCGCCCCCGTGCGCGGCCGCGACGGCCTGCACGATGGCGAGCCCGAGGCCCGTCGATCCGGAGGAACGCGAGCGCGAGGAGTCGCCGCGCGCGAACCGTTCGAAGACACGGGGCAGCAGGTCGGGCGGAATACCGGGCCCGTCGTCCTGGACGTCCACGCACAGCCACGGCCCGTGCCGGTGCACCCGTGCGGTGACGGTCGTCCCCGGCGGGGTGTGCGTGCGGGCGTTGGCGAAGAGGTTGACCATGACCTGCTGCAGGCGTGCGGCGTCCGCCGACACCAGCGCGGGCTCCTCGGGCAGTTCGAGCCGCCAGTTGTGGTCCCGCCCGGCCGCCCGCGCGTCGCTCACGGCGTCGATCACCAGGGGGACGAGGTCGGTCTGCTCGTACTGCAGCGGCCGCCCCGCGTCGAGGCGCGCCAGCAGCAGCAGATCCTCCACGAGCAGCGTCATCCGGCCGGCCTCGGACTCGATCCGTCCGAGCGCGTGCCGGGTGTCGGGCCCGGTCTCCTCACGGCCGCGTCTGGTCAGCTCGGCGTACCCGCGGATGGACGCCAGCGGGGTGCGCAGCTCATGACTGGCGTCGGCGACGAACTGCCGTACGCGCATCTCGCTCTGCTGCCGCGCGTGCAGCGCTCCGTGGATGTGGTCGAGCATCCGGTTGAGGGCCGCCCCGACCTGCCCGACCTCGGTGTGCGGATCGGCCTCCGACTCCGGTACCCGCTCGTAGAGGGTGACCTCGCCGGTGTGCAGCGGGAGTTCGGAGACCCGGGTGGCGGTGGCGGCGACCCTGCGCAGGGGGCGCAGGGCGATGGTCACGATGGCCGCGCCCGCGAGGGAGGCCGCCGCGAGACCCGCGCCGGTGACACTGAGCTCGACGTAGATCAGCGTGGTGAGGGTGTTGGTGACGTCGTCGGTCGGGAGCGCCACGTAGAAGGCGCCGTTCCGGCCCTCCTTGTACTGCACGCGGTACTCGCCCCGGCCGGGGATCTCCACCGTGTGGGGGTATCCGTCCTTCTCCACGGAGGCGAGGGCGGCGAGCTGGCTCTTGCCGAGCTGCAGCGCGGTGGGCTGCTTGACCCCGTTGGAGTCCTTCTTCCCCACGCTGACTATGCCCTTGGTGGCCTTGCCGTTCGTCACGGTCGCGCCGATGGCACCCATGGCCTGCCCACGGAGCACGAACTCCAGGGGGTCCTTGCCGATGACGTCGTCGCCCGGGGGGTGCACGGCTCCGCCGTCGGTGGGGCCGCCCGCAGGGGGCCCCGTCGGGCCCGCCGCGCGCATCGCCGCCTCGGCGACGTTGCCGTCCAGCTGCTTGTACAGGTGGGTGCGCAGCGCGATCGTGGTCACGGTGCCGATCACCGCGCACACGACGGCGATCAGCACGACGGACCCGACGACGAGCCGCGTCCGAAGGGTGCGCGGCTGTCGCCCCCGCCTCCTCTGTGCCCGCGGCCGTCGTCGTCCGCTCATGACGTCGCGGGCTTGATCAGGTAACCGGCGCCGCGCCGGGTGTGGATCATCGGTTCGCGTCCGGCGTCGATCTTGCGGCGCAGATACGAGATGTAGAGCTCCACCACATTGGCCTGGCCGCCGAAGTCGTACGACCACACACGGTCGAGTATCTGCGCCTTGCTCAGCACCCGGCGCGGATTGCGCATCAGGAAGCGCAGCAGCTCGAACTCGGTCGCGGTGAGGTGGATGTTGTCCCCGCCGCGCGACACCTCGTGGCTGTCCTCGTCCAGGGTGAGATCCCCGACGACGAGCACGGAGTCGGACCGACGGTCGGCCGCGCCGGAACGCCGGATCAGGCCGCGCAGCCGGGCCACGACCTCCTCCAGGCTGAACGGCTTGGTGACGTAGTCGTCGCCACCGGCGGTGAGACCCGCGATCCGGTCCTCGACCGCGTCCTTCGCGGTCAGGAACAGCACCGGCACGTCGGGCTGCTCCCGGCGGAGCCGGCCGAGCACCGTCAGCCCGTCCATGTCCGGCAGCATCATGTCGAGCACCACGGCGTCGGGCCGGAACTCGCGCGCGGTCTGCACCGCACCCGTCCCGTCACCCGCGCTGCGGATCTGCCAGCCCTCGTAGCGAAGGGCCATGGACAGCAGCTCGGTGATCGACAGTTCGTCGTCCACCACCAGCACTCGGACGGGGCTCCCGTCCGGCCTCAGCAGTTCGGTGCGCCCCTGGGGCGAGGTCGTGGTCATAGCGGACACCTTGGTAGGCACCGCTGAGAGCATCCTTTCGGCAGCCTGTGATTTTCCTGAGAAACGCACAGGAGCTTCTCAGGAAACTGCTGGGTAGCGCTTTCCGGCGTCAGCCGAGGCCGAAGAGGCGGGCGCCGTTGTCGAAGCAGACCGCTCGCAGCCAGTCGTCCCCCAGCCCGAGCCGTTCCAGCGCGCGCAACTGGTGGACGTACGGGTACGGGATGTTCGGGAAGTCCGTGCCGAGGAGCACCCGGTCCCCGAGGTCCGCGAGGCGGGGCAGCAGTTCCGGCGGGAACGGCGCGAGCCGCTCGCTGAAGTCGGTGAACGCCATGGTCGTGTCGAGCCGTACCTCGTCGTACCGCTCGGCGAGGCCGAGGAACTCCTCGTACTCGGGCATCCCCATGTGCGCGAAGACCAGGCGCAGCCGGGGATGCCGGCGCAGGACGGCCGCGACCGGGCCCGGGCCGGTGTGCTTGCCGGGCGAGGGCCCCGATCCGCAGTGGATCACCACGGGGGTTCCCGCCTCGGCGATCAACCCCCATGCCGGGTCGAGGAGTTCGTCCCCCGGGTCGTAAGCCCCCACCTGTACGTGCGCCTTGAAGACGCGCGTGCCCGCCTCCACCGCCTCGCGCACGTACCGCTCGACTCCCTTCTCGGGGAACAGGGTCGAGGTGTGCAGGCAGTCCGGGGTCCGGCGGGCGAAGCCGACGGCCCAGGAGTTGAGCCACTCGGCCATGCCGGCCTTGTGCGGGTAGAGCATCGCCGTGAAAGCGCGTACCCCGAACTCCCGGATCAGTGCCAGCCGTTCGTCCTCGGCGGCGCGGTAGGCGATCGGCCACTCGATGCCGCCGGTGAGCTCGCCGAGTCCGTCGAAGTAGTCCCACACCTTGCGCAGCACCCGCTCGGGCATGAAGTGCGTGTGGACGTCGACGAGTCCGGGCAGCCCGAGCCCCTCCCAGAAGGCCCGCACCTCCCGCGCCTCCTCCCGCGCCTCCCGGGCGAGCGGACGAGGGCCCGCCTCCTGCCGCGCGCCGCCGCCGACCGTCTCCCCGGGGACCACCTCGGGGGCCGCGTCCGCGCCGCCTTCCCGCTCAGTCCCCGGCATGCTCGAACCCGTGGCTCCGCTCGACCCTGGCGATGTGCAGGGTGTACCGCTCGTACCACTCGGCCCGGCCGCGCCGCTGTGCCGCCCGGTGCTCGGCATGCGCACTCCACTCCTTGATGGCGTCCTCGTCCCGGAAGTATCCGACGGTGATGGCCAGTCCGCCCGGCGTCCGCGCGTGGTCCATCCCCAGATAGCCCGGGATCCGCTTCACCAGCTCTTCCATCCGCTCGGCCGCCTCTGCGTATCCGGCGTCCTCGTCCGTGCGCACGGAGGTGAACACGGCGGCGTAGTAGGGGGGTTCGTGGGCTGCGACAGGTACGTCGGAGTGATCGCTCATGTCCGACACTCTCGTTCCGGGCGTCCCCCGTCGTCCAGCACCTTTCCGAACGGGATCCGAAAGGGATCGAAGTCTTGACCATTCCGGCCCCGGCCGACCCCTGCGTCCCCCGTCCCCTCTCCCTCTTCCCCCAGAAGAGACCGTCCTCCTTCAGAAGAGGCCGTCCTGGACACCGGCGTCCGCCGGGGGCGCCTCCCGGACGGGAAAGGTGATTCCAGAACCCCCGGCCACGTCCGCGGCCCCGGCCCCGGTCAGCTCCCATCCCGTCATCAGCCGGGTGTCGAGAACGACCACTCCACGCCCGGTGAGGAGATGGAGATCGGGACCCGCGGCACCACGCAGCTCGCCGTCGACGGAGCCGCCCGCGGCCAGTTCGCGCACGACCCCCCACGCGGGCGAGAGCCCGGCGAGTCCGAAGACGTCCGTGTGATCGACGGGCTCGAAGGGTGCACGCCCGAGCGACTCCGGCCAGCCGTCGAGATCCGCGGCACGCTCGTGCAGCTCCCGGATCTCGGCGAGGCGCTCCCCGGCCCCCGGCAGCGCCGCCCGCACCGCCCGCTTGTCGGCGTACGGAATCCGGTCCGGCACCCCGAGCGCGGCCCGCAACAGCTCCTCGGCCCGGCGCGCCGCCATCAGCGGCCCCTGCCCCAGCCAGCTGAAGGTGACGGCGCCCTGCTCCAGGAGCCGGACGGAACCCCGCTCGACCCGGGTGATCCCCACCTTGACCAGGCCGGGCCCGAACCACGCGAGGTACACGCGGTACGGCCGCGGATCATCGGCGAGCGTGTCAGCGGCCACGGAGTGCGCCCGGTCCAGCCGCGCGCACTCCTCGCACCGCGCCCCCGTACCGCGCGACGACACGACGGCCCGGACGGGACACGCGTTCCCCCGCGCCCCCACGCAGGTCCGCACACCCCCGTCCACGACACCGAACGCGACCCGCCGCCCAGGAACCAGCGGACTCGTCCGCCCGCCACCCCACACGAGCACGGCCCCGTCCCCCGACCACCGCACCCCCGAACACGTCCACGCCCGCCGCACACAACGACAGTAGAGGACCCCACCGACAAGCACCCTGGCCGGCGGGAACGTCCACGGGACGCAGGGGCGTGGCAGGCGGCGGGGCCGGTCCTGCCGCCGTGTGTCCGGCGAGCGGGCCGGCCCAACGGCTACTTGGCGGGGGTGATGCTGACGATGTGGTGGTCGGGGGTCATGACGACCGAGAGCTTGACGGTGCCCCCCATGCTCCAGCTCAGGGTGACGACGGCCTCGGTGGAGTCGCCCTTGCTCTTCTCGGTCACCGTCCACCGGGCGGGGATGTTCTGGGCACGCAGGACGCCGTCCGCGTGGTTCGTGCGCTCCCAGGCCGCCAGCTTCTTGCTGAGCGCGGAGTCCAGGTAGTGGGCGCGCAGGTCCTTCATCAGCTTGGGGTTGGGGTCGGAGCCGTTCTGGGCGTCGATGTAGGCGCCGTAGAAGTCGGCGATGCCGGTCAGCGCGTCGCCCGTCTTGCCGCTCACGGTCCGCGCCTGGGCGGTGGCCGCCAGCGGAGCGCGGTGCGGCGCGGCGGTCTGGGAGGCGTGCGCCGAGACGCCGAGCCCGAGGCCCAGCGTGAGACCGGCGGCGACGGCCGCGATACGGCGGAGGCTGCGGCGTCCGGAAGTGTTGCCGTGCATGGTGTGTCCCTCGTTCCTGGTCGGTGGACGTCGTCGCACGGGCCCGCCGGACACCCCGTCGAGGGTGCGTCCGGGCAGGGATGTCCCCTGGACGAGTCGGTGATGTGGATGCCGCTCCCCTGAACAAGCCGGCCTGTGGGGCCGTACCGCTGGAGGGCGACACCAAGAGCATCGGCGGCGCCTGGGCGCGGCGGCAATCACTGCCGTCCGATCCGCAACGGTGGAACCGTCCCAGGGCAGTTGACGTGCAAAGACGTGGACTGCCTGGGATGCCGTTCCGGGACGGGACGGACGGATACGAGCGGAGGTGGGCACGGGCCATGGCCGTGGCCGACGACGTGACGAGGTTCGCGGAGCTGCTGGCGCACCTCAAGACCCGCACGGATCGCAGCTACGCGGCTCTCGCCCGGCGCCTGGACATGAACGCCTCCACGCTGCACCGCTATTGCGCGGGCGAGGCCGTGCCGCTGGACTTCGGCGTGGTGGAGCGGTTCGCCGCGCTGTGCGGGGCCTCGCCGCGCGAGCGCGTGGAGTTGCACCGCCTGTGGATCCTGGCGGTCGCGGAGCGGCGCCGGTCCCGCCCGGCCGGGACCGGACGGCGGCCGGGCGGCACGCCGCGGCCTCCGGCGGCCGCGGGCGAACCGGCCGTCCCGGCAGACGGCACGGAGGAACGCGGCACGGAGGGGCAGGGCAGAACTCCTGAGCCGGGAACCACCCCCGCGCCCCTCGCGACACCCGCTTCCCCGACGCCGCCCACCTCCCTCACGGCACCCGCGCCGGACGCGACGCCCGCTCCTGACACGACACCTTCGCGGGACGCGGCGGCCGAACCGGCCCCGCCGGACGCACCGACCCTGCCGGACACCCCGGCCGCGACACCCGCGCCGGACACGGCGCCCGCGCACACCACCCCGGACGCGCCCCGCACACCGGAGGCCGGGACCGCGTCGGGAGCGGCGCCCGCGACCGTCGGCGGGCGGCCCTCCCGTGCCTGGTACCGGCGACGTCCGGCCGTCGTGTCCTCCGTACTGGGCACCGTGTTCCTCCTGACCGCCGCGGGGCTCTCGGCGCTCCCGGGGTTCCCGGACGCCCTCACCCAGGACTCGCCCGGCGGCGCGGCCTCACCGCACCACGGCCCGTCGGCCTCGCCCACCGGCACACCGGCACGCCCGTCCGCCCCGGCCGCACCGTTCACCTGGGCCGTGAACTCCCACGTATGGGAAGGGGACTGCGGCCACGACTACGTCATCGGCAGACCCCCGCGGCAGGTCCCGCCGCCGCCGTCCGCCGAGGACGCCGAGGTGTGGGCGAACGCCCAGGACGCGGTGCACGGCGGGGAGACGATCGTGCGGGTGTCGGTACAGGGGCGCACCTCGGCGGCCGTCGTCCTGGAGGCCCTGCACGTCCGGGTCGTGCGCCGCGCCGCGCCCCCGGACAGCGGAGCCTTCGTCTACGACACGTCCCCGGGCTGCGGCGGGGGCATCACGCCCAGGTCCTTCGCCGTGAGTCTCGACAAGCGCACCCCCGTCGCCCGGGCCGTGCCCGGAAGCAGGGGCGACACGATCCTGCCGGCGCGGCGCTTCCCGTACCGGGTCTCCGTGGAGGACCCGGAGGTCCTGATGGTGGACGCGCGGACCAAGACGTGCGCGTGCGAGTGGTACCTCGACCTCGACTGGTCCTCACAGGGCAGCACCGGCACCATCCGGATCGACGACCACGGCCGCCCCTTCCGCACCACCGGTATCACCGGGCTGCCGCTCTACCGGTACGCCGACTCGCCCCGGCAGTGGGTCCCGGAGTCCCCGCGAAACTGAGCTCACCCCGGACGCGCGGGGCGTCGACCGACGGCCCGCCGGCCCTGGACTTGTCGGACGAACCGAAGCCACGCGTTGACCTGCCCCACGGTTTGGGTTCCAGTTGCGGTGGCTGACTGGCGGCGGGGATGTGTCTTGTTCGGAGAGTAGTTCGTACTCGATCGGGGTGCGGTAGCCCAGTACCGAGTGGCGCCGCTGTCGGTTGTGGAAGATCTCGATGTACTCGAAGATCGCGTTCGCCAACTCGACCCGGGTCCTCCACCGTTTGCGGTTGAGCAGCTCGATCTGCATCGAGGACCGGAACGACTCCGTCATCGCGTTGTCCAGGCCGTCCCTGACGGTGCCGAACGACAGCAAGAGGCCGGCGGAGCGGATCCGCTCCCCGAAGACCCAGGAGGTGAACTGGGTTCCGTGATCGGCGTGAACGATCCCGCCCGGTTCGGGGCGCCGGTTGCGGAGGGCCATGTCCAATGCGTTGACGCTGACCAAGCTGGTGACCGTCTGCCAGTGCTGCGCCCAGGGGAAGGACGCCAAGCGGGAACCCAACCACCGGAGGTGCTGCGCGGTCGGCGACTGCTGCGAGGCCTGCCCGTCCCGGCGGATCGTCCAGGGGTCTCGCGACGCCCTGCGTGCCGCGCTCACTCACGCGGTCACCGAGGAGGAGATCACCAAGAACGTCGCCTCACTGGTGAAGGTGCCCAGCCTCGACGTCGTCGGATCAAACCGTGGTCCGTTGCCGAGGCGGGCCGGTTCCTCGCTGATGCGGCTGCCCGTGACGACCACCTCTTCGCGGTCTGGGTGCTCGTGCTGTGCCTCGCTCTGCGCCGCGGTGAGGTGCTCGGGCTGACCTGGAAGTCCGTCGACCTCGAGCGGGGTGAGCTGTACGTGGATCACCAGATCCAGCGGGCCGGTCGGCAGATCCTGCACCGCGAGACCAAGACGGAGGACTCCGACGACTTCCTGCCGCTGCCTGCGCTCTGTCTCAAGGCGCTGCGGATGCGTCGCGCCCAGCAGACCGGCGACCGGGCGGTTGCCCGGGATCTCTGGCAGGACAGCCACGGCCTGATCTTCACCACGAAGTACGGAACCCCGATCGAGCCGGGCAACCTGACTCGGATGTTCGCCCTGCGCGTCCGCCGCGCCGGCCTCCGTGCGATCCCGCTGCGGAACACCAGGCACACGTGCAGCTCGCTCCTGGTCGCCCTCAAGGTCCACCCGAAGGTGGCGCAGCGCATCCTGCGACACTCGCAGATCGCCATGACGATGGAGGTCTACGCGGAAGCGAGCGAGGAAGAGGTGTGCGCCGTGATCGGCAAGCTGTCCGACGTGATGGGCGGCGTCGGCTGAGCCGTCCACAGCGTCGGCGTGCGGAAGACCTCGGGGACTACCCCAGGGTCTTCTCCTCTAGTTCGATGAGGCGGAAACAGTCAACGCGTAGTCCACGCCGATGGAGAAGTCGCCCGACCGTCCACGGATCTTCAGCGAATGTGCTCCGGGAGCCAGGGAGGGCAGCTGCGCCCAAAGGCCGCACCCCGTAGCCGTGAAGCGCCCTCCCTGCTGGGTGACCGGGTTGCCTTGAGTACCTTCCACCGTGATCGAGTCACCTGCATAGGTATCCGGTTCCACCGGCTTGCCGTCGAGCACCACAGTTCCTTGCGCGCCTTCCATGAAGGCCGCACAGTCCTGGTCGTCTCCGACAAGATTGATCACAGGCACTGCGATCGGACGACCGTTGGGCACCTCGCACGCTCGCTTGACCTGGCCGCCGAAGGAGCCGGCCAGGAACCACACGTCCTTCGGTTGATTGCGGCCGCACGCGCTCCCGTCCGTGTCAGCGACAGGGTTGCTCGCCTCGGGTTCCGTGGCTGCCCACGTCCACCATCGGCCCTGCAGTTCTGCGGAAGGAAGGTTCGTCTTCTCCGCCGCCGGGGCAGTGGTCACCGACGCCGGTCCTACCGTGTCGTCCGAGCCTCCGGCTGCCTGTGTCCCACACCCGGCCAGGGCCGCCAGTACTACAGCGGTCAGTCCCGCTGTCCCAACTCTGAACCTCATATGGCCCCTCCCGACCGCACGCCCCCGCCGCCTCGGCCCTACAGCCAGCGCGACATGAGCGGACACCCTACCTACGGGGTGGGACTCCTCTGCTTCAAGCCCGTTGCTGTACTTCGCTGCTGTACGCCCACACAACGCAAGAGGCCCGGACTTTCGTCCGGGCCTCTCACCTGTGTGCACTCGGCAGGATTCGAACCTGCAACCTTCTGATCCGTAGTCAGATGCTCTATCCGTTAAGCTACGAGTGCTTGTTCTGTTTTTGCTTCTGTCTTCGCTCCCCGGGCTTTTGCCCCGCTCGCGGCGACAGGAAGAACATTACATGACTGCCGCCGCCATGTGAAATCCATTCCCCTCACCCCTTGTGACCTGGGAAAACGTCCTTCAGGGCGCTCGCGGGGTCGCTGGGGGCGCATGTGGTCGGTGGTCCTCGCGGACTCCCGGAACGCCGAAACCCCGGTCCAGTGGACCGGGGTTTCGGGTCTTCGCGCGGAGGCGGAGGGATTTGAACCCTCGATGGGATTGAAGTCCCAAACCGCATTAGCAGTGCGGCGCCATAGACCGGACTAGGCGACGCCTCCCGCACAACCCCTCACGCGAGCGCGAGTGGTGCGTGCAGATGATGACACAGTCGAGCGCCGTGTCACCAATCGCCCCCCACGGTACTAGGCGGATGCGCCGCACCGCAAAGCCTCCACGGGCACGCAACCGGGTGGGTCGTTCCGCGTTAGGCAGGACATGTTGCGCCGACTGCTCCTCACCGCCGCCGTGTCAGCCACCGCCGTCCTCTCCTGGACGCCCGGCGCCACCGCCGGCGCCGTCACCCGTGCCCCCGGGATGCCCCCCGTGCCCGTCGCGTCCCTCTCCGGGCCCGCCACCGCGCTCACCGCGTTCACCGGACCGTCGTCCCCGTTCCGCGCCGGGCCGCCGACGACCGCGGCGCGAACCGCCGGCACCTCGTACGGCCTCGCCCTGCCGGCCCTCATGCCCCCGCCGGCCCGGCCGGAGGACTCCGCCGACCGGCTGACCGTGACCGTCCACGGCGTGGGCGGCGACGCGGACGGGACGTTCGAGCTGGACTGCCACCCCGCGGGCGGCACCCATCCGCACGCGGCGGATGCCTGCGACCGGCTGGAGCGGATGACCACCTGGGGCAAGGACACCTTCGCCCCGGTGCCGCCGGACGCCCTGTGCACGATGGTCTACGGGGGTCCGGCCACCGCTCATGTCACGGGAACCTGGGCGGGGCGCCCCGTCGACGCCCGCTACGACCGCTCGAACGGGTGCGAGATCTCGCGCTGGAACGCCCTGGTGCCCGTTCTGCCGGGCGCCCGTTCCTAGCGCGGAAGCCGCGAGGACACGGCGAAGTCACGGTGATCTCACGGTTCCGCTCGGTGAAATGCGTGGTCACAGGTTCTCCGCCGGTTCTGCGTCTCATATGTGTGCGACCTCCCTCTCATCCGGCATCGCGAGCGCAACCTCTGCCCGTAGACTCCCTCGCGTGACACGCCGCGGGCCGGTTGGCAAGATGGCCTCCGCGGTCGGCAAGGTGCGGTAACAGGGAGGAAGCGTCTCGTGAGCAGCAGGCCATCCCGAGGCGCTGCTCGCCTCGCAGCCATACTGGACGCGCTGCCCGATGCGCTGGTCCTGGTCAACGCCAACGGGACCGTCGTCAACGCCAACACGATCGCCCTGGAGGCCTTCGAGACCCCGGGCACGGCCCTGGTGGGCCGCGGGCTGCTCGATCTGCTTCCCGAGTTCGACTCCCGGCTGATCCCCGGCTCCATGCGGCGCCCCGACAGCACCGACGAGCGCGGGCGGACCAAGCCGACCCGGATGATCGCGCGGCGGACCGACGGCTCGGAGTTCCCGGTCGAGGTCACCAGCGCGAATCTGGAGAGCGGCCAGCAGGCCTACGACAACCACGGCCCCACCCCCGACGAGCTGCTCATGCTCGTCGTGCGCGACCTCTCGGGCACCGTCGACACCGAGGCCGAGCTCGCGCGTTCGCAGCGCCAGACCGAGATGATCCTGCGCGCGGCGGCCGAGGGCGTCGTCGGCACGGACACCGACGGGCGGGTCGTCCTGGTCAACCCCGCCGCCGCCCAGATCCTCGGATACCGGGCCAGCGATCTCGGCGGCAGGGAACTGCACACCCTGATCCTGCACTCGCGGGCGGACGGCGAGCCCTTCCCCTACTCGGAGTCGCCGCTCGCCGACACCCTGCGCTCCGGGCGCAAGCACCGGGTGCGCGGGCAGGTGCTGTGGTCGAAGTCCGGGGACAAGGTGCCGGTCGACCTGACGACCTCTCCGGTGCGCGACGGGGACCAGCTCGTCGGTGCCGTCATGACCTTCACCGACCGGCGGCCGTACGACACCCTGGTCGAGGAGAAGGAAGCCGCCGCCACCCGGCACGCCGAGGAACTGGAACGGCTCGGCGAGGAGCACACCGCCGAGCTGGAGAAGCTGCGCGAGCGGCACACCGCCGAGCTCACCGAGCTGACCGAGGGGCACGAGGAGGATCTCGCCGCCGGCGAGGAGCGGTACGCGGCGCTCGGCGAGCGCGAGAAGGACCGCTACGAGGCGCTGGCCGCCCGGCACGAGCAGCTGCTCGCCGTCCTCGGCCACTCCCTGCGCGGACCCCTCGACCAGCTGCGCGGCGAACTCGCCAAGCTCGCCGCCGACGACGCGGGGCAGCTGTGGCCCGAGGCCAACCAGGTCCTGCACCACCTCGCGGCCGGCTACTCGCGCATCACGACGCTCGTCGACAACGTCCTCGGCTACCAGCGCCTGGACGCGGGCATCGACACGATCTTCCGTACGAACGTGATGCTGGACGCCGTGGTCGCGGCCGGTGTCGAGGGCGCCATCGAACTGATCGGGCCCGGACGCGTCCAGTTCGCCGTGCACGCACCGCCCATCGAGGCCGAGGTCGATCCGCAGCGCCTCGCGCGCGCCCTCGCCCACCTCGTCGCGGACGTCGCCGGAGTCGACGCGACCGGCAACGCGCCGGTGTCGGCGGGCGGTTACATGGACAACACGGTCGTCGTGGCGGCGGCGCAGCGCGGCGAGGTCGTCCGCATCGAGGTGCGCGGGCCGTACGCCGGGGGAGACCCGGTGCACGAGCCGATCGTGCGCGGGATCGTGCGCGCGCACGGCGGTGTGCTCCAGACGCACGAGGTGCCGGGGATGAGCGGCAGCGCGTACGTCCTGGAGGTGCCCATCGGCGGCGGGGCGGGCGCGGTTCCGCTCGACGCCGTGGCGCCCGTCGGCGCCGAGATCGCCCTTGCCGGGCAGGACCCGCGACAGGCCCTGCAGCAGGCCCCGCAGCAGAGCGGTGGCCGGCGCCGGGCCCGGCGGTCCTCCACGGACGCCTTCCTGGAGGGCGAGGAGTCCGGGGAGTCGGGTCCGCAGGCCCTGGAGGCGGCGGGCGCGACCGCTCCCACGGGGCGCCGCCGCCGGCGTGCCGTCGAGGAGCAGGCGGCGGGCGAGCCGGCGGTTCCCGCGCAGGAACAGCAGGGCGAGGGCGCCGAGGACGGATCCGGCGGCACCGGACGACGCCGTGGCCGGCCCAGCCCCGCCGAGGGCACGGGCGACGCCCCGGCCCAGGGCACGGCCGGCGGGGTCTCCGAGGGCTCGGTCGTGATGGCGGGCGAGCACGGGGCGGAAACCGCGGCCGTGGGATCCGGGCTGGGCGGCACGGTGCCTCCGCAGGGGATGCCGGTCCCGGTGCCCACCGGACGGCGCGCGCGCCGCGACGGTGAGCAGAACGCGCTGCCCGCGGCGCCCGTCGCGCCGGCGCCGGACCAGGGTTCCGACGAGGACGACGACACCGACGAGGCGGGCCGGCCGGCCGGGCGGCGGCGCCGTGCGCTGGCCGCGGCGGCCGAGCGTGCCGCCGAGCAGGACACGGGCTCCCGTACGGTGTTCGCGCTGCCGCCGGCGGAGGCGGACCGCTCTCCGGAGTATGTCCAGGCCGAGGCGCAGGCGCAGGCCGCGCAGGAACAGGCCGCCGAGGCCCACGCGGCCGAGGTCCAGGCCGCGCGGGCGCAGGTGGCCCAGGCGGCACAGGACCAGGTGCAGGCCCAGGTGCAGGCCCAGCAGGTGCAGGCCCAGGTCGCGCTGGCCCAGCAGCCCGACGGCCGCCACGACGCGATGCGGCACGACCCCGACGACGACCACACCCCGCCGCAGCCGCACCCTGTCGCCGCCCCGACGGGCCGCCGACGCGCCCGCCAGGTCGCGGAACCGGTTCCCGCGGCGGCCGGGGCACTCGGACAGGCGCTCCCGGCGCCGGGCATTCCCGGTCGGCCGGTGCCCGCGCAGGGAGTGCCCGCTCAGGGAGTGCCCGCTCAGGCGGTGCCCGCTCTCGGGCAGACGGTTCCCGCGCAGGGACTTCCCGCGCAGGTCGTCCCGGCCGCTGCCGCCGCCGGTCAGCCGGTTCCCCCCGGACTGCCTGCCGCAGGCGCGCAGCCGGATGCCGTGCCCGTTCCGGCGGCCCAGCCGTGGCCCGACGCGAACACCACCGGCGCCGGTGCGCAGCCCGCGCTCCCGGCCGCCCAGGCGGCTCCCGCCCCGCTGCCACCGGAGCGCCCGGCCGCGCGGGTCGCCCAGCCGCTGCCCGCCGAGGCGACGCCCGCGTCCGCCCCGGCCGACCCCAACTCGACGCAGGGCCGTGCCATAAGCGTGCGCACGCTCGGACAGGGCGTCCCGTTCGCCCGCCAGGTCGCGGCGGCGCAGCCGGGCGGCGGCGTCCAGGCCCCGACTCCTCCCCCGAACGCGACGAACGGCGGGGGCAGGCGCCGCAAGCTCGGCACTCCGCCGGAGCCCGCCGCCGATCGCCCGGAGACGGCCGCGCGCGCCCTTCCGGGGGGTGCCCAGCCGGGTGCCGGACCCCGGCGGCCCGGCACCACCGAGGGCGCCGGACGGTCCTACGCCATAGGAGCGCCGGACGAGAACGCCGCCGAGGGTCCCGAACCGCTCGACGGTCCCGGCGGTGCGGTCGAGATCGCCGACCAGCCGCAGCCGCGGCCCGTGGACGACGAACTGCCCCCGGAGCCGCTGGACAACCCGCGGCGGCTGCTCGTGTGGCCGGCGCCCGACGCCGGTACCCAGCAGGCGCTGAGCGACCGCGGCTACCGGCCGGTCATCGTGAACTCGCGCGAGGAGGTCGACGCGCAGATCGCCGCGTTCCCCGCCGCGCTGTTCGTCGACCCGCTGACCGGTCCGATCACCCGCACCGCGCTGCAGTCGCTGCGCCAGGCGGCCGTCGCGGCCGAGATTCCCGTCCTGGTGACGGCCGGGCTCGGACAGGCGACGCGCGAGGCGGCGTACGGCGCCGACCCCGCCGTGCTCCTGAAGGCGCTCGCACCGCGCGACTCCGAGCAGCACCCGCCGCGCGTGCTGCTCATCGAGGAGCACGCGGAGATCGCGCTGGCGCTGACGGCGACGCTGGAGCGGCGCGGGATGCAGGTCGCGCGCGCCTCGACGGACGAGGACGCGGTCACCCTGGCCGCGCAGATGCGTCCGAACCTCGTGGTGATGGACCTGCTGCAGGTACGGCGCCGACAGGCCGGGATCGTCGACTGGCTGCGTGCGAACGGGCAGTTGAACCGCACGCCGCTCGTCGTCTACACCGCCGCCGTGGACACGGCCGAACTGCCGCGGCTGGCCGCGGGGGAGTCGGTGCTGTTCCTCGCCGAACGGTCCACGAGCGACGAGGTCCAGGAGCGGATCGTCGACCTCCTGGCCCGCATCGGCACCAACTAGGGCCGTGCCCGTACGTTTGTGAGAAGCACGCAGCACGCGAGCCGGGAGGGACGCCCCTCCCGGCTCGCGTGTGATGTGCGCGCGGCGGAACGCGTCAGAGCTCGGTCACGTCCAGGCCGCCCTCCGCGTACTGCTTGCGGATGACCTTCTTGTCGAACTTGCCGACGCTCGTCTTCGGGACGGCCTCGACGATCGACCAGCGCTCGGGAAGCTGCCACTTGGCGATCCTGCCCTCGTCGGCGAGGAAGGCGCGCAGCGACGCGAAGTCGGCGGTGGAGCCTTCCTTCAGGACGACGGTGGCCAGCGGGCGCTCGCCCCACTTCTCGTCGGGGACGGCCACGACCGCGGCCTCGGTCACGTCCGGGTGGGACATGAGGGCGTTCTCCAGGTCGACCGAGGAGATCCACTCGCCGCCCGACTTGATGACGTCCTTGGCACGGTCGGTGAGGGTCAGGAAGCCGTCGGGGCTGATCGTGCCGACGTCACCGGTCTTGAGCCAGCCGTCCTCGCTGAACTTGTCGGCGGGGCGCAGCGGTTCCCCGTCGCTGCCGCCGTAGTAGGCACCGGCGATCCACGGGCCGCGGACCTCCAGCTCACCGGCGGACTCGCCGTCCCACGGGAGCCGCTCGCCGCCGGGGCCGGTGAGGCGGGCCTCGACGCCCGCCGGGAAGCGGCCCTGGGTGAGGCGGTAGGCGAACTCCTCGTCCGTGCCCACCGCGTGGGCCGGCGGGCGGGCGATGGTGCCGAGCGGGGAGGTCTCGGTCATGCCCCAGGCGTGACAGACGTGCATGCCCAGGTCGTCGAAGGCGGCCATGAGCGAGGGCGGGCAGGCCGAGCCGCCTATCGTCACCTGGGTGAGGGAGGAGACGTCACGGGGCTTGGCGGTCAGTTCGGCGAGCAGTCCCTGCCAGATGGTCGGGACGGCGGCGGCGTGCGTCGGCCGCTCGGACTCGATCATCTCGGCGAGCGGAGCGGGCTGGAGGAAGCGGTCGGGCATCAGCATGTTGATGCCCGACATGAAGGTCGCGTGGGGCAGGCCCCAGGCGTTGACGTGGAACTGCGGCACCACGACGAGGGTCGTGTCCCGGTCCGTGAGGCCCATGGACTGGGCCATGTTCACCTGCATGGAGTGCAGGTAGATCGAACGGTGGGAGTACACGACGCCCTTGGGGTCCCCGGTGGTCCCGGAGGTGTAGCACATGGCCGCGGCCTGCCGCTCGTCGATCTCCGGCCAGTCGAAGACCGTCGGCTTCCCGGCGATGAGCTCCTCGTAGTCGTGCACCCGCACGCCCGCCCCGCCGAGCAGCGAACGGTCGCCGGGGCCCGAGACCACGACGTGCTCCAGCGTCGGCAGCTGGGGGAGGAGCGGTGCGAGCAGCGGGAGCAGCGAACCGTTGGCGATGACCACGCGGTCGGCGGCGTGGTTGACGATGAAGACGAGCTGCTCGGCCGGGAGGCGGAGGTTCAGGGTGTGCAGCACGGCGCCCATGGAGGGGATCGCGAAGTACGCCTCGACGTGCTCGGCGTTGTTCCACATCAGGGTCGCGACGCGCTCGTCGCCCGTCACCCCGAGGTCGTCGCGCAGGGCGTGGGCCAGCTGGTTCGCGCGCGCGCCGGCCTCGCGGAAGCTGCGGCGGTGCGGCTCGGCCTCGCCCGTCCAGGTCGTGATCTGCGACCCTCCGTGCACCAGCGCCCCGTGCTCCAGAATGCGGGTCACAGTCAGCGGTACGTCCTGCATCGTGCTCAGCACGGCGTCCTCCCGGGGCGACATTGCCTACGCGGTAGTAATGGGTTGCGCTGATTCTGCGCACATACCGCTCGGTATGTCACTAGACCACGGAATGATCGATCAGCTCAGGGCACACTCGGCGGCCGGCCGGACCCCGTCCCGGCGGACGGGTGTCAGCTCGGGGTCCTCGCGCAGTTTGCCCAGCGCACGGGAGACCGCCGACTTGACCGTGCCCACGGAGACCCCGAGGACCTCCGCCGTCTGGGCCTCGCTCAGGTCCTCGTAGTAGCGCAGCACCACCATCGCCCGCTGCCGCGCCGGCAGCTTCGTGATCGCCCGCCACATCGCGTCGTGCAGCGCCTGCTGCTCGGCGGGGTCGGGGGCGGGCAGCCCCTCCGGCTCCGGCAGTTCCTCGCAGACGAACTCGTCGACCTTGCGCTTGCGCCACTGCGAGGTCCGCGTGTTCAGCAGGGCGCGTCGCACATAGCCGTCCAGCGCCCGGTGGTCCTCGATCCGGTCCCAGGCGACGTACGTCTTCGTCAGCGCCGTCTGCAGCAGGTCCTCCGCGTCGCTCGGGTTCGCGGTGAGCGACCGGGCGGTCCGCAGCAGCACCGGCTGCCGCGCCTTCACGTACGACGAGAACGACGGGTACGACAGGGTCCGTGCCGCCCCTGTGGCGGCGTCCGAGGCGCTCGTGCAGACGAGTGTGGTCATGGCTCCACGCTAGGTTCGCCCCCTCGTCCGGCGGATCGGCCGCAGGTCCCGAAGCCGTGTCCGCCTCAGGTCGGAGAACGGGGGCCTGCCCCACCTCCTGAAGGTGGACACGCGGGTCGCGTCGTCTGAGGGTTCACCCCTGAGACACGGCCGCCGGGCGCGGTTCCCGTCCGGTGGGTGGGTCGGGGCCGTGCCGGTGCATCAGCCCGTCGCTGTTGGGTGAGGTGTGACCGTCGGTGGCGACGGGCATCGATGTACCGGCACGGCCCCTCCCGTGCACGGCCGACTGCGGGTGATTCGTGGTGGCGGCGGTCTCAGGCGTCGGTCCCGAGGATCAGGCCCGATGTGGGAACCCCGGTTCCCGCGGTCACCAGAACACGGGAGGCGCCCGGTATCTGGTTGACGGACGTGCCCCGCAGCTGTCGTACGCCCTCCGCGATCCCGTTCATCCCGTGCAGGTACGCCTCCCCGAGCTGCCCCCCGTGCGTGTTCAGGGGCAGCCTCTCCTCGGCGACGAAGTCCGCGGCCTCCCCCGGCTTGCAGAAGCCGAACTCCTCCAGCTGCATCAGCACGAACGGTGTGAAGTGGTCGTACAGGATCCCCACGTCGATGTCCGCCGGGCCGGTCCCCGACGTCCGCCACAGCTGCCGGGCCACCACACCCATCTCCGGAAGCCCGGTCAGGTCGTCCCGGTAGAAGCTGGTCATCTGCTCCTGCGCCCGGCCCGCGCCCTGGGCGGCGGCCGTGACCACCGCCGGGGGGCGCGGCAGATCGCGGGCCCGTTCCACGGAGGTGACCACCAGCGCCTGGCCGCCGTCGGTCTCCTGGCAGCAGTCCAGCAGCCGCAGCGGCTCCACGATCCACCGCGAGGCCGCGTGCTCGGCGAGCGTGATCGGTCGGCCGTGGAAGTAGGCGGCCGGGTTCGTCGCCGCGTACTTCCGGTCCACCACCGCGACATGGCCGAACGCCTCGGGCGTCAGTCCGTGGGTGTGCAGATACCGCCGGGCCGCCATCGCCACCCAGGAGGCAGGGGTGAGCAGCCCGAACGGCAGGGCCCAGCCCAGCGCCGCGCCCTCCGCCGACGGCTCCCGCCGCTGTACGCCCGAGCCGAACCTGCGGCCCGACCGCTCGTTGAACGCCCGGTAGCAGACCACGACCTCGGCCACGCCGGTGGCGACGGCGAGGGCCGCCTGCTGGACGGTCGCGCACGCCGCCCCGCCGCCGTAGTGGACGCGCGAGAAGAACGACAGTTCCCCCATCCCGGCCGCCTGCGCGACGGTGATCTCCGGGCTGGTGTCCATCGTGAACGTCACCAGCCCGTCCACGTCACCGGGCGTCAGCCCGGCGTCGTCGAGTGCGGCCCGCACCGCCTCCACCGCGAGCCGCAGCTCACTGCGCCCCGAGTTCTTGGAGAACTCGGTGGCCCCGATGCCGACGATCGCCGCCCGCCCGCCGAGCCCGTCCCGCCCGCGCACGCTCATGCGGCACCGCCCTCGGACGGGGTGTCGGCGGACGGAGGGTTGGCGGACGGAGGGTTGGCGGACGGAGGGCCGGGGGGAACGACGGCCGCCGATTCCGGGGCCGGGACCGTCACCGTCACCGTGCCCGTCACGTGCCGGCCTATGCCGTTGGCGCCGAGGATGCGCACCGTCGCCGTGTCGCCGTCGACCTCCTCCACGGAGCCGGTCAACACCATGGTGTCTCCAGGATGGTTGGGGGCTCCCAGTCGTATCGCCACCCTGCGCAGCACGGCGGCCGGACCGAAGTGGTCGGTCACGTACCGTCCGACCAGACCGTTGGTCGTCAGGATGTTCATGAAGATGTCCGGTGATCCCTTCGCCCGCGCCAGGTCCGTGTCGTGGTGCACGTCCTGGTAGTCCCGTGACGCGATCGCCCCGGCCACGATCAGCGTGCGGGTGATCTCGATCTCCAGTGGTGGCAGCGCCTCGCCCGCCTTCATGTCCCCGCCTCCCCGTTCGCGATCAATTCCCCGAGCTCCTGCAGCAGTTCGCCTCCGCAGCCCAGATACGCGTCCAGCTGGCGGCCCCACAGGAAGTGCCGGTGCACGGGGTGTGCGAGGTCGGCGCCCGCCCCGCCGTGCAGGTGCTGGCCGGTGTGCACCACACGCTGACCGGCCTCGGACGCCCACCAGGCCGCCGTCAGGGCGTGCGCCGCGTACGGCAGCCCCGCGTCGCGCCGCCACGCCGCCTCGTACGCCGTCACCCGTATCGCCTCGGTGTCCATGTACGCGTCGGCGGCGCGCAGTTGGACGCCCTGTCGGACCGCGAGCGGCTGCCCGAACTGTTCGCGCGTGTTCGTGTGCTCCACCGCCCGTGCCAGCGACCCCGCGCACACCCCGGCCTGGAGTCCGGCGAAGGCGGTACGGGCCGTCGCCAGCATGTCGTCGTACGCCCCCGCGGCGCCCACCGCCTCGCCCGGAGTCCCGTCCAGCGTCAGCCGCCCCGCCGACCAGGGCGCCGTCAGCTCGACCGGCTCGCTCGCCGCCGCCTCCGCCGTGCGGACCAGCCGGAGCCGGCGCCGGTCGTCGGCGACGAGCACATGGGTGGCGTCGCGCAGCCACGGTACGGCGGGCAGGACACCGGTCAGCCTCCCGGAAGCGGACCGGACGCCCGAGTCCGCCGGCGCGCCGGTCACCACCACCGTCCCGTCGGCGATCCCCGGCAGCAGCCGCTCGCGCTGCTCCGGCGAACCGTGTGCCGTCAGCGCGAGCAGTCCGTACACGCAGCTCGCGGCGAACGGCACCTGCGCCGTCGTACGCCCCTGTTCCTCCAGCAGCAGGACGAGGCCGAGGAGCCCGGTGTCCGCGACCGCGGCCACCAGCCCCGCGGCGCACAGTTCCTTCCACAGTCCGGTGTCGCTGCCGGTCCCGGCCGCGGTGAGCCGCTCGTGGGTGGAGAGGTCGCCGAAGATCCGCGCGGCCAGCTCCGCGGCGGCCCGCTGCTCCTCGGTGGGCGTGAAGTCCATGTCAGCCCCCCTCGCCCGAGCGGGCGCCGGCCCGCTCCGCGGCGCGGAAGACCGGCAGCACCAGCCCCTCGTCGTACCGCTGGAACGCGAGCCGCACCGGCATCCCGATCCGCACCTCGTCGTACGGGACGCCCACCACGTTGCTCACGATCCGCACGCCCTCGGCGAGCTCGATCAGGGCGACGGCGTAGGGAGGGTCGAAGGCCGGGAACGGCGGATGGTGCATGACGACGTACGAGTACACGGTCCCCTCGCCGCCCGACGCGACGGTGTCCCAGTCCGGGCAGCCGCACGCGCCGCACCCCGGCAGCCACGGGAACCTCAGCGCCCCGCAGTCCGTGCAGCGCTGGATCAGCAGCCGGTGCCGCTCGACCCCCTCCCAGAACCCCGCGTTGTCCCGGTTGATCACCGGACGCGGACGCCCGCTCCCCGCCCCGGCGTTCTCGGTCCGCGCGGTGCCCGACGAGCCCCGGGGCACCTCGGCGGTCTTCGGACTCCGGTGCGCCGGGGCGTACTTGAGGATGCGGAACCGGTGCGTCCCGGCGAGTTCGCCGCCCGCCCGGATGTCCATCCGCGTGGTGACGAAGTACCCGGTGCCGAGCTTGGTCGTCTTGCGCCCGGACACGGACTCGATCATCGAGTCGAAGGTGATCTCGTCACCGGGGCGCAGCGGACGCAGGTACTCCTGTTCGCAGTCGGTGGCGACCACCGAGGTGTATCCGGCACCGTCGAGCAGGGCGAACAGCTCGTCGTAGGTCCCGGAGCGGCCGGGGCGGCCGTCGTGCCCGGAGAGACCGCTCATCGTCCACGCCTGGAGCATGGTGGGCGGGGCCACCGCGTCCGGCCCCCGGTACGCCGGGTTGGTGTCGCCCATGGCCTCGCACCAGTGCCGGATCATCGGCGCGTTGACCGGGTCCCTGCCGACACCCCCGGCGGTGGCCGGGCGCCCCTCGTACTCCTTCAGACGCTCCGCCAGACCGTCCCCGTCGCCCACCGTGCCGTCGGTCACGGACGCGCCCCCGACCGCTCCGCCGGGCACGGTCCCACCCCGCACCGCAGCGCCTGGAACGGCACGCCCCCCGGGCACGGCGCCGTCATCCGCCCCGGGACCCGCGCTCCCTCCCCGGCCGTTCACCGCCGCCCCCTCCTCATGCCGAGCCGCATCGTCGCGACGATCTCCCGTTGCACCTCGCTCACCCCGCCCCCGAACGTGTTGATCTGCGCCGCCCTGTTCATCCGCTCCAGTTCGCCGCCCGCGAAAGCCCCCGGCGAACCGGAGCGGACCAGCGCCTCCGGTCCCACGACGTGCTGGCACATCCGGTACACCGCGACCGCGGACTCGGTTCCCGTGAACTTCACGCCGCTCGCGTCCCCCGGTGCCGGTCCGCCGGCCCCCACGTCCCCCACCAGACGCCAGCTGAGCAGGCGGGACGCCGCCAGCCGGGCGTGCACCTCGGCGAGCCGGGAACGCACCCACGGCTCGTCCGCCCGGCACCGCCCGGTCACCGGATCAGGTGTACGGGCCGCCTCCAGGGCGGCCGTGTAGAAGTCCTCGGCCTGCATGCCGATCGCGGCGAGGGCCACCCGCTCGTGGTTGAGCTGGCTGGTGACGAGCCCCCAGCCGGCGTTCTCCTCGCCGACCAGGTTCGAGGCCGGGACGTGGATACCGTCGTAGTAGGTCGCCGTGGTGATCTGACCGCCCACGGTCTCGACCGGGGTCCACGAGAAGCCGGGGGCCCCGGTGGGGACGAGCAGGATCGAGATGCCCCGGTGCCTGGGCGCGTCCGGGTCGGTCCGGCAGGCGAGCCAGATCCAGTCGGCGTTCTGGGCGTTGGACGTGAAGATCTTCTGCCCGTCGATCCGCCAGAGCGCTCCCCCGGCGCCGGTCTCCCGGACGGCGCGGGTGCGCAGAGAGGCCAGGTCCGTGCCGGCCGACGGCTCCGAGTACCCGATGGCGAAGACGAGTTCGCCCTTCAGGATGCGCGGCAGGAAGTACTCCTTCTGCTCCTCGCTGCCGTACTTCATGAGGGTCGGTCCGACGGTGTTCAGCGTGACCATCGAGACGGGAGCGCCGGCCCGGTAGGCCTCGTCGAAGAAGACGAACTGCTCGTCCGCCCCGCGCCCCTGTCCGCCGTACGCGACCGGCCAGCCGAGGCCGAGCAGTCCGTCGGCGCCGATGCGGCGCAGCAGCGCCCGCTGCCGGGCGGAGTCGGCGGCGGGCGGCGGCCCGTCCGGCATCAGCTCCCGGAAGTACGTGCGCAGTTCGGCGCGCAGCCGCTGCTGGCGCTCGGTGGGGGCGAGGTGCACGGCGGCGGCCCTCCCGGACCTCGTACGAACAAGGTTTTCTGACTGTCCGTCAGATACTGTGCCCTGTCAAGGTCATGGACACCGCCCCGCACACCGTCCCGTACACCTCCCCGCGCCGCCCCGGGTCGCCCGCGCGCCGCCGGGCCGGGCGCTCCCGCGGCGCCCCGGGAACACGTCTGCGCGACGGCACCGAAGCACCGTCGCGCAGACGTCGTGAAGCCCCCGCCCCCGGAGCCCCCCGCCCCGGATCACCACCCCGCCCGGAAACCCCCCGGCCGGCAGGAGTCCGCCGGCCCCCGGCTCACCAGAGCCTGGCGAAGTTGACGAAGACGTTCGAGTCGCCCTGGTCGAGGACCGTGAACGCGGAGCCGTTCACCTGGGCGGTGTTGCTCCGGTTCGACGCTCCGGTGCCGACCGCCTGTTGTTGGGTGGTGGAGGAGTTGCCGCTGTTGTCGCGGCCGACCCCGCTGCCGCCGGCGGTCGCCACTCCCGCGTTCGATCCGGTGTCCGCGATGGAGCCGTTGTCGGCCGCCGCGACCCCGGAGAGGAGGGCGGCGGTCAGGGGCAGGGCCGCGACGGCGGCGAGGACGCGGGCGGTACGGACGCTTGCCATGTGAGTTCCTCCAGAACCGGGCGCACGCGCCGGCGATGAACCGGGATGCACGCGAAATACGGTTTGTTTACGGCTTGTTCCGGGGCGGCCGGCCGACCGCCTCGGCGTTGTCCACGACGTCGCGAGTCCAGAGTTGCCCACCGCGCCCCCGGCGAACCGCACCGGAAGACGCAATTCCCCCTCAAGCGTGAGGACATGTCGATAAACCACCTTCATGCACACAAAGCCCCTGCTCAGACCCTCGGCGACCGCTCGACCCGCGCACCGCAACAGCGGAAGCGTTCCGGCACGTTTCCGACCGGTCCCGCTTCTCACCCGCCCGGCCCCTCCACACAGACGGGGAACCCTTCCCTTTTTCGAACACCCGTACGATTATGGGGACATGGCCACCATCGACCGGCGGGCCACCACACTGGCCCTGGCGCACGCCCTGTCCGCAGCGGAGCGCGGACTCGCGGTGATCCCGCTGTCCCGCACGAAGCTCCCGGCCCTGCGATCCCCCCACCGCGACGACCCCGACCCCCGGCCGTGCCACGGCGAATGCGGCCGCTTCGGGCACGGCGTGTACGACGCCTCGACCGAGCCCCGGCGCATCCGCGAGCTCTTCGCCGCCGCCCCCTGGGCCACCGGCTACGGCATCGCCTGCGGGCTGCACCCGCACCACCTCATCGGCGTCGACCTCGACACCAAGTCCGACACCGACTCCTCGGCCGCTCTGCGCGAACTGGCCCTGCGCCACCTCTTCACGATCCCGGACACGGTCGTCGTCCTGACCCCCAGCGGCGGCCGCCATCTGTGGCTGAGCGGGCCGCCGGACGTCGTCGTCCCCAACTCGGCGAGCCGGCTCGCCCCCGGCATCGACATCCGCGGCGCCGGCGGCTACCTCGTCGGCCCCGGCTCACGCACCGAACACGGCGTGTACGGGACGGCCCCCGGCACCTCCCGGCTCGCCCCCGCGCCCTGCCCGCCCGAACTCCTGCGGCTGCTCCTGCCTCCGCCCCCGGCCCGTGCCCGTCACCCCGCGCCCTCCGCGAGCGAACGCCAAGGGCAGGGACTGGTCCAGTTCGTCCTCGCCGCCCACGAGGGCCAGCGCAACACCCGCCTCTTCTGGGCCGCCTGCCGCGCCTACGAGAACGGCATCGGCCCCCGGCTGATCACCCCGCTCGTCCAGGCCGCCGTCCGCACGGGCCTGACCGAACGAGAGGCCCGCTCGACGATCGCCTCCGCGGCACGGATGACGCCCCCTTCGGACCGGCGGCACTGAGACGACGCCGTCGCCCGCGCCGCCGGGCGGCGGGCGGACCGGGGCGACGGGCGATGACGGGCCGACGGGACGATGCACACGTACGGGGTGACGACCAGTGAAGTTTCATCACACGTACGGGTGAGCGTCAGGACCTGACGACCGGGTATGGAGCCACCTGCCCATGGCCGCGCGGAAGCCCGTCCCGGTGACGGCCCGAGCGGCGAAAGCACCCGGTGACAAAGGCGTTTCCGGAAAGAGCAGCGACACGGAACGTGTTTCCGGCCCTCATGAATCGGCGGTATGTGCGTGTCTACGCCGAACCAAACGTCTTGATTGTTCAGAATGTGGCCAACCGCCCCATTTGAAACTTTGAAGTTTCGTTGCCAAGGAGCGTGGCATGCAGGTTCGCAGGTGGCTCCCGGGCCAACCCACCCATATCGGTCGGCACGACTGGCCGGACGAGGGCGACGACAGGACACACCTGCGGTTGCGGGCCGGCTCCACCGTGGTACTGGACCGGCAGGCCTGGCGGGTCCTGGAGATCAACGACTACCCGGGCGACTGGTGGCCGGAGTCCTACGAGAAGGCATGGGGCGAGCACCTGGAGCTGTGGTGGCACGCCAACGAACTGCGGCGGACCAACGGCCAGGCGGTCAAACCGGCCCCCGAGCGCGCCGAGTTCTACAAGCGCCCGGTGATCCTGGTCCTGCGCAGCGAGAACCTGCCCCGGTCCGCGCCGAAGCACTGGTGCGCTCCCGCCAGCCACGACTGGCAGATCCTCCCGGAGCACTACGCCGTCTGCCACGCCTGCGGCGAGCTGCCGCCCTGCCGCCACGGGGAGTACCGCTGGGAGAGCGGTCCCCGCCACCCGGAGCAGAACGGCGGCATCCCGCTCATGGTGCCGGAGGGCTGCTGCATGGGGTGCGCCGAGCAGATCAAGCCCCGGGGACGGACCGTGCACTTCCCGGGTCCGAACCTCTGGTACCCGGACCTGGGGGAGAACACCGCCGTCTTCCACACCCGCGCCGCCTGTGCCGACCAGGTCGACTGCTACCGCATGCAGTGGCAGGCCCAGTACAGCCCCCGCGCCTCCACGCACTCCGCCACCCTGGCGTTCCCGGGTTTCGAACACCTCCTGCTGCCCCGGACGCGCCGCGCGCCGGACCTGCCCCCGCACGTCCAGCAGATCCCCCAGGGTCCCTACGTCGTACCGTCCCCACCGGCTCCGCCGTCCCGGCCCGAAGAGGAGACACACACCTTCCCGGTCAGCGGCTCCGGAACCTTCCATCTCCCGTTCGCCAGGTACCAGGGGGAACCGGAGACCGGCAACGGGCCGGCCTGCCCGCCGGCACCCGCCGTTCCCGAGCCGACGGTCCGGCCGTCCGCGGCTTCCGGCGCGCCCCCGGCGAACCCGGTCGCGCCGGTCCGGTCCGTCCTCCCAGCCGAGGTGCCCGCGCCCGCCGCCGCTCCCTCGCCCCCTCCCGCCGAGAGCGCCGGGGCAGCCCTCCAGGCGGCGCAGGAACTGGGCCTGTCACTGGCGGAACGCCCGGCCTTCCACAACGCGGAACAGGCGGCCCGGGTGATCGAGGAACTCACCGCCGCGGTCCGGAACATCGCGCTCTGCCTGAACAACCCGGCGGCCCGCGAGCACTCCTGACCCGTCCCGGTCACCGGGCCGGATCGACGGGGGGGCAGGCCCCATGCGGATGGGGTGCCCCTGTGAGAGAGACACCCCATCCGTCCGGTACGGCCATGCACTGCGGTGGGTGTGGGATTTGAACCCACGGTGACTCGCGCCACGACGGTTTTCAAGACCGTTCCCTTAGGCCGCTCGGGCAACCCACCCCGCTCCGCCCGGCCGGGTGGAGCGGGTACAGCGTACCCGGCTCCGAGCCGGTCGCGGGGGCACGGTCCGCACCGGGTCCACCAGCACCGATCCGGCTCCCCGGCGGGCCCTGCCGGGTCCCGTCGGCGCCCGTGCGTCAACGCTCCGAACGGGATCGGCCCACGTACACGAAAAGCCGCTTTGGTGAATACTTCCGCGCGCTCGCGCTCACTCGTTTGCCGCACATCTGGATGCGGGGGAGCCGCGTTAGCGGAACATGGCGAAAGCAAGATCTCTCGCTCCGGCCGTGTCCGGAGCGACGACGACGGGTCCGCTCCCGGCACGTGCGGTGCCGGCCGGGCGGCCTGGCCGCAAGCCCGCCACCGTGTACACATCGTCCGCCGCCCGCGGCACTTCGCGCCAGGACGGCGCGCGCACCGAACCGTGGGGAGCGAAGTCGCCGCCGGGCGATCTCCTCACGGCGCTGGACACGTTTCAAGAGGAAATGGATCAGCGGTGGAACGGCCGGGAACGCTCCGGCCGCCACGGCGCTCACGTGACCGGGACGAATTTCCGTGAATGACGAATACCCGAATCTCTCCTTCGCCCGGTACGGACAGCATCCCGGACCCCCTGCCGGGACGGAGCCCGGCCAGTACGGCGGTCCCGTGGCCGACCTGCACGAACAGGGCTGGGACCCGGTCGAGGAACTCACCTACCTCCTGCAGGACGCCGCGGCGGCGGAGCAGGACGTCACCGTGCCGCCCCCGCGCAGCGAGCCGGTGTACACCGAGGAGTACGCCGAGGAGTACGCCGCGGAGTACGCCCCGGAGTACACCGAGGAGTACGCCCCGGAGTACACCGGGGAGTTCGCCGGTGACCCGATGGACAACCTGGTTCGGATCACCGCCGAACTGCCGCCCCTCCGGCGCTCCCCGGCCGGGCACCGCAAGGTACGGGTCCGCAATCCCCGCAACTGGGTGCAGACCGTCAGCTTCGTGATCGCCGCGGTCGCCGCCGCCACCGTGTCGATGGTGAGCGTCTTCAGCGGCATGGTGGCCTACTCACCGCTGCAGCGCATCGCGTCCAACGCGCAGAGCGGCACGGGACCTTGGTGGCCCCTGCTGGTCTACGGCCCCTGGATGGTGGCCTCGCTCTCCATCCTGAGAGCCGCCCTGCACCAGCGCCGGGCCGTGCACTCCTGGTACGTCGTGCTGCTGTTCTCCTCGGTCGCCATGATGTTCTGTGTGGCCGATGCCCATCAGACGATCACCGGTGTCGCCACCGCCGTCGTGCCCGCCCTCGCGTCGCTGACCTGCTTTCAGCAGTTAATCCGTCAGATCACGCTGACCCGGCCGCCGCGCCAGACCGTGTCCCGCCATCGGCAGCGTCCCGGTCCCCCGCCGTCCCCGGAGCGCGCCGAAGGCAAGAAGAAGAGCCCGGCGGCCGCGAAGAAGCCGCGCTCCTGACCCGTCGATCCGTCCGGGCGGGCCGCCCCGGGACAGGACCGGCGGCATGCGGAAGGGGTGCCTCTCCATGAGAGGCACCCCTTCCGCGTGTGATCGAGGGATCAGTTGTCGCCCTCGCGGGAGCCGAGGGTGACGTCGGTCGTGTGGGTCTTGCCGTCGCGCGTGTAGGTGAGCTTGACGGTGTCGCCGGGCTTGTGGGTCCAGATCGCGCCGATGAGGGTCGGGCCGCTGTCGACCGTCATGTCGTCGAGCCTGGTGATCACGTCGCCGGGCTTGAGGCCCGCCTTGGCGGCGGGACCGCCAGCTTCGACGGACGAGGAGCCGCTCGCGCCCTGCTCGGTGATCTTCGCGCCGCCCGTGCCCTCCTCCAGGGAGACCGACGCGCCGATCTTCGCGTACACCGGCTTGCCCGTCTGGATCAGCTGCTGGGCCACGTACTTGGCCTGGTTGATCGGGATGGCGAAGCCGAGGCCGATCGAGCCGGACTGGCCGGAGCCGCCGAGACCGCCGCTGCTGGACGACTGGATCGCCGAGTTGATGCCGATCACCGCGCCCGAGGCGTCGAGCAGGGGACCGCCCGAGTTGCCCGGGTTGATCGAGGCGTCCGTCTGCAGGGCGCTCATGTACGAGGACTTGCTGCTGGCGCTGCCGTCGCTGGAGGCGACCGGACGGTTCTTCGCGCTGATGATGCCCGTGGTCACCGTGTTGGAGAGACCGAAGGGCGCGCCGATCGCGATCGTGGAGTCACCGACGGCCACCTTGTCGGAGTCGCCGAGGACGAGCGGCTTGAGGTCCGAGGGCGCGTTCTTCAGCTTGATGACCGCGACGTCGTACCCCTGCGCGTGGCCGACCACCTCGGCGTCGTACTTCTTGCCGCTCGGGAAGGTGGCGGTGAGCTTGCCGCCGTCGACCGCGTCCGCCACCACGTGGTTGTTGGTGAGGATGTGGCCCTGCTTGTCGAAGACGAAACCGGTGCCGGTGCCGCCCTCGCCGTTGGTGCTCTGGGCCTCGATGGTGACGGTGCTCGGCAGCGCGGTGGCGGCCACGTTCGCGACCGTGCCGGAGGCGCGCTTGACCTCGCCGCTGGTGCTCGGGGCGGAGACCGTCGTCGAGTCGGTGGAGTTGTCGTCGTTCTTGGCCAGCGAGTAGCCGATGCCGCCGCCGACACCGCCGGCGACCAGGGCGGCCACCAGAACCGCGGCGACCAGGCCGCCGCGGCCGTTCTTGGGCTTCGGCGCGGGCTGCTGGTAGGCGGAGCCCCAGCCGCCGTGCCCCGAGCCGCCGCCGTCGGCGTACGAAGGGGTGGGGGGCGGCGGCGGAGGCCAGCCCGCCTCGGGCGCGGAGCCCTGCGCCGGGGCCTGTGCGTAGGGGTCGGTGCCCTGCCCGGCTCCGTTCGACGCGTACGCCGGCATGCCCGCGGGCGCCGACTCGTGCTCCGGTGCGCCGGGGGTGCCGGGCACCGCGGGGATCGGAGCGGTCGGCGCCTCCCCCACGTGCGGGGCGCCCTGCGCGGAAGCAGCGGGAGTTTCCACCGGCACGGGGGGTGCGGACGGGGCCGGGGGTACTGCGTTGCCCTCGTTCTCGGTGCTCACAGCTCTTCTCCTCGATCCACGGCTGTTGTTCTCGGTCGCACTCGGTCACGCCCACTCACACTTGTCGATGGCCCGGCGCGATTCAGCTGTGCATGTGCTTTTGTACGCCGTCAGCTTTTCCCACGAGGCGTCAGGGCACCATAAGCGGCGGCTGTGCGTCCGGGGCCATCCTTTATAACGGACTTTTATTACTAAAAGGAATGTTCTGCGACATATCTCACCTCACACTCGCCTCGCGACGGTGGCACCATGACGCGGTGACCCTCGCACGACAGCACCCGATTCAGGTCGTCGCCCACCGCGGAGCCTCCGAGGAGGCTCCCGAGCACACGCTGGCCGCGTACAGGAAGGCGATCGAGGACGGTGCGGACGCCCTCGAGTGCGATGTACGACTGACCGCCGACGGCCATCTCGTCTGTGTCCACGACCGCCGCGTGAACCGGACGTCCAACGGCCGCGGAGCCGTCTCCGCCCTGGAACTCGCCGAACTCGCCGCGCTGGACTTCGGCTCGTGGAAGAACCGCGACGAGTCGCCCGACTGGGAACACGCTCCCGGGAGCCTCGCGGACACCTCCGTCCTCACTCTGGAGAAACTGCTCGAACTCGTCGCCGACGCCGGACGCCGGGTGGAGCTGGCCATCGAGACCAAGCACCCGACCCGCTGGGCGGGCCAGGTCGAGGAACGGCTGCTGCACCTGCTGAAGCGTTTCGGCCTGGACGCCCCCGCCTCGGCCGACGAGTCCCCGGTGCGCGTCATGAGCTTCTCGGCGCGCTCGCTGCACCGCGTCCGGGCCGCGTCCCCGACCTTGCCGACGGTCTATCTGCTCCAGTTCGTCTCCCCCCGGCTGCGGGACGGACGGCTGCCCGCCGGTGTCCGGATCGCAGGCCCCTCGATGCGGATCGTCCGCAGTCACCCGGCCTACATCGAGCGGCTGAAACGCGCCGGTCACCAGGTGCACGTCTGGACCGTGAACGAGCCCGAGGACGTCGATCTCTGCGTTGAGCTGGGCGTCGACGCCATCATCACCAACCGCCCGCGCGCGGTACTGCGCCAACTGGGCCGCTGACCTGGCTCCGGCCCCGGCCGACGGACTCCGGAAAACACCACGACCGCCCCTCGGAAACCGTCAAGAACCAGCCACCCGGTCACAGGGAGTGCACCGGCGCGTTCGTTCCGCATTCGATCGTTACGAGTGCGTCAGCAGACGTCGATTGGCCGGTTTCCGGTCCAGCCCAAAGGGGCATTCACACCGTGGCGTGGGGTGAAGGAGGTCTCGGGGGTGGCGTTGGTGGTGGCACAGGAGGTGCCCACGTCGTCGAGCATGGCCGTACCCCATGGCCCTGCGGGCGTGGGGGAAGCAAGGCACCGGATGCGCGATCAACTGCGTTCGGGGGGCGTGGCGGAAACGGTCATCGACGATGCCGTGCTGATCCTTTCCGAACTGCTGAGCAACGCGTGCCGACATGGCAGGCCCTTGGGGGACGCCCTCGCGGGCGACGGCAATGTGCGCGCGGCCTGGCGTGTCGACCCGGCGGGCCGGCTGACGGTCGAGGTGACGGACGGCGGCGGCCCGACCCGCCCCGTACCCGCCACCCCGTCGGTCACCGCCCGGGGCGGCCGCGGGCTGAACATCATCAGGGCGCTGGCCAAGGACTGGGGTGTCCGGGACGACATCCACGGCGAGGTCACGGTGTGGGTGGTCGTCCAGAACGACGTGGAAACGGCGCACCGGCACGACGATTTCGCTACGCGCGTCACGTCACCGAGGGTGTCCGGGATCCCCGGTCTGGACTTCACGGACGTCTTCGACGACCTCGACTGAGCCGGACCGGGGCGGGACGGAGGACCTCGGCCGAGCGCGGTCGAGGACCCCGGCCGACGCGAACCGGGGCGCGGTCGAGGACCCCGGCCGGCCCGAACGGGGACACGCTCGACCGCCCCGGCCCGCCCGGGCCGGAGCACGCTCGGCCACCCCGGCCCACCTGGGCCACGGCGCGCGGGGGGCCACCGGGATCCGGGACGACGCGGTGCGTTGTCCACAGGATCCCGTCGGTCTCCGTACGAACGGCTAGGCTCGCGCCAGTACGAGACGAGCCGTGATCGGGAGACAGCCACGATGGCCAAGAAGCGACCCCAGACGAAGGCCAAGCAGCCGCAGCTCAAGGACGGCGAGATCCCGGTCGTCGGCGCCCGCGAGCCCTGCCCCTGCGGCAGCGGCCGCCGCTACAAGGCCTGCCACGGCCGGGCTGCCGCGCACGCCGCGACCGAGCTGGTGCACCGCCCGTTCGAGGGCCTGGCGGGTGAGGGCGACTGGGTCGCGCTGCGCGAACTGGTGCCCGCCGCGACGGTCGAGCTGAAGCTCAAGGAGAGCCTGCCCGAGGGCGTTCCCTCGGTCACCCTCGCCACGGTCCTGCCGATGGCGTGGCCCGCGCTGCGCCGCGAGGACGGCTCGGTGCTGCTCGGCCTGCAGAACGACACGCCGTCCGGCGACATCAGCCGCGACCTGGCCGACACCCTCCGGCGCGCGCTCGTCGCGCCGCCCGGCACCCCGGTCGAGGGGCGGCGCGCCCCGGCCGACGGTCCGCGGCTGCAGGACCTGCTCGACCCCGAAGGCGCCTTCGAGCCAGTTGTGCACAGCGGCTTCGAATTCTGGGTCCCGGACGCGGAGAACGCGGCGCCCGAGGTGACCGCCTCGCTGGAGCGGGCCAACGCCGCCGCCATCCCGACGGTGAAGCTCTCCGGGGTCGACGCCGCCTACTGGTGCGAGACGCCCGAGAAGAACCACCTGCGCTGGGTCATGCCGCACGCCGAGGAGCAGCTTCTGGACGCTCTGGCGCGGCTGCACGCCGAGGGCCGTTCGAGCCTCGGGGAGGGCACCCGGCTGGTGGGTTCCTTCCGCGCGCACGGCCTCACGGTGCCGGTCTGGGACCTGCCGAGCGGCGTCACGGCGGACGACGTCGAGAAGCCGGCGGCCGAGTTCGCCGAGCGCCTCGCCACCGCTCTGGCCATGGACGCGCCGCTGACGGCGGACGAGCGCCGTGCGCGCGGGGGACTCACCAACCGCCAGGTGACCCTCAGCTGACCCACAGCTGACCCACAGAACCGGAAACTGACCGACCAGTCAGCTGGTCGGGGCCCCGGAACCGGGTGACTCCTGTCACAACTCCCCGTTGTGACAGGTAAATCCGTGTCCGAATAGCCGAGATCGAATTTGCGAACAGCCGATCTCTTGTTACCGTTCGAGTAGCCCGGTTGCTGGTGCATCCCCCGTCGCCAGCAACCGGGTCTTTCCATGTTCGGAATCCCGAACAATATCAATCGCCTTACCGGCGGCCCGAGTTGCTTCCCGAACGCAGCAGCAGCGGCCCGTCGGCACTCCTCGCGAATTCCGCGACCGCCGAGTACGCCCCCGGATCCCCGGCCGAACGCTGTCCCGGTGTCTCGCACGTTCCCGGGTCGTCCTCCGCGTCCACCGCGCAGTCCATCTGCACCGTGCGACCGCCCGGACCCATCAGACTCAGGGCCGAGCTCAGCGCGTCACCGGTCGCGTTGCGGTAGTAGGCGCGCGCCCACGTCTCCCCGCCCCGGGTCAGGACACAGGTCTGCGCCTCGACGCCGTCGGGCGAGGAGAGCTCGGGACCGCACCGGAAGGCGGTGGCGGGCCCGAGGCCCGGCGGCGGGGCGGAGCGACGGGGTCCGGGCACCCGCGGCCGGTCGTCCGCGGGCACGGGCCCGCGCCCGGCCCTGGAGCTCCCGTCGCCCACCGGGCCGGCCGAGGCCACGGCCAGCGGCAGGGCGAGGACGAACGCCACGACTCCCGCCAGCGCCACGAGGTTGACTCTTCGGGGGTCCGGCCCGCCGGCCGGAGCCGTCACGGCCCGGCACCCCCCGGAACGACGCTGCATAGGCGGACGATAACGAGCACGGGCGGGCGGGCGGCCCGCCGCGCGCCGGACGCCCCTACAACTCGGGCGCGCTCACACCCGTACGAGTGAGTGCCTCGACGACGGCGTCCACCACGGCCTCCACGTCGGGCACCCAGGGGGCGGCCGAACCGGGCAGCGGAGCGCGCTCCCAGCGGATCTGTCCCTGGCCGGTCTCGGACGGCGGCAGCGCGATGTAGCCGCCGTCGCCGTGGAAGCGCAGCGAGCCGGGGACGAAGTCCTTGGCGTAGAGCAGTTCGCCCAACTGCTCCATGGAGTACGGGGCGACGAGGATCGCCCAGCGGGAGGGGGACGCGACGACCGGGCCGAGGCGCATGCCCGTGCGGTCGAGGGCGTCGAGCGCGCGGGCCGCCGCGAGGGCGGGCAGGCTCACCGCGCACGGTGCGCCGCCGCCGGTGGCCAGCACGACGGGGGCCGAGGGCCGGTTGGTCCACCACCAGCGCACCATGCGCTCGTCCGTGGTGGCCGCGAGGAGGCCGGGGTCGAAGGGATGGGCGCCGGGCACCGTGCACTCCGGGTCGGGGCAGCCGCAGCGGGCACGCCCCTGCGGGTCGGCCGCCACACCCGGGAGTACGGGCCACCGCCATGCGGTCGCGAACGTCAGGGCCGCGCTGAGCATCTCAGGCCTCCCGTTGTTTCGCCTGGACAGGAGCCTGCGTCGCCTTCCGAGGATCTCGCGCATGAGCGCTCGTTCCTTTCCGTTGCACGCCTGGCAACACCGAGGATCACATCACACCATGTGTCGATCACTTCACTGTGCGTACCTGCTGGCGCATCACACCCCTGCCGGAGACAAGGGAAACCCCTCTGAGCCGAGCATGTGGCTGTGTCCGCGCCCATACCGCGTACATCCACAGCATGGGCATGGCGTGGGGTGGCGGCGCCTGGCGTTTTACGTCCCGCGTATTGCTAGCCGCCTCCGCCACGGGAGGATGGGGCACGGTCGTCGGTGGTTAAGACGCCCGGGTCCGTCGCCAGGTTCCGGGCGGATCTCAACCACCCCTGGCCTTCACCGAGTACGTACCCATCACGACCGCTGTGACGCTCCGTCGAACGAGGCCAGTCGACCTCAATAAGCCGTTACCCGAGTCAGTTTTAGGCCAATTTTGATTTCCCGCAAGGGTTACCACCGGTCGCACGGACACCAGGAATCCCGGCAGGACAATGCTGGACATCCCCTCACGAGTACGTGTACATGTGGAGACACCGCTAGCGGCGCAGAACGACATGGGGGTTTGCGATGCTATTGAGCAATACGCACCGGTCGGAAAGCCGGACGTCATGAACGCCCCTCACCTTCCGAAAGTGGCCGGAATCGATTCAACGGTTCCTTCGCCCGCACACACTGTCGCGCCGACTCCCGCGCCCACGGGCGCCCCGTCGGCCGGCCCCGGAGCCGCGCTCCAGGACCGCCTCGCGGGCTGGGTCTCGGATCTCACCACGCTCCACGAACTGACCGAGCGCCTCGCGGGCACCGCGACACTGAGCGACGCCCTGCAGGAACTGCTGCGCGCCGGAGCCGCCCTCGTGGGCGCCCGGCGCGGTCTGGTCGTCATGGAACCCGGCGACGGACTGGGCCCCGACACCACGATCGGCCTCGGCCTCGCCCGGGCCGACCTCGGCCACATCGAGACGGTGCCGCGCAGCTCCATGTCGTACGGGAAGATCCTGGACGGCCTGCCGGGCGGCGAGGGCGAGATCACCCAGCCGGACCTCCTCTCGGAGGACGGGCTCGACCCGCGCCACCGCGAGGTGGCCGCCCGCCTCGGCTACGCCGCCAGTTACGCGCTGCCGCTGTCCACCGAGGCGGCGGGCCGCCTCGGTGCCGCCGTATGGCTCTACGACGAACCCGCCGAACCGGTGGAACGCCAGCGCCACCTCGTCGGCCTCTACGCCCGCTACGCCACGGAGCACCTGGCACGGCTGCTGGAACTCGAACGCGCGCGAGCGTGTGTGACGACGATGTCCGAGGAGCTGCTTCCCCCACGGCTGCCCCGGGTCGTCGGCGTCCAGCTCGCCGCCCGGCACCGCACCGGGCCGCGCGGCGGCGGCGACTGGTACGACGCGCTGCCGCTGCCCGACGCCGCGCTCGGCCTCGCGGTCGGCTCCGTCACCGGCTCGGGCCCCAGCGCGGTCGCCGCCATGGGCCGACTGCGGGCCTCCCTGCGCGCCTACGCCGTCATGGAGGGCGAGGACCCGGTCGCCGTGCTCTCCGACCTCGAACTGCTGCTGCGGCTGACCGAGCCCGCGCGCTCCGCCACCGCCCTGTTCGCCTACTGCGAGCCCGCCCTGCGCAAGCTCACGCTCGCCGGCGCCGGACACAGCCCGCCCCTGGTGATCGGCCCGCGGCGCACCGAGTTCGTGGAGACCTCCCTGTCCGCGCCCCTGGGCATGCTCGCCTGCTGGGAGGCGCCGAGCGTCGAACTGACGGCCGAGCCCGGCGAGACCGTGCTGCTCTACACCGACGGCCTGCTGCACCGCACCGGTGATCCGATGGACCGCGCCTTCGCCCGGCTGCACGCGGCGGCGGCGAGCGTCCCGCGGGCGCTGCGCGACGACCCCGGCGCGATCGCCGACCACGTACTGCGCGGGGTGCTGCCGGACGGTCTCGACGAGGCGGACAGCGACGAGGACGTCGTCCTCCTGGCGGCCCGCTTCGAATGAGAGGCCTCTTACACGGTGTAACAGGTCCTCCGGCCCTGGGCCCCCTTCAGTACGACCGTACGATGGGGTGGTCCAAAGTCGTATGAAGGAGGCAGACCGTGTCGGAGGCGCTCACCCCGGAGACCCCGGAAGCCGTGCTCGACGAAGCCGCTGACGAAGCGGGCGAGGAAGAGCCCATCAAGCAGCGCAAGAACGGCCTGTACCCGGGCGTGTCCGACGAGCTGGCCGCGAGCATGAAGTCCGGCTGGGCCGACACCGAGCTGCGGGGCCTCGCGCCCATCGCCCAGGCCGGGTACACCGCGGCCCGCCGCGCCGCGTTGTCCGCCCGCTTCCCGGGCGAGCGTCTGGTGATCCCGGCGGGCAACCTGAAGACCCGCTCGAACGACACGGAGTACCCCTTCCGTGCCTCGGTCGAGTACGCCTACCTCACCGGCAACCTCACCGAGGACGGCGTCCTCGTGCTGGAGCCCGTCGCCGACGGCCACAAGGCGACGATCTACCTGCTGCCGCGCTCCAACCGTGAGAACGGCGAGTTCTGGCTGTCCGGGCAGGGCGAGCTGTGGGTCGGCCGCCGCCACTCCCTCGCCGAGGCCGAGCAGCTGTACGGCATCCCCGCCTCGGACGTCCGCGAACTGCCGGCCGCGCTCAAGGAGGCCACCGGTCCCGTCCGCGTCGTGCGCGGCCACGACGCCGCGATCGAGGCCGCGCTGACCGACAAGGTCACCCGCGAGCACGACGACGAACTGCGCGTCTTCCTCTCCGAGGCACGACTCGTCAAGGACGAGTTCGAGGCCGGCGAGCTGCAGAAGGCCGTCGACTCCACCGTGCGCGGCTTCGAGGACGTGGTGAAGGTCCTGGACAAGGCCGAGGCCACCAGCGAGCGCTACATCGAGGGCACCTTCTTCCTGCGCGCGCGGGTCGAGGGCAACGACATCGGCTACGGCTCGATCTGCGCGTCGGGCCCGCACGCCTGCACGCTGCACTGGGTGCGCAACGACGGCCCGGTCCGCTCCGGCGATCTGCTGCTGCTGGACGCGGGTGTGGAGACCCACACCCTCTACACCGCCGACGTCACCCGCACGCTGCCGGTCAACGGCACGTACACGGAGATCCAGAAGAAGATCTACGACGCCGTGTACGACGCCCAGGAGGCCGGTATCGCGGCCGTCCGTCCGGGCGCCAAGTACCGCGACTTCCACGACGCCGCGCAGCACGTGCTGGCCGAGCGGCTCGTCGAGTGGGGTCTTCTCGAGGGCCCGGTCGAGCGTGTCCTGGAGCTCGGCCTCCAGCGCCGCTGGACGCTGCACGGCACCGGCCACATGCTCGGCATGGACGTCCACGACTGCGCCGCCGCGCGCACCGAGACGTACGTCGAGGGCACGCTGGAGCCGGGCATGTGCCTGACCGTCGAGCCGGGCCTGTACTTCCAGGCGGACGACCTGACCGTGCCGGAGGAGTACCGCGGCATCGGCGTCCGGATCGAGGACGACCTCCTCGTCACCGAGGACGGCAACCGGAACCTGTCGGCCGGCCTGCCGCGCCGCTCGGACGAGGTCGAGGCCTGGATGGCGTCCCTCAAGGGCTGACGCGGGGCCCGCGAGGGCTGATACGGGACCGATGGCCGGGTTCCCTCCGGGAGCCCGGCCGTCGGCGTGTCCGAAGGACGGCTTCCCGGCTGCCCGCTTGCCCGGCTGCCCGGCTTCCCGGCTTCCCGGCTTCCCGGCTTCCCGGCTTCCCGGCTTCCCGGCTTCCCGATTGTCCGGCTTCCCGATTGTCCGGGAGCGGCTCCTCGTGGAGGACGGCTTCCCGGTGGTACCGGCGTGGACCTGAAACGGGTCGTCAGACGGGCCCGGCAGGCAGGGCGTCCACGAACAGCGCGCCCGCGAGCAGGGCGCCGCTGCCCCCGGGGCTCCACCCGCGCACGTGGAGATCCTCGTCGAGGGCGGCCAGGCCCGAGCGGCCCGCCTCCGTGGCCGTACCCCCCGCTTCGAGCACTCCCCGGGCGCCGGCCTGGACATGGCGGAGGCCGTGCGGTCCGGCCGTGTACAGCAACTCGGTGTCCTGGAGCGTGGACATGACGGTCAGGAGGGCGTCGAGACGGGCGCACGGTTCGGGCGCGCCGGCCGAGCGGGCACCGGCGAGCGCGTCCAACGCCCTGCGCACGTGCGGGAATCCGGCACGCGCCTCACCGCGCGCACCGGCCGCGCCGTACTTCGCCGAGACGGACGAGCCGCGGGAGGGCCGCCGCGGTGCCCGCCGGTCGGCGTGCGCCGCGATCCGCTTGGCCGTCGCGGTGACCTCGGCTCCGCGCGCCCCGGGCTCCAGTGCCGCCGCGGCGACCAGCAGCCCGAGAACCCACAGCGCACCGCGGTGGCCGCCGCCCGTCAGGGCCACCGAGTGCTCGGTGCACCGGCCGATCGAGCCCAGTTCCTCGCGGAGTCCGGACGTGGCCCCGCCGGTGCGGCGGGCGGCGGCGGCCATGGCCGCGAGGCCGGGTGTCAGCGCCTTGGCGGACCAGCGCAGGGAACACAGATCACGCCGGGTGACGCGGGCACGGAGGTCACGGGGGTCGGGCAGCCCGGGTTTGGGGGTCAGCTCCAACTGCCGGGTCAGCGCGGCCACCGCGGCCCGTGCCAGCGCCTCGTCGTCCTCACGGCTGCTCATCCACGCACCACTTCTCCCGAGAACGCCGGCGGTGCGGGCACCGGAGCCGGCCGCGGCCATGTGCGAGGGAAACCTAGACGCGCCGGCCTTCAGGAACCTGGGCGCACGCTGTCACCGGCCTGTGCGTTCCGGGAAGCGGAGAAGAAGAGCGGTGGAGGCGAGAGCCCCGGCGCGTCAGGCCGGCAGCAGCGAGGGGACCGTCTTCCACTTGAGGATCTTGTCGAAGCTCACCACTGCACCGCCGCGCCCCGGCCTGTTGCCGATGTGGACGTGGTCGGCGAGTTCGCGGATCAGGCACAGCCCCCGTCCGTGCTCCGCGTCCTCGCCGGCCTGGCGCAGCGCGGTACGGGCGTTCCCGGCCGGGAAACCGGGGCCGAAATCGGCGACTTCGATACGGCACTGGTCACCGTCGAGGTAGGCCGTCACGCGGTACGCCTCGCAGGAAGGGTCCCGTACGTCGTCCCCGCCGTGCTCGACGGCGTTGGCACAGGCCTCGGTGAGAGCGATCGAGAGGTCGTACGAGATGTCCGGGTCGACGCCCGCGCTCTCCATCGTGCCGAGCAACAGGCGTCTGGCGAGCGGAACACTCGCAGCCTCGCGCCGCAGATGGAGTGACCACCAGATGCTCATGCTCCAGCCTCCCGGCCGCGGCTCGACATACCGTTACGTATTGCCGCAACCACCCGTGCGCAATCGCATACGCGACGTGATGCCGCCCATACGGCCGACGCGCTCCCGGGGGGTGGCGGTGTATGCGCGAGCGATCAAGCGATCGACGAGGCCCGTTCGGCGGTACGCCGTGCGGCGGACGGACCGGTCACAAGCCGTCAATCGGACCTGCCGCACGGGGTGTGGGGGCCCAGTGCGATGATGAGCCCGCCATGACTGCCCCCCACCAGCGTTCGGCGCACTCCGGAGCGGGCCTCCGGACCCTGAGGGCCGCGGTGTTCGCCGCGGTCTGCGTCGTGCTGGCCGCGGCCGGTCACGGAATCGCCTCCTGCACGACGGTCCCCCTGTGGACGCTGGGCGCCGGCTTCCTCGCGGTCTTCGCCGTCGCCGCGGCGCTGGCGGGCCGCGAACGCGCCCTGCCGGGCATCGTGGTGCTGCTCGCCCTCGGCCAGACGGTGCTGCACACGCTCTTCGGGCTCGGTCTGCGCACCGGTGCGACGGCCACCGGGTCCATGGGCGCGATGGCGTCGGGCACGCAGATGTCCGACGCCATGCTCGTGGAGCGGGCCGCCCGTCTGGTGTGCGGTACGGCCGCGGCGGCGATCAGCCCCGCGCAGGCCATGAAGATCCTCGCCGACGCGCGGATCGACACGTCCATGGCAGGGATGACGGGCATGACGTCGTCCATGCGGCACGCCGCGGACGCCGTACCCACGGCGGCCGGCACCCCGATGCCGGTGCTGCCCTCCCTGCCGATGCTGCTCGGCCACGTGCTCGCGGCCGTCGCCGCCGGGTGGGTGCTGCGCCACGGCGACCTGGCCCTCCTGCGGCTCATGCGGCTGTCGGCGCAGGGAGTCACCGAAGCGGCGCTCGTACGGTCCCTGCGCGCCGCGCTCACCCTCGTACGCGCCCTGCGTACGGGACTTCCCGGGGCGCCCGAGATCGCGCGCACGCCGCGCACCGAGCTGCTCGCGCCCCTCGCCCCACGGACGACCGCGCTGCAGCACACCGTCGTCCGTCGCGGGCCGCCCGCCTCCGCCTTCACCCTCGCCGCCTGACACGACGCGCCGCTTCACGGAAATCCACGGAACGCCCCGGGTCCCCGGAGTCCTCGACCTCACGGACCCCACGGACCCCATGGGCTTCACGGACCTTCTCGAAGGGGACGCGGTCGTGCCGCACGCGCGCGTGCCCGCCGGGTCTCCCCGGGCACCTTCCCGCCCCTTCCACGGGACACCGAGGCGCACGCGCGTCCCCTTTGTCACCGGACTGAATGTGGAGTGTCTCCTTCCATGAAGGCTTCTCGTCTCGCCGCCGCCGGCACCGTCGCCGCCACGGCCGTTCTCGCCCTGTCCGCCCCCGCGTTCGCGCACGTCAGCGTGCAGCCCGAGGGCGTGGCCGCCAAGGGCGGCTACACGGTCGTCGACTTCAAGGTGCCCAACGAGCGCGACAACGCCTCGACCACCCAGGTCGAGGTGAACCTCCCGGCCGACCACCCGCTGGCCTCCGTCATGCCGCAGCCGCTCGACGGCTGGACCGTGAAGGTCACCAAGTCCAAGCTCGACAAGCCGGTCACCGCGCACGGCGAGAAGATCAGCGAGGCCGTCACCAAGGTCACCTGGACCGCCGACGGCAAGGGCATCGAGCCGGGCTTCTTCCAGAAGTTCCCGCTCTCCGTCGGCGCACTGCCCGAGGACACCGACTCCCTCGTCTTCAAGGCGATCCAGACGTACTCCGACAAGGACGTCGTCCGCTGGATCGAGCCGCAGAAGGAGGGCGCCGAGGAGCCCGAGCACCCGGCTCCGACCCTCGCGCTCTCGGCCGCGACCGAGGGCGGTCATCACGGGTCCGCCGCCGCGGAGGACGCCTCCCACACGGAGGAGACCGCCGAGCACACCACCGAGGCGGCCTCCGCCACGGACGGCAGCGACACCACCGCGCGCGTCCTCGGCGTCGTGGGCATCGCCGTCGGACTGGCGGGCGTGGCGTACGGCGTCCTGGCCGGCCGGCGGCGTACGAACGCCTGAGGTGCCGGCCCGCACCTGAGGTACTGAGACACACACGCTCCCGGTGGGCACCGGAGGGTCGCGGACGCGGCTCTCCGGACCTGCCGGACCGGCTCGGACCGGGTCCGGCTCGGACCGGCTTCCGGTCCGTCCGACCCGGCCCTCGGCCCCGTCCGACCCCCGGTGCCCACCGGAGCGCTCACATCTGGGACATTTTTCTATGCGCAAGAAGACGTACGCGATGGCCGCCCTGTTCGCCGCCGCCGCACTGACCCTCTCCGCCTGCGGCAGCGACGGCGACAGCGGCAAACCGGTCGCCGACGTGTCCGCCGAGGCCGGCTCGGCCAAGGCCGCCACGGTCCTCGACAACCCGTTCGAAAAGCCGGACCTCGTGCTCACCGACACGACCGGCAAGAAGTACGACCTGCGCGCCGAGACCAAGGGCAGGCCGACCCTCGTCTACTTCGGCTACACCCACTGCCCCGACGTCTGCCCCCTGACGATGAACAACCTCGCCGTCGCCAAGAAGCAGCTCCCGAAGGCCGAACAGGACAAACTGCGCGTCGTGTTCGTCACCACCGACCCGGCCCGCGACACCCCCGCCGCGCTCGGCACCTGGCTCAAGGGCATCGACTCCGACTTCATCGGCCTCACCGGCGACTTCGCCGCCATCCAGGCCGGCGCCCGCACCCTGGGCATCACCATCGAGCCGACGACCAAGGACAAGAACGGCAAGACCGTCTCCGTGCACGGCACCCAGGTCATCGCCTTCTCCCCGAAGACCGACGCGGGCTACGTGCTGTACGGCGAGAACGCCACGGTCGACGACTACACCAGGGACCTCCCCAAGATCGCCGAGGGGAAGACGCCGTGAGCCGCCGTACGAGCCGCGCGGGACTCCTCACCGCCTGCTCCCTCGTCCTGGCCGCCGCGGGCACGCTCACGGCCTGCGGCCCGGGCGGCTCCCCGTCGTCCTCGGCCGCACCCGAACTCAAGGTCACCGGCGCCTACATGCCCGCCCCGAGCATGGGCACGATGGCGGCAGGCTTCTTCACCGTCACCAACTCCGGCGGCGCCGACACCCTCACCTCGGTCACCAGCGACCTCGCGGACGACGTGACGATGCACGCGACCGTGGACGGCGCGATGGAGGAGAGGAAGTCGTTCGCCGTACCCGCCGACGGCACCCTGGACTTCGCCAGCGGCGGCAACCACCTCATGTTCGCAAAGCTCACCCACAAGCCCGGACAGGGCGAGAAGGTGTCCGTGGAACTGCACTTCGCCAAGTCCGGCACCGTCAGGATCTCCATGCCGGTGAAGCCCGCGACCTACAGCCCGAAGACCGGGCACTGAGGGAGGCATCACCGTGAAACCGACCATCGCCCCCCGCCTCAGGACCCTCCTGCTGCTGTTTCTCGCCGTCACCGGAACGCTCCTGGCGGGCGCCGCGCCCGCCTCCGCACACGCCGCGCTGACCGGGAGCAACCCGACGCAGGGATCGGTGGTCGACAAGGCACCCGCCCAGGTCTCGCTCACCTTCTCCGAACAGGTCTCGCTGAACGACGACTCGCTCCAGGTGCTCGACCCCAAGGGCGACCGCGTCGACGCCGGCGGCGCGAGCGGCCTCGGCGGCGACACCTACGGCCTGAAGATGCGCCCGGGGCTGCCCGACGGCACGTACACCGTCACCTACCAGGTGGTGTCGGCGGACAGCCACCCCGTCTCCGGCGCCTTCACCTTCTCCATCGGCGCCCCCTCGCAGACCTCCGTCGCCCTGTCCGGCCAGGCGGTGGGCGGCGGCGTCGTGGGCTTCCTCTACGGAGCCGCGCGCTACTTCTCGTACGCGGGATTCATCCTGCTCGTCGGCGGCGCCGCCTTCGTCCTGGCCTGCTGGCAGCGGGGCTCGGGCATCCGGTCGGTACAGCGGCTCGTGGTCGGCGGCTGGCTCACGCTGACCGCCTCCACCATCGCCCTGCTGCTCCTGCGCGGCTCCTACGTGGGATCCGGCAAGATCGGCGACGTCTTCGACCTGACCCTCCTCGGAGAGGTGCTGCAGACCAAGTCGGGCGCGGCCCTGGTGTCGAGGCTGCTGCTGCTCGCCGCGGCGGCACTGTTCATCGCCGTGCTCTTCGGCGCGTACGCCGGACGCGACGAGGACGAGCGGGCGGCCGACGCGAACACGGGTGACGGCGAACCGTCCGAGACGGCGGACGCCGGCTCCCCGGCCGCCGGCCCGACGCATGCCGACTCCCCGGCCGCCGAGGACGCGGACGCCGAGGACGGTCACCTGGCCGCGGAGAAGAACGACCTCACCTTCGGACTCGCCGTCGGCGGCACGGTCGTCGCGGCCGGCCTCGCCGCCACCTGGGCCATGGCCGAGCACGCCTCGACCGGCCTCCAGCCGGGCATCGCGATGCCCGTCGACGTCCTGCACCTGCTGGCCGTCGCCACCTGGCTCGGCGGTCTGTCCACCCTGGTGGTGGCCCTGTTCCGGGCTCCGGCCGACACCCCGATCGAGGCGGGGGCCGTGCACCGGTTCTCCCGCATCGCGTTCGGCTCCGTCCTCACGCTGGTCGCCACCGGGATCTACCAGTCCTGGCGACAGCTCGGCTCCTGGTCGGCGCTCACCGGCACCTCGTACGGGCGACTGCTGCTCGTCAAGATCGGCCTGGTGGCCGTCCTCGTGGGCATCGCGTGGATCTCCCGGCGCTGGACGGCCCGGCTGACCGGGGCCACGGCCCCCGGAGCCGCTGCCGCCACCGTCGTCGTGGAGCAGCGCTCCGAGGTGCGGACGCCCGCCACCGTCCCCGCCGACCCCGGGCGCGCCGCCCAGCTCGCCCGGCAGCAGGCCGCCCTGGACTCCACGCGCGACAAGCGGGTCCGCGACGCCGACCCGCACCGCTCGGGCCTGCGGCGCTCGGTACTCGCCGAGGCCGGGGTCGCGGTCGTCCTGCTCGCGGTCACGACCGCGCTGACGGCCACCGAGCCGGGACGCACGGCGGAGGCGGCCCGGCAGGCCACCGCGGCCGCCTCGCAGCGCTCCGGACCCCTGTCCCTGAAGATGCCGTTCGACACGGGCGGCGAGGACGGCAAGGGCACGGTGGAGGTCACCCTCGACCCGGCCCGCGTCGGCGGCAACCAGATGCACGTGTTCGTCCTCCGCCCCAACGGCAAGGCCTTCGACGTCCCCGAGGTGAAGGTCGCCTTCACGCTCACCGCGAAGAACGTCGGCCCGCTGCCCGTGACCCCCGACCGGGTCGCCACCGGACACTGGGCGGCGAGCGGAGTACAGATCCCCATGGCGGGCGACTGGAAGATCGCGGTGACCGTGCGCACCTCCGACATCGACCAGACCACCGTGAACAAGAACGCGCAGATCGGCTGAACCTGACCATGGCTGACCAGTCCGCCCCGGGGGCCTCCGCCCCCAGGACCACCGCCTCCTCCGCCCGGAAGGCCCCGTCCCCCGAGGCGTCCCCCGGCACCTCCCCGTCGGGCGATTCCCCGGCGGGGGTCATGTCACGGCGCCGGCTGCTCGGCACCGCCGGCGCCACCGGGCTCGTTCTCGGAGCGGCGGGGGCCGCCGTGGGGTACGCGGCGGCGCCCGCCCCCGTGAAGACCGTCCCGCTGACCTCCGTAGGCGCGGACATGGCAATGTTTCACGGGAAACATCAGCCGGGCATCACCGACGCCCTCCAGTCGTGCGGCCACCTCGTCGCCTTCGACCTGACGGCGGGCGCGGGCCGCAGGGAGGCCGCCGCACTGCTGCGCCGCTGGTCGGTGACCGCCCGGCGGCTCATGGCGGGCGAGGCCGCGGGCCACGAGGACACCGACGTCGCGCGGGACGCGGGCCCCTCGTCCCTCACCGTCACCTTCGGCTTCGGACACAGCTTCTTCGCGCGTACGGGCCTGGAGAAGCAGCGCCCTCTCGCCCTGGACCCCCTGCCCGACTTCTCCTCCGACCGCCTCGACAAGGCGCGCAGCGACGGCGACCTGTGGGTGCAGATCGGAGCGAACGACGCCCTCGTCGCCTTCCACGCCCTGCGCGCGATCCAGAAGGACGCCGGCTCCGCGGCACGGGTGCGCTGGCAGATGAACGGCTTCAACCGCTCCCCGGGCGCCACCGCCGCGCCGATGACCGCCCGCAACCTGATGGGCCAGATCGACGGCACCCGCAATCCGAAGCCGTCCGAACCCGACTTCGACGGACGGATCTTCGTCCCCGCCTCCGGCACCCCGGAGTGGATGGCGAACGGCTCCTACGCCGTCGTACGTCGTATCCGCATGCTGCTCGACGACTGGGAGAAGCTCTCGGGCACGGCCCAGGAGAACGTCATCGGGCGGAAGAAGTCCACCGGCGCGCCCCTCAGCGGCGGCACCGAGACCACCGCGATGGACCTGGACAAGACCGACGCCGACGGCAACCCGGCCGTACCCGTCAACGCGCACGCCCGCATCACCCGACCCGACCAGAACGGCGGCGCCGCGATGCTGCGCCGTCCGTTCTCCTTCCACGACGGCATCGGCACCGACGGAACACCCGACGCCGGTCTGCTCTTCGTGTGCTGGCAGGCCGACCCGGTGCGCGGCTTCGTCCCCGTCCAGCGCAAGCTCGACCGCGGCGACGCGCTCTCGGAGTTCATCCGCCACGAGTCGAGCGGCCTGTTCGCGGTGCCGGGCGGCGCGGCGGAGGGGGAGTACGTGGGGCAGCGGCTGCTGGAGGGGTGACGGGGGCCGGCCCTCCGACGGGTCTTCGCGCTCAGCTCGGCGCCGGGCTCCGTACCGGTGGTCGCCCAAAGCCCCGGTACCGCGTTCCGTACCGCAGTACCGGACCGCGTACCGGGCCCGGGCCCGGGGGTCCGCGGGCGCCGGACGCTTCGGGCGCGGCCCATTAGGGTGACGGTATGTCGGCGACGCGCTACACCTATCTCGGCCCCGAGGGTACGTTCACCGAGGCCGCCCTTCGCACCCTTCCCGAGGCCGCGACGCGGGAGCTGGTCCCCATGGTGTCCGTCCCGGCCGCGCTCGACGCGGTACGCGGCGGCCAGGCCGCGGGCGCGCTCGTCCCGATCGAGAACTCCGTCGAGGGCGGTGTCACCGCCACCCTCGACGAGCTGGCCAAGGGCGACCCGCTGATGATCTACCGCGAGGTCGTCCTGCCGATCGCCTTCGCCCTGCTGGTCAGGCCCGGCACCGAGCTGAAGGACGTCAAGACGGTCACCGGGCACCCGGTCGCCCAGCCCCAGGTGCGCAACTGGCTGGCTGCTCATCTGCCGGACGCCGTCTGGGAGTCGGCGGCGTCGAACGCGGACGGTGCCCGGCTGGTCCAGGAGGGCCGTTACGACGCGGCCTTCGCGGGCGAGTTCGCCGCGGCCACCTACGGCCTCGAACCGCTGGTGACCGAGATCCACGACGCGGCGAACGCCGAGACCCGCTTCGTGCTGGTCGGCCGCCCGGCCCGGCCCGCCGCGCCGACCGGCGCCGACAAGACGTCCGTGGTCATCTGGCTCGGCGACGACCACCCCGGAGCGCTGCTCGAGCTGCTCCAGGAATTCGCCGTGCGCGGCGTCAACCTGATGCGGATCGAATCCCGCCCGACCGGCCAGGGCATCGGCAATTACTGCTTCTCGGTGGACGCCGAAGGGCACATCACCGACCGCCGGGTGGCCGAGGCGCTGATGGGCCTCAAGCGGATCTGCCCCCAGGTGCGCTTCCTCGGTTCCTATCCGCGGGCCGGCGTCGCCCTGGAGGACGTGGGCACGCTGCGGCCCGGGACGTCCGACGACGAGTTCTCCGCCGCGTCGGACTGGCTGGCGCGCTGCGCCGACGGCCGGTTCTGAGCGGCGGTTCCACACCCGTCCGAGCGTTTCCCCAGGTCCTGCCTGGCCGGTTCTCGCCATCCACAGAGTTATCCACAGGTGCGCTTCTCGACCTGGGGACAAGTCGACAACGAAGCACTACATCATCGACAAATCAGCTACTCGACCCAAGTCCGTCCACACCCTCACACGTCCCTCTTCGTCTACCCTTTTCCATTGATCAACCCGATAGAGCGAATCATTTACACCCGAAAGTGGGTGTACAGAGGGTTTGAACCAGGAATTCCTCAGCCCTCAAAGGGGGATCGGAATGATCAATTCCGACATCCACAGATCTTCCACACACCCTGTGGATAACTAAGAGAGGGGCCCGGCCCCTGTGGACAACCCGGTTCGCAAGTCCCGCCCCCCGCAAGGAAATCCGGTCAACCGGTGAAGCACCGTCTGCCCCGTTTCGGGGAGTAGGCCCTATTCCTTGACGCTGTTCGACAGCCAGGGGATCCGGCCAGGGGACCCGGTCCGGCATTTCACTCATACCGTGACAGCGGTCACGCTCCGGAATATCGGTTCGTTGGCCGGAAGCCCGCACCGGTAGCCTTGAGGGGTGATTGACCTTCGCCTGCTCCGTGAGGACCCCGACCGTGTTCGCGCCTCCCAGCGCGCCCGTGGAGAGGATGTCGCGCTCGTCGACTCCCTCCTCTTGGCCGACGAGCGGCGCAGGTCGTCCGGCGTCCGCTTCGACGAGCTGCGTTCCGAGCAGAAGTCGCTCGGGAAACTGATCCCCAAGGCCACCCCGGACGAGCGCGCCGAGCTGCTGAAGAAGGCCGAGCAGCTCAAGACCGACGTCAAGGCCGCCGAGGCCGACCAGAACGAGGCGGACGAGGAGACCAAGCGGCTCCTCCTCCGGCTCGGCAACCTGGTGCACCCCGATGTCCCGGTCGGCGGCGAGGAGGACTTCGTCGTCCTGGAGACGCACGGGACCATCCGCGACTTCGCCGCCGAGGGCTTCGAGCCCAAGGACCACCTGGAACTCGGCGAGGCCCTGGGCGCGATCGACGTCGAGCGCGGCGCCAAGGTGTCCGGTTCGCGCTTCTACTACCTGACCGGTGTCGGTGCGCTCCTGGAGCTCGCCCTCGTCAACGCGGCGATCGCGCAGGCCACGGAGGCCGGCTTCACGCCGATGCTGACCCCGGCCCTGGTCCGCCCGCGCGCCATGGAGGGCACCGGCTTCCTCGGCCAGGCCGCGGAGAACGTGTACCACCTGGAGAAGGACGACTACTACCTGGTCGGCACCTCCGAGGTCCCGCTCGCCGCGTACCACATGGACGAGATCCTCGACGCGGACAAGCTGCCGATGCGCTACGCCGGTTTCTCGCCGTGCTTCCGCCGCGAGGCCGGCACCTACGGCAAGGACACCCGCGGCATCTTCCGCGTGCACCAGTTCGACAAGGTCGAGATGTTCTCGTACGTCGACCCGGCGGACGCGGAGAACGAGCACCGGCGGCTCCTCGAGTGGGAGAAGCAGTGGCTGACCGGCCTCGAACTGCCCTTCCAGGTGATCGACGTGGCCAGCGGCGACCTGGGCTCCTCGGCGTCCCGCAAGTTCGACTGCGAGGCGTGGATCCCGACCCAGGGCAAGTACCGCGAGCTGACCTCGGCCTCCAACTGCGACGGTTTCCAGGCCCGCCGGCTGTCCGTCCGCATGCGCGACGGCAAGAAGGTCCAGCCGCTCGCCACGCTGAACGGCACGTTGTGCGCCGTCCCGCGCACCATCGTCGCGATCCTGGAGAACCACCAGCTCGCCGACGGTTCGGTGCGGGTTCCGGAGCTGCTGCGGCCCTACCTGGGTGGCCGTGAGGTTCTGGAGCCGATCTCCAAGTGACCAGCACCACCGGTCCGGCGGGAGCGTCCGGGGCCGTCGAGCCCGGGGCGTTCCCGTACGGGCTCGTCGCGACCGATCTCGACGGGACACTGCTGCGTCCCGACGGGACGGTCTCGGCGCGCACGCGTGACGCGCTCGCCGCGGTGACCGAGGCGGGCGCGGCGCACATCGTCGTGACCGGGCGCGCGGTGCCCTGGACGCGGCACGTCCTCGACGAGCTCGGCTACGAGGGCCTCGCGGTCTGCGGTCAGGGCGCGCAGGTCTACCACGCGGGGGAGCACCGGCTGCTCACCTCGGTGACGCTGGACCGGCAGCTGGCCGGTCTCGCGCTCGCCAAGATCGAGGCGGAGGTCGGACCGCTGCTGCTGGCCGCGAGCCGTGACGGGCTCGACGGCGAGGTGCTGGTGGGTCCCGGCTACCGCAGGCTGGAGGGCGCGCTGCCGGTCGTCCCGCTCAGGGACGCGGCGGACCTCTGGTCGGCTCCTTTGAACAAGGTGTACGTCCAGCACCCGACGCTCTCGGACGACGAGCTCGCGGCCGTGGCCGTGAAGGTCGCGGGCGGACTCGTCGGGATCACGATGGCGGGCCCGGGGATCGTGGAGCTGCTCCCGCTCGGGCTCTCCAAGGCGACGGGGCTGTCCCTGGCGGCCCGGCGCCTGGGCCTCAGGGCCGCCGGCACCATCGCCTTCGGTGACATGCCGAACGACCTCCCGATGTTCGCCTGGGCGGCCCACGGGGTGGCCATGGCCAACGCCCATGACGATCTCAAGGCGATCGCGGACGAGGTGACGTCCTCGAACGAGGAGGACGGCATCGCGGTCGTGCTGGAGCGGTTGCTCACGCGGGCGTAGCGTTCGGGCTTCCGCGTCGTGCGGAGCTTCTGTGTCGTGCGGAGGATGCGCGGATCGAACGCGCGCGGGGTTTCACCCCCGACCACGGCTTAGCAAGCCGGTGCCTTTCCACTCGGCCAATCCTCCGGGTGGGCGGCCCGCGCGGTGACGCGCGCTCGAAGCGGCCGCCCCGGGCAACTCCCCCTGCGAGCGGGTTCGACGGAGGTAGTGACTACTCCGGAACCCGCCGCGGGCTGCCCTGCCGGGAGCTCGACGAACTGCTCCTGATGAACATCGTCGCGCTCCTCTCCCGGAATGTGGCGCCGGCCCGATGCGGCGGCGTGTACACAACCACTGTGCCCGTACGCCGACTTGGGCGCCACTGATTAAAGGCCGCCTCGGCGGGGGTTCAGCTGCGGCGCCATCTGCGTCGGCGTCCCCTGCTGAAGAACCATCCGGCCGGCGGCTCGTCGGAGCGCCAGGGCTGCGGGTCGGGGCCGCCCTCGCGCCAGCGGGCGGCGAGCATGCGCGCGCGGGCCGACGGTTCGGTCGTCTCCGCGGAGCGTACGAAGTTCTCGTCGAGCACGAGGTCGTCCCACGGCTCCCCCGCCGTGTTCCCGGTCCCGTCCGCGGCCCGGTCCCCGCGCCCGTCGGTGGGTCCGTCCCCGGCCCGGTCCCGGCCGCCACCCCGTGGTTCCTCGGTCGCCATCCCCGTTCCTCCCGGCCGTGCGTCCCCGTTCGCCCAGTGTGCCCGGACCGGGATGAAGCCGCTGTCAAGAAAAAGGGGGCTCCCCGCGCGCGTGCCGCCCACCAGAGGGCACGCGCGCGGGGAGCCCTCGTTCACTCCTCGCCGGCCAGCGTCAGCGACCGCAGCCGCTGTCCCGCGTACCAGGTGGCGAGGACGGTGACCACGATCAGCAGGACCGTCGCGGTCGGCAGGCTCACGTCCGAGGTGACGAGGTCGCCGCCGGTCACCTTGTGGCCCACGGCGAGCGCCCACTGCTGGACGCTAAGCGTGCGCGCGCCGGACACCAGGGACCCGAACAGGGCTTCCCAGACGAGCGCGTAGACGAGCCCGAAGACCACCGCGTGCCGGGTCACGGTCCCGAGGAGCAGGAACATCGCGGCGTAGGCGATCGAGGCGACGAGGGCGGCCACGGTGTAGGCGACGGCGATCTGCTGGCCGTTGCCGTTGAGGATCATGCCCGCGATGAAGGTCGGTACGGCCGAGAAGGCCATGGTGACGGCGATCGCGACGATCAGTTTGGTGAAGATGATCGTGGGCCGCTTCAGGGGTTTGGCCAGGAGATACACCACCGAGCCGTCGTCGATCTCGGGTCCGATCGCGCCCGTGCCGGCGATGACGCCGATGATCGGGACCATGGTGGCGAGGGCGAACCCGCCGAGCAGGTCCGAGGCCACCTGGTCGTCGGCTCCGGAGAAGCTCCGGACGGCCAGGGAGATCACGATGAGCAGGACGGGAAGGACGCCGAGGATGAGGGCCCGTCGGCGGCCGAGCAGGCCGCGGTAGGTGAGCCGGGCGACTGTGGGGTCGTACATCTTGGGCCTCCTACGCCGCGACGAGATACGAGAAGACGGATTCGAGCGACTCGTCGGACGGCGACACCGTCAGCAGCCGGATGCCGTGGTCGCGCGCGACCTTCGGCAGCAGTGCGGTGAACCGGCCGAAGTCGACGGCCTGGATGCGCAACGCGCCCTCGGCGAGGTCGACTTCGATGCCGGAGGTCGACGGGTCGGCGATGAGGGCCGCGGCCAGCGCACGGTCGTCGCTGGAGCGGACCAGATAGCGGTGCGGGCGGTCGGTCATCAGCCGGCGGATGCGGCGGAAGTCGCCGCTGGCCGCGTGGCGTCCGGCGACGATCACCTCGATGTGGGCGGCGAGTTGCTCCACCTCTTCGAGGATGTGGGACGAGAACAGCACGGTGCGGCCCTCGTCGCCCATGCGGCGCAGCAGGTCCATGAGCTGCATGCGCTGGCGCGGGTCCATGCCGTTGAACGGCTCGTCGAGCAGCAGCAGTGAGGGGTCGTGGACCAGCGCGGACGCCATCTTCACGCGCTGGCGCATGCCTTTGGAGTACGTGGAGATCTTGCGGTCCTGGGCGTACTCCATCTCGACGGTGGCCAGCGCGCGGTCGGCCGCCTTCGGGCCGAGGCCGTGCAGTTCGGCGTTGGCGAGGACGAATTCGCGTCCGGTGAGGAAGTCGTACATCGCCTCGCGTTCGGGGACGATGCCGATGTGCCGGTAGATGTCCTCGTTGCGCCAGGTCGGCTTGCCGTCGAGGGTGACGGTGCCGGTGGAGGGGGCGAGGAAGCCGCCCATCATGTTGATGAGGGTGGATTTTCCGGCGCCGTTCGGGCCGAGGAGTCCGGTGACGCCGGGGCCGATCGTCATGGTGATGTCGTTGACGGCCACCACGTTGCCGAACCAGCGCGAGACGTGGTCGATGGTGAGCGTGGTCACAGCCCGGCCTTTCGGTAGCGGCGCATCAGGAGGCCGTAGCAGCCCGCGATGAGACCGAGGACGACGGCGAGATAGACGAGGCCCTGTGCGGACGAGGGGCCCACCTCGCCGGGAAAGGCGGAGGAGGCGCCGAGGAAGGCCGTCTGGACTCCGTCGATGAGGGTGATGGGCGAGAAGAGTCCGAGCCAGGGGACGGCTCCGCTGCTGGACCGCTCGAAGGCGATGGCCTGGACGGTGGAGACGGCTCCGTAGGAGATGGTCAGGGCGGCGATGACGGCCGCGATGCCGAAGCCGCGGCGCGGGGTGATCGCCGAGATGACCAGGGCGATGCCGGCGAAGAGCAGGGACAGCAGGGCCACGGAGGCCAGTCCCTGTCCGAAGCCCTTGGACTGGTCGGCGAAGTCGAGCTTGGCGAGCAGTGCGCCCACGTAGAGGACGACGAGGGGGGCGGCCGTGAGGATGAACAGGGCCGAGGCCAGGGCCGCGTACTTGGCGCGCACGTAGTCGGCGGTCTCGATGGGGCGTGAGAAGTACAGGGGCACGGTCTTGAAGCGCAGGTCGCGGGAGACGGCCTGGGGGCCCTGTGAGGCGACGTAGAGGCCGATGACGGCCTGCATGATCACGGCGTAGCGCGTGTAGTCGACGGGCAGGTCCTTGGCCTTGGTGGCGACCGCGACGGCCACCATGATCAGTGCGGGGACGCACATGACCACGAAGAGCAGCATCGGCAGGATCTTGGACTTGACCGAGCGGCCGAGTCCGTAGGCGCCGCGCAGGGACTGCGAGTACAGGGAGCGGCGGGCGTAGGCGCGGCCGAGGCGCGGGCCGTCGTAGGTGCGGTAGCCGATGTTGTGGATACGGGTCTGCTCACCCGGCTGGGTGAGGGGGTGCTCAACTGCCATGGCCGACCGCCTCCTTCCGCTGTTCGTCGCTGTCGGTGAAGACCTCGGCGATGTGGTGTCTGCGCTGTTCCATGCGGACCAGTCCGAGGCCGAGGTCGGCGACGACGTCGCGGACGAGGTCGTAGGTGTCCTCGCTCTCGGTGGTGAGCAGCAGGATGTGTCCGGCGCCGGGCAGTCCGCCGCCGTCGTCGTGGGTCTCGATCCCGCGCGCGTGGAGCACCTTGCGCACCGCACCCGTGCCGTCCGGGTGTTCGTCGCTGTCGGTGACCTCGACGGCGAGGGTGGTGGTGGTCTTGGTGAAGTCCGTGGTGGAGCTGGAGCGCAGCAGTTTGCCGCCGTCGACGACCACGACGTGGTCGCAGGTGCGTTCCAGTTCGCCGAGGAGGTGCGAGGTGACCAGGACCGAGATGCCGAAGTCCGTGTGGATGCGGCGGATGAGTCCGAGCATGTCGTCGCGGCCGACCGGGTCGAGGCCGTTGGTCGGTTCGTCCAGGAAGACCAGCTGGGGGTCGTGGACGAGGGCCTGCGCGAGTTTGACGCGCTGCTTCATGCCGGTCGAGTAGCCGCCGATGGGTCGGTAGCGCTCCTCGTAGAGACCGACGTGGCGCAGGGTGTCCGCGGTGCGTTCGCGGGCGGCGGCGGGCGGCAGTCCGGACATGCGGGCCATGTGGACGACGAACTCGGTGGCCGAGACGTCGGGCGGCAGGCAGTCGTGCTCGGGCATGTATCCGACCCGCTCGCGGATGGCCGCGCCCTCGGTGGCGACGTCGAGGCCGAGCACGTGTGCGCGGCCCTCGGTGGCGGGGGACAGACCCAGCAGGATCTTGATCAGTGTGGACTTGCCGGCTCCATTGGCTCCGACGAGTCCGGTCACACCGGGCCCGACGTCCACGGAGAGCCGGTCAAGCGCGGTCACCCGGGGGTACCGCTTGCTCAGGCTTTCGGTCGCGATCACAGTCACGTTTCGACGGTAGTGGCGCGCGCCACAGCGGTCGTCAGCCCACGGAGGTGGATCGGCGTCAGCCTCCAGGCGTACGGGCCCGTAGGGGTCACCCTCAGGTACGGCACGGTGTGTGCCGGACCGGGTCCGTCCTGCCGGTTGTCCACAGGCTCGCCACGGGCCTATTGACGCAGCCTCTAACAACTGTCACATTCGCCGGTGTCACGTTACGGACACGTACCGCAGTCGGTACGGACAGGTGGGGCGGTGGCATGACGGCGATGACGGCAGGCGGACTCTCGGCGGAGCTGCGGGGGTTCAAGGAGGTGCAGCGGCTCGCGTACGCGTGCGCGGAGGCGGTCGCGGCGCAGTTGAAGCCGGGCGTCACGGAGCGGGAGGCGGCGCGCATGCAGCGGGTGTGGCTGCGTGAGCGCGGGGTGCGGGACTGGTTCCATCTGCCGTTCGCCTGGTTCGGTGACCGCACGGCCTTCGCCGGCTTCCGCATCCCGTTGCAGTTCTTCCCCACGGACCGCCGGCTGGAGCCGGGGATGCCCTTCATCCTCGACATGGCGCCGGTGCACCGGGGCTTCACGGCGGACGTCGGCTATTCGGGTTCGCTGGGGCCGAATCCCGTGCAGGACAGGCTGCTGGCCGATCTGGAGGCGCACCGCGAGCTGATCCTGCGCGAGGTGCGCGAGCGGCGGCCGCTGCGGGAGATCTACGAGGGCGTGGACCGGCTGATGGTCCGGCAGGGCTGTGCCAACCGGCACCGCGCGTATCCGTTCGGCGTGATCGCGCACAAGGTGGACCGGGTGCGGGAGCGGCCCTGGTCCCCGCGTCTGTTCGGGTTCGGTGTCCGGGCACTGAAGGGGCTGGCGAGCGACGCGCTGCACGGGCACCGGGAGGGATGGTCCCCGCTGTGGTCGCCGTACGCCTTCTCCGACCACCCGCCCCGGCCGGGGCTGTGGGCGGTCGAACCGCATCTCGGTTTCCGGGGTACGGGCGCGAAGTTCGAGGAGCTCCTGGTCGTCACGGACTCCCGGGACCCCGAGCAGAGCGCGTTCTGGCTCGACGACGATCTGCCGCATGTGCGGCGCTGGGCGGAGGACAAGTGACTCTCGTGGGGGCGCGCGAGCGCCGGGTGCGGACGGGCGGGATCGAGCTGTGTGTCGCCGAGCTGGGTGACGACAGGCAGCCGACCGTGGTGCTCGTCCACGGCTATCCGGACTCCAAGGAGGTGTGGTCCGAGGTCGCCGTGCGGCTCGCCGACCGCTTCCATGTCGTGCTGTACGACGTGCGGGGACACGGCCGGTCGACGGCGCCGCGGCCCCTGCGCGGCGGGTTCACGCTGGAGAAGCTGACCGACGACTTCCTGGCGGTGATCGACGCGGTCAGCCCCGGCGAGCCGGTGCATCTCGTGGGTCATGACTGGGGTTCGGTGCAGTCGTGGGAGTTCGTCACGGTCGCCCGCACCGAGGGCCGGATCGCGTCGTTCACGTCGATGTCGGGTCCGTCGCTGGACCACTTCGGCCACTGGATCAAACGGCGGATGCGTCGGCCCACCCCGCGAAGGATCGGCCAGCTCCTCGGCCAGGGCGCCAAGTCCTGGTACGTGTACATGCTGCACACGCCGGTGCTGCCCGAGCTGGCCTGGCGCGGTCCCCTGGGCAGGCGGTGGCCGAAGATCCTGCAGCGGCTGGAGAAGGTGCCCGCGGGCGACTATCCGACCCCGTCGCTTCCCTCCGACGCGGCGCACGGCGCGTGGCTCTACCGCGACAACGTGCGGTCCCGGCTCGGCCGCCCCCGTAAGGACGCGTACGCGCACGCGCCCGTGCAGCTGATCACTCCCCTGGGCGACGCCTTCCTCTCCGAGCGGCTCTACGACGAACTGGAGACGTGGGCCCCCGACGCGGTGCGCCGCACGCTCCCGGCCAAGCACTGGATACCGCGGACCAGGCCCGACCAACTGGCCTCCTGGATATCCGAGTTCGTGACGGTCCACGAGGGCCGCGAGGCCGGGGTGCCCGCGCCCGAACCGGTGGCCACCGGCAGGTACGCGGACCGGTTCGGCGGGCAGCTCGTGCTGGTCACCGGTGCCGGCAGCGGCATCGGGCGGGCCACCACGTTCGCTTTCGCCGAGGCCGGCGCGCGGGTGGTGGCCGTCGACCGGGACGCCGAGGCGGCGGCCCGTACGGCGGAGCTGTCCCGGCTGATCGGCTCGCCCGCGGCCTGGGCGGAGACGGCCGACGTCAGCGACGAGCAGGCCATGGAGAAGCTCGCCGACAGGGTCGCCGCCGCGTACGGCGTGGTGGACGTGCTGGTGAACAACGCCGGTATCGGCCTCTCCGGCTCCTTCTTCGACACGACGGCGGAGGACTGGAGGAAGGTCCTCGACGTCAATCTGTGGGGTGTGATCCACGGCTGCCGGCTCTTCGGCAGGCAGATGGCCGAGCGCGGGCAGGGCGGTCACATCGTCAACATCGCGTCGGCGGCGGCGTACCTGCCCTCGAAGGCGCTGCCCGCCTACAGCACCTCCAAGGCGGCCGTCCTGATGCTGAGCGAGTGTCTGCGCGCGGAGCTGGCCGGGCAGGGCATCGGTGTCTCGGCGGTCTGCCCCGGCATCGTCAACACGAACATCACCTCGACCGCGCGCTTCGCCGGGGTCGACGCGGCCGAGGAGAAGCGGCGCCGGAGAAAGTCGGCGCGTCTCTACGGCCTGCGCAACTATCCGCCGGAGAAGGTGGCCGACGCGATCCTGCGCGCGGTCGCCCGTGACGAGGCGGTGGTGCCGGTCACCCCGGAGGCGCGCGGCGCCCGCCTCCTGCACCGTTTCGCGCCGAGGACGCTGCGCGCGATCGCCCGTATGGAGCCACCCTTGTGAGGGAGCGATGAGCGAGGAGCCGAACGGTGCCGCGTACCGGATCGAGGACCTGGCGCACCGCAGTGGCGCCACGGTCCGGACGATCCGCGCCTATCAGGACCGGGGGCTGCTGCCCCGTCCCGAGCGGCGAGGGCGCGCCAATGTGTACGCGGACGCCCACCTGGCACGGCTGCGGCAGATCGCCGATCTCCTGGACCGCGGCTACACGCTGGCCTCGATCAAGGAGCTCCTGGAAGCCTGGGACGCGGGCCGGGGCCTGGGCGGGATACTCGGCCTGGTCGCGGAGGTCGACGGGCCGTGGACCGACGAGGAGGCGGCCCGGATCTCCCGGGCGGAGCTGGTGGAGCGGTTCGGCGGCCGTGCGGACGACGCGGCGGTCGCGGAGGCCGTGGGGCTGGGCGTGCTGGTGCCCGTCCCGGGGGACGAGGACACCTTCCTCGTCCCGAGTCCTCAAGAGCTGTCCGCGGCGGTCGAGTTGTACGACGCGGGGGTTCCTCTGTCCGCGATCGCCCGTCATCTGCGGGAGTTGAGGGTTCAGGTCGAGCACATCGCCTCCCGTTTCCTGGAGTTCACCACGGAGCATGTCTTCGCGCGCTATCTGGAGGAGCGGCGCCCGCCGAGCGACGCGGAAGCGGCCGAGGCGGCTTCGCTCGTACGGCGGCTGCGCCCTCTCGCGCAGCAGACGGTGGATGCCGAACTGGCCCGCGCCATGCGTCATTTCGCGACTCGTCACTTGAGCCGGCAGCTGGCGGCGGGACCGGTCCCGGTGGAGCCGGAAAGCGCGCGTCCGGTGAAGGTGGCCGCCGGGACAATGCGGGCCGTGGAGCGTCTGGTCGGCGCGGAGCACGTGTCGGAGTTCGTCACGGCGGCCACCGAACGTGAGCTGCAGGCGCGCACGTTGGACAGACTGGCGGCAAAACGCCCTCATGGCACGATCGTTGACGAAGTACCCTAAAAGGAAACCCGGTTGTCCACAGACTCGCCAATTCGCCTGTGGATAAAGCCACTTGGCTGTGGATCAAACCTTCAGGACAAAATCACATGCGTGATCCGCCTCTCACCAGGCACGCTGGGAGGATGAAGGAACACGCCGACGAACGCGCGCACGAGCGGACACGTGACCGAACACGGGGCCGAGCGCATGAGCACACGGATGATCGGACGGAAAGACCGTCCGCTGAGCAGATGGACGAGAAACGCACCGTGAAGGTGTCGAAGTACCTCTCGAAGCATCTGCGGCACCAGCCCGAACGGATCGGACTCACGCTCGGCGAGGGCGGCTGGGTCGAGATCGACGCGCTGATCTCGGCCGCCACCGCGCACAACTTCCGGCTCACCCGGGACGAGCTCGATCATGTGGTGGCCACCAACGACAAGCGGCGCTTCGCCGTCGAGGGAACCCGGATCCGGGCCAGCCAGGGCCACTCCGTCGAGATCGACCTCGGACTGCCCCCGGCGATCCCGCCGGCGTACCTCTACCACGGGACCGTCGCCCGCAGCCTGGACCCGATCCGCGCCGAGGGCCTGAAGCCCATGAACCGGCACGATGTGCACCTCTCGGCGGACCGGGAGACGGCCACCCGCGTCGGCGCCCGGCGCGGCCGCCCGGTCGTCCTCTCGGTGGACGCCGCCGCCATGCACCGTGACGGCCATGTCTTCCGGGTCAGCGCCAACGGCGTATGGCTGGCGGAGGCCGTACCCCCGCGCTACCTGCGGTTTCCCGGGCCGCACTGACCCGGGACACCGGGCCCCCACCGGTGGCGTGCCCCCGACCGCACCGGTCGCGGGTGCCGGGCCATGAGGCGTCCGCCTCCCGGATCCGTCTACGCTCGACGCATGAGTCTGCGTCTGAGCACCGTGATCCTGCCGTACGTCCGCTGGCACGAGGGCGGGCGTTCCGCATGGCAGCGCGCGGAGCAGCTCGGCTTCCACACCGCCTTCACCTACGACCATCTCTCCTGGCGGACCTTCCGCGACGGCCCCTGGTTCGGGGCCGTGCCGACCCTGACCGCGGCGGCCGCCGTCACCGACCGGCTGCGCCTCGGCACGCTCGTGACCTCGCCGAACTTCCGGCACCCGGTGACCCTCGCCAAGGATCTGATCTCCCTCGACGACATCTCGAACGGCCGGGTCACGCTGGGCATCGGCGCCGGCGGCACCGGCTTCGACGCCACCGCGCTCGGCCAGGACCCGTGGACCCCGCGTGAGCGCGCCGACCGCTTCGGTGAGTTCGTCCCGCTGCTCGACCGGCTCCTCACCGAGGACTCCGTCTCCTACGGCGGCAATTTCTACTCGGCGCACGAGGCGCGGAACATCCCTGGCTGTGTCCAGCGCCCCCGGCTGCCGTTCGCCGTGGCCGCCACCGGCCCGCGCGGACTGAAACTCGCCGCCCGTCACGGCCAGGCCTGGGTGACGACCGGTGACCCGAAGCTGTACGAGACGGGCACCCCCGAGCAGTCGGTTCAGGCCATTCGCGGACAGGTCGCCAAGCTCGCCGACGCGTGCGCCGAGATCGGCAGGGACGTGGCGGAGATCGACAAGATCCTGCTCACCGGCTTCACCCCCGACCGGGGCCGCCCCCTGGAGTCCCTCGACGCGTTCGTCGACTTCGCGGGCCGGCACACCGAACTGGGCTTCACCGACATCGTGATCCACTGGCCGATCCCCGACTCGGACTTCGCCGCCGACGCGAAGGTCTTCGAGCGGATCGCCATGGAAGCGGTGGCCCAGCTGCGCTGAACCGTGCCCCGGGATCCGGCGGGGCGGGACGGCAGGGGTGAGACGAGGCGGTAACCACTCAAGTGTGCACACCGCCGCACGGCCGTGCGCATATATGCGGGAGAATGAGCCCGTGACCTCAGCGACTCGCCGGCCCGAGACTCCGGCCTCCACCGTCCCGCCCCGGCTGATCGCCACGGACCTCGACGGCACTTTGTTGCGCGACGACAAATCGGTGTCCGACCGCACGATCGCCGCCCTCGCCGCCGCCGAACAGGCCGGCATCGAGGTCTTCTTCGTCACCGGCCGCCCGGCCCGCTGGATGGACGTCGTCAGCGACCACGTCCACGGGCACGGCCTGGCCATCTGCGGCAACGGCGCCGCCGTGGTCGACCTGCACGGCGGCCCCGGCGCCCACCGCTTCGTCAAGATCCGCGAACTGACGCCCGCCACCGCCCTGGACGTCATCGGGATCCTGCGGTCCGCCGCGCCCGGCACGGTGTGCGCCGTCGAGCGGACGTACGGCCTCCATCTCGAACCGGGTTACCCCCTCATGCACATGGAGCCCCCGGAGATCGTCCTGCCCGCCGAGAAGCTCCTCGCGAAGGACGCGCTGGACGCCGATCAGCCGGTGCTGAAGGTGCTCGCCTACCACCCGGAGATGGACCCGGACGAGTTCCTCGCCGTCGCCCGCCCGGCCATCGGCGACCGGGCCAACGTGACCCGGTCGAGCCCCAGTGCCCTGCTGGAGATCAGCGGCCCCGGCATCTCCAAGGCCAGCACCCTCGCGCTGTGCTGCGCCGAGCGCGGGATCGCACCCGAGGAGGTCGTCGCCTTCGGCGACATGCCGAACGACGTCGAGATGCTCACCTGGGCCGGCCGGTCGTACGCGATGGGCAACGCCCACCCCGCCGTGATCGCCGCCGCCTCCGGGCGCACGGTCGCGAACAACGAGGACGGCGTGGCGGTCGTGATCGAGCAGATCCTGGCGGACCGCCCGTAGCGCCGCGACAGCACGGCTCCGGGCCCTCCGGCGGGTGCCGCCGGAGGGCCCGGGGGTGCCGTTCGGATCGGTCCGGGTCCGCGGCGCCCGGCCCGGCCTGATCCGAACCGGCCTGATCCGAACCGGCCTGATCCGAACCGGTCCGAACCGATCCGGACGACACCCCCTAGACGACGACCCCGTGCTCCGCCAGCCACGGCACCGGGTCGATCGCCGATCCCATCTCCGGCGTGACCCGCACCTCGAAGTGCAGATGCGGGCCGGTCGAGTTGCCGCTCGTGCCCGACTGCCCGATCCACTCCCCGGTCGAGACCTGTTGCCCCTGGTCCACGGCGACGGCCGCGAGATGCGCGTACTGCGTGTAGTAGCCGCCGGGGTGCTCGACGACGACCTCGATGCCGAAGGCGCCGCCGCAGGACACCTTCACCACCCGGCCCGCTCCGGCCGCCCGCACCGGGGTGCCGATGGGTACCGCGAAGTCCTGCCCCGTGTGCCGGTGCGCCCAGTGCTCGCCCCCGCTGCCGAAGCCCGCGGAGAGTTCGTACGTCTCCACCGGCGCGACCCACGCGCTCGTGAAGTTCACCGGCGGCTGGTCGAGCCGAACCGCCCCGCGGCAGGAACCGGCCGCCACGGACGCGTCCGCCCGGCTCTGCAGCGCCGACCGCGCCTCGTCGAGTTTCGCCTCGATCGTCCGCTTGATCGCGGCGAGTTCCCCGCTGCGCTTCTCCAGCGCCTGCCACTCGGACCGGGCCTTCGCCTCGTCCACGGCGAGCCGGCCCTCGGCACGCCTGCTCTTCGTGACGGCACGGGCGACGGCCAGATCGGCCCGCCGCACGGCGTGCTGACCGCGCATCAGACCGTCGGGATCCTTCGCGAACAGGATCTGCGCGGTGTACGGCAGCCCGCCGCCCTGCCGGTACTGGGCCCGCGCGATACGGCCGAGGTCCTCGTGCAGGACCGTGATCTCCTGGCGCTCCTGCACGAGAGCGCGCTCGGCCCGCTCCGCCCGGCCGCGCTGCGCGTCGGCGTCCTGCCGCCCCGCCTCGTACTGTCCCGTCGCCACGGAGGCGTCCTCGTACAGGCGCTCCACCTGGGCGCTGATGTCGAGGTCCGCGCCGTCCCCGTCGCCGTCGGCCACCGCGGGCCGGGCCGCGAGGACCACGAGCGCGGACAACAGGGCCGGTACGAGGAGGGGATGGCGGCGAGATGAGCGCATGACAGCGATCGTGGCCCGTGCCTTCGGGCCCGGCCCGTTCAAGGCGTACACCTGGGGGACAGGACGTCACGAATGGCCCAGCGCCGCGACCGGGCGGCTCCCGCAACGGCGGCCGCCGCGGACAGGACGGCCGCACAGCACGCGAACAGGCCGCTCCCTCAAGGGGATTCAGTACGGCACCTGCCACACCACCGTCGTACCGCCGCCGTCCGCACCGATCCCGGGCCCGTACCAACTCGCTCCGCCCAGCGACTCGGCGCGCCGGGCGAGGTTCTTCAGGCCGCTGCGCCGGCCGCCCTCGGGGATGCCCACGCCGTCGTCGGCGACGGCGAGGCGCACACCCGGCCGCCCGTCGGGCAGAAGGGCGTCCGCGTCGACGGTGACCTCGATCCGGGAGGCCCTCGCGTGCCGGAAGGCGTTGGAGAGGGCTTCCCGCAGCGCGGCGATGAGGTTCTTGGCGGTGAGTTCGCCGACGAGCGTGTCGAGGGGCCCGTCGAAGCGGTGCCCGGGGTGGAAACCGAGCGGGACGGCGGCCATGTTGATCTCGCGCAGGACGCGGGTGCGCAGCCCGGACGGCGTCTCGGCGGGGCCCTGCCGGAGCGCGAAGATCGCGGTGCGGATCTCCTGGATGGTGATGTCGAGTTCGTCGACCGCCTTGCCGACGCCGCGCCGCACCTCGGGCACGTTCGACCGGCGCTGCGCGCTCTCCAGCGTCATCCCGGTGGTGAACAGCCGCTGGATGACCAGGTCGTGCAGGTCGCGGGCGATCCGGTCGCGGTCCTCGTACACCGCGAGCCGTTCCCGGTCGCGCTGGGTCTCGGCCATGATCAGCGCCAGGGCGGCCTGCGAGGCGAACTGCGTGGCGACGGTCCGCTCGGTCGCGGTGAACTGCCGTCCGTCGCGGGACCGCGGGGTGAGGAGGGCGCCGAGGACCCGGCCGTCGCTCTGCAGGGGAAGCATCATGACGGGCCCGTAGGCGTGGGTGAGGTCCGTCCGCATGCGCGGGTCGGCGGACGCGTCCGCCAGGAACACCGGGTTCCCGTCGCGGAGTTCGGCGACCAGCTCGCTCTCGGGCGGAACGACCACGCCGAGTGCCTTCGACGGCTGGTCCGAGGCCACCGCGACGACCTCCAGGCCGCCCTCCTCGGTGGGCAGCAGCACGATCCCGGCGGCGGATCCCGACAGGCGGCGGGCCTGTTCGGCAACGATCTGCAGCGCGTCCTCGGCGTCGCCGCCCGCGAGCAGCGCGGTGGTGACGGCCACCGAGCCGTCGATCCAGCGCTCGCGCTGCTTCGCCGCCTCGTACAGACGGGCATGGCCGATGGCGATTCCGGCCTCCGTGGCCAGCACCCTGACCATGTCGAGATCGTCGTCGTCGAAGGTGCCGCCGCCGCGCTTCTCCGTGAGGTACAGGTTTCCGAAGATCTCCCCCTGCACCCGGATCGGCACTCCGAGGAAGCTGCGCATCGGCGGGTGGCCGGCCGGGAACCCGCAGGAGCGCGGGTCGTCGGTCAGATTCGCCAGGCGCACCGGATCGGGGTCGCGGATGAGCGCGCCCAGCAGCCCCTGGTGGCCGTCGGGCCTCCGTCCGATCCTGCGGGCGGTCTCCTCGTCGACGCCGCACTGGACGAAGTCCGCGAGCCCCTCACCGCTCTCGTCCACGACCCCGATGGCCGCGTACCGCGCGTCCGCGAGTTCGGCCGCCGTCTCGCAGATCCGGTCCAGTTTGGAGTGCAGTTCCAGCCCCGATCCGACCGACCGCACGGCCTCCAGCAGCCGCGGGACCCGTGTGGCCTCGCCGGTCGGCCCTCCGGGAGCGCGGGCCGCCGGGGCCGCCGCGCCCGTGCCGTCGCCCGGGACGGGAAAGCCCCTCGCCGCTGACATGCCTTGAGCCTAACGAGTCCCCTTTGCGGGGAAAAGTCGGGCCTGGGGAGCGATCCGACCGTGCGGCCGTGCGGCCGGGTCGGCCGGGTCTCGGAAGTGGTCCGGGCGCACGGCGCTCAGGACGTCACCGCGCGCACCAGCAGATCCGCGGCCCTCTCCCGCTCCACCATCTCCCGCAGCGGCCCTTGCACGGCCGACAGCTCCGCGAACGCCCCCCGCTGGACCACGCCTCCGCGCGCGAGCACGATCACCTCGTCCACGGCGTCGAGCCCGGCCAGCCGATGCGTGATCAGCAGCGTCGTACGGCCCTTGGTCGCGGCCAGCAGATCGGCCGTGAGCGCGTCGGCCGTCGGCAGGTCGAGGTGTTCCGCCGGTTCGTCGAGGACGAGCACGGGGAAGTCGGCGAGGAGCGCTCGGGCCAGCGCGAGCCGCTGGCGCTGGCCGCCGGACAGCCGTGCTCCGTGTTCTCCGATCAGGGTGTCGAGCCCGTCGGGCAGATCGTCCACCCAGTCGAGGAGCCGGGCTCGACCGAGCGCGTCGCGCAGCGCGGCCTCGGTCGCGTCCTTGCGCGCGAGCAGCAGGTTCTCGCGCACGGTGCTGTCGAAGAGGTGCGCGTCCTGGGCGCACAGCCCGACCAGTCGGCGCACGGCGTCCCCGTCCATCGCGCGGGTGTCCGCCCCACCGAGCGTGTACGTCCCCGCTTCCGGGTCCAGGAACCTCAGCAGCACCTGCGCGAGCGTGGTCTTGCCGGCTCCGGAGGTGCCGACCACGGCGATCCTGCGGCCCTGTTCGAGGGTCAGATCGAGTCCGGCCAGCGCGTCCCGGTCCTGTCCGGCGTGACGGGCCCGGAGCCCGGACACACGGAGCGGGAACGGTGACGCGGGCGCCGGCCGCGGCTGTTCGGGCTCGCGTACGGGATCGGCGGCGTCCAGCACCTCGTACACGCGCTCGGCGCTCTTGCGCACCCTCTGCCGGTACTGGACGGCGAGCGGCAGTCCCATGACGGCTTCGAAGGCGGCGAGCGGGGTGAGGACGACGACGGCCATGAGCACGCCGTGCATGCGTCCCGCGGCGACCGCCTGGGCGCCCACGAGAGCGGTGGCCGCGACGGTGAGCCCGCAGACGAGTGCCGTGAGTCCGTCGCCGAGTGCGGTCGCGGTGGCGGCCCGCGAGGCGATGCCCGTGAGGACCCGGTCGGCCTGTCGCGTCCTGGCGGTACGGGCGGGCAGCGCGCCCGCGACGGTCAGCTCGGCGGTCCCGGTGAGCAGGTCGGTCACCTGGGTCGCCAGCGCGCCGCGGGCGGGAGCCAGCCGTCGCTCGGCGCGGCGCGCCACGGCTCCGGTCACCAGGGGGACTCCGGCGCCGGCCGCCAGGAGGCCGACGGCGAGCACGGCCCCGGCTTCGGGGAGCAGCCAGGCGGTGAATCCGACGGAGGCGGCGGACACCAGGGCCGCGGCTCCGGCGGGCAGCAGCCAGCGCAGCCAGTAGTCCTGCAGGGCGTCCACGTCGGTGACGAGCCGCGAGAGCAGGTCACCGCGCCGGGTGGTGCGCAGCCCGGCGGGCGCGAGCCGCTCCAGCCGCCGGTAGACGGCGACCCGTGTGTCGGCCAGCATCCGCAGGACGGCGTCGTGCGAGACGAGGCGTTCCGCGTACCGGAACACCGCCCGTCCGATGCCGAAGGTCCGGGTGGCCGTCACGGCCACCATCAGATAGAAGACCGGCGGCTGCTGGGAGGCTCGTGAGATGAGCCAGCCGGAGGTCGCCATGAGGCCGACGGCGCTCCCGAGCGCGAGGCTCCCGAGGAGCAGGGCGAGGGAGAGCGGACCGCGTCCGGGAGCCGCCATGGCGCGGACGCGGGCGAGCACTCCGCCCCGGTCCCGGGACACCGCGACGCGCTCTTCCGGGCCCGCCGGGGGCGCGCCTTCCTGATCGGCCCCTCCGGGCGGCTGTGTGCGGGTCGGCTCCGCGGAGCTGCGGGCGCCGGCCTCGGACGCCGGCCGGGGCGCGCCGACGGCAGCGGTGTCGAGGCGTACCACCCGGTCCGCGACGTCGAGCAGGGCGGGCCGGTGGACGACCAGCAGGACGGTCCGTCCCACGGCCAGCCGCCGGACCGCCGCGACGACCTCGGCCTCGGTCTCCCCGTCGAGCGAGGCTGTCGGCTCGTCGAGCAGCAGCACCGGCCGGTCCGCGAGGAACGCCCGTGCGAGTGCCAGGCGTTGCCGCTGGCCGGCCGACAGTCCGGCGCCGTCCTCGCCGAGGACCGTGGCGGCCCCTGCCGGCAGCGCGTCGACGAACCCCGCCGCACCGGCGTCGACGAGTGCCTTGCGCAGCGCGGTGTCGTCGGCGTCGGGCCGTGCCAGCCGTACGTTGTCGGCGATGGATCCGGCGTACAGGTGCGGCCGTTGCGGCACCCAGGCGATGCGCGAGCGCCATTCCGTGAGGTCGGCGTCGGCGAGATCGGCTCCCCCGGCCCGGACATGGCCGGCCGTGGGTTCGACGAAGCCGAGCAGGACGTTCAGCAGCGTCGACTTGCCCACTCCGCTGGGGCCGACGAGGGCGACCGTCTCGCCGGGGCCGACCGTGAAGGAGACGTCCGAGACCGCGTCCGCGGAGCGCCCCGGGTATCGCACGGTCACGCCTTCGAAGGCGATCTCCCCCGCGGGCACCCGCAGCGAACCGGACCCCGGTGCCGGGGTCTCCAGCACCTCGAAGATCGCCTCGGCGGCCGCGAGCCCCTCGGCGGCGGCGTGGTACTGGGCGCCCACCTGCCGCAGCGGCAGATAGGCCTCGGGCGCCAGCACGAGGATGACGAGTCCTGTGTACAGGTCCATCTCGCCGTGGACGAGCCGCATTCCGATGGTCACCGCGACCAGGGCGACCGAGATGGTGGCGAGCAGTTCCAGGGCGAAGGAGGACAGGAAGGCGATCCGGAGCGTCCGCATGGTCGCCTGCCGGTACTCGCCGGTGATCTTCCGGATCGACTCGGCCTGCGCCTTGGCCCGGCCGAACACCTTGAGGGTGGGCAGTCCCGCGACCACGTCCAGGAAGTGTCCGGACAGCCGGGACAGCGTCCGCCACTGGCGGTCCATCTGGCTGCGTGTGGCCCAGCCGATCAGCACCATGAACAAAGGGATGAGCGGCAGGGTGGCGACGATGATCGCCGCCGATACCCAGTCCTCGGTGACGATCCGCGCCAGCACGGCCACCGGCACCACCAGTGCGAGCCCCAGCTGCGGCAGATAGCGCGAGAAGTAGTCGTCGAGCGCGTCGACCCCCCGTGTCGCGAGAGCGACCAGAGAACCCGTCCGCTGACCGCTGAGCCATCCGGGTCCGAGCGACGCGGCCTTCTCCACCAGCCGCCCCCTCAGCTCCGACTTGACCGCGGCACTCGCGCGGTGCGCGGCGAGCTCGGTGAGCCAGGCCACCACGGCGCGACCGAGCGCCACCGCCGTCAACAGCATCAGGGGGATGCGTAGTTCGGCGACGGAGAATCCGTGTTGGAAGGCACCGACCACCACTTCGGCGATGAGCATCGCCTGGGCGATGACCAGGGCCGCTCCGGCGGCGCCCAGCCCCACGATCGCCCCGAGGAAGAGGCGGGTGGCTCGGGCGTACCGCAGCAGGCGCGGATCGATTGGTTTCACGTGAAACACACCTTTGGCCCATCGGGCACGTTTCACGTGAAACATGCCGTTACATCGGATTCAGTGCGACCCGTCCACAGCGATGTGGTGCGTGCCGATGCGCTTGCGGAACACCCAGTAGGTCCAGCTCTGGTAGACCAGAACGATCGGCGTGGCGATCACGGCACACCAGGTCATGATCTTCAGGGTGTAGTGGCTCGACGAGGCGTTGGTGACCGTGAGGCTCCAGTCCGCGTTGAGCGAGGACGGCATGACGTCCGGGAAGAGCGACAGGAAGAGCATCGCGACGGCCGCCACGATGGTGAGCCCCGAGAGGATGAAGGCCCATCCCTCACGCCCTCCGCCGACCATCGCCAGCGCCGCGACGAGGGCGACCACGGCCACGATCAGCGCGGCCAGCGAGGCGCCGTCACCGCTGTCGATCTGGGTCCAGATCAGGAAGGCCAGCGCCAGCACGGCTGTCGCCAGACCGACCTGCAGCGCGAGCGTCCGCGACCGCTCCCGGATGTCCCCCACCGTCTTGAGCCCGACGAACACGGCCCCGTGGAAGGTGAACAGGGTGAGCGTGACCAGACCGCCGAGGATCGAGTACACGTTGAGCAGGTCCCAGAAGTTGCCCACGTACTCGAAGTTCCGGTCGATCTTCACTCCGCGCACGATGTTGGCGAAGGCCACTCCCCACAGGAACGCGGGGATCAGCGAGGTCCAGAAGATCGCCGTCTCCCAGTTGCGCTGCCAGTGCTCCTCGGGGCGCTTGGCCCGGTACTCGAAGGCGACGCCGCGCACGATCAGACAGACCAGGATGATCAGCAGCGGCAGATAGAAGCCGGAGAAGAGGGTGGCGTACCACTCGGGGAAGGCGGCGAAGGTGGCACCGCCGGCCGTGAGCAGCCACACCTCGTTGCCGTCCCACACGGGGCCGATCGTGTTGATCAGCACCCGCTTCTCGGTGCGGTCCCGGGCCAGCAGCTTGGTGAGGATGCCGACTCCGAAGTCGAAACCCTCCAGGAAGAAGTAGCCGATCCAGAGGACCGCGATGAGGACGAACCAGACGTCGTGAAGTTCCATGACTCAGCAGCTCCCTGAGCCTAGTAGGAGAAGGCCATCGGCTTGTCGGCGTCACTGGAGTCGCCGCCGATCCTGGTGGGCGGGTTGAGGTCGGACTCGGTGAGCTCGGGGGGCCCTGCCTTCACGTACTTCGCGAGCAGCTTGACCTCGATGACGGCGAGGATCGCGTAGATCAGCGAGTAGACGGTCAGCGAGGTGATGACCTCGCCCTGGGAGACGGTGGGGGAGACCCCGTACCGGGTCTGCAGAACGCCGTACACGACCCACGGCTGACGGCCCATCTCGGTGAAGATCCAGCCCCAGGAGTTGGCGATCAGCGGGAACGCCAGGGTCCAGATCGCGATGCGCCAGCCCCACTTGGTGAGCTTCGGGCCGAGTGCCTTGTTCTTGAACAGGACCAGATGCGGCACCTCGTCCTCGCCGACCCTCAGGTGCTGCGGCAGCAGGAACTTCTTGCGGGTCAGCCAGAGTCCGCCGATGCCGATCACGAAGGAGGCCATGCCGAAGCCGATCATCCAGCGGAACGCCCAGAAGGTGACCGGGATGATGGGGCGGTAGTCGCCGGGACCGTACTTCTCCTGCTCGGCCTTGTTCGTGTCGTTGATGCCGGGGACGTAGGAGTTGAAGTCGTCGTTGGCGAGGAAGGACAGTATCCCCGGGATCGACAGCTCGACGGTGTTGTGGCCCTTGCTGACGTCTCCGTACGCGAAGATCGAGAAGGGCGCCGATTCCTGGCCGTCCCACAGCGCCTCGGCGGCGGCCATCTTCATCGGCTGCTGCTTGAACATGACCTTGCCGAGGGTGTCGCCGCTGATCGCCGTGAGGAGACCGGCGATGACGACGGTGACGAGGCCGAGCCGCAGCGAGGTCTTCATGACGGCGACGTGCCGCTTGCGGGCCAGGTGGATCGCGGCGATGCCCACCATGAAGGCGCCGCCGGTCAGGAAGGCCGCCGTGAGGGTGTGGAACACCTGGGCGAGCGCGGTGTTCTGGGTCAGCACATGCCAGAAGTCGGTGAGTTCCGCGCGCCCCTTCGCCTTGTTGATCCGGTAGCCGACGGGGTGCTGCATCCACGAGTTGGCCGCGAGGATGAAGTACGCGGACAGCATGGTGCCGATGGAGACCATCCAGATGCAGGCGAGGTGGAGCTTCTTCGGCAGCTTGTCCCAGCCGAAGATCCACAGCCCGATGAAGGTGGACTCGAAGAAGAAGGCCAGCAGGGCCTCGAAGGCGAGCGGGGCGCCGAAGATGTCACCGACGAAGCGTGAGTAGGCGGACCAGTTCATGCCGAACTGGAACTCCTGGACGATGCCGGTGACGACACCCATGGCGATGTTGATCAGGAAGAGCTTGCCCCAGAACTTGGTGGCTCTGAGGTACTTCTGATTCTCCGTTCGCACCCAGGCGGTCTGCAGGCCGGCGACGAGCGCGGCGAGCGAGATCGTCAGGGGGACGAAGAAGAAGTGGTAGACGGTGATAATGCCGAACTGCCATCGCGCCATGGTTTCTGGCGCCAGAGCCAATTCCACGTCGTCAGTCTCCTTACGTCGCCGTGGTCACAGCGGCAGTGTGCCCGCTTTACAACAGACATCACGGGAGCAACAGGACACGCTTGTGAACGCGTTCACATTCACAAGCAATTATGACGCATGCCCGTTCGAGGAACGAGGGGTGGGGGGTCCCAAGCGGGGCCGAAGGGTCCCGACCAGGAGGGACCGGACAGCCCTGGGGCGCACAAGAGGCTCCCGGCCCGCCCGGCCCGGGGTCCATCCGGTCGGCACCCGGGCACGCGGAGGGGCCCCGTACACGCTCGACGCGTACGAGGCCCCTCCGCGGACGTGCGGGCGAACTCCCCCACGGAAAACGGACTGGCGCGCTCCGGTGGGCAGTTGGTTCGCCGGGCGCCTACAGCCCCTTGGGGAAGCCCTCGGTCGCCTTCAGGAAGATGTCGTTCGCCTCGGTCTCACCGATGGTGACACGGACGCCCTCGCCGGCGAACGGACGCACGACGACACCGGCCTGCTCGCAGTGCGCGGCGAAGTCGAGGGTGCGCTCCCCCAGCCGCAGCCACACGAAGTTGGCCTGCGTCTCGGGCACCGTCCAGCCCTGGGCGCGCAGGGCGTCGACCACCCGGGTGCGCTCGGAGACCAGGGAGCCGACCCGGCCGAGCAGTTCGTCCTCGGCCCGCAGGCTCGCCACCGCGGCGTCCTGGGCCAGCTGGCTCACGCCGAACGGCACCGCCGTCTTGCGCAGCGCGGCCGCCACCGGCTCGTGAGCGATCGCGAAGCCGACCCGCAGGCCGGCCAACCCGTACGCCTTGGAGAAGGTGCGCAGCACACAGACGTTGGGCCGGTCACGGTAGATCTCCACACCGTCCGGCACCTCGACGTCACGGATGAACTCGCGGTACGCCTCGTCCAGGACGACCAGCACATCGCTCGGCACCCGGTCCAGGAACCGCTCCAGCTCGGCCCGGCGGACCACGGTGCCGGTCGGGTTGTTCGGGTTGCAGAGGAAAATCAGCCGGGTGCGGTCCGTGATGGCGTCGGCCATCGCGTCCAGGTCGTGCACCTCGCCCGGGGTCAGCGGCACCTGCACCGAGGTCGCCCCGCTGATCTGCGTGATGATCGGGTACGCCTCGAAGGACCGCCAGGCGTAGATGACCTCGTCACCGGGACCGCTCGTGGCCTGCAGCAGCTGCTGCGCGACGCCGACCGAGCCGGTGCCCGTCGCCAGGTGGGAGACGGGGACGCCGAAACGGTCCGCCAGCTCGTTCATCAGCCCGGTGCACGCCATGTCAGGGTAACGGTTGAACGAGCCGGTCGCCGCGGCCAGGCTGTCGAGGACACCGGGCAGCGGCGGATACGGGTTCTCGTTGGAGGACAGCTTGTACGCCACAGCGCCGGCGGCGGCGGGCTTGCCGGGCTTGTAGGTGGGGATCCCCGCCAGCTCAGCACGCAGCTTGGGGTTCGTGTCGCTCACCGCAGTCCTCCTCGTGACCACCAGCGGCTCATGACCACCACCGGCTACCAATGCTTCTCACCTTATGAGGATTCCGCGCCGGTGCGAATGGCCTGTGGACAACCGGACACCACCTCGTGTCCGACAGACACCCCCCTCGCGTGCGGCCCGGTGATCATCGGCGGACGCCGGAGACGCCGGACCCGGCCGTCGGCACGGCGCACTCCGGCCGCCGGCACAGCGCGCCCCGGCCGCCGGCACGGCACGCCCCGGCGGCCGCCCTCGTACGAAGTCGTACGAAAAGGGGGCGCGTCGACGGCTACCACATGCGCCGGTGGCTCACGCCGTGGCGCGCATCCCTCGTACAGGTGAGTTGAGACCTCTTCGAGACATCGCCGACTTGGCAGGCCCGCACGCGCCGACAAGTCACGTATTGGGATGAGATCGCTCAACTACCTTCACTTCAAAGAGAGTTACAGCATGTCGATCATGCAGAAACGTGCCTGTCAACGCGTGCATATGCGTCCGCACTACCCCACCGTATGAGCCCTACTATCGGCTCGCCATGACAGCAGCAGGGAAGCACCAGGTGAGCCGGGCGGAGACCTCCCGCCGAGGCGGTCGGCCGGGCAGGGCGGGCATCAGAGACGTGGCCGCGGCAGCAGGGGTCTCCATCACAACCGTGTCCGATGCCCTCAACGGCAAGGGACGACTCCCGGACGCCACCCGGCGTCACGTCCGCGAAGTCGCCGACCGGCTGGGCTATCGCCCCTCGGCCGCGGCCCGAACCCTCCGCACCGGCAAGTCCGGCCTGATCGGCCTGACCGTGACCACGTACGGGGATGAACCTTTCACCTTCACCGAGTTCGCGTACTTCGCCGAGATGGCCAGAGCCGCCACCTCGGCCGCGCTGGCCCGGGGATACGCCTTGGTCATCCTCCCCGCGACCTCCCGCCACGACGTGTGGTCGAACGTCGCCCTGGACGGGACCGTGGTCATCGACCCGTCCGACCAGGACCCGGTCGTCAGCGAGCTGGTCCGCCAGGGGCTGCCGGTCGTCTCCGACGGCCGGCCCGTGGGATCGCTCCCGGTCACCGCCTGGGTGGACAACGACCACGAGGCCGCGGTCCTCGGCATCCTGGACCACCTGGCGGACGCGGGCGCCCGCCGCATCGGCCTCCTCACCGGCACCACCACGGACACGTACACCCGCCTCTCCACCACCGCATACCTGCGCTGGTGCGAGCGCGTGGGCCAGGACCCGGTGTACGAGGCCTATCCGGCGCACGATCCGTGCGCCGGAGCCGTGGCCGCCGACCGGCTCCTCGCCCGGCCCGACCGCCCGGACGCCGTCTACGGCCTCTTCGACCCGAACGGCACCGACCTGCTGGCCGCCGCCCGCCGCTACGGTCTGCGCGTACCCGACGACCTGCTCCTGGTCTGCTGCAGCGAGTCGAACGTCTACGCCAGCACCGAGCCGCCCGTCACGACCCTCTCCCTCAAACCGCGCAGAATCGGCACGGCTGTCGTCCAGCTGCTGATCGACGCCATCGAAGGGGTCGAATCGGACCAACCGGTCGAGCAGGTGATACCGACGGAGCTGATCGTGCGGACCTCGTCGCAGCGCCGGTCGCCGCGGACGACCGTCAGTCCGCCCCGATCACCCGAGCAGGGCTGACACCCGACAGGACAAGGGCGGGGCGAGCCCCGCCCAATTCGGGCGAAAGCCGCGGTGAACTGGGCTCCTGTTCCGATTCACCACCCCTGGGTCATCACATGGCGCGATCCGCATTCCTATGATGGGCGGACGACACCGCGGGCCGCTGCGACCAGGCAGTCCGAACCGGTGCAGATGCGGCGCGATGGTGGTGGAGGGGTCGATGACTCAGGGGGCCGGTCAGGGACCCGAGGTGGTGCGGACGGCGACGTTGCGCGACTTCCGAGTACCCGGGTACGTCCATGAGACCGGTCCGTATGCGCAGAACACGCCTCAGGGCGAGGGCGCAGGACCCGTCGGGGAGACTGCGCGGTACGTGCCGGGCGAGTCGAACCCGTACATGTCCGGAGAGTCTCCGGCGGAGTTCCCGGGCGAGTTCTCCGAGGGGTACACGCCCACGCAGCGCGATCTGCCGGTCATCAACCGGGGCGACACCCAGCAGGTCGTCGTCGACCCCTCGGGGGCCCCGTCCCCGGCGCCCGGCGCGGGGCCCGGACCGCTGTACGTCGTCGGGGACGTGCACGGCTACCTCGACCAGCTCATCGCCGCGCTCCAGGCCAAGGGCCTCGTCGACGCCGCCGGAAACTGGTCGGCCGGTACGGCGCGCCTGTGGTTCCTCGGCGACTTCACCGACCGCGGCCCGGACGGCATCGGCGTGATCGACCTCGTGATGCGGCTGTCCGCCGAGGCGGCCGCGGCCGGCGGCTACTGCAAGGCGCTCATGGGCAACCACGAGTTGCTGCTGCTCGGCGCCAAACGGTTCGGCGACACGCCCGTCAGCTCCGGCGCCGGCACCGCGACCTTCCAGGCCGCCTGGCTGCTCAACGGCGGCCAGAAGACGGACATGGACCGCCTCCAGGACCACCACCTGCAGTGGATGGCCCGCCTCGACGCCATGGAACTGGTCGACGGACACCTTCTGGTGCACTCCGACACCACCGCCTACCTCGACTACGGCGACTCCATCGAAGCGGTCAACGACACCGTCCGCGAGACCCTCACCCGCAACGACGCGGAGGACTGCTGGGACCTCTTCCGCAAGTTCACCCGGCGCTTCGCCTTCCGCGACGACGGCGCCGCGGCGGTCCACGAACTGCTCGACGCCTACGGCGGCGCCCGCATCGTCCACGGTCACAGCCCCATCCCGTACCTCCTGGGCGAGGTGGGCCCGGAGGACGGCGAGGCCGGATCGGGCCCCGTGATCGAAGGACCGCACGTCTACGCCGACGGGCTGGCCATCGCGATGGACGGCGGGGTGACCATGGCCGGAAAGCTGCTGGTCCAACAACTTCCCCTGGATATCTGAGCGTTCACCGGGCAGGCGTCCGGCGGGCACGGCACACCGGACGGGGGGCCAATTTCTGGAAACCCCCTGTCACGGCGTGCCGTCACCGCTCTACCATCGGCTTATCCGTAGCAGGCTCCCCTCCGTTTCTGCCCGACGGCTCGTCAGCGTGCGAGCCACCAGCCCTACGGAGCATCGGGGGATGCAGATGAACAGCGTTCCGCAGCACCTGCTGAGCGAGGACCGCCAGGAATACGAGCGGATCCTCGATGAGGCGCTGCGCTCCGCACCACACCGCCCGGAACTCGCCGCTGTCGGCCAGCGGCTCAACCTCGAACAACTGCGCACGATGGCGCTCAACGCCACGGCCCTCATCACGACGGCCGCGTCGGACGAGTACGCGCACTATGTGAAGGTCCGCAGCGAACTGCGCCGCCCGGCGCGGTCCGTCCCGGCCATGAGCGAGGAAACCGGCTCCGCGGAGCCGGGCACGCCCTCGATGGGCCTCGCCACCACCGTGGGGGAGGTCACCGAGGCCGCCGGAGCCGGCGCGGTCGCCGTCGTCGCGGTGCTCGCCCCCGTCCTCGCCGGGACGGCGGCGGCGATATTCCTGCTCGTGGGCTATGTCCTGAGGATGCTCGATCCCGAGCCGACCATCGCCAGAACCCTGCTGACCACCGGCTGGGTCTTCGGCGCGGTCACGGCGGCCGCCATCCTGGTCGCCGCGGCCGGTCTGCTGCTGACCGCCCTGCGCAACAGCTCCTCCTCCCTCCAGGCCGGAGCGGGCGACGAGCTGACCGAACAGGTCACCCGGGCCAAGGAAGCCTGGCACGACGCCCTGCTGGAGCGCGGCATCCTGCCGTTCCTCCGGGAAGCCCTCGCGGACCCGGGCTCGGCGGCGCTGAACCGCCCCGCACCGGCCCCCAGCCGCATACCCCACCTCGGGTACGGCCGGCCGGGGTTCAGCAGCCCCGAGGACGGACCCGCGGCAGGCCCGCGCCCGAGCTTCTCCAGCCCGGACTTCACCAGCCCGGACTTCGGGGGGCCTGAACACCAGCCCGAGTGACCCGGCCGGCCGACGGCCGGGTTCGCGGCAGGAGGGGGCCCGCGCGAGTGCGCGGGCCCGTGCACGGCCCCCGGTGCGGCCTCGTACGGCCGCTCCAGGGTGTCCTGCCGGCGCCCTGCGGACGTCGTCCGCCGTCTTCCTCAGAGCTGTCGTGTGCTGTGTGCTGTGTGCTGTGTGCTGTGTCAGATGATGCCCAGCCGCCGTGCCTCCTTCGTCCACGACGGGAACTCGGACAGCAGTCGGTCGTAGAGCTCCGGATCCGGTACGGCACCGATGTCGTCCACCGCGAAGAAGCCCACGTTGTCGACGCGTCGGCCCGGCAGTGTGTCGAACTGCTCCAGAACGCCGTAGTTGGAGCGCCCCAGTCCCACGAACTGCCAGAAGACCGGCTCCTCCACCGCCTCCCGCAGCTCCTTCTCGATCTCCTTGTTGCGGTAGACGCCGCCGTCGGAGAAGAAGAGCACCAGCGTGGGATCGTCGACCGGGTGATCGCGGACATACGCCCGTACCTCGGCGATCACCTTCTGTTCCTCGTTCTGGATGCCGACCGCCCGCATGTCCACCTGTCCCGGCAGCAGTCCCTTCTTCGGCTTCTTCCGCCGGAACAGGGTCAGTTCACCGACCCGGACATGGCGCTCCAGCCACTCCGGAAGATCACCCAGGACGAGGTCCGGCAGCCGGGCCGGGTTCGACGCGAAGGTCCATGCCTGCATCTCCCCGTCGTCGTCCAGCTGGGCCGCCACCGCGGCCATCCGCTCCACCACGTCGGCCACGACGCCCTTGGAGTACAGGAACGACATCGACCCGGAGGCGTCCAGGACCAGGATGACGCGGGCCCTGACACCTACGGCCCCGTGCTTGCGCAGACTGACCGCCACCTGTTCCTTGCGCAAGGAGAGCCGCTTGCGCATGTCCACCGGCAACCGCTCCTCCCCCTTGACGAGACGAGGAGCCGAGCCGGGGGGTGAGGGTGGCAGGGGCGCCGACGGTGCTGGGGGCACGGGCCCGGGCGGAGGTGCCGGTACCGAGGGGGGTACCGGGGGTACCGAGGGGGATACCGAGGGGCGTGCCGGGGGTGCCGACGGGACGGCTCCGCCTGCCAGGTTCCTCGCGTCCGTTCCCCCGGCAGTGCCGGGCTCCTCGTCCACGCTGATCCCGAAGTCGGTGGCCAGGCCCGCGAGTCCGGAGGCGTAGCCCTGGCCCACCGCACGGAACTTCCACCGGCCGCCCCGCAGATACAGCTCGCCTCCGATGAAGGCCGTCTCCGTCGTCGCCTCCATGTCGAAGAACGCCAGCTCTTCCCCGCTTCCGGCATCGAACAGCCTCAGTCTCAGACCCGACAACTGGCCGAAGGTGCCCCCGTCCGCGGAGGCGCCCAGGACGACCCGCTGGATCTCCGACTCCAAGGCCTGCAGATCCACCTCGACGGTGTCCGTCGTCCCGTCGCCCTCCCGCTGCTTGCCCGAGTGGCGCACGGCGCCGGAGGCGTGCCTGGGCTGGTTGTAGAAGACGAAGTCACCGTCGTCGCGCACCCGCCCGTCCTGGCGGAGCAGCAGGGCCGAGGCGTCGGCGTCCGGTGCTCCGGGGCCTCCGGACCAGCCGAGTACGACCCGCACCTGCCGCGCGGCAACGGGAAGGTTGGCGCCCTTGCTCATCGATGTCGGTGTCATGCGTCCAGTCTCCCCGGAGAAGCCCCTGGTGGATCCGACCGGTACGCCTGCACGGGGGAAGGGCCGGCCGCGTCCGTCGCGGCCCGTACGAAGGCACGCAGCCGTTCGGTGGTGTTGCCCTCCATCCACACCAGCCCCCGTTCGATCGGCTGTGCGTCGTGAAGGGGTACGTAGGCGACGTCGGGCCGGGGGTAGTACTGCCGCGAGTGCTCCCCGACCGGGAGGACGCCCCTGCCCATCGCGACCAGCGTCAGCATCTCGGAGAACGACCCGCCCACCGGGCCCTTCGGAACGGGCCGGCCCGAGGGGGTGCGGTCCGGTGTGCGGTCCCGTTTGAACCCTGCCGAGGTCACCTGCGGGTACTGCACGACAGGGTGTTCCGCGAGCACCTCGACGGACAGCCGTTCCTCACCGGCCAGCGGATGGCCGGCCGCGACGGCCAGCACCCGTCTCTCCCGCAGCAGAGCGGGCCCGCAGGCCATTCCGTCGAAGGGGAAGGAGGCGAGCAGCACGTCGATCGAACCGTCCAGCAGACTCGCCCGGGAGTTGGACAGCTGGACCTCCCGCACGTCGACCCGGCATTCGGGGTGCCGCTCGCCGAACAGGGCGACCGCCTTGAGGAGCGCGGGTGCCGTCCACTCGCCGAGGAAGGCGGCCCGCAGCTCTCCGGTGATCCCCCGGCCGGCGTCGGCCGCTCTTCGCAGGGCCGCTTCCATCCCGGCGACCAGGGGCGCCAGATCGGCCGCCAGCTGCCGGCCGATCGGGGTGAGCCGGACCGAACGGCTGGTGCGTTCGAAGAGCGGTCCGCCGACTCTGCGCTCCAGCGTCCTGATCACCTGACTGACCCTCCCGGTCGTGATCCGCAGCCGTGTGGCGGTCCGGCCGAAGTGCAGTTCCTCGGCCAGCGTCAGAAAGGCCTCGGTCTCCAGTCGCTCCAGCATGAATCCCCCGGCGTTAAATCTGGCTCAACAGTCGTGTAGCGATCTTGCCTTGATGGCATCCGTCCCGCGGCGGATCGTAGAGGCGTCCACCGGGCTTCGGGAAAAGAACCGAGCCCGGCCGTGCCGACGAGATCGACCCGCCCTGTCCAGCGCGTGGCTCCGCCACGCCGTCGCCCTGGAGACGACATGACCACCCTGCGCGTGAAGGCCTTCGACCACCTGGTCCTCAACGTCGAGGACGTCGAGCGGTCCCTGGAGTTCTACATCGGCCTTCTCGGCCTGGAACCCGTACGCGTCGACGCGTGGCGGCGCGGCCAGGCCCCGTTCCCGTCGGTGAGGGTCACCGCGGAAACCATCATCGACCTGGTCGCCCATGCCCCTGAGGGGTCCAACGTCGACCACATCTGTCTCACCGTGGAACCGCTGGACTGGGACCAGGTCATCGCGTCGGGATCCTTCACCGTGCTCGAGGGGCCGGTGAAACGCTTCGGTGCGCGGGGCAGCGCCACCTCGGTCTACGTCCAGGACCCGGACGGCAACACCGTCGAGCTGCGCTGGTACCCCGAGGACGTCACACCGTGAGCCTGCCGAGGACGCGGTCCGGGGGCACCCCCGGACCGCGTCCTCGTGGAGCGGCTCAGTCGGCCAGCGGCAGGTACACGCGGTTGCCCGCCTCCGCGAACTCCCGGGACTTCTGCAGCATGCCCGCGGAGATCTCCTCGGCCGAGGCTCCCTCGGCCACGTCACCGCCGAACCGTTCGTTGATGTTCTGGCTGATCTTCATCGAGCAGAACTTCGGCCCGCACATGGAACAGAAGTGGGCCGTCTTGGCGGGCTCGGCCGGCAGCGTCCGGTCGTGGAACTCCCGCGCCGTGTCCGGATCGAGGGCCAGGTTGAACTGGTCCTCCCACCGGAACTCGAAGCGGGCGTCGGAGAGCGCGTCGTCCCATTCCTGCGCACCCGGGTGCCCCTTGGCGAGGTCGGCGGCATGGGCCGCGATCTTGTAGGTGATGACGCCGGTCTTGACGTCGTCACGGTCGGGCAGGCCCAGGTGCTCCTTGGGCGTGACGTAGCAGAGCATGGCCGTGCCCCACCAGGCGATCATCGCGGCACCGATGCCGGAGGTGATGTGGTCGTACGCCGGCGCGACGTCCGTCGTCAGCGGGCCGAGGGTATAGAACGGAGCTTCATCACAGATCTCCTGCTGAAGGTCGATGTTCTCCTTGATCTTGTGCATCGGGACGTGCCCCGGGCCTTCGATCATCGTCTGTACCTGAAAACGCTTCGCGACCTTGTTGAGTTCCCCGAGCGTCCTCAACTCCGCGAACTGCGCGGCGTCGTTGGCGTCCGCGATGGAACCCGGCCGCAGCCCGTCGCCGAGCGAGTAGGTGACGTCGTACGCGGCGAGGATCTCGCAGAGCTCCTCGAAGTTCTCGTACAGGAACGACTCCTTGTGGTGCGCGAGGCACCAGGCGGCCATGATCGAGCCGCCGCGCGAGACGATGCCGGTCTTGCGGTTCGCGGTGAGCGGCACATACGCCAGGCGCACCCCCGCGTGGACCGTCATGTAGTCCACGCCCTGCTCGGCCTGCTCGATGACGGTGTCCTTGTAGATCTCCCAGGTCAGTTCCTCGGCACGACCGTCGACCTTCTCCAGTGCCTGATAGAGCGGCACGGTGCCGATGGGTACGGGGGAGTTGCGCAGCACCCATTCCCGCGTGGTGTGGATGTTGCGCCCGGTGGACAGGTCCATGACCGTGTCGGCGCCCCAGCGGGTCGCCCAGGTCATCTTCTCGACCTCCTCCTCGATGGAGGAAGTGACCGCGGAATTGCCGATGTTGGCGTTGACCTTCACGAGGAACCGCTTGCCGATGATCATCGGCTCGATCTCCGGATGGTTGACGTTCACGGGCAGGACCGCCCGGCCTGCGGCGATCTCCTCCCGTACGACCTCGGGATCGACGTTCTCCCGGACCGCCACGAACTCCATCTCGGGCGTGATCTCACCGCGCCGCGCGTAGGCGAGCTGGGTGACCGCCTGTCCGGGGCGCCCCCGGCGCGGCTGGCGCGGCCGGCCGGGGAAGACCGCGTCGAGGTTGCGCAGTCCTCCACGCGGGGACGTGTGCTTGATCCCGTCGTCCTCGGGACGGACAGGGCGGCCCGTGTACTCCTCGGTGTCCCCACGGGCGATGATCCAGCTCTCGCGCAGCGGCGCCAGCCCCCGGCGCACATCGGTGTCGATCGTCGGATCGGTGTACGGGCCGGAGGTGTCGTACAGCGTCACGGACTGCCCGTTGGTGAGGTGCACCTGGCGGACCGGCACCCGCAGATCGGGGCGCGTACCCCCGACATAGGCCTTGTGCCAGCCGATGGACTTTCCGTCCCCGCCGTTCGCGAACGGCGGGGAAGCCCCGTCCGTCCGGCTGGAGGCAGGCGTGCGTACATCCTTGTCGGTCATGAGACCTACTCCCTACGCCGGCATTACCCGGTAACAGGTTCAGCGGTCGACGCAGCGGCTTCCGATCGCCGATGTTTCATGTGAAACATCGCGAAGACGGAGGTCAGCGCCCTCTCAGCCCGGTGCTCCGAGCTCCCGCGTGTGCAAAGGTGCCTCCACGCTAGCGTCATGTCTGGCGCGGTGAACAGGGGGCCCTTGACGTTCTTGCGATGATCGGGCGGTGACGACGACCCGGCAGCACCCGTTCCCCTCGTCCGAGCCACCGCGGCGCCCCGGCTCCGACGGCGGCCGCGGGCATGGCTCCGGCCACGGCCCTGGACATGAGCACGAGCACGGGCACGGGCACGGGCACGGGCATGGACCGGGCAGTGATCACCTCGGCTTCGACGACGGGCACGGGCCGGGTCCCCGGCGCGGGCGCGACGAGCCCGCGAGCGGTGGGCACGGACATTCCCACAGCCACGGTCCCGCCGCGCCGGTCTCCAAGCATCTGCGCAAGGTCATCGCCGCGGTACTGATCCCCTTCGCGGCCGCGGTCGCGGTGGGTCTCGTGGTGCTGTGGCCCGGCGGCGCTCCTGCCCACGAGCGCACCGGTGTCGGCTTCGACCGGCAGACCCAGCAGGCGACGGTCACGAAGATCGACCAGGTGGACTGCAAGTCCGTCAACGCCTCCTCGGGGTCCGCGACGGCCGCCGGCTCCGCCGCCGGGGGTTCCTCCGCCCGGCGCGGGACGACGGGGGAATGCAAGAAGGCGACGGTCCGGATCGACACCGGAAAGGACAAGGGCCGCACCTTCACCGAGATCGTTCAGCCTGATCAGTCACGGCAGTTGCACCAGAGCGAGAAGGTCGTCGTCGCGTACGAGCCCTCCGCCCCCAAGGACCTGCAGTACTCGGTGACGGACGCCAACCGGAAGCTGCCCCTGACGCTGCTCTCCGTGATCTTCGCGGTGGTCGTCGTGGTGATCGGCCGCATGCGCGGTGTCATGGCACTGGTCGCCCTGGCCATCAGCTTCCTGATCCTCAACTTCTTCATCCTGCCCGCGATCCTGCAGGGCTCGAACCCGCTGCTGGTGGCCGTTGTCGGGTCCAGCGCGATCATGCTGATCGCGCTCTACATGTGTCACGGTCTGTCGGCCCGTACCTCCGTGGCGGTGGTCGGCACCCTGCTCTCGCTGGTGCTGATCGGCCTCCTCGGCTCGGTCTTCATCGACTGGGCCGTACTGACCGGCAACACCGACGACAGCACCGGCCTGATCCACGGTCTGTACCCGTCCATCGACATGAGCGGCCTCCTGCTGGCCGGCGTCATCATCGGTTCGCTGGGTGTCCTGGACGACGTGACGGTGACGCAGACGTCCGCTGTCTGGGAACTGCACGAGGCGAACCCCACGATGGGCCGGCGCGGTCTGTACCGCGCGGGCATCCGGATCGGCCGCGACCACATCGCGTCGGTCGTCAACACGCTCGTCCTGGCCTACGCGGGCGCCGCACTGCCGCTGCTGCTGCTCTTCTCGATCGCGCAGAGCAGCGTGGGCACGGTCGCCAACAGCGAACTGGTCGCCGAGGAGATCGTGCGCACGCTGGTCGGGTCGATCGGTCTGGTCGCCGCGGTGCCGGTGACGACCGCGCTGGCCGCCCTGGTGGTCGCCGCGGACCGCGTGGGCGGCACGGCCGTCCCCGCTCAGCCCGCGGCCGCCGGGACGCCGGCCCGGAGCGGGAAGGGACGTCGCCGCAAGCACTGACCCGTCCCGCAGAAACCTTGAAACCGTCCTGCACCGGCGGCCCTTGTGAGGAAGCGTTACTCCGCTCCCGGCCGCCGAGGCTTCAGCCCGCGCTCTGCTCCTCCGTGAGAATGCGGTCGAGCACGGCGTCGAGGGACGTGTCGAAACCCTCGAGGGAGCGTTCCTGCCCGAGCGGAACGAGCCGGTCCGTCCGGTCGAGGAACGCGACGAGCGGCGCGGTCCCGGACCGGAACAGCGCGTGATCGCCGCCGACCTGAAGCCGGATCAGCACCTCGCCGAGCGCCTCCGGTTCGGCCGGAGCGATGTGCACATCGCCGTCACCACAGGGCCTGCCCACCCCGTCGATCAGCAGTTCTCGCCCGAACACCCAGGTCACAGGCGCGTCGCCGGGCAAGTGGAAGGTCAGCCGCACGGCATACGGATCACAGGTCTCGTAGCGCAGCTCGACAGGAATGCGAAAGGAGAGCTCCTCGGACACGAGGAAGCTCATCATGACCTCTGCCTGTACCGACTCGCGCATCGCCTACCCCGTCGTTTGCCGTCGACTGGCCAGGAGTCGTCCCACCTGACACTGCTGGAAATATTGCTCAACGTACATGTCGCATTACAAGGAGTGAGTTTTCAGATACTGATAGAGATGGCGAGTGTTGTTAGCAGTCCGCCGACCTCGCTCTGCAGCCTCCGCGCCACGGGCATCAGCCGCTCACCCTGGTGGGACGGGAGGGAGAAGGCCACCGCCGCGGCCGAACTGCCCGCGGTGACCGGGATCGCGGCACAGACCGTGCCCAGCGCGTACTCCTGCCGCTCGATCACCGGCTCCATCCGCCCCGTCCGTTCCAGGCGCCTCAGCAGACGGTCCTTGTCACGCACCGTGTACGGGGTGAGCGACCGCACCGGGTAGCGGTCGAGGTGGTCACGCCGGGACTTGTCGTCCAGCTGGGCCAGCAGACACTGGCCGACCGCATGGGCGTGCCCGGTCTCGCGGAAGTCGGCCCACTCCTGGACCGCGGGGTTCGCGAGCGTGTCGGCGACATGCATGACCTCGATCTCGCCCTCGCGGTAGACCGCGTAGTACACGGGGGCCCCGATCGCGTCGCGCCAGTGCGCGAGCATGTCCCGCATGGTGCTGCGACGTTTCTGCCGGGCTCCGCTGCCGCTCAGCCGCTCCGTGGCCTCGCCGAGGAAGAACAGCCCTCCGTCACGGCGCAGGTAGCCCTCGTGGACGAGGGTGCGCAGCAGGTGGTAGGCCGTCGGCAACGCCAGTCCCGCCTCCCGGGCGAGTTGCTTGGCGGGGGCGCCCCGGTCGCGCGAGGCGACGGCCTCCAGCAGACGCATCGCGCGCTGGACCGAGCCGATCAACGTGGTGGTGTGGGAGTCCAGGGGAGCGGCTTCCGGCTCCGTGGAAGGGGCGTGAGCGGGTCGCGCCGTCCCCGTGACCGGTGACGGCGTACCGCGCGTCAGCGGCGGCCTGGTGTGCCCGGTGAGCCTTTCCGCCGGCGCGGCGCGCCGGGCGGGTGCCTGCCCTGTCGGAGTGCCGGGCGGCGCCGGCTCCCTGGGCGGGGCCGGCGAAGTGTGCGGAAGGGGTTGCTCCCCCGGCGAGGTGCGCGGCTGGGCCGGTGGAACGCGTGCCGCCGCGGGCGTGCCCGGCCGCCGGAAGGGAGGAGCGACGGATGGTGCGGGTGCGGTGTCGACCGTGGCCAAGGGGCACTCCGAAGAGCGAGGAGGACCGCCCGTGCGGGGAAACACGGGAGGGAGCTGTGCGCTGCCCGCGGGATGGGCCCCGCGGGTTCCGGACTCTAACGGCCCGTCACCGCCCATATGCGGCCTCACCGGAAAACTTCCCCCGGCCGAGGGAACCTTGGGTTCCCTTTCCCTCTTCGCCGTTACCTGCCGCTCACCCTCTCGCGCCTCACCAGTCGCTGCGCGAGGAGGAACCCGACATGAACTTCCGCACGATGAAGATCAGTCCGCCGACCAGCGCGACGAAGACGAGCAGCTTGAAGAGCAGGCCGATGACGAACCCGACGACGCTCGCTATCAGACCGCCGAACACCACCAGGGCGATGACGGGTACCGCGACCCACTTCACCCACCACGGCATACCGCTGAAGATCTCCTGCATCGTCCTGTCCTTACCTCTCCTCGCCCGTGGCCCCGACGCCGGGACGCTGATTCCGGGTTCTGTGATGTCTCGCATCCGATGCTAGGCCGGAAAGGGGGCCGTGCGGTGGCCTCGCACCCCTTGTCCTCCCCTGACCGTCCCCCTAGGGAACCCTGAGACGCCGGATCAGCTCTCGGGCGGAGAGAACATCACCAGGACCCGCAGATCCTCCGTGATGTGGTGGAACTTGTGGGCGACCCCGGCGGGCACGTAGACGACGCTGCCCCGGGCCACCTGAGTGGTCTCCAGGCCGACGGTGATCGACGCCCGCCCGCTGGCCACGAAGTACACCTCGTCCTGGGCGTGCGGCTTCTGCGGGTCGAGGGCGCCCGCGTCGAGCGCGTACAGCCCGACCGACATGTTCCGTTCCCGCAGGAACTGCAGATAGGCGCCGTCGTTGGCGGCGCGTTCCGCCTCCAGTTCATCCAGCCGGAATGCCTTCATCGCCCTCGTCCGCTCTTGTGCACCACAGGCTGTTTCCACAGCCTCTTCTGGCCAGTCGATCTCTCTGCCACGATCAGACACATGAAGAATTTCGTAGTCAAGACGCTCGCCAACGCGGGGGCCCTGGCCGTCGCCGTCTGGCTGCTCGACAAGATCACCCTGACGGGTGACAGCACGGGCAAGGAGATAGGCACGCTCCTCCTGGTCGCGCTGGTCTTCGGACTGGTGAACTTCCTGGTCAAGCCGATCGTGAAGGTACTGACCTTCCCGCTCTTCATCCTCACCCTCGGCCTGGTCACCCTCGTGGTGAACGCCTTGATGCTGCTGCTCACCTCGTGGCTCGCCGACAAACTCGACCTGAGCTTCCATGTGGAGGGCTTCTGGACCGCCGTCCTGGGCGGCCTGATCATTTCCGTCGTCTCCTGGGCGCTCAACGTCGTGCTGCCCGACGGCGACTGACAACGACCGAGAGGGTTCCATGACCTACCGCGTCTGCTTCGTCTGCACCGGCAACATCTGCCGCTCGCCGATGGCCGAGTCCGTCTTCCGCGCCCACGTGGCGCGGGCCGGACTCGGCGAGCTCGTCGAGGTCGACAGCGCGGGTACGGACGGCTGGCACGAGGGCGACGGAGCCGACGAGCGCACCGTCGCCGTGCTGGAGGCGGCCGGCTACGAGAGCGACCACGCGGCCCGCCGGTTCCAGGCCTCGTGGTTCTCCCGTCTCGATCTCGTCATCGCCCTCGACACCGGCCACCTCAGGGCCCTGCGCCGCCTCGCGAACGGCGCCGAGGACGCCGGGAAGGTCCGGCTGCTGCGTTCCTACGACCCCGCCGCGGGCGACGACCTGGACGTCCCCGATCCGTACTACGGACACCTGGACGGCTTCGAGGAATGTCTTGAGATGGTGGAGGCGGCGAGCCCTGGGCTGCTCGCCGCGGTACGAGAGCATCTGGAAGGACGAGCGGCATGACGTCAGGGGATTTCGGCACGGCGGACGACAAGGGCACCGGCCCGGGAGAGGACGGGGGCACCCGGGCGAGCGTGCCGGGCGACGGCACGCGGGCGGTACGCGCCGGGCTGCCCGAGCCCGTCAAGTACGAGCCGACCCTTCCCGGCCCGGTCTTCGCCGCGCACTTCCATCTGCCCGGTGAGCCCACCGGCCCCTACACCTACGGCCGCGACGAGAACCCGACCTGGACTCTCCTGGAGCGCGCCATCGGCGAACTGGAGGCTCCCGGACAGGAGTCCGCCGAAACGCTCTCCTTCCCCTCCGGCATGGCCGCCATCTCCGCGGTGCTCTTCTCGCAGCTGCGGGCCGGCGACATCGTCGTCCTGCCCGAGGACGGCTATCAGGTGCTGCCGCTCGTGCGCGAGCAGCTGACCGCGTTCGGCGTCGAGGTGCGCACCGCCCCCACCGCCGGCGATGCCCAGCTGGAGGTGCTGGAGGGCGCGAAGCTGCTGTGGATCGAGACGCCGTCCAACCCGGGTCTCGACGTCTGCGACCTGCGGCGCCTCGTGGCCGCCGCGCATGCGCAGGGCACCCTCGTCGCGGTGGACAACACGCTGGCCACCCCGCTCGGACAGCGTCCGCTGGAACTGGGCGCCGACTTCTCCGTGGCCAGCGGCACCAAGATGCTCACCGGACACGGCGACATCCTCCTCGGGTACGTCACCGGCAGGAACGCCGCTCTGATGGCTCCCGTACGACGCTGGCGCAAGGTGGTCGGCGCCATTCCCGGGCCCATGGAGGCCTGGCTGGCCCACCGGTCGCTCGCCACGCTCCAGCTGAGGGCGGACCGGCAGACCGCCACCGCGAAGACCGTCGCCGAGGTCCTGCGGGACCGGCCCGAGGTGACGGGGCTGCGCTACCCGGGTCTGCCCGACGACCCCTCGTACAAGATCGCCTCGCAGCAGATGCGCCGCTTCGGCTGCGTCGTCTCCTTCACGCTGCCCTCGCGTGAGCGTGCGGAGCGTTTCCTCGACGCGCTGTGTCTGGTGGACGACGCCACCAGCTTCGGCGGGGTGCGGTCCACGGCCGAGCGGCGCGGCCGGTGGGGCGGCGACGCCGTGCCGGAGGGCTTCATCCGCTTCTCCGCCGGGGCCGAGGATCCCGAGGACCTGGTGACGGACATTCTGCGGGCCCTCGACGCGTCCGCGCGGTAGGGCGTCCGCCGCCGCGAAACCCATGCCCCGTACGTACGACGGACGGTCCGAGCCTCCCCCCTCGTGGCTCGGACCGTCCCGGTTCTGCGCGCGAAGAACCGCGCGAACAAGGCTAGTTGACTCTGTGTCAGTGTCCAATCACGGTAGCGACAGCGACCTATCGACTTATTTATAGTTGGGGCTCGCGCGGGGGTGCTGAAAGGGGAGAGCACCATGGACTTGGCCTTGCTGCGCACGTTCGTCACTGTGCACCGGGCCGGTTCCTTCACTCGTGCCGCCGCATTGCTCGGCCTGTCCCAGCCGGCCGTCACCTCGCAGATCCGCACGCTGGAGCGCCAGTTGGGGCGGCCCTTGTTCCTGCGTCAGGCGCGCGGGGTGACACCCACGACCATGGGCGACGAACTCGCCCACAAGGCGGCGCCGCATCTCGACGCACTCGTGGAGATCGCGGAGACCGGTCTCGACGACGACTCTTCCCTTCGCACGCTGCATCTCGCGGGACCGCCCGAGTTCACCGCGGAACGCGCCTTGCCCGCGCTCATGGAACTGACCGGCGGCGACGGCCAGGGCTTCGCACTGCGCGCCTCCTTCGGCAACGCGGAGGAGACGATGGAGGGGCTCGCCGCCGGGCATCACGATCTGGCCATGACGACGGCCCAGCCACGGGGTGCGCTCCTCACCGCGACTCCGCTCTGCGACGAAGAACATGTCCTGGTCGCCGCTCCGCGCTGGGCCGCCGAGATCGGTGCGGGAAAACTCCGCCGCAAGGGCGCCCACGCCCTGGAGGGCTTCCCCGTCGTCGAGGTCCACGAGTCGCTGCCGCTCGTCGCCCGCTACTGGGCCTCGGTCTTCGACTGCCGCCCCGCCGCGTCCGGCACGGTGATCGTCCCGGATCTCCGGGCGGTCCTCGCCTGCGCCTCCGCGGGCGCGGGCCTCGCCGTCCTGCCCAAATATCTCTGCTCAGACGCCATCGACCGGGGAGACGTCGTGGCACTCCTCGATCCCGCGGTCCCCCCGCTGCGTACGTACTTCTTGGTCGTGCGGACCGGAACACTGGCGATGCCACACATCGCCCGAGCGCACGAATGGCTGCTGCGGGCGGCCTCCGACTGGAGCTGAGTCGGGGCTTTCACGCGAAATCGCGGCCGCGCGATGTTTCACGTGGAACCAGCCGGGCCACATTTCTCCCATGACCGTCCGACCCGTGGTCAAGCGCACCGCACGTGCCGTCCTGCTCGACGGTGACGACCTGATCTTGATCAAGCGCACCAAGCCCGGCATCGATCCCTACTGGCTCACACCGGGTGGCGGGGTCGAACCGGAGGACACGACTGTCGTCGAAGCACTCCATCGTGAGGTGCACGAGGAACTCGGCGCCAAGATCGTCGATGTGGTGCCCTGCTTCGTCGACACCGTCGAGCACATCGGCGACGACGGCGGCGCGACCGGCGTGAAGGTCCAGCACTTCTTCGTCTGCCGGCTGGAGTCCATGGACCCGTCCCTGCGGCACGGTCCCGAGATCGACGAGCCCACCGGTGAATACGAGATCGTCCGCGTCCCGTTCACCCGGGTCGGTATCGCCTCCGTGCACCTCGTGCCCCTGTCGCTGAGGCACTATCTCGACGGAAACATCGAAGGCGTGCGGGCCATGCACGCACCCGACCTGGGCTGAACCACGGAGGAGCCGGCACAGGTCGGCCGCCCGCGACTACCGGGTGGGGCCTACCAATCGATAAGCGGCGCGCAGGTCCTGTCCCGCGTAGGAGTGTGTGGCGAGATCGCGCAGATGCCGGTCCGCGTTGACGGCGACGGACACCGGGACAACGCCGAAAAGATCCCTGTCCGAACCCGAGTCGCCATAGGCGACGCAGTCGGCTCGGCTCACCCCGAACTCCGCACAGAGCAGGTCGGCGATCTGCACCTTCGCCGCGGCGCTGAGAATGCCCGCCGGGTCCAACGGCTCCACGAACGGCACCGCGGGAAAACGCGAGCCGTGAGCCGCGTGCGCTCCCCATGACATCAGGCGCTCCACGAAGAAGGAGGGCGACAGCGAGATGACGGCGCAGTAGTCACCGTTGCGCCGGATCTCCCTCCACACGTCCTCGATCCCCGACATCCAGGGCGCACCGTCGAAAGCCGCCGTCACCTGCGCCTCGGTGAGATCCGTCCACAGGGCATGCACCTGCGCCGCATACTCCGGAGGGCCTATGCGCCCTTCGGAGATGGCTCGTTCGAGCGCGATGGTCTCGGCTTCCCGACCGAGCTGCCGGGAGATCTCCAAAGGAGCGGTGCTGCCGTGGAGCAGCGTCCCGTCGAGGTCGAAGAGATGAAGTCTCGCCATGTCCGCCGAGGCTACTGGGACAACCGGCGTTCAGGGGACGAGGTTTCACGTGAAACCGTCTGGCACTCATCGCTACAACCGTCTGACACTCATCACTGCAGGCGCGGAGCATGGCCAAAAGCCGGTAGGAGTGCCGGGAAAGCGGTGGACGGCATGGACCCGTGTCGGACAGCCTGACCTGCGTGCCGATTCCTTCCCCCGCCGCTTCGCCCATCCGTCGTCTCACGCCCCGCGACCTCGCCGCCTGCGCCGACTTGTCCGAGAACCGGGGCTGGCCCCGTGAGGAGCACAAGTGGGCTCTACTGCTCGCCGCCGGGACCGGATACGGAATCGACGACCCGGACGGCAGTCTCGTCGCCGCCTGTGTCGTGACGGGATACGGCCCCCACCAGCGTCCCGAACTGGCCGCGATCGGCATGGTCCTCGTCGCCGAGCGGCACGCGCGTCAGGGGGTCGGCCGCCGTCTGATGCGACACGTCATCGAGGAGATGGGCCCGGTCCCGCTGACCCTGCACGCCACCGTGTACGGACGCCCGCTCTACGAAGAGCTGGGATTCAAGGTCACCGGGCAGGCGGAGATGGTCCGTGGAGTGTTCGCCCCTGACGGCTCCGAAGCCGGAGTCTTCACCCGCCCGGCCACGGCGGAGGATCTCGCCCCCGTCCTCCGGCTGGACGAGGAGGTGTTCGGCACCGACCGCACGCACATGATCGCGCGACTGCCCGCCTTCGCGGACCAGCTGCGCGTGGCCGAGGAGAACGGCCGGATCATCGGCTACGCGGCCGCCTGGCCCAATATGGCCACTCATGTCGTGGGACCTCTGATCGCCCGGGACACGAAGACGGCGAAGGCTCTCGTCTCCTCGCTCGCCGCCCGCACCGACCGTCCGCTGCGCACCGACATCGACGTGCGGCACGAAGGCCTGCTGAGCTGGCTGAAGGAACGCGGACTGGCCTCCGCCGGTTTCAACGCCGTCATGACGCACAAGATCCCGGAACTGCCCGGTGACTGGACCCGTCGCTTCGCGCCGCTGACCGTGGCCGCCGGCTAGGCGGCTCCGGACACGCTGTGTGCCGGTCCCCCCGGATACAGGGGGGACCGGCACATCCAGGCTGCCGTACCGCGGGCGGGCGCGTCGGTGGGCGAGCGTCAGACGAGCGATTCGACGGCGGCGACAGCGAAGCCGTGGTCCTGGTCGGGCATACCGCCGCCGACCCCGATCGCTCCGATCAGACGGCCGTCGCGGTGGACCGGAACGCCGCCCGCGATGAACAGCAGCGGGCGGTCGAGCGCGGTGGGCAGGGTGTGGAAGAGACCGCCGGGCTGTACCGCGTCGACGAGATCGGCGGTGGCCGAGTCGAGCTGGAGTGCCGTGTAGGCCTTGCGGGTGCTGGTCTCTCCCGAGATCAGCACAGCCTGGTCGTCGCGCCGGAAGGCGAGCAGGTGGCCACCCGCGTCGAGGACGGTGACGCTGATCCGGACACCGGCGGCCTCGGCGGCCTGCCGGGCCGCGGTGACGAGGACCTCGGCATCTTCTGTGGTCAGGGGGGCGACGGCGGTGGTGCTCATCAGGGTCTTCTCCTTGTGGGGGTGTTCTGTGTCGAGTCGGGAAGGTGCTGGATCGAGACGCCGCGGGAACGGCCCTGGTCCCGCGGCGGGGCCCGGTCCCGGTCAGTGGTGGACGGCGGTCCGCGGTTCGGCGGGGACGCCCGCGGCGATCACGACGCCGGGCCGGGTCGTGCGGCGCTCCAGAGCGGCCGAGAGGACGGCCAGGACGAGCGCGCTCGCGGCGAGCACGGCTCCGACCCAGTTGGGGGCGGTGTAGCCGAGGCCGGCCGCGATGACGACGCCGCCGAGCCAGGCGGAAAGCGCGTTGCCGAGGTTGAAGGCGCCGATGTTCACGGCCGAGGCCAGGGTGGGGGCACCGTGCGCCTGGTCGAGCACGCGCTTCTGCAGCGGGGGAACGGTCGCGAAGCCCAGAGCGCCGATGAGGGCGATCGTGACGGCCGCCAGAACCTTGTTGTGTGCGGTGACGGTGAAGAGGGCGAGCACGACGGCGAGGCCGCCCAGAGACACGTACAGCATCGGCATCAGCGCGCGGTCGGCGAACCTGCCGCCGACCAGGTTCCCGCCGACCATGCCGAGGCCGAAGAGGACCAGCAGCCAGGTGACGGATCCGTCGGCGAAGCCGGCGACGTGCGTCATCATCGGCGCGATGTAGGTGACGGCCGCGAAGACACCGCCGAATCCGAGCACGGTCATCGCCATGGCGAGCAGGACCTGGATGTTCTTGAAGGCGGCCAGTTCATGGCGTAGGCGCACTCCCTCGGGCTTCGGCATCTCCGGGACCAGCCGGGCGATGCCCAGCAGCCCGATGACACCGAGCGCGGCGACTCCCGCGAACGTGACGCGCCAGCCGGCGGACTGCCCGATCAGCGTGCCCAGGGGGACGCCGACGACATTGGCGATCGTGAGCCCGCTGAACATCATCGCGATGGCGCCGGCCTTCTTGTCGGGCGCGACCAGTTCGGCGGCGGCCACCGACCCGATGCCGAAGAAGGCGCCGTGCGCGAGGGAGGCGACCACCCGTCCCGCGAGCATCAGCCAGAAGGCCGGAGCCACGGCGGAGATCAGATTGCCGAGGACGAACAGCCCCATCAGCACCATCAGCATTCGCTTGCGGGACACCTTCGTGCCGAGCGCGGTCATGATCGGCGCGCCGATCACCACCCCCAGGGCATAGCCGGTCACCAGCAGTCCGGCCGTGGGGATCGAGACCCCGAAGTCTCCGGCGACCTCGGGCAGGACGCCCATGATCACGAACTCGGTCGTTCCGATTCCGAAGGCCCCGATCGCGAGGGCCAGAAGCGCGAGAGGCATGGTGGGTACACCTTCCAGAAGATTGCATGGGCGCTTTGCCTGCGTTCACAATAGTTGCAGACGCGGGCTATATGCAACAGCGGGCTATTGCATCGGTGCCCTATCCTGGTTTCAGCCGCTCCGGGACGGAGGAATCGCCATGACAGCCACGGACCCCGCTCTCACCGCCCTCGCTCAGGGATGGTGCGCGCTCTCCCTGCTGCACGGGAGGATCGAGGCCCACATCGAGCGGGCCCTGCAGACCGAGCACGAGCTCAGCGTGCGCGAGTACTCCCTGCTCGACGTGCTCAGCCGACAGCACGACGGCGAAGGCGGCCATCTCCAGATGAAGCAGGTCGCGGACGCGGTCGTCCTCAGCCAGAGCGCCACCACACGGCTGGTCACCCGTCTCGAGGACCGTGGACTGCTCGCCCGCTATCTCTGCCCGACCGACCGCCGCGGCATCTACACGAATGTCAGCGACGCGGGACTGAAGCTCCTCGCCGAGGCGCGGCCCACCAATGACGCCGCCCTGCGCGAGGCACTCGACGACGCGGCCGAGAACCCCGACCTGGCACCCCTGGTCCGGGTCGTGGAGTCGGCGAGCGCGCCCGTCCACCCCGTGCCTTCCGCGGCCGTGCCCTCATAGGGTGCGCTCATGGCAGATCTTGAGATACGAGCCGCGGTCGCCGACGACATGCCTGCCGTCGTCGCGATGCTGGCCGACGATCCGCTGGGTGCCCAGCGCGAATCACCGGACGATCTGACCCCGTACCTGGAGGCCCTGGAGCGTCTGAGCCGCGACCCGAACCAGCACCTGGTCGTCGCCGTCCGCGACAGCCGCGTCGTCGGCACCTTGCAGCTCACCGTGATTCCGGGGCTGTCCCGTAAAGGAGCGACGCGTTCCCTCATCGAAGGTGTACGCATCCACGCCGACGAGCGCGGCAGCGGCCTCGGGACGGAACTGATCGAGTGGGCGGTCGCGGAATCCCGCCGCCAGGACTGCCGATTGGTCCAGCTGACCTCCGATGTCTCCCGCACCGACGCCCATCGCTTCTATGAACGGCTCGGCTTCGAGGCCTCACACGTCGGCTTCAAGCTCCCGCTCTGAGACGCTCGCTCCGCACAGCACGAGGGGCCTGTTTCACGTGAAACAGGCCCCTCGTAGCGGGTGGTGCCTACTGAATCCCTCGCCAGCCTTCCGGGTCCACTCCACCGGGCACCGGAGCCTCCTCGTCGTACGGCTGCCGCGTGAACACGAACGACCCGAGGTCCAGATGGCTCACGGAGCCGTCAGGCCGTCGCAGGGGCCGCAGAAGCTCGCCCGCGTAGTAGCCGTCGAGCCCCGTCCACGTCCCGTCGCCGTTCGCCCGGAAGCGAGCCCCCCGGCCGACGCCGGAGAGCGGACCCAGCACCAGCCCTCCGTCGGCCGGCAGCCGCAACCCGAACGCCTGCGTCCCCCAGTACCACTGACCCGCCAACTCCAGGGCGCTCTGGTCCACTTCGGCCATCGGATGCCAGGGGTCGGGGATCCGCGGCTCCGCCTCGGCGACGATGCGCACCAGATCGGCGGCCACGGTGAACACGGGCGGCCCCGACGTGCAGTTGGACAGCACCACCGCCGCCACATCCTCCTCCACGCCGATCACCAGTCCGGCGAGGAAGCCCGGCAGGGAACCGGAGTGCCCCACGAGGCTCCGGCCGTCACGATGCACGATCTGCAGGCCAAGCCCGTACGAGGACCCCGCCGCCAACTCCGTGGTATCGGGGGGAGCTGCGGGCGCACGCATCTCCCTGACGGACTCCGCGCTCAGCACCCGCTCGTCGCCCTGGGCGAGAAAGACGGCAAAGCGGGCCAAGTCCCCTGTGGTGGACCACAATTGCCCGGCCGGAGCCATTCGCCCCAGGTCCTCCGCGGGTTCCGGCATCATCGCGTCCGCCCAGGGGTGGACCGCCCATCCCCCCGCGTGCGGTGCCTGCGGACGAACACTCGTACGGCGGAGTCCGAGCGGTTCGAGAATCTCCCGGCGCAGCACTTCCTCCCAGGACGCGCCGCGCACCTCCTCGACCAACGCCCCGAGCAGCGTGTAGCCAGGGTTCGAGTAGTGATGCCGGCGTCCGACAGGATGCCGGAAGGGCTGCTCGCCCAGGACGTCGGCCAGTTCGGGACGCAGCGAGCCGGATGTGCGTTCCCACCATGGCGCGGGTGACTCGGCGGCCAGTCCTCCGGTGTGGGCGAGCAGTTGGGAGATGGTGACCTCCCCCGCGCCGGTGCCCGGCACATGCTTCTCCAGCGGATCACCGAGGTCCAGGACGCCCTCGTCGCGCAGCCGCAGCACCAGAACGGCGGTGAAGGTCTTGGTGATGGAGCCGATCCGGTACTGCACGTTCTCGTCCGGGCCGTGACCGGCCACCGAGGTCCGCGCCCCGGTCCAGACCGCCTCTCCGCCCCGGACCACCGTCGCGACGAGTGACGGGGCCCGTCCCTCGCTCTGCGCGACGGCAATGCGGTGCAGCAGGGCCCGGCGCGTGCCGGGAAGCAGATCGTCGTGGGATGTCGTCATGACACCAGTCCACCCGCCCCGGCGCCGGACGTCGAGCGGATTCAGCCCGAGCCGCCCTGCGCTGAGTTTCCCGCGCCGCGCCGGTCTGTACGTGTGAGACCGACTCACGGAAGGCTGGCGCCATGCGAAAACTGATCTACGGCATGAACCTGACCCTGGACGGCTACATCGCCGCGCCCGGCGACGACATCGGCTGGAGCGTGCCGAGCGACGAGCTGTTCCAGTTCTGGTCCGACCAGTTGCAGGCGACCGACCTGTCGCTGTACGGGCGCAAGCTGTGGCAGACGATGAGCTCCCACTGGCCGACCGGCGACCAGCAGCCGGGCGCCACCCCGGCGGAGATCGAGTTCGCGCGCCGCTGGCGGGACATGTCGAAGGTGGTGCTCTCCTCGACGATCGACAAGGTCGACTGGAACACCCGCCTGGTCACCGGCGACGCGGTCGCCGAGATCACCCGGCTCAAGGCCGAGGACGGCGGCCCGATGGACATCGGCGGCGCGACGCTCGCCGGGGCGGCCATGCGGGCCGGGCTGATCGACGAGTACGTGCTGGCCACCGCGCCGGTCCTGGCGGGCGGCGGCACGCCGTTCTTCACCGCGCTGGACAACTGGGTGAACCTGAACCTGGTGGAGACGCGGACGTTTCCCGGCGGCGTGATCCTGACCAGGTACGAGACGAGGCGCTGAGCGCCCGTCCGGGAGTCACGGGCCATATGCTCCGCGGGTGACACCCCCGGGGGTGACCCGGACCACCGCCCGAGCCGCCCCGGCGGGGCGCCGGATCAGGTCTGTGCCATGTCCACGAAACGCGAGTAGTGACCCTGGAAGGCGACCGTGATCGTCGCCGTCGGGCCGTTACGGTGCTTGCCGACGATGATGTCGGCCTCACCGGCACGGGGGGACTCCTTCTCGTACGCGTCCTCGCGGTGGAGCAGGATGACCATGTCGGCGTCCTGCTCGATCGAGCCGGACTCACGCAGGTCGGACACCATGGGCTTCTTGTCCGTACGCTGCTCGGGGCCACGGTTGAGCTGCGACAGCGCGATCACCGGCAGTTCCAGCTCCTTGGCCAGCAGCTTCAGGTTTCGCGACATGTCGGAGACCTCCTGCTGACGACTCTCGGAACGCTTGCCGCCGGACTGCATCAGCTGGAGGTAGTCGATGACCACGAGCTTGAGGTCGGCGCGCTGCTTGAGGCGGCGGCACTTGGCGCGGATCTCCATCATCGACAGGTTCGGGGAGTCGTCGATGTAGAGGGGGGCAGCCGAGACGTCCGGCATACGGCGGGCGAGACGGGTCCAGTCCTCGTCCGTCATGGTGCCGGACCGCATGTGGTGCAGGGCCACGCGCGCCTCGGCGGACAGCAGGCGCATCGCGATCTCGTTGCGGCCCATTTCGAGCGAGAAGATCACGCTGGGCATGTTGTGCTTGATCGAGCACGCCCGGGCGAAGTCCAGGGCCAGCGTCGACTTACCCATGGCGGGACGGGCCGCGATGATGATCATCTGGCCCGGGTGCAGACCATTGGTGAGCGAGTCGAGGTCGGTGAAGCCGGTCGGTACGCCGGTCATCTCCCCCGAACGCGATCCGATCGCCTCGATCTCGTCGAGCGCGCCCTCCATGATGTCGCCGAGCGGCAGGTAGTCCTCGGTGGTGCGCTGCTCGGTGACCGCGTAGATCTCGGCCTGGGCGCTGTTGACGATCTCGTCGACGTCGCCGTCGGCCGCGTACCCCATCTGCGTGATGCGGGTGCCGGCCTCGACGAGGCGGCGCAGGACCGCGCGCTCGTGCACGATCTCCGCGTAGTACTCGGCGTTCGCGGCGGTCGGAACCGTCTGGACGAGCGTGTGCAGATACGGGGCGCCGCCGACCTTGGTGATCTCGCCGCGCTTGGTGAGCTCGGCGGCGACCGTGATGGGGTCGGCCGGCTCGCCCTTCGCGTACAGGTCGAGGATCGCACCGTAGATCGTCTCGTGCGCCGGCCGGTAGAAGTCGTGGCCCTTGAGCACCTCGACGACATCGGCGATGGCGTCCTTCGACAGGAGCATGCCGCCGAGGACGGACTGCTCCGCGTCGAGGTCCTGCGGCGGTACCCGTTCGAACGACGAACCGCCGCTCTCCCACGATCCGTTGTCCCGGTCGTGCTGCTCGTCCCGGCCGCGACCGCCGTTCCCGCGCCGACGGGACGAGGGCAGACGATCACTGGGACCACTGTCCGCCCAGGGGTCGTCCAAGGGCTCGGAAACAGTCACCGAGCCACCTCCTCCCGTCCGCAGAGCGGACCTAGCAGTGCCTCAATTTCTACGGCACCGCACTGACAACTGAGCGGCCCGACTCCAGATCTCGCACGTCGGTTTTGCGCGCTTTGCGAGGACGGAGGAAAGAACGGGTGCCGCACCACGTTAGGCCCGCGGGCACCGTCAGCCAATCTGGTTATCCACAGGCCATGTGGACGACGGCCCCGATGCTGTGGAGAACTCCGCGAAACCTGTGCACGACCCGGTGGACAGCCCTGTGAACAAGCCCTCAGCCGTTCCGAAGAACAGGCTCTGACCTGGCATTTTCCCGTCCACCGGCTGTGCAGAAGAAAAACTTCCCCAGCCGGATCAAGATCGCCTCGAACAGTGCGCCATCCCACACCCCGCACCCCGCGAAGTAAGGGTCTTTATCGGTTTGCATCTCTTACCTGTGGAAGATTAGATTGATGCTCATGACACAGGCTTCCGCGGCACCCAGGACGGCCCTGCGCCGACACGACCGAGAGATCGTCGCGCTGGCCGTTCCCGCGTTCGGTGCCCTCGTGGCCGAGCCCCTCTTCGTGCTGGCCGACAGTGCCATCGTCGGCCATCTCGGCACCGCCCAGCTGGCCGGACTCGGTGTCGCCTCGGCCCTCCTCATGACCGCTGTCGGAGTCTTCGTCTTCCTCGCCTACGCCACGACGGCCGCGGTCGCCCGCAGGGTCGGAGCCGGCGATCTTCGGGCCGCGATCCGCCAGGGCATGGACGGCATCTGGCTCGCCCTGCTCATCGGCGTGACCGTGATCGCCGTCGTCCTGCCCACCGCACCCTCCCTCATGGAGTTGTTCGGAGCCTCCGCCTCCGCCGCCTCGTACGCGACGACCTATCTGCGGATCTCGGCGCTCGGCATCCCCGCCATGCTCGTCGTGCTGGCCGCCACCGGAATACTGCGCGGGCTCCAGAACACGAAGACCCCTCTCTATGTCGCCGTCGGCGGGTTCGTTGCCAACGCTGTCCTCAACACCGTCCTCGTCTACGGCGCCGGCCTCGGTATCGCCGGCTCCGCCTGGGGCACGGTCATCGCCCAGTGCGGCATGGCGGCCGTCTATCTCCACGTCGTCCTCCGCGGAGCACGGAAGCACGGTGCCTCGCTGCGGCCGGACCCGGCCGGCGTACGAGCCTGCGCCCGGGCCGGCACCCCCCTGCTCGTCCGGACACTGTCGCTCCGGGCGATCCTCCTGATCGCCACGGCTGTCGCCGCCCGGCTCGGGAACGCCGAGATGGCGGCACACCAGATCGTCCTGTCGCTGTGGAGCCTGCTCGCCTTCGCACTCGACGCCATCGCCATCGCGGGACAGGCCATCATCGGGCGCTACCTCGGTGCCGACGACGCCCGTGGTGCCCGGGAGGCCTGCCGCCGCATGGTGCAGTGGGGGCTCGTCACCGGGTTCGCCCTCGGTCTGCTCGTCGTCGCGGCTCGCCCCCTGTTCCTTCCGCTGTTCAGCGGTGACCCGGGTGTCCGGGACGCGGCGCTGCCCGCTCTGGTGATGGTGGCCGTCTCCCAGCCGATCTGCGGAATCGTCTTCGTGCTGGACGGCGTGCTGATGGGCGCGGGCGACGGACCGTACCTGGCCCGGGCCATGCTGCTCACCCTGGCGGTCTTCACTCCCGCCGCCCTGTTCGTTCCCGTTCTCGGCGGAGGACTGACCGCGCTCTGGGGGGCGATGACGCTGATGATGGCGGTCCGGATGCTGACCCTGTGGCTGCGCTCCCGCTCGGGCCGCTGGATCGTCACGGGCGCGACCCGCTGACGTAAGCGTCACAGGGCCCCACCCGCTGACGTACGCCGGTCGTTTCACGGAAAACACGGACGCCGGTTTCACGTGAAACGACCGTCCAGGCATCCGCGGAAAGCCACCGCGTTCGTGCCCAGGGAACGAGCCGGATAAAGCGGAAGGGCCGCACCCCGAGGGGTGCGGCCCTTCCTCTCAGCTATGCCGAGTGCTGCACTCAGGCAGCGACGACCTCGATGCTGACCTTGGCGGCAACCTCGGGGTGCAGACGCACGGACGTCTCGTGGGAGCCCAGGGTCTTGATGGGCGAGCCCAGCTCGATGCGGCGCTTGTCGACCTCGGGGCCACCGGAAGCCTTGATCGCCGAAGCGACGTCGGCCGGGGTGACGGAACCGAAGAGACGACCGGCGTCGCCGGAGCGAACGGCCAGACGGACCTTGACACCCTCGAGGCGGGCCTTGATCTCGTTGGCCTGCTCGATGGTCGCGATCTCGTGGATCTTGCGAGCACGACGGATCTGCTCGACGTCCTTCTCGCCACCCTTGGTCCAGCGGATCGCGAAGTTCCGCGGGATCAGGTAGTTGCGAGCGTAGCCGTCCTTGACGTCGACGACGTCGCCGGCGGCACCGAGGCCGGAGACCTCGTGGGTAAGGATGATCTTCATGTGTCGGTCACCCTTCCTTTATCGCGCGGTGGACGTGTAGGGCAGCAGCGCCATCTCACGGCTGTTCTTCACAGCCGTGGCGACGTCACGCTGGTGCTGCGTGCAGTTGCCGGTCACGCGGCGGGCACGGATCTTGCCGCGGTCGGAAATGAACTTCCGCAGCATGTTCGTGTCCTTGTAGTCCACGTACGTGACCTTGTCCTTGCAGAACGCGCAGACCTTCTTCTTCGGCTTGCGCACAGGCGGCTTCGCCATGGTGTATCTCCTGTGTGATCAAGAAGTGGGAGTACGGCCCACCCTCGGCCCTGAGGCCTAGAAGGGGGGCTCGTCCGAGTAGCCGCCGCCGGAGGAGCCGCCGGAGCTTCCGCCCCAGCCGCCACCGCCACCGCCACCGCCGCCGCCCTGGTTGCCACCGGCGGGAGCGCCGGTCGCCCAGGGGTCGCCGGCCGGAGCGCCGCCGCCCTGCGGAGCGCCGCCGGGGCCACCGCCCCAGCCGCCGCCCTGCTGGCCGCCGCCGTAACCGCCCTGGCCTCCCTGACCGCCCCGGCCCGTGGTCTTGGTGACCTTGGCCGTGGCGTTCCTCAGGCTGACGCCGACTTCCTCTACGTCCAGTTCGTAGACCGTGCGCTTGACGCCCTGGTTGTCGTCGTAGGACCGCTGCTTCAGGCGGCCCTGCACGATGACGCGCATGCCCTTCTGGAGCGACTCGGCGGCGTTCTCCGCCGCCTGACGCCAGACCGAGCAGGTCAGGAACAGGCTCTCGCCGTCCTTCCACTCATTGGTCTGACGGTCGAAGGTGCGGGGAGTGGACGCGACGCGGAACTTCGCGACCGCCGCACCGGAAGCGGTGAAGCGCAGCTCGGGGTCTTCGACAAGATTGCCGACGACCGTGATGACGGTCTCGCCTGCCATGGGGGAACCTCTCGGCGGGTTTGCTGCTGGCTGCTGGCTGCTACTCGATGCCCGGGATCAGCTGAGCTGGAGAGCTCAGTGAGTCTCGGGACGGAGGACCTTGGTCCGGAGGACCGACTCGTTCAGGTTCATCTGGCGGTCGAGCTCCTTGACGACCGCAGGCTCGGCCTGCAGGTCGATGACCGAGTAGATGCCCTCGGGCTTCTTCTTGATCTCGTACGAGAGACGACGACGGCCCCAGGTGTCGACCTTCTCCACCTTTCCGGCGCCCTCACGGACGACGGAGAGGAAGTTCTCGATCAGGGGGGCGACAGCGCGCTCCTCCAGATCGGGGTCGAGGATGACCATCACTTCGTAGTGACGCATGTGGAACCCACCTCCTTTGGACTCAGCGGCCACGGTCGTTCCGTGGCAGGAGGGTTGTGATGCGTACGCAACGGTATCGGCCGCCACTGACAATCGGGCCGCCGATTCGGTGAACCGAACGGCGATCCCTGTCGTGACCTGGCGTTGAGCCTGGGCAGACACCGGTGCAGACGGTACAGACTACCTGCACACCTGCTTCCGGTTGAAATCCGACCGGGTTGGCCGTCAATCTGTACACATCGGGTGTGTATGGCGCTACGATGCGCCGCCTTCCGCAGGAGGTGCCCTATGGCACAGACAATGCGTCCCAGTACCACCGGCTCACTCTTCGCCACGGACGGCAAGCCTCATCCGCTCCAGGACACCCTGCTCGCGGTGACCCTGGTGTTCGGAGTCCTGGCCTTCGTCACGTCGATGTTCCACAGCCTCCATCTGCTCAGCTCGTGGTCCGGTCTGGTCGGGATTCTCGCCGGTGCCTACGGCCAGTTCATCTCCGAGACGACCCGGGAGCGCTTCGGCCTGATCGTGGGGCTCGGCCTCTCGGGCGTCGGCTTCTACCTCGGACTGGCCCACGGCGGCCTCTTCGGCGGTGTGATCTGAGCCGAACGTCCGTTTTCCCCTGACCTCGGGACGCTTCGCACCGCGCTCCCGGGGCCCAGGTCCCGTACGGCCATTCGGGGCGCCCGCGGGGCGCAGTAGGCTTCGGCGCGAGAGCCGGAGCCCTTGTACCCATGGGGACACACCAGCCCGAGGAGCGCCCCGAATGAGCCTGACCCTGAGGACCATCAGCCGAGAGCAGCATCTGGCATACATCCAGAGCCTGCCCGCGGCCAGCCACATGCAGGTCCCCGCATGGGCGGACGTGAAGGCGGAGTGGCGCTCCGAGAGCCTCGGATGGTTCGACGAGAAGACCGGCCAGATCGTCGGCGCGGGCCTGGTGCTCTACCGCCAGCTGCCCAAGATCAAGCGCTACCTCGCCTATCTGCCCGAGGGCCCGGTCATCAACTGGTTCGCGCCGAACCTCGACGACTGGCTGCAGCCGATGCTCGCGCACCTCAAGCACCAGGGCGCCTTCTCCGTGAAGATGGGCCCGCCGGTGATCATCCGGCGCTGGGAGGCCACGTCCATCAAGGGCGGCATCCAGAACCCGGACGTGAAGCGCCTGCGCGACATCGAGGCCGACTTCATCGAGCCGCGCGCCTTCGAGGTCGCCGACAAGCTGCGCCGCATGGGCTGGCAGCAGGGCGAGGACGGCGGTGCCGGCTTCGGCGACGTCCAGCCCCGCTACGTCTTCCAGGTGCCGCTGGCCAACCGTTCCCTCGAAGAGGTCCACAGGAACTTCAACCAGCTGTGGCGCCGCAACATCAAGAAGGCCGAGAAGGCCGGTGTCGAGGTCGTCCAGGGCGGTTACCAGGACCTGGAGGAGTGGCAGCGGCTCTACGAGATCACCGCGATCCGCGACCACTTCCGGCCGCGCCCGCTCTCGTACTTCCAGCGCATGTGGACGGCCCTCAACACCGAGGACCCCAACCGCATGCGGCTCTACTTCGCGCGGCACAACGGAGTGAACCTTTCGGCAGCGACGATGCTCGTCGTCGGCGGGCACGTCTGGTACTCCTACGGCGCCTCGGACAACATCGGGCGCGAGGTCCGGCCCTCGAACGCGATGCAGTGGCGCATGCTGCGCGACGCGTACGCCCTGGGAGCCACGGTCTACGACCTGCGCGGCATCTCCGACTCGCTGGACGAGACCGATCACCTCTTCGGTCTGATCCAGTTCAAGGTGGGCACGGGCGGAGAGGCGGCCGAGTACCTCGGCGAGTGGGACTTCCCGCTCAACAAGCTGCTCCACAAGGCTCTCGACATGTACATGTCCCGCCGCTGAGCCGTCCGGAACCGCGTCCCGGGCCGCCGAACCGCCCCGAATCACATCCCGGGCCACCGAACCGGCCCGGGACAGCCCCATCGGCCCGGTCGATCGGCGACAATTCCTTTTCATACCTCTGATACACCGCAGCCACGAGAAAGGTTCCGGGACCGGCCATGGCGCTCACGCTCTACGTCGACACCGCGCGCTGGCGGGCACACCACAAGCAGGTGTCCGAGCAGTTTCCGGGGCTCGTCCCCGTCTGCAAGGGCAACGGCTACGGCTTCGGCCACGAACGGCTCGCGGACGAGGCCACCCGCATGGGCTCGGACATCCTCGCGGTCGGCACCACGTACGAGGCCGCCCGGATCAAGGACTGGTTCGGCGGCGATCTGCTGGTCCTGACGCCGTTCAGGCGCGGCGAGGAGCCCGTTCCGCTGCCCGACCGCGTCATCCGCTCCGTGTCGTCCGTCGACGGCGTGTACGGCCTCGTGGGCGCCCGTGTCGTCATCGAGGTGATGTCCTCGATGAAGCGGCACGGTGTCAGCGAGGAGGAACTGCCGCACCTGCACTCCGCCATCGAGAACATCCGGCTGGAGGGTTTCGCGATCCACCTGCCGCTGGACCGCACCGACGGCTCGGACGCCGTCGAGGAGGTCATCGGCTGGATGGACCGCCTGCGCGCGGCCCGGCTGCCCCTGCACACGATGTTCGTCAGCCACCTCAAGGCCGAGGAACTCAGGCGGCTTCAGCAGCAGTTCCCGCAGACCCACTTCCGCGCCCGCATCGGCACGCGGCTGTGGCTGGGGGATCACGACGCCACGGAGTACCGCGGGGCCGTCCTGGACGTCACGCGCGTCTCCAAGGGCGACCGCTTCGGCTACCGGCAGCAGAAGGCGGCCTCGGACGGCTGGCTCGTGGTCGTCGCGGGCGGCACCTCGCACGGGGTGGGCCTGGAGGCCCCCAAGGCTCTGCACGGCGTCATGCCGCGTGCCAAGGGCGTCGCACGCGCCGGCCTGGCGACGGTCAACCGGAACCTTTCTCCGTTCGTCTGGGCGGGCAAGCAGCGCTGGTTCGCCGAGCCCCCGCACATGCAGGTCTCCATCCTCTTCGTGCCCCACGACGCCACGGAGCCGAAGGTCGGCGACGAACTGGTGGCCCATCTGCGGCACACCACCACGCAGTTCGACCGCGTCGTCGAGCGCTGACCCCGGGTCCGGAGCGCTCCGGACGGACGAAAGGCCGTACACGGACACCGTGTACGGCCTTTCGCGTGACTCTTCCGGCTCTTGTTCCGGCCCTCACGAGCCCTGTTCGCTCAGAGCGAACGGTCTCCCGGTGCCGCGTCCTCGTACCACTCGACCGGGGAGATCCCGTCGAAGTGCGCCGCGTGCCGCGGCGGATGGGCGGCCGGACCGAGGACGAAGACGTCCTCCGCGCCGTCGAGGATCCCGCCCGACGGGTCGTCGTCGCCCGACCGGCGCACGACGTCGTGTTCCGGCAGGAAGATGTCCCGCACCACCATCGCGCACAGGTACAGCGTCCCCAGCAGGTGGACGGCGATGGCGACCTGGTAGCCGTCGGTCGGCAGACCCTTGTGGGCTTCGCCGCTGGTCGTGTACGCGAGGTACATCCAGATGCCGAGGAAGTAGGCGACCTCGCACGCCTGCCAGACGAGGAAGTCCCGCCAGCGCGGCCGGGCCAGCACCGCGAGCGGGACCAGCCAGAGCACGTACTGCGGCGAGTAGACCTTGTTCGTGAGGATGAAGGCCGCGACGATCAGGAAGGCGAGCTGGGCGAAGCGGGGGCGGCGGGGGGCCATGAGCGTGACGGCCCCCAGGCCCGCGCAGATGACCACCATCAGGAACAGCGCCCAGGCGTTGGCCGTGTCGGGCGTGATCGCGATCTTCATCCACTGCGAGACGAACAGGAAGACCGAACCGAAGTCGACACCGCGGTCGTGGCTGAAGCTGTAGAACTTCGCCCAGCCCTCGGGCGCGAGGTACATGACGGGAAGGTTCACGGCCAGCCAGGCACCGACGGCGCCGAGCAGCGCCGTGCCGAACTCACGCCACCTGCCGGTGCGCCAGCACAGCAGGAAGAGCGGCCCGAGGACCAGGAACGGGTAGAACTTGGCGGCCGTGGCGAGCCCGATCAGGACGCCGAAGGCCAGGACGCGCCCGCGGGACCACATGAGCATCGCGGCGGCCAGCAGGGCCACGGCGAGGAGATCCCAGTTGATCGTGGCCGTGAGGGCGAAGGCGGGCGCCAGGGCGACCAGGAGGCCGTCCCAGGGGCGGCGGCGGTGGGTGCGCGCGGTGCATACGACGATGACGGCCGCGCACGCCATCAGCATCCCCGCGTTGACCATCCAGTAGACCTGCTCCTGGTGCTGGATGCTCCCGCCGCCCGGGGTGAGCCAGGCCGCGACCTCCATGAACACACCGGTGAGCACCGGGTATTCGAGGTAGTCCATGTCGCCGGGGATCTTGTCGAAGTACGGCACGAGACCGTCGGCGAAACCGCGGCCCTGATAGAGGTGCGGAATGTCCGAGTAGCACGCGTGCGTGTACTGCGAGCTGGCTCCGAAGAACCAGCCGCCGTCGTAGCAGGGGATCTTCTGGACCATACCGAGGGCGAACATGCCGATCATCACCAGCGCGACGACCCGCACGGGCGTCCACCAGGACGTTCCGAGCAGGGCCCGCCGCCCGATGGGGCCACCGATCAGCTCACTGCCGCCGGCGGCGATCTCGTCGTCCTGGGTCGGCCGCACCAGCTCCGGCTCGTGCTCGCTCGCTCGCGTCGTCTCTGCACTGGGCATGGCCCACATCCTGCCGTACGTGTCTGAGAACGGAAGCAGGGACGACCCATGAAACGGCCTCACGGAGACGACCCCTGAAAACGGCTTCGCGCGTGCGCCCCGGAGGTGCGCACGCGCGAAGGGTGGTCGGCGACCGTCAGCCGGAGCCTCCGAAGAGGCCTCCGTTGCCGTTGCCGTTGCCTCTGTTGCTACCGGTGCTGGTTGTCGCCGTCGGCGAGGTGTCCGTCGCCGTCGGCGAGCTGGTCACACCGCCGTCCGTGCCACCGGCGTCGGTCCCGCCGTTGTTGTTGTTGCAGCGGAAGTCGAACTTCTTGCACGTCTCGGTCGGCGTGGGCGTGGGAGACGTCAGGGTCGCGCTCGGGGTCGGGCTCGGGCTCTCGGTCACGCTCTCGGAGGCCGAGGGCGTCGGCGTCGGGCTCGGGACGTCGTTGAGGACCGTACCGATCTCCTCGGGCGTCGGGAAGGGCTTCGCCGGCTGCCCCTCGAGCGCCACTTCCATGTAGTCCCGCCAGATCTGGGACGGGAACGAGGCACCGTGGATGGTCTTCTCGCCACCCGTGCCGTACATCTGCAGGAACTCGCGGTTCTTGTTGGTCTCGTCGTCGTCCAGGCGGTACATGCCGATCGCCGTGGACAGCTGCGGGGTGTAGCCGACGAACCAGGCGGACTTGTTGCCGTCGGTCGTACCGGTCTTGCCGGCCACCTCACGGCCCCTGAGCTGGGCGTTGGTACCGGTGCCCTTCTCGACCACGGTCTTCAGGACGTCGGTGACGTTGTCGGCGACGGCCGGGGTGAAGGCCTCCACGGCCTTCGCGATCTTGTCGTGCTGGAAGACGGTGCCGTCCTTGTTGGTCACCTTCTCGACCGAGTACGGGTCCCGCTGCTTGCCGCTGTCCGCGAAGGTGGCGTACGCCCCGGCCATACGGATCGCGCTCGGGGAGGAGGTGCCCAGGGAGAACGAGGGGAACCTGGCGCTGGCGAGGCTCGACTCCTTGATGCCCGCGCGCAGGACGGCGTCCTTCACCTTGTCCAGGCCCACGTCCATGCCCAGCTGGACGTAGACGGAGTTGACGGACTCGCGCATGCCCTCACGCAGGTCGACCTTGTAGGAGGGCGGGTTGAGCGACTGGTGACCGTCGTTCTGCTGCAGCCACTCCTTGCCCTTGTCGTCCGTCCAGTCCTGCCCGTTGTAGTCCTTGATCTTGAGCCCGTTCTTGGCGCTGTACAGGCTCTTCGGCGACACGATGGTGCGTTCGTCCTGCGCCTGCTCCTGGGGCCCCTTGGGGTCCTTGGCACCCCAGGTCATGGCGGCCGCCAGCACGAAGGGCTTGAACGTCGAACCCACCTGGGCACCGGTCTGGTCGGCGTTGTCGGTGAAGTGCTTGGTCGCGTCCGAACCGCCGTAGATGGCCACGATCGCGCCGGTGGCCGGGTCGACGGACGCGCCACCGAACTGGACGTACTTGTCGTTCTTGGGCCGCAGCTTGGGCTTGATGTTGGCCTTCTGCACCTTCTCCACCGCGTGCTTGAGCGCGTCGACCTTCGCCCTGTTGAAGGTCGTGTGGATCTGGTAGCCGCCCTGACGGAGCTTGGTCTCGGTGATCCCGGTGTCTTTGCTGTTGTTGACCAGGTACGAGTTGACCAGGTCGACCAGGTAACCGACCTGCCCGCCCAGCGCGGCGTTCGACCGCGGGGACTGGATCGTGGGGAACGTGGTGATCTTGTTCCGGGTGGCCGCGTCCAGACGGCCGTCCTTGACCTCCTCGTCGAGGATCCACCGCCAGCGCTCCTCGGCGCGCTTGCGGTTGGCCTGCGGCGACGCGGCCTCTCCGCCGATCGACTGGGCGCCCGCCGGGTCGTAGTACGTGGCGCCCTTGAGCACCGCCGCCAGGAAGGCGCACTGGCTCGCGGTCAGACGCGTGGCGTCCTTGTTGAAGTAGGCGTGCGCGGCGGCCTGGATACCGTAGGCGTTACGCCCGTAGTACGCGGAGTTCAGGTAGCCGGCCATGATGTCTTCCTTGGGCACCTTGGCCCCGACCTTGATCGAGACGAACAGCTCCCTGAGCTTGCGGGAGACCGTCTGCGACTGGTCCTCGAGCATCGCGTTCTTCACGTACTGCTGGGTGATGGTGGAGCCACCCTGCGTCTGGCCGCCCTTGGCCATGTTCACGAAGGCACGGGCGATGCCCATCGGGTCGACGCCGCTGTCGGTCTCGAACGTCTTGTTCTCGGCCGACATGACCGCCCAGCGCATCTCCTTGGGGATGTCCGCGTAGTCGATGATCTGACGGTTGGCCTCGCCACCCGTGGCGACCATCTCGCTGCCGTCGGCCCAGTAGTAGACGTTGTTCTGCGCCTTGGCGGTCTTGCCGATGTCCGGAATGCCCACCAGGGCGTATCCGACACCGGCGGCCACGACCAGGCTGCCCGTGAAGCCGATGAACAGGCCGGTCACGAGCTTCCAGGACGGCACCCAGCGCCCGGCGCCGTACCGGCCGGCACGCGGGTAGTCGATGATCCGTTTCTTGGCGGGCTCGGGAGCACGGCCGCGGCCGCGTCCGGGACCGCCCGGGCCCTGGGGACCACCACGTCGGCCGCCCCCTCCTCCAGGACCTCCGGGGCCGCCGTGACCCGCGCCGTCGGCGGCTCTGCGCCGGCCTGCGCCGCTTGCGCGCTGCGTGGCACGCCGCGCCTCGGCACGGCTGCCGTAGGGGGTCTCTTCACTTCCCGGGCCATACGGATCGGAAGGGGACCCGGTGACGTCTCGCGGTGCATCGCGGCGGCCTGCGGACGGGCCTGCCTGCGGCTGGCCGCGCCGGGCCGCGGCACGTCCGCCGCCCTGCGGCTGCGGCGGTTTGCGACGGTGCTCGCTCATCGAACGATTACTCCTCGGGCAGGCGCACCTGTGCGCGCCTGGAAACGGCGGCTGGTTTCCGGTCCCCCCGAAGTACGGATGCGGTCGATTGCGCATTCACCCGTACTGCACCAAAGACGTTGACGTACTCAGACGTCACTCGGTTCCCGGTGGTGTCCATCCCGCACAGAGTACGCACCGCCAAAACACACCTAGCGCCGAAGTTCACCGCAAATCAGGCAACTTGCTTCGTATGAATCGGTGATGTGACGCCGTTCACTCTGCTCCCACTTGTCGCATCCGCAGGGTCGTTCTATCGTGCTGATGTATCGAGTCGATACATCAGCACGGCATAAAGACCGCGCGGACGGGGCAGCGACAGGGAGGGGGCGACGATGAGCCGGCGTGCCGGAATCCTCGAATTCGCCGTACTCGGCCTGCTCCGCGAGTCCCCGATGCACGGTTATGAGCTGCGCAAACGACTCAATACGTCACTGGGTGTGTTCCGTGCCTTCAGTTACGGAACGCTCTACCCCTGCCTCAAGACGCTGGTCACCAACGGCTGGTTGATCGAGGAAACAGGATCCACACCCGAAGACGCCCTGACGGCAACGCTGGCGGGACGTCGAGCCAAGATCGTCTACCGATTGACGGCGGAAGGTAAGGATCACTTCGAGGAGCTTCTCGCGCAGACGGGTCCCGACGCGTACGAGGACGAGCACTTCGCGGCTCGCTTCGCGTTCTTCGGGCAGACGTCACGCGATGTACGCATGCGCGTACTGGAAGGTCGCCGCAGCCGTCTGGAGGAGCGCCTCGAGAAGATGCGCGCCTCGCTGGCGCGCACCCGGGAGCGCCTCGACGACTACACGCTTGAGCTCCAGCGCCACGGAATGGAGTCCGTGGAGCGCGAAGTGCGCTGGCTGAACGAGCTCATCGAGAGCGAGCGGGCCGGACGGGACGTCCAACGTCCCGGATTCGAAGGCTCCGCTCAGCAGGACAACACATCTGGAGAGACGGGCGGCCTGCCCCGGCACCGGGACAGCCCCCGGCCGGATCCGTCCGACGACACCGCCACGTGAGACCCCGCTCGGGGTTTCACCGATAGACACAGGGAGCAACCGGAATGGGTTCGGTTCGCGTAGCCATCGTCGGCGTGGGCAACTGCGCCGCCTCGCTGGTTCAGGGCGTCGAGTACTACAAGGACGCCGACCCGGCGACCAAGGTGCCCGGCCTGATGCACGTCCAGTTCGGCGACTACCACGTCGGTGACGTCGAGTTCGTCGCCGCGTTCGACGTCGACGCGAAGAAGGTCGGCCTCGACCTCTCCGACGCCATCGGTGCCAGCGAGAACAACACCATCAAGATCTGTGACGTCCCGAACAAGGGCGTCACTGTCCAGCGCGGTCACACCCTGGACGGTCTCGGTAAGTACTACCGCATGACCATCGAGGAGTCCGCCGAGGCGCCGGTCGACGTCGTCCAGATCCTCAAGGACAAGCAGGTCGACGTCCTCGTCTGCTACCTGCCCGTCGGTTCCGAGGACGCGGCGAAGTTCTACGCCCAGTGCGCCATCGACGCCAAGGTCGCCTTCGTCAACGCCCTCCCGGTCTTCATCGCCGGCACCAAGGAGTGGGCGGACAAGTTCACCGAGGCCGGCGTCCCGATCGTCGGCGACGACATCAAGTCGCAGGTCGGCGCGACCATCACGCACCGCGTGATGGCCAAGCTGTTCGAGGACCGCGGTGTCCGTCTCGAGCGCACCATGCAGCTCAACGTCGGCGGCAACATGGACTTCAAGAACATGCTCGAGCGTGACCGCCTCGAGTCCAAGAAGATCTCGAAGACGCAGGCCGTCACCTCGCAGATCCCCGACCGTGAGCTGGGCGAGAAGAACGTCCACATCGGCCCCTCGGACTACGTGGCCTGGCTCGACGACCGCAAGTGGGCGTACGTCCGCCTCGAGGGCCGTGCCTTCGGCGACGTCCCGCTGAACCTCGAGTACAAGCTCGAGGTCTGGGACTCCCCGAACTCGGCCGGTGTCATCATCGACGCCGTGCGCGCCGCGAAGATCGCCAAGGACCGCGGTATCGGCGGCCCGATCCTCTCCGCGTCGAGCTACTTCATGAAGTCCCCGCCGGTCCAGTACTTCGACGACGAGGCCTTCGCCAACGTCGAGAAGTTCATCAAGGGCGAGGTCGAGCGCTAAAGCACACTTTCGTGCTCGCTGTTGAGGGTCCCCGGGCTACTGCCCGGGGACCCTCCTCGTATGTGAGGCTGTGACCCATGGCCGTCGTGCGTGACCTGCGCGTCCTCCTGCGCTTCCAGGCATTCAGACGCCTGCTCGGTGTACGGCTGCTGTCCCAGGGCGCCGACGGTGTCTACCAGGTCGCGCTGGCCACCTACGTGGTCTTCTCGCCGGAGAAGCAGACCTCGGCGGCGTCCATCGCCTCCGCGATGGCGGTGCTGCTCCTCCCGTACTCCCTCGTCGGTCCCTTCGCGGGCGTCCTGCTGGACCGATGGCGGCGACGGCAGGTCTTTCTGTACGGCAATCTGCTGCGCGCGGCGCTGGCGTGCGGGACGGCCGTCCTGATCCTGAGCCGGACACCCGACTGGCTCTTCTACACCTCCGCGCTCTGTGTCACCGCCGTCAACCGGTTCGTCCTGGCCGGGCTGTCGGCCTCGCTGCCCCGGGTCGTCGACAGAGACCGTCTGGTCGTGGCCAACTCGCTCTCCCCTACCGCCGGAACCCTCGCGGCCACCGTGGGCGCGGCTCTCGCCTTCGCCGTTCGGCTGGTCGTCGCGGACTCCGACGCGGCGGTGGTCCTCGTGGGAGCCGCGCTGTATCTGTGCGCGGCCCTCGCCTCGCTGCGTATCGCCCCGGACGTCCTCGGGCCCGACCGGGACCTGGTCCGCCCGTACGTGGGCACGGCCCTGGCCGGCACCGCGCGAGGCCTCGCCACCGGTGTGCGCCATCTCGCGGAGCTCCCACGGAGGGAGGCGGCCTGGGCCCTGATGACGATGACCCTGATGCGCTTCTGCTACGGCGCCCTGACCGTCATGGTGCTGATGCTCTGCCGCTACGCGTGGCCTTCCGGCTCGGACGGCGGACTCGCGCTCCTGGGGCTGGCCGTGGGTGTCTCGGGAGCCGGCTTCTTCGTCGCGGCCGTGGTGACGCCCTGGACGGCCGGGCGACTGGGCCCGGGCCGCTGGATCGCCGTCTGTGCCGGTGCCGCAGCGGTCCTGGTGCCCGCGCTCTGCCTCCCGTTCGCCCCCAGCCCCACCCTGGGCGCCGCCTTCGTCCTGGGCGTGACCACCCAGGGAGCGAAGATCGCCACGGACACCATCGTGCAGTCCGCGGTGGAGGACGGCTTCCGCGGCCGGATCTTCTCGGTCTACGACGTCCTGTTCAACGTCGCCTTCGTCGGAGCGGCCGCAGTGGCCGCTCTGATGCTGCCTTCTGACGGACGGTCCGTTTCCCTCGTCCTCACCGTGGCCGCGGTCTACGCATCAATTGCGGTTGCTATGGCCCGCTTTGAGATTCGGTAAGTGTCACATCAGTGCCACATCAGTGCCACAGAGCCACTTCTGGCTACTGCGTTGTCACAGGCGCCCGATAACTTACGTGCGTCTTACGTTCGAGTCACGCGTCAACGTTCCAGGGGGACCCCAGTGACAACTCCGCCGCCGCAGGGCCAGAATCCATTCGCGCAGGGACAGCAACCGTACGGCCAGCCGCCCCAGGGCCAGGCGCCGTACGGCCAGCCCCCGCAGGGATACCCGCAGCAGCCGGGTCAGCCCGGGTTCCCGCAGCAGGCCGGTTACGCCCCGGTTCCGCCGCAGCGCCCGAAGCGCGGCTTCAGGGAGTACCTGCGCATAGTTCTCGCTGTCGCGGGCCTCGGCATCATCGTGGGCGGCTGGCTGATCCACAACGACAGCGAGGATGCCAAGAAGCTGGCCGTGGGCGACTGTCTGTACAACAAGGGGACCGACAGCAACCCGGACGTCATCCAGGTGGACTGCACCGACTCCAAGGCCACGCACAAGGTCCTCAAGAAGGCGGACGGCGCCTCGCTTCCTTCACTGACGTGCCAGAACGTCGCGGGCACGACGGCGACGCTGACGTGGAAGGAAACCGGCGAGTCCTTCACTCTCTGCCTCGGGTCGAACAAGTAGCCCGCGGAGACAGAGACAGCAGGGGTGGTGTTTCACGTGAAACACCGCCCCTTCGCGTTGCCCGGCGTCAATGTTTCACGTGAAACATGACGAGCCGGCACCTCTCAGCCCTGCTCGGCCCACCACTCCTTGAGCGCCGTCACCGCGGCGTCGTGCTCCATCGGCCCGTTCTCCAGCCTCAGCTCCAGCAGGAACTTGTAGGCCTGGCCGATCGCGGGGCCGGGACCGATGCCCAGGATCTCCATGATCTCGTTGCCGTCGAGGTCTGGGCGGATCGCGTCGAGCTCTTCCTGCTCCTTGAGCTGGGCGATGCGCTCCTCCAGCCCGTCGTAGGCGCGGGAGAGCGCGGTCGCCTTGCGCTTGTTGCGCGTGGTGCAGTCGGAACGGGTCAGCTTGTGGAGACGGTCGAGGAGCGGGCCCGCGTCACGCACATAGCGGCGGACGGCGGAGTCCGTCCACTCACCGGTACCGTACCCGTGGAACCGCAGATGCAGTTCGACCAGACGTGAGACGTCCTTGACGAGGTCGTTCGAGTATTTGAGCGCCGTCATCCGCTTCTTGGTCATCTTGGCGCCCACCATCTCGTGGTGGTGAAAGGACACCCGCCCGTCCTGCTCGAAGCGGCGTGTCCGCGGCTTGCCGATGTCATGAAGCAGCGCGGCGAGCCTGAGGGTCAGATCGGGCCCGCTCTCCTCCAGCGCCATCGCCTGTTCCAGGACGATCAGCGTGTGCTCGTAGACGTCCTTGTGCCGGTGGTGCTCGTCACGCTCCAGCCGCAGCGCGGGCAGCTCGGGGAGCACGTGCTCGGCGAGCCCCGTGTCCACGAGCAGCGTCAGACCCTTGCGGGGGTGGGCGGACCGGATCAGCTTGTTCAGTTCGTCCCGCACCCGCTCCGCGGAGACGATCTCGATACGTCCGGCCATGTCCTTCATGGCGGCGACGACCTCGGGCGCCACCTCGAAGTCGAGCTGCGCGGCGAACCGCGCGGCGCGCATCATCCGCAGCGGATCGTCGGAGAAGGACGCTTCGGGAGTGCCCGGGGTCCGCAGAACGCGAGCGGCCAGGTCGTCCCGACCGCCGTACGGGTCGATGAACTCCTTCTCCGGCAGCGCGACGGCCATCGCGTTCACGGTGAAGTCGCGGCGCACGAGGTCTTCCTCGATGGAGTCGCCGTAGGAGACCTCCGGCTTGCGCGAGGTCCGGTCGTACGCCTCGGAGCGGTACGTCGTGATCTCGATCTGGAAGGACTGCTGCACATCACCCACGCGGGCGTCCTTCTGCGCCCCGACCGTGCCGAAGGCGATCCCGACCTCCCACAGCGCGTCCGCCCAGGGCCGGACGATCTTCAGTACGTCCTCGGGCCGGGCATCCGTCGTGAAGTCCAGGTCGTTGCCGAGCCGACCGAGGAGCGCGTCCCGGACCGAGCCGCCGACCAGGGCGAGCGAGAACCCAGCCTCCTGGAAACGGCGGGCGAGCTCGTCGGCGACAGGGGACACCCGCAGCAGTTCACTCACCGCGCGGCGCTGCACCTGGCTCAGGGCACTGGAATTGTCTTCGTTGGCGTTCGGCACAACAGAAAAGGGTACGTGGCCGGAGCCACGGGGAGCGCCTGGATAAATCCCACACCTGTGCCCCACATTTTTTCGGGGGCAGAATAGGCACACATACGGGACAGGGAGCTCCCATCCCTGATCTTGCGGACCACTCCGTGGCACTTACTCTCAGCGCACCTCGTTACCATGCGTGGACGCACATTCCGACGACCACTGACGACGACGAGGGACGGGCGAGCGCGTGGCCGAGGCGGCAGACTTCCAAGGGACCAGTCCCTCACCTGCCCGCCGGTGGCTCCGGCGCAGCGGTGCACTGCTGGCCGGGGCCCCGCTGCTGGCCGGGCTGCTCCAGCTGCCCTTGAGTTCGCCCTCGCAGGCCGCCGAGAAGGCTTCTGTGGCCACTGCCACAGGGTCGTCCGGCCCGGTGGACATCAGCCTCGACTCGCTGAGCCCCAGCGCCCCCGCCGACGGCGACACGATCACGGTCTCGGGCTCGGTCACCAACACGGGCAAGCAGACCGTCACGGACGCGCACGTGGGCCTTCGCGTGGGACCGTCCCTGGACACCCGCTCGGCGATCGACACCGTGGCCAGGCGCACCAGCTTCCAGCCGGGCGTCGACCCGCTGGAGGTCGGGGGCAAGTACGTCGCGAAGGTCACCAAGCTCGCCGCGGGCAGCTCGCAGCACTTCAGCATCTCGGTGCCGGCCAAGAACCTCGACCTCGGCTCCGACGGGGTCTACCAGCTCGGTGTGTCGCTCACGGGCCGGACCACCGCGCAGCCGTGGGACCAGGTGCTCGGTATCGAGCGGACCTTCCTGCCGTGGCAGCCCGATGCGGCGGACACGAAGACAAAAACGACCTACCTCTGGCCGCTCGTCTCCACCGTCCACCTCACGGCGGAGACCGGTTCGGACGCCCAGCAGACGCCCGTCTTCAAGAACGACGACCTGGCCAAGGAGATCTCCCCGGGCGGGCGCCTGGAGCAGCTCCTGTCGCTGGGCAGCCAGCTCGATGTCACCTGGGTCCTCGACCCCGACCTGCTGGCCTCCGTCGACGCGATGAGGGGTGGCTACCGGATCCAGCAGGCGAACGGCACGACCATCGCCGGGAAGAACCAGGCGGTGGCCAATGCCTGGCTCGACAAGCTGGAGAAGACGGTCCAGGGCCAGAGCGTCGTCGCCCTCCCCTTCGCCGACCCCGACCTCGCCTCGCTGGCCCACCAGGGCAAGGACGTCACCGGTTCTCTGAGCCACCTCAAGGACGCCACCGATGTGGCGGCCGGTACGGTCGAGACGATCGTCCACGTGAAGCCGAGCACGGAGTTCGCCTGGCCCGCGGACGGTGCGGTGGATCCGTCGATCATCAAGGTGGCCACGTCGGCCGGCGCGGACAAGGTGATCGCCCGCAGCGACAGCCTGCGCGAGACGGGCGGCCTGCCCTACACACCCAGTGCCGCCCGCCCCATCGGCGGCGGAACCACTGCGGTGGTCGCGGACGAACGGCTGTCGACCGCGTTCCAGGGCGACATGATGAAGGCGGACGACTCGACGCTCGCCGTCCAGAAGTTCCTCGCGCAGAGCCTGATGATCAACCTGCAGGAGTCGAAGAACGAGCGCAGCATCGTCGTCGCTCCGCAGCGCATGCCCACGGCGAGCCAGGCTCAGTCCATGGCCGAGGGCCTGCAAGCTCTCCAGCAGGGCAACTGGTCGCAGTCCCAGGGCCTGACCGAGGCCGCCAAGGCCAAGCCGGACCCCGGCGCCACCACGAAGATCCCCTCGGCGTCCTCGTACCCCTCGGCACTGCGCCACCGGGAACTGCCGCGCTCGGCGTTCGAGAGGATCCAGGCCACCCAGGCCAAGCTCGACAAGTTCCGGATGATCCTGACCGACGAGTCCCGTGTGGTCACGCCGTTCGGGCGGGCCACAGACCGGGGGATGTCCGCCTCCTGGCGCGGCCGGGCCACGGAGGCTGCCGACTTCCGCCAGGGTGTGGAGACCTACCTCGACGGGCTCATGGGCCTGGTGCACCTCATCCAGAAGTCGGACGCGAAGCTGTCGGGACGCAGCGCCACGATCCCCGTGACCGTCCAGAACAACCTCGTACAGGGCGTCGGCCATCTCGTGCTGCGCCTCACCTCGCAGCAGCCCACCCGCCTCAAGATCGGCAACGGCCCGTACGACGAGCAGCAGATCCAGGTCGCGGGCGAGCACAGCCAGTCGGTCAAGTTCACGACGTCCACCAAGGCCAACGGCCCGGTGCAGGTCGTCGCCCAGCTCTACACGGAGGACGGTCAGCCGTACGGAGACCCGGTTCCCTTCGAGGTGAAGGTCACCGAGATCACCTCCACGGTGATGCTCGTCATCGGCGGCGGCGTCCTGCTTCTCGTACTCGCCGGTTTCCGGATGTACACGCAGCGTAAGCGCGCCGCGGCCCGGCAGGCCGAGGAGGACGCGGAGAACGGTCCCGAGGTGGGGGGCGAGAGCGCGGACACGGAGGGCACCGTGGACACTGACACCACCGAAGACTCCGAGGCCGGTTCCGAACAGGCTTCCGGCCCGGAGTCCGGGGCAGACGACCCGGAGCACCCGAGTGACCCGTCACCGGACACCGCACCGGAAAGCGCCGACCCGTCCGGCACGGGTGAGAGAGTGGACCGTTGAGCGATGTCGTGGCCGGTTGGCCCGGGGACGATGAGGTGGGGTAACCATGAACGCGCCGTACGACGGTGACCGCGGCCAAGGCGCGGGACCCTCGGGCTACCCCGAGGACTACCCGGACCGGGACGCGCGCCGCTCCGGCCACCCCGAGGGCACGCCGGAGACCGCTCAGACGCCGCCGGGGTCTCCCGCGGACATGTACCTCCAGGACGCCTACGACCAGGATCCGTACCGGGCTCAGGACCTCTCGGCCCAGGACCCGGTCGCGGAGGCGCTCTACGACCGTGCCGCGCACCCTCCGCCGGCGCCGGGAACGTACGCGCCCCAGCAGCCCCTGTACGCCCAGCCGCCCGCGTCGCAGTACGCACCGGACCCTCGGCTGTGGGCCCAGACGCCGCCTCCCGAGCCGGCCGGACCGACGCGTCACCTGCCCTACGGCGACGACGCCCGGACCACCCAGTACGTGGGCCTGGACGATCTCGTCACCCAGGCCGGCGAGGACCGGCACGAGCCCGACGCCTTCGCCCATCTCTTCCGCGATCAGCAGCAGGGCGGCGTCCGCAACGGGTATGCCTCCTCCGTCTCCTCCGCGGTCCCGGCACCGGCCCCCGAGCCGGCTCCGGCCGCGGCTCAGCCGCCCGCGGCCGCTCCGGCGAAGTCCGGCGGCCGTGCTTCCGGTCTGCTGAAGTCGAGCGCCGTGATGGCTGCGGGCACCCTGGTGTCCCGTCTCACCGGCTTCGTACGGACCATGATCATCACCGCCGCTCTGGGCGCGGCGACCCTCGGTGACGCCTGGACCGTCGCGTACACCCTGCCGACGATGATCTACATCCTGACCGTCGGCGGCGGCCTCAACTCGGTCTTCGTGCCCCAGCTGGTCCGTTCCATGAAGGAGGACGACGACGGGGGCGAGGCGTACGCCAACCGCCTGCTGACGCTCGTCATGGTCGCCCTCGGCGTGATCGTCACCGCCGCGGTCTTCATCGCGCCGCTGCTGATCCAGCTGATGTCGAACTCCATCGCGAGCGACCCGGCCTCCAACAACGTGGCCGTCACCTTCGCCCGGTACTGCCTGCCCACGATCTTCTTCATGGGCGTCCACGTGGTCATGGGCCAGATCCTCAACGCCCGCGGCAAGTTCGGCGCGATGATGTGGACCCCGGTCCTGAACAACATCGTCATGATCTTCACGTTCGGCATGTTCCTCTGGGTCTACGGAACCTCCCGGCACTCCGGCATGACGGTGGACAACATCCCTCCGGACGGCATCCGCCTGCTGGGCATCGGCACCCTGCTCGGCCTGGTCGTGCAGGCCACGGCGATGGTTCCGTATCTGCGCGAGGCCGGCTTCCGGTTCCGTCCGCGCTTCGACTGGCGGGGCCACGGCCTCGGCAAGGCCATCAAGCTCGCCAAGTGGACCGTGCTCTTCGTCCTCGCCAACCAGGCCGGCGTCCTCGTCGTCACCCAGCTGGCCACCGCGGCGGGCAAGGCCTCCGGCAAGGACGGCGCGGGCATCCTGGCCTACGCCAACGCCCAGCTGATCTGGGGCATGCCGCAGGCGATCATCACGGTCTCCGTCATGGCGGCCATGCTGCCGCGGATCTCGCGAGCGGCCCACGACGGCGACCCGGGAGCCGTCCGGGACGACATCTCGCAGGGGCTGCGGACCTCGGCGGTCGCGATCGTCCCGGTGGCCTTCATGTTCCTCGCCCTGGGCATCCCCATGTGCACCCTGCTCTTCGGCTCCAGCGGCATCTCGGCCGCCGAGTCCCAGGGCTACGTCCTCATGGCCTTCGCCCTCGGTCTGATCCCGTTCTCGGTGCAGTACGTGGTCCTGCGTGGCTTCTACGCCTACGAGGACACCCGCACGCCCTTCTACAACACGGTCATCGTGGCCGCCGTCAACGCGGCCGCCTCAGCCATCTGTTACGTGATCCTGCCCGCGCAGTGGGCGGTCGTCGGCATGGCCGGCGCCTACGGACTGGCGTACGCGGTGGGCGTCGGAGTGGCCTGGCAGCGACTGCGCAGGCGGCTGGACGGCGACCTGGACGGCGCCCGCGTGCTGCGCACGTACGCGCGACTGTGCCTGGCCTCCGTCCCTGGCGCCGTGGTGGGCGGCGCCGTAGGCTTCGCGATCACCCAGGTCCTCGGACATGGCGCGATCGGTTCGATCGCGGCGCTCGTCGTCGGATCGATCGCCCTGCTCGGGGTCTTCTACGTCGCGGCGCGCAAGATGCGCATCGAGGAACTCAACTCAATGGTCGGGATGGTCCGCGGGCGTCTGGGGCGCTGAAGCGGGGGTACGCGCACAACCATCGTCCGTCGCCGTGTGTCGTGCATAGCGCCGGACTGTGGGCACAATTGGTTTCTGCGTCGGACAGCGCGCAATGGATGGGGAGGCAGGGACGACGGTGGCGGAACGGAGCACGGCTGCCGTCGACGTGGCAGACAACAGCGGTGACGAACCGCTGACCGCCAAGGCGGACCAAACCACGTCCGACGGGGTGGCCCTCAACGGGGAGCGGGACACGGACAGCGAAGAGGCACAGGGGAGCGGCGGGACCGAGGGTCCCGGAAAGGCCTCACCGCCCGAACTGCACAGTGGTCACAAACTCGCCAGGCGCTACCGCCTCGAAGAGTGCGTCACCCGACTGGACGGTTTCAGCAGTTGGCGCGCGATGGACGAGAAACTCCGCCGCGCCGTCGGAGTGCACCTGCTGCCCGCCGATCATCCGCGCGCCCGCTCGGTACTGGCGGCGGCCCGTTCCTCCGCCCTGCTGGGCGATCCCCGGTTCGTCCAGGTCCTGGACGCGGTCGATGAGAACGACCTCGTCTACGTGGTGCACGAGTGGCTGCCCGACGCCACGGAACTCACCGCTCTCCTCGCCTCGGGTCCCCTCGAGGTGCACGAGGCCTACCAGATGGTCAGTCAGGTCTCGGGGGCCATGGCCGCCGCGCACCGCGAGGGCCTCGCCCATCTCAAGCTGACCCCGGGCGCCGTGCTGCGCACGTCGACGGGCCAGTGGCGCATCCGCGGGCTCGCCGTGAACGCCGCGCTGCGCGGCATCAGTTCCGACACCCCGCAGCGCACCGACACAGAGGCGATCGGCGCACTCCTGTACGCCTCCCTCACCCAGCGCTGGCCGTACGAGAACGACGCCTACGGCCTGGCAGGCCTGCCCAAGGGCGTCGGTCTCATCGCGCCCGACCAGGTGCGCGCCGGTGTCCACCGGGGCCTGTCGGAGCTCGCCATGCGCGCGCTCGCCAACGACGGTGCCACCGCCTCCCGCCACGAGTCCCCGTGCACCACGCCGGAGGAGCTGGTGAAGGCGATCGGCGAGATGCCCCGCATCCGCCCGCCGGAGCCCGCGTTCACCGCACCGCCCGAATACCAGCGCACGACGTACCAGCAGGGCACGTACGGCCGTCAGGCGCCGCGTCCGGGCGTCGCCCAGCCCTTGCCGGCTCCGCCGCCCCCGCTGCAGAGCCGTACCGGAACAGCCCTGAAGTGGGCCGTCTCGGCCCTCCTCATCGCCGCCCTGGGTCTGGGCAGCTGGCAGCTCGCGGACGCGCTCATGGAGCACGACAAGCCCGACGAGACCAAGAAGACCCAGACGACGGACGGCAACGAGAAGGACGGCAACAAGACCGCGCCGGTCAAGCCGATCACGATCAAGGATGCCCAGGAGTACGTGGTCGAAGGTTCCGCCCAGGCGGCCGACGACGTGGACAAGACCTTCGACGGCAACAGCACCACGTTCTGGCGTACGAAGCAGTACAACGCCGGTCCCAAGCTGGCGCCGTACAAGCCGGGCGTGGGCATCGTCTACGACCTGGGTTCGGCCCAGACGCTCAAGAACGCCTCGATAGGACTTCGCTATCCGGGGAACCACACCACGATCCACCTGTACGCCGCCGACGCCCTGTCTCCCTCGACGTCCGTCGACGGCATGAAGGAGATCGGTTCCGCCACCACGAGCAGCACCAGCCTGGCCGTGAAGGCGTCCAAGTCGGTGAAGACGCAGTACGTGCTGCTGTGGATCACCGATGTGCCGAACGCCCCCAGCGACGGCTACAGCGGTGCCGGTTGGAAGCAGGCGATCACGGATGTGAAGTTCACCGGCTGACGTTCGTCGACGGAGGGGAGGGGGTCCGATGGCCGATGAAGCCGTACAGGGCGAAACAAGCGATCAGGACCTCCTGGCCCGCCATGTCGAAGGCGACCCAGACGCCTTCGGTGAGCTTGTGCGGCGCCATCGCGACCGCCTGTGGGCGGTGGCCCTGCGCACGCTGGGAGACCGCGAGGAGGCCGCTGACGCGGTCCAGGACGCGCTCGTCTCGGCCTACCGGGCCGCCCACACCTTCCGGGGCCAGTCGGCCGTCACGACCTGGCTCCACCGCATCACGGTGAACGCCTGCCTGGACCGGGCCCGCAAAGCGGCCTCCAGGAAGACGTCCCCCGTCGATGACACCCAGCGCCTGGAGCAGCTCCTCGAGCCGCACGAGTCCGCCGCCGCCCCGGCCGAACGCAACGACCTCCACCGCGAGCTCATCGGCGCGCTGGGCACCCTTCCCCCCGACCAGCGCGCCGCCCTCGTCCTGGTGGACATGCAGGGCTACCCCGTGGCGGAGGCTGCCCGCATCCTCGACGTGCCGACCGGCACGGTGAAGAGCCGCTGCGCACGCGGCAGAGCCAGACTCCTTCCCCTCCTCACCCATCTCCGCACGAAGAACCCGGGTGACGAGGAGACGAAGAAGTCGGGCGGCGGACGGAACCGGACGCAGGGGACATCCGTCCCACCCGCAGCGGGAGCTCACGAGCCGGGTCCCCGCGATGCGGGGCCAAGCGATTCAGCTGCCGTGAAGGGCGGAGGTGGGCGGGCGTGACATCCACGACGGACAAGGCCGGACACCCGGACGTCGCGGAGATCTCCGATCTCACCGAAGGTCTGCTCTCACCCGCCCTCGCCGAGGACATTCGGCAGCACCTCGAGGGGTGCGTGCTCTGCACCGACGTGTACGACTCCCTGGAGGAGATCCGCAGTCTCCTCGGCACCCTGCCTGGTCCCTCGCGTATGCCCGACGATGTGGCCGAACGCATCGATGCCGCCCTGGCCGCGGAAGCCCTGCTGGACGCCACGGCTCCCGACGAGACGGCCGACGCGAAGGACGACCGTACTCATGTTTCACGTGAAACATCGGCTACCGGAAGTCCTTCGGGTCATCCTCGTGGAGCCACCGGCCCCGGTCGCTCCCACCGAGCACGTCGTGGCCGCCGCCGGACGGTCCTTCTCACCGCCGCCTTCGCGGCGGCGGCTCTCGGGCTGGGCGCGATCCTCGTTCAGTCCCTGGGCGGCGACGAGTCCGGCAAGGCCACCCAGACGGCGTCCCAGCATGAATCGGGGTCGCTGAGGACCTTCTCCGAGAAGACACTGCAGGGTGACGTCTCGGCCCTTCTCGCGAAGAACAAGAAGTCGGGTGACGGTTCGCCCACCGCCAAACCCTGGGGCGTCGAGTCGCAGGACGCCGGAACCGACTCGGGCGGCGTGAAGACATTGATCACTCCCACCCCCGCTGTTCCCCAGTGCGTCGAGCAGGGGACCGGAGACCCAGGAGTGCTCCTCGCCGCCAAGGAAGGCTCGTTCCAGGGGAAGGGCGTCTATCTCCTGGTGGTGTCCGATGCCTCCGACACGACCAAGGTCACGGCCTACATCGTGGACGCCTCCTGTCAGAAGCAGTCCTCTCCGTCACCCGGCAAGCTGCTGCTGACACGGTCGTACGCGCGTTCCTGAACCTGTCCGCCGCAGGCTCCGGGGCACATCGGCCCCACCGTTCCGAGCGTCTCATCAGCACGCCTTGCCGCCTCGCGACACAGAGGCCCGCCGCCCCGATATCGCTGGGTGTCCTCGCCCGCCATCCGGTCTCCGTGTGCCCTGCCACAGCGGGAATTGAAGCCCCTTAGGATCCGTTGGGTGGGGTGAGAGTACTGAGAGATGCTCCCACCGGTACGCAGCAGTCTCCAGAGACGAGGAATCAAGCGTGAGCGACGTCCGTAACGTGATCATCATCGGGTCTGGGCCCGCCGGCTACACGGCGGCGCTCTACACCGCGCGCGCGTCGCTGAAGCCGCTGGTCTTCGAAGGCGCCGTCACCGCGGGCGGCGCGCTGATGAACACCACCGAGGTCGAGAACTTCCCCGGCTTCCAGGACGGCATCATGGGCCCCGAGCTCATGGACAACATGCGCGCCCAGGCCGAGCGCTTCGGAGCCGAGCTGGTCCCGGACGACGTCGTCGCCGTCGACCTGACGGGCGAGATCAAGACCGTCACGGACACCGCCGGCACGGTGCACCGCGCCAAGGCCGTGATCGTCACGACGGGCTCGCAGCACCGCAAGCTCGGTCTGCCCAACGAGGACACGCTCTCCGGGCGTGGCGTCTCCTGGTGTGCGACCTGTGACGGCTTCTTCTTCAAGGACCACGACATCGCCGTGATCGGCGGTGGCGACACCGCGATGGAGGAAGCCACCTTCCTCTCGCGCTTCGCCAAGTCCGTCACCATCGTTCACCGCCGGGACAGCCTCCGCGCCTCCAAGGCCATGCAGGAGCGCGCCTTCGCCGACCCGAAGATCAAGTTCGTCTGGGACAGCGAGGTCGCCGAGATCAAGGGCGACCCGAAGCTGGAAGGTCTGACGCTGCGCAACCTCAAGACCGGCGAGACCTCGGAACTGCCGGTGACCGGTCTGTTCATCGCGATCGGTCACGACCCGCGCACCGAGCTCTTCAAGGGCCAGCTCGACCTGGACGGCGAGGGCTACCTGAAGGTCGCCGCGCCTTCGACCCGCACCAACCTCACGGGCGTCTTCGGCGCCGGTGACGTCGTCGACCACACGTACCGCCAGGCGATCACCGCGGCCGGTACCGGCTGCTCCGCCGCCCTTGACGCCGAGCGCTACCTCGCCGCCCTTGCGGACAGCGAGACCGCGGCCGCCACCGTCTGAATCCCCTCCCTCCTCCTCACCGCACAAACAAGTTAAGGAGCCCGCTGTGGCCGGCACCCTCAAGAACGTGACCGACGACTCCTTCGAGCAGGACGTCCTCAACAACCCCAAGCCCGTCCTGGTGGACTTCTGGGCCGCCTGGTGCGGTCCGTGCCGCCAGATCGCCCCGTCGCTCGAGGCCATCGCCGCCGAGCACGGCGACAAGATCGAGATCGTCAAGCTCAACATCGACGAGAACCCGGCGACGGCCGCCAAGTACGGCGTCATGTCGATCCCGACCCTGAACGTCTACCAGGGTGGCGAGGTGGCGAAGACCATCGTCGGCGCGAAGCCGAAGGCCGCGATCGTGCGCGACCTCGAGGACTTCATCGTCTAGTCGTCAGCGACGGCCGCACGTGCGGCGCATGTTTCACGTGAAACACGAAGGGGCCGGCCCGCTCGGGTCGGCCCCTTCGCTTTGTCCGAGGGCTCCCTCGCCGCCGAAGGACGTCGACCGCGAAACAGAAATGCAGCGGTCGACCGGGCGTCACAAGGGACGAAGCGCAGGTTCCTTCTGTACGGCTCCGAGGAGCCGGTCCAGCGCCAGTTCCACGTCTTCCTTCCAGGAGAGCGTCGTCCGCAGTTCCAGCCGCAGGCGGGGGTATCTGGGGTGAGGCCGCACGGTCTTGAAGCCCACTGCGACGAGATGGTCGGCGGGGAGCACACAGGCGGGCTCCTTCCACCGGGCGTCTCCGAACGCCTCGATCGCCTTGAAGCCACGACGGAGCAGATCCTTGGCCACCGTCTGGACCATCACCCGGCCCAGCCCCTGCCCCTGATAGCCCGGCATGATGAACGAGGTCATGAGCTGAACGGCGTCCGGTGCCACGGGGCTTGTGGGGAACGCCGTGGAGCGGGGGACATACGCCGGCGGCGCGTAGAGCACATAGCCCACGGGCACATCGTCCACGTAGGCGACCCGGCCGCAGGATCCCCAGTCCAGCAGAACCGAGGAGATCCACCCTTCCTTCTCCAGGGTGCTTGTGCTCGCCTTTACCGCGGCTTCACCGCTGACAGGATCCAGTTCCCAGAAGACGCACGCACGACAGCGCTGGGGAAGGTCCGGAAAGTTGTCCAGCGTGAGCGGTACGAGCCGGCGCCCCATGAAGGATGTTCCTCGCTTCGTTCGCCCGCGGCGTCACGGGCGGCTGTCAGATGGCTCCGCTCTCTGAGCAGGCTGCCGACGAACCCGCCGACCGCCCCCAGGCCCAGACCCGCGGTCACCAGTCCGGTACGGCTCACGGTCTGCATGACCCCGCCTCCCCGATGAAGGTGCTGCCAGGTGGATGCGCCATACCCATCGCATCGTATCCACGATGCGATTCCATCGATACCGGCAGAAAGCAAAGAGCGGGCCGTGTTCCGGCACTCGCCGGACACGACCCGCTCTTCCGGTGGACCGATCGATGTCGATCCACCAGGAATCCGGCTCAGCCTTCCGCGTCGTCGGAATCGTCGTCCAGAAGACTCTTCTGAAGGACCGGTCCCTCTCCCGGGGCGAGCGAGCCGAGGATGCGCTCAAGGTCCTCCATCGAAGCGAACTCGACAGTGATCTTGCCCTTCTTCTGCCCCAGGTCGACCTTCACCCGGGTCTCGAAGCGGTCCGAGAGACGGGTCGCCAGATCGCTCAGCGCGGGAGAGAGCCGGCTGCCGGCCCGCGGTCCCTTGGCGCGCTGAGCCGTCTGCGGGCGCGACCCCATGAGAGTCACGATCTCCTCCACGGCGCGCACCGAGAGCCCCTCGGCGACGATGCGGTGAGCCAGACGGTCCTGCTCCTCCGAGTCGTCGACTGCGAGAAGTGCCCGTGCGTGCCCCGCGGAGAGAACCCCGGCAGCCACACGACGCTGAACCGACGGGGAGAGCTTCAGCAGGCGCAGGGTGTTGGAGACCTGCGGACGCGATCGTCCGATCCGGTCGGCCAACTGGTCGTGCGTGCAGTTGAAGTCCTTGAGCAGCTGGTCGTAGGCCGCCGCCTCTTCCAGCGGGTTCAGCTGAGCCCTGTGGAGGTTCTCGAGGAGCGCGTCCAGGAGAAGCTTCTCGTCCTCCGTGGCGCGCACGATCGCAGGAATGGCCTCGAGCCCCGCCTCACGGCAGGCCCGGAAACGGCGCTCGCCCATGATGAGCTCGTAGCGCCCGGAACCCACCTGGCGCACGACGACGGGCTGGAGGAGTCCGACCTCCTTGATGGAGGTGACCAGCTCGGCGAGAGCGTCCTCATCGAAGATCTCACGCGGCTGGCGCGGATTCGGCGTGATGGCGTCGAGGGGCAGCTCGGCGAAGTGAGCGCCGACCGGAGCCTGAAGCGACTCCAGCGATCCGTTGGACGCCTCCTCCTCCGTTTCATGTGAAACAGACGGCAGCGTTGTCACCTTCGCCACCGCCACCCCGCGCTCCGCTGTGATGACGGGGCCGGCGGTCGGCGAGGAGGGTGCCCCACTCGCCGAAATACCCGGCCGCTCACCTGTCGGAGCCGCAGGGATCAGCGCGCCAAGGCCCCGCCCCAGACCCCTTCGTCGGTCGCTCACTGGATCCCCTCCACCATGTTCTGATCGTTCTGTCCGCCCACATGGGCATGTTGCGCGTCGTACGCCACGCCGACTCCTCGCAGGGCGATTTCGCGCGCGGCCTCAAGATACGAGAGAGCACCGCTCGAACCCGGATCGTAGGTCAGAACCGTCTGCCCATAGCTCGGGGCCTCCGAGATACGCACCGAACGCGGAATGCTCGTCCGCAGCACCTCCTTGCCGAAGTGGGTGCGCACCTCCTCCGCGACCTGGGACGCGAGACGGGTCCGTCCGTCGTACATGGTGAGCAGAATCGTCGAGACATGGAGCTCGGGGTTGAGGTGCCCGCGCACGAGATCGACGTTGCGCAGGAGCTGCCCCAGGCCTTCGAGCGCGTAGTACTCGCACTGGATGGGGATGAGCACTTCCGCACCGGCGACCAGCGCGTTGACGGTGAGCAGACCGAGGGACGGCGGGCAGTCGATGAGGATGTAGTCCAGCGGCTGCTCGTACGCCAGGATCGCCCGGTCCAGTCGGCTCTCACGCGCCACCAGCGACACCAGCTCGATCTCCGCACCGGCGAGATCGATGGTGGCGGGGGCACAGAAGAGACCCTCGACATCAGGGACCGGCTGAACGACTTCGGAGAGCGGCCTGCTGTCGATCAGCACGTCATAGATCGACGGAACCTCGGCGTGGTGATCGATACCCAGCGCCGTGGAGGCATTGCCCTGAGGGTCGAGGTCGATCACCAGGACCCGGCCACCGTGCAGGGCCAGCGAGGCGGCAAGGTTGACCGTGGTCGTGGTCTTACCCACCCCACCCTTCTGGTTGGCGACCACGATGACTCGGGTCTGCTCGGGCCGTGGCAGACCCTCGCCGGCGCGACCTAGCGCCTCCACAGCCAGCTGGGCAGCACGACCGATGGGAGTGTCGTCCATCGGGGGCGGTGTTTCACGTGAAACATCCTCCCCCATCGACTCGGTACGGGGACCGGGGACCGGATCGGTCATCGGTCCCGCGATGTTGGCGTCGGACCGCAAGGATTCACTCTCCTCGACTTCAGGCTCGCAATGAACAGAGCCTCCCATGCCATTGGGGTCGCGAACCAGCGAGGCCCGTTGTTCTGTGGAGAAATCCACCTCGGTGGACAACTCCGCACCCCCTCCGAGCGACCCGAGGGGCCTCCGCTCGCGGGGTTCGGCCGCAGCTCGGCCGCGACTGATGATGCCGTGCAACAGTGAGCGACGTTTCACGTGAAACAACGATGCCGAGCCGCTCGGGTCATCACGGCACGACACTCCGATATGCACAGGTTTGTCAGCTTTTGCACAATCGATCCCGACATCGGGACCGCTCCGACGGAAGTGAGAAACAACTCCTGACGCCGGACAGGGAAACTCCCGGCCCCGTCGCGCGGGAACCGGGAGTAGCCATCCTCACACCGAACAGGATCAGCGCCGGCGACGCGTCCGTCCCGTCCTGGCCGCCTTGGCGCGCTTGGCCGCGAAGCGCACACCTCCGGGGCTCTCCCCCACCTCCACCCGCACCACGGTGGACAGCGGGTCCACGATGCCCTCACCGACCTGCAGGATGGAGGTCTCCACCGCGCCGAGCTTGCTCAGCGCGGTGGCGGAGGCCTTCAGCTCCTCCTCGGCGGTGTCGCCCTTGAGCGCCAGCATCTCTCCGTACGGGCGCAGCAACGGGATGCCCCACGTCGCGAGCCGGTCGAGCGGGGCGACCGCCCTGGCGGTCACCACATGAACCGGCTGCACCTTCCCCATGACCTCCTCGGCGCGGCCGCGCACGACGGTCACATGGTCGAGTCCGAGCAGCTCCACGACCTCGGTGAGGAAGTTGGTCCGGCGCAGCAGGGGCTCCAGCAACGTGATCTTGAGATCCTCCCGGACGAGCGCCAGGGGGATGCCGGGCAGCCCCGCACCGGAACCGACGTCGCACACGGTCACGCCTTCCGGCACGACCTCGGAGAGCACCGCACAGTTCAGCAGGTGCCGCTCCCACAGCCGGGGCACTTCACGCGGGCCGATCAGCCCACGCTGTACTCCCGCCTCGGCCAGCAGTTCCGCGTACCGGACCGCGTCCGCGAAGCGATCACCGAATACCTCGCGCGCCTGCTCGGGCGCGGGGGGAAGCTCCGCTGCCTCCGTCACGGGGGACCGTCCTTCCGTACCGCTTGAGCGCACTGAGCGCTGATCACCAGGACTATCAGGCTGACAAAATTCGGCCCCGTCTGCGCAACAGACGGGGCCGAAGGAACGTACGTACCGATCAGACAGGAAGCACGACGACGAAGCGCTGCGGCTCCTCGCCCTCGGACTCGCTGCGCAGGCCCGCGGCCTTGACCGCGTCGTGCACGACCTTGCGCTCGAAGGGCGTCATCGGGTCCATCTTCACCGGTTCACCGGAGCTCTTGACCTCGGCTGCGGCCTTGGCACCCAGCTCGGAGAGCTCCTCGCGCTTCTTGGCCCGGAACCCGGCGATGTCCAGCATCAGCCGGCTGCGGTCACCGGTCTCCCGGTGCACGGCCAGACGCGTGAGCTCCTGGAGCGCCTCCAGCACCTCGCCGTCGCGACCGACCAGCTTCTGCAGGTCTCGACCGCCCGAGTCGCTGACGATCGAGACAGCGGCGCGGTCGGCCTCGACGTCCATGTCGATGTCACCGTCAAGATCGGCGATGTCGAGCAGACCCTCGAGGTAGTCCGCCGCGATCTCGCCTTCCTGCTCCAGGCGGGTCAGGGTGTCGCCCTCAGCGGCGGCGGAGGTGGTGCCTTCCGTCACGGGATGGACTCCTTCTTACTTCTTGGACGGGGACTTGGGCCGCTGCGGGCCCTTGCGCTGTCCGGACTGGGCCTTGCTGCGGGTACCGGTGCCGGGCTTGTTGCCGCTTCCCGTGGCCGGCTTCGCGGCGGAGGGCTTGGCTTCCTGCGGCTCGTCGGACTTGCTCAGCGAAGTCTTCGGCTCCGACTCGTCCGCCGGCGCGCTGCTGGACGCGGCGCCCGACTGGCGCTGCGCCTTGCTCTGTCGCTTCGGCTGCTGACGCCTGGGAGCGGCGGCCGCGGTGGTCGTGGTGGTGCCGTCCTCGGACTCGACGACCGCCGTGTTCTCGCCGGCCATCACGAGGCCGTCGGGCTGGGCCACGAGGCCCGCCTTCGTCAGGCCGTTGATGAACTTGCGCTCGAACTCGTTGCGGTCGCGGCCCTTGGCGACGATGGCCTTGACGATGGCCTTCTCGCCGCGGCCACGGGTCTTGCCGTGCTGAGTGACGTGCTTCTGCAGGCGCTCCAGGTAGGCGGCCTGAGCCTTCGAACCCGGGGTCGGGTTGTTGCGGATGACGTACATCTGCTGGCCCATGGTCCACACGTTGGTGGTCAGCCAGTAGATGAGGACACCGACGGGGAAGCGGATGCCGAAGAAGGCGAACATGATCGGGAAGACGTACATCAGCATCTTCTGCTGCTGCATGAACGGCGTCTTCACCGTCGTGTCGACGTTCTTGGTCATCAGCTGGCGCTGCGTGTAGAACTGCGACCCCGACATCAGCAGGATCATGATCGCGGTGACGACGCGGACGTCCATCAGAGAGGCGCCGAGCTTTTCGACGGTCTCGGCGCTGTCCAGGAACTTCGCGGCCAGCGGGGCGCCGAAGATGTGCGCCTTCTGCGCGCTCTCCAGGAGGCTCTGGTTGATGACACCGACGGTCTCGCCCGACGCGATGCCGTTGAGCACGTGGTACAGGGCGAAGAAGAACGGGGACTGCGCCAGGATGGGAAGGCACGAGGAGAGCGGGTTGGTACCCGCGTCCTTGTACAGCTTCATCATCTCTTCGGACTGGCGCTGCTTGTCGTTCTTGTAGCGCTCCTGGATCTTCTTCATCTCGGGCTGCAGCGTCTGCATCGCCCGAGTGGCCTTGATCTGCTTCACGAAGAGCGGGATCAGGCAGATACGGATCAGAATCACCAGGGACACGATGGACAAGCCCCAGGCCCACCCGGTGTCAGGGCCGAAGATGGCGCCGTACACCGTGTGGAACTGGACGATGACCCAGGAAACGGGTGTCGTGATAAAGCTGAAAAGATTGGCAATCGTGTCCACTAATCAAGCTCCTTGAGCATGGGACGGGGTCTCTGCGGCCGGGCCCGGGGCAGTGGTCTCCCCGGTGGCCGGTTCGGCGGCGGAGGTCCCGCCCTTGCGTGCACGCCAGGCGTTACGCAGCAATTCGTGCCACCGCGGACGCTTGCGCTGCGGAACATGGTCCACACCGCCCAGCGACCACGGATTGCACCGGAGGATGCGCCAGGCGGTGAGTGCCGTTCCCTTGATCGCACCGTGGCGGTCGATGGCTGTGTAGCCGTAGCGGGAGCACGACGGGTAGTACTTGCAGACCGGCCCGAGCAACGGGCTGATCGTCCACTGGTACAGCTTGATGAGAGCAAGCAGTGGGTACTTCATCGCGCGCCCCCTCCCAGCAGCCGCTGCAGGGCGGCGTCCAGGTCTCGGGCCAGCTGTTCATGGTCGGCGTCACCCGCACCGGGCAGCGCTCGTACGACTACCAGGCTACCGGGGGGCAACAGGGCGACCCGGTCGCGCATCAGATGGCGAAGTCTGCGCTTCACCTTGTTGCGTACGACCGCTCCGCCCACGGCTTTGCTCACGACGAAACCCGCACGCGTCGAGGGAGCGCTCTCCCCAGGCGCGTGCGGGTCCGGTGCACCGCTACGTAGATGGACGACGAGAAGCGGGCGTCCGGCCCGGCGTCCTCGGCGTACCGCGGTCGCGAAGTCTTCGCGCCGCCTCAGCCGATGCTCGGTAGGCAGCACGAGATCATGACCTGTTGGTGATCAGGCGGACAGGCTGGCGCGACCCTTGCCACGGCGGTTCGCGAGAATCGCGCGGCCGGCACGGGTGCGCATCCGCAGGCGGAAGCCGTGGGTCTTGGCGCGACGACGGTTGTTCGGCTGGAAGGTGCGCTTGCTCACTCGGGGGCTCCAGAAAGAATCGGTGGTGGCGGGGTGCCGCCCTGGCTGTCACCGTGCGCCCACGAGGAAACTCGCATTACGCCCGAGTGCACCGCTTCCCGATCACGCTTCGCGATCTGTGCCCATCGGAGGCAGGCGGCAGCAGCCATCGACAACTCGACCTGGTTACGGTACGCGCGGCTACGCCATCCGGTCAAACCGACCCCCGGCGGGGGACACTATCCACAGGCTGGGGACAACAACTTGAACCGCACCGGTCGCCCTGACTACCGTGGCTGAACTCCGATTCGTTCCCTTCCCGCCGCCCCAGCGGTTTTGTTCCTCCCCGCCCCAAGCGACTGACTTCCCAACCTGTTCCCAGAACCACACGTTCGTGGGACCCGTGAGAGAGCGTGCCCCGTGGCTGACGTACCTGCCGATCTTGCCGCAGTGTGGCCACGCGTATTGGAGCAACTTCTGGGCGAAGGCCGCGGGCAGGGTGTCGAGGCGAAGGACGAGCACTGGATCAAGCGCTGCCAGCCCCTGGCGCTGGTCGCGGACACCGCGCTGCTCGCCGTCCCCAACGAGTTCGCCAAGAACGTACTCGAAGGCCGTCTCGCCCCCATCGTCAGCGAGACGCTGAGCCGTGAGTGCGGCCGTCCCATCCGCATCGCCATCACCGTGGACGACTCCGCGGGCGAGCCGTCCATGCCGGCCCCGCCCCGCTACGAGGAGCCCGAGCTCCCCGCCGCGGGCGGCCAGAGCCGTGACCCGTACGAGAACCCCGGCCGGGACGACCGGGGCTCCTACGACGGCGGCGCGTACGACGGGAAACAGAACCGCGACGACCGCGGCACGTACGGGACCCAGAGTCGCGACGACCGCGACGACCGCGGCGGCTACGACGGCGGCGCGTACGACGGGAAACAGAACCGCGACGACCGCGGCGCGTACGAGCCGCAGAGCCGCGACGACCGCGCGCCCTACGACTCCCGCCGCGACGGATACGAGGGCTACGGCCGGCACCGCGCCGACGACCACCGCGGCGGCCGCGCCGAACCGCTGCCCGGCGCCCCGGGCGACCAGCTGCCGACAGCCCGTCCCGCGTACCCGGACTACCAGCGCCCCGAGCCGGGCGCCTGGCCGCGCCACTCCCAGGACGACTACGGCTGGCAGCAGCAGCGCCTCGGCTTCCCCGAGCGCGACCCCTACGCCTCGCCGCCGCAGGACTACCGGCCCCAGTCGATGGACCGCTCGCCCTACGAGCAGCAGCGCCAGGACTACGACCAGCGCTCCGACCGCCGCGATCTGCAGGACCCCTCCGACGGCGCCCAGGGGCGCAGGGGCGGCCCCTCCCTGCCGTCCGCGGGCGGTGCCACCGGACCGAAGGCCGCGCAGCCCGCGCCGACGCCGGGTCCGGGCGAGCCCACCGCCCGGCTGAACCCGAAGTACCTCTTCGACACGTTCGTGATCGGCGCCTCGAACCGCTTCGCGCACGCCGCTGCCGTGGCCGTCGCCGAGGCACCGGCGAAGGCGTACAACCCCCTCTTCATCTATGGGGAGTCGGGGCTCGGCAAGACGCACCTGCTGCACGCGATCGGGCACTACGCACGCAGCCTCTACCCCGGAACCCGGGTGCGGTACGTGAGCTCGGAGGAGTTCACCAACGAGTTCATCAACTCCATCCGCGACGGCAAGGGCGACAGCTTCCGCAAGCGGTACCGGGAGATGGACATCCTGCTCGTCGACGACATCCAGTTCCTCGCGGACAAGGAGTCGACGCAGGAGGAGTTCTTCCACACCTTCAACACGCTGCACAACGCGAACAAGCAGATCGTGCTCTCCAGCGACCGGCCGCCCAAGCAGCTGGTCACACTGGAGGACCGGCTGCGCAACCGCTTCGAGTGGGGCCTGATCACCGACGTCCAGCCGCCCGAGCTGGAGACCCGGATCGCGATCCTCCGCAAAAAGGCGGTCCAGGAACAGCTCAACGCCCCGCCGGAGGTGCTGGAGTTCATCGCGTCCCGGATCTCGCGCAACATCCGCGAGCTGGAGGGCGCGCTGATCCGGGTGACGGCGTTCGCGTCGCTCAACCGGCAGCCTGTGGACCTCGGTCTGACGGAGATCGTCCTCAAGGACCTGATCCCGGGCGGTGAGGACTCGGCGCCCGAGATCACCGCGACCGCGATCATGGCCGCCACCGCCGACTACTTCGGGCTCACGGTGGACGATCTGTGCGGGTCCTCGCGCAGCCGCGTCCTGGTGACGGCACGGCAGATCGCCATGTACCTGTGCCGTGAGCTCACCGATCTGTCGCTGCCGAAGATCGGCGCGCAGTTCGGCGGCCGCGACCACACGACCGTGATGCACGCCGACCGCAAGATCCGCGCGCTGATGGCCGAGCGCCGCTCCATCTACAACCAGGTCACCGAACTCACGAACCGCATCAAGAACGGCTGACGGCGGCCGGCGCCGACCAGCGGCCGTACATGCCTCAGGGCGCCCCGGGACCATCGTCCCGGGGCGCCCTTCGCCGTTCTCGCCCGCCCGTCGAGGTCCGGGAACACCTTCCGACGGCTCCGGACCCGCTCCTCGACGGCTCCGGACCCGCTCCTCGACGGCTCCGGGCCGTGTTCCGAGCGCTCCCGCACCATTTGCGGCGCTACCGACCCGACACCTGCTGTTCGAATCCGGGTCTGGTTACGGCCACTCTCCACAGATGTGGTGACTTTCTTCCGTCCACATCCTGGGGACTGGGAAGTTGTCCAGATTGTTTCCACAGGCAACGCTGTTGAAAGACCATCAGGCCAGGTCAGCCGCCTGTGGATTCGTGGACGAAGACTCTCCACAGCCTGTGGACGAAGGAGGGATCCACAGGCTGTGCGCAAAGTTGTCCACTGGTGACCCACAGGTCTGCGTCGGTTGTCCCCAGCGATCTCCAGCTTCTCCACACCTCTGTCCACTGTTCGGCAACGCGCTGAGCTTTCTCACCGTCTCGAGTGAAAGGCGTCACACCAAGGTGCCGGATTGGGCTGTGGGGAACGTGGGTAAAGCTGGGGACGACGCTGGGGAGAAGTGACCCCAAGCTGTGGACCGAGTGTGCAGAACTTTTCGTCGTCCACAGATACCCCGAGTTGTCCACCGCCTCCACCCACAGGACCAGTGGACAAAAAATCGCCTCTGAGCTGCGAAAACGGGGTTATCCACGGTATCCACAGGCCCTACTACTAAGACCAACTAGAGAGAGCCTGGGAATCGTTTCGAAGTGGGGGCTGTGCACAACTTGCTCTCGGAGGCTCGACTGCCGCTCGGCACGACTTGACCCCGAGAGGCACCGACTGTCAGCGCGGTGCGTCAGACTGGTCCCCGGCGTCCTCCCCCTCAGCGGTCGGAAGGACACCGGGACGACGAAGGCCAGCAGGGCGAGAGCGCCGGCAACAGACGGAGGCGGCAACGGTGAAGATCCGGGTGGAACGCGACGTACTCGCGGAGGCAGTGGCCTGGGCGGCACGCAGCCTCCCGGCCCGTCCGCCGGCTCCTGTGCTCGCCGGCCTCCTTCTGAAGGCCGAGGAGGGCGCACTGAGCCTCTCCAGCTTCGACTACGAGGTCTCGGCGAGGGTCTCCGTGGACGCGGAGATCGACGAGGAGGGCACGGTCCTCGTGTCCGGCCGTCTCCTCGCGGACATCTGCCGCGCGCTCCCCAACCGGCCGGTGGAGATTTCCACAGACGGTGTACGGGCGACCGTGGTCTGTGGATCCTCGCGGTTCACACTCCACACCCTGCCTGTGGAGGAGTACCCGGCGCTGCCCCAGATGCCGTCGGCGACCGGCACCGTCCCGGGTGAGGTCTTCGCCTCCGCCGCCGCCCAGGTGGCCATCGCCGCCGGGCGCGACGACACGCTCCCCGTGCTCACCGGTGTGCGCATCGAGATCGAGGGCGACAAGGTCACCCTGGCGTCCACCGACCGCTACCGCTTCGCGGTCCGCGAGTTCCTGTGGAAGCCGGAGAACCCCGAGGCGTCCGCGGTCGCCCTGGTGCCCGCCAAGACGCTCCTGGACACCGCCAAGGCCCTCACGGGCGGCGACAGCGTGATCCTGGCGCTGTCCGGCTCCGGTGCGGGCGAGGGCCTGATCGGCTTCGAGGGCGCCGGGCGTCGTACGACCACCCGTCTGCTCGAAGGCGACCTCCCGAAGTACCGCTCGCTGTTCCCGACGGAGTTCAACTCCGTCGCCGTCATCGAGACCGCCCCCTTCGTGGAGGCCGTCAAGCGTGTGGCCCTGGTCGCCGAGCGCAACACCCCCGTGCGGCTGAGCTTCGAGCAGGGCGTGCTGATCCTGGAGGCCGGCTCCAGCGACGACGCACAGGCTGTGGAAAGGGTCGACGCCCAGCTCGAGGGCGACGACGTCTCGATCGCCTTCAACCCGACGTTCCTGCTCGACGGCCTGAGCGCCATCGACTCCCCGGTGGCCCAGCTCTCCTTCACGACGTCCACGAAGCCGGCGCTGCTCAGCGGCAAGCCCGCCGTGGACGCCGAGGCGGACGAGGCCTACAAGTACCTGATCATGCCGGTGCGCCTGTCCGGCTGATCCCGGAGCCCGCCGGTCCTCAGGGCCGGCGGGCGCACCGCGGGCGGGGCATACGTCTGAGCGGATATGCCCACAGATGTGCGTGAGTTCCACAGGTGCCCGAAAGGCGTGGGTGGTACCCCCCGGTTTAGGCTCGGACCCAGGTACGAGAGTGCCCTCACGCCACGTCGCAACCCCTAAGGAACAACTGATGGAGCTCGGTCTCGTCGGCCTCGGCAAGATGGGCGGCAACATGCGCGAGCGGATCCGCCGCGCAGGTCACACCGTCATCGGATACGACCGCAACCCGGACCTCGCCGATGTCCACAGCCTGGAAGAACTTGTGGGCAGGCTCAAGGGTCCGCGCGTGGTGTGGGTCATGGTCCCCGCGGGTGCCGCGACCCAGTCCACCGTCGACGAGCTGGCCGCCCTGCTGGAGCCGGGCGACGTCGTCGTGGACGGCGGCAACTCGCGCTGGACGGACGACGAGAAGCACGCCGTCGAGCTGGGCATCAAGGGCATCGGCTTCGTCGACTGCGGTGTCTCCGGCGGCGTCTGGGGCCTGGAGAACGGCTACGCGCTGATGTACGGCGGCCACGCCGAGCACGTTGCCAAGGTCCAGCCGGTCTTCGACGCGCTCAAGCCCGAGGGCGACTTCGGAGCGGTGCACGCCGGCAAGGTCGGCGCGGGCCACTTCGCGAAGATGGTCCACAACGGCATCGAGTACGCCATGATGCAGGCCTACGCCGAGGGCTGGGAACTGCTCGAGAAGGTCGACTCCGTCACGGACGTGCGCGAGGTCTTCCGTTCCTGGCAGGAAGGAACGGTCATCCGCTCCTGGCTGCTCGACCTCGCCGTCAACGCGCTGGACGAGGACGAGCACCTGGAGAAGCTCAAGGGCTTCGCGCAGGACTCCGGCGAGGGCCGGTGGACCGTGGAGGCGGCCATCGACCACGCGGTGCCGCTTCCCGCGATCACAGCGTCGCTCTTCGCCCGGTTCGCCTCGCGGCAGGACGACTCGCCGCAGATGAAGATGATCGCGGCGCTGCGCAACCAGTTCGGCGGCCACGCCGTCGAGAAGGCCTGATCGAAGCCCCGGGGTCTTCGCACTCCGGGGTGACCCGGTTGTCCACAGCCGGGGAAGAACCTGGGGACCGGGTCCGCCCGGACCCCGGGGAGAAATCCGCAACACCCGAAACACCACGCTGGGGGAGGTCGGCGAACGACCATGCACGTCACGCATCTGTCGCTGGCCGACTACCGCTCGTACGCCCGGGTCGAGGTCCCGCTCGACCCGGGCGTCACCGCGTTCGTGGGGCCCAACGGACAGGGCAAGACGAACCTGGTCGAGGCCGTCGGCTATCTCGCGACCCTCGGCAGCCACCGCGTCTCCTCGGACGCGCCGCTGGTGCGCATGGGTGCCGACCGGGCGATCATCCGGGCCAATGTCCGCCAGGGCGAACGCCAGCAGCTCATCGAGCTGGAGCTGAACCCGGGCAAGGCCAACCGCGCCCGCATCAACAGGTCCTCCCAGGTCAGACCCCGTGACGTCCTCGGCATCGTACGGACCGTCCTGTTCGCGCCCGAGGACCTCGCCCTGATCAAGGGCGACCCCGGGGAGCGGCGGCGGTTCCTCGACGAACTGATCACCGCCCGCTCCCCGCGCATGGCGGGCGTCCGGTCCGACTACGACCGGGTCCTCAAGCAGCGCAACACCCTCCTGAAGTCGGCCGCGCTGGCCCGTCGGCACGCCGGCCGCACCATGGACCTGTCCACCCTCGAGGTGTGGGACCAGCACCTCGCCCGCGTGGGAGCCGAGCTGATGGCCCAGCGGCTCGACCTGGTCGCCGCGATCCAGCCGCTGGCCGACAAGGCCTACGAGCAGCTCGCGCCCGGCGGCGGGCCCGTCGCCCTGGAGTACAAGGCGTCCTCGCCCGGCATCGTGGGTCACGCCCGCGAGGAGCTCTACGCGCAGCTGATGGGCGCCATGGAAGAGGCCCGCAAGCCGGAGATCGAGCGCGGAGTGACCCTCGTGGGGCCCCACCGGGACGATCTGCTCCTCAAGCTCGGCCGGCTGCCCGCCAAGGGGTACGCCTCGCACGGCGAGTCCTGGTCGTACGCGCTCGCGCTGCGCCTCGCCTCGTACGACCTGCTCAGGGCCGAGGGCAATGAACCGGTGCTGGTCCTCGACGACGTCTTCGCGGAGCTGGACAGCCGCAGACGGGAGCGTCTCGCGGAACTCGTCGCCCCCGGCGAGCAGGTGCTCGTGACGGCGGCCGTGGACGACGACGTACCGGATGTTCTGACCGGGACGCGGTACGCCGTGTCCGAAGGCACGGTGGAGCGCCTATGACGGAGAACACATCGGGAGCCGGTGCCGAGGGCGTGGCGCCCGGCAGGAAGACCCCGGAGCCGTCCGGCGTCGACCTCGCGCGCGTGGCGCTGCGGGCCGCGAAGGAGCAGGCACGCGCGCGTGGGGACGCGGCCCAGCAGAAGAAGCAGGCGCGCCGCGGCGGCGGTCTGCGCTCCGGTTCGGGTGCCGACGGGCGCGACCCCATGGCGCTCGGCTCCGCGATCAACCGGCTGCTCACCGAGCGCGGCTGGGAGACCCCGGCCGCGGTGGGCGGTGTGATGGGCCGCTGGCCGCAGATCGTCGGCGACGACCTGGCCAAGCACTGCGTTCCGCTGCGCTACGACGACGACCCGGCCGAGCGGGTGCTGACGGTGCAGTGCGACTCGACCGCCTGGGCGACCCAGCTGCGCCTGCTGGCGCCGCAGCTGGTCGCGCGGCTGAACCAGGACCTCGGGCACGGCACCGTGCGTCTGATCAAGGTCCAGGGGCCGACGGGCCCCTCGCGCCGGTACGGACCGCTGCGCGCGCCGGGCAGTACGGGTCCCGGCGACACCTACGGCTGACGGGCCGACGCCGGGCCGGCGGGCGGCCTGCCGCGGCTGCCGCCCACCGGGCGGTGAGGGGCGTCGAGCCGGTCCCGGACGACGCCGGACCCCCGGCCCCGCCGGCCCCGTCCACGGGCGTTCCCGACCCGAGCGGACACCGCCGTGCCGAACCGCCGGTCGTGACCGATCCGGGCGGCACCGGGACACCCGCGAACCCGGCGATCTCGAAGGTGCCGGACCCTCCTCGAACCCGACTGTGCCGACCCGGCCGACCCGGTCGGCCGGCCACGGCGGGGAAGGACCCTCCTCGAACCCTGCGTTCGTGATCGTGCCGGGCGGTGGACACGGTCGACAGCGACGGGACGGGCCGATGGCGGTGGATGAGCGATGGACGATTTCCGGCCGTCGTCCGCGGCGGGGCCGGGCCGTGCCGCGGACGGGTTCCGGGTGCGTACCACCCTCGTAGGGGGCAGGCGGCGGCCGATCGCCGCGCGCCCGGGCCCTTCACCGATCCCGCCCGTGGGTGACCCGCTGTTCCCCCGGGTCCGTGCCGGTCGGGACCCGGGGGGTGCCCGGTCCTTCGTCACCCCTTGCCGAGCGATCTCGGAAGCCATCGATATTTGCTGGTCAGAGGCATATCTGGGCCTGTTCGAAGGGGTCCTCGGCCACCCGGTGGGACGCTGTTCGGAGGGCTCCCGCCGACCGTCTCGGGTGACCGCGCGCGACGGCGGACGGCGACCTGAGCGGTCGGTAGCCGAGGCTTGACACCCGGAAGGGCTGAGTGCCGCTGTGAGCCTCTTTGGGCCCGGGTCCGCATATGGGGAGTCGGGCGAGACCGGTTCAGGGCGGCACATGCGGACTCAGGTACCGCCAAACCCCCATCACTGTCAGCGCTACCGGTAGACTGGAAGCTAATCCCGCCCCACTAGTGGGACGCACCGAGCAACGCTGACCAAGGCTTACCACCGCAACACGCCGCAGCCGCTCCGGCCACCCGCCGGGAGTTCGGCTTGTGCTGTGCCAGAAAGGGCGCTTCGTGGCCGATTCCGGCAACCCCAACGAGAACATCCCGTCCACCGACGCCGGCGCGAACGGCGAGGTCACATCCTCGTACGACGCCAGTGCCATCACCGTCCTCGAGGGTCTGGACGCGGTCCGCAAGCGACCTGGCATGTACATCGGCTCGACCGGTGAGCGTGGACTCCACCACCTCGTGTACGAGGTGGTGGACAACTCGGTCGACGAGGCGCTGGCAGGCCACGCGGACACGATCGAGATCACGATCCTCCCGGACGGCGGTGTGCGCGTCGTCGACAACGGCCGCGGCATCCCGGTGGGCATCGTCGCCTCCGAGGGCAAGCCGGCCCTCGAGGTCGTGCTGACCGTGCTGCACGCGGGCGGCAAGTTCGGCGGCGGCGGCTACGCGGTCTCCGGCGGTCTGCACGGCGTCGGCGTCTCCGTCGTCAACGCCCTGTCGAGCAAGATCTCCGTCGAGGTCAAGACGGACGGCCACCGGTGGACGCAGGACTACAAGCTGGGCGTCCCGACGGCCCCTCTCTCCCAGCACGAGGCCACGGACGAGACCGGCACGTCGGTCACCTTCTGGGCCGACGCGGACATCTTCGAGACCACGGAGTACTCCTTCGAGACGCTCTCGCGGCGTTTCCAGGAGATGGCGTTCCTCAACAAGGGCCTGACGATCAAGCTCACCGACGAGCGCGAGTCGGCGAAGGCCACCTCCGGGGCGGACGAGGCGGGCGCCGACGAGAAGGCCGAGGTCAAGACCGTCACGTACCACTACGAAGGCGGCATCGTCGACTTCGTGAAGTACCTCAACTCCCGCAAGGGAGACGTGGTGCACCCCACCGTCATCGACCTGGAGGCGGAGGACAAGGACAAGGCCCTGTCCCTCGAGGTCGCGATGCAGTGGAACAGCGGCTACAGCGAGGGCGTGTACTCCTTCGCCAACATCATCCACACCCACGAGGGCGGTACGCACGAGGAGGGCTTCCGTGCGGCGCTGACCTCGCTCATCAACAAGTACGCGCGCGACAAGAAGCTGCTGCGCGAGAAGGACGACAACCTCACGGGCGACGACATCCGCGAGGGTCTGACCGCGATCATCTCGGTCAAGCTGAGCGAGCCTCAGTTCGAGGGCCAGACCAAGACCAAGCTGGGCAACACGGAGGCCAAGACCTTCGTCCAGAAGGCGGTCTACGAGCACCTCAACGACTGGCTGGACCGCAACCCGAACGAGGCCGCGGACATCATCCGCAAGTCCATCCAGGCGGCCACCGCGCGCGTGGCGGCCCGCAAGGCGCGTGACCTCACCCGCCGCAAGGGCCTCCTGGAGTCGGCGTCCCTGCCGGGCAAGCTCTCCGACTGCCAGTCGAACGACCCCATCAAGTGCGAGATCTTCATCGTCGAGGGTGACTCCGCCGGCGGCTCGGCCAAGTCCGGCCGCAACCCGCAGTACCAGGCGATCCTCCCGATCCGCGGAAAGATCCTCAACGTCGAGAAGGCGCGGATCGACAAGATCCTGCAGAACCAGGAGATCCAGGCACTGATCTCCGCCTTCGGCACCGGAGTCCACGAGGACTTCGACATCGAGAAGCTCCGCTATCACAAGATCATTCTGATGGCGGACGCCGACGTCGACGGACAGCACATCAACACCCTGCTGCTGACCTTCCTGTTCCGCTTCATGCGGCCCCTGGTCGAGGCCGGGCACGTGTTCCTGTCCCGCCCGCCGCTCTACAAGATCAAGTGGGGCCGGGACGACTTCGAGTACGCGTACTCGGACCGTGAGCGCGACGCGCTCATCGAGCTCGGCCGCCAGGCCGGCAAGCGCGTCCGCGAGGACTCGATCCAGCGCTTCAAGGGTCTCGGTGAGATGAACGCCGAGGAGCTGCGCATCACGACCATGGACCAGGAACACCGCGTCCTCGGCCAGGTCACGCTCGACGACGCCGCCCAGGCCGACGACCTCTTCTCCGTCCTCATGGGCGAGGACGTCGAGGCCCGCCGCGCGTTCATCCAGCGCAACGCCAAGGACGTCCGCTTCCTCGACATCTGAGTCGGTCTCAGCTGACCGCGTCAGAAAGGATCTTCACCAGCAATGGCCGACGAGAGCATTCCCAGCATTCCCGAAGAGAGCGATATCGCGCTGCGCATCGAGCCCGTCGGGCTCGAGACCGAGATGCAGCGCTCGTATCTCGACTACGCGATGTCCGTCATCGTCTCGCGCGCCCTGCCGGACGTGCGGGACGGTCTCAAGCCCGTCCACCGCCGCGTCCTGTACGCCATGTACGACGGCGGCTACCGGCCCGAGAAGGGCTTCTACAAGTGCGCCCGCGTCGTCGGCGACGTCATGGGCAACTACCACCCGCACGGCGACTCCTCGATCTACGACGCGCTGGTCCGCCTCGCGCAGCCGTGGTCGATGCGCATGCCGCTGGTGGACTCCAACGGCAACTTCGGATCTCCCGGCAACGACCCGGCGGCCGCGATGCGGTACACCGAGTGCAAGATGATGCCGCTGTCCATGGAGATGGTCCGCGACATCGACGAGGAGACCGTCGACTTCACGGACAACTACGACGGCCGCTCCCAGGAGCCGACCGTCCTGCCGGCCCGTTTCCCGAACCTGCTGATCAACGGCTCCGCCGGTATCGCGGTCGGCATGGCGACCAACATCCCGCCGCACAACCTGCGCGAGGTCGCGGCCGGCGCCCAGTGGTACCTGGAGAACCCGGACGCCTCCCACGAGGAGCTCCTGGACGCCCTCATCGAGCGCATCAAGGGACCCGACTTCCCGAGCGGCGCGCTCGTCGTGGGCCGCAAGGGCATCGAGGAGGCGTACCGCACGGGCCGTGGCTCCATCACGATGCGCGCGGTCGTCGAGGTCGAGGAGATCCAGAACCGCCAGTGCCTGGTGGTCACCGAACTCCCGTACCAGGTCAACCCCGACAACCTCGCCCAGAAGATCGCCGACCTCGTCAAGGACGGCAAGGTCGGCGGCATCGCGGACGTGCGGGACGAGACCAGCTCGCGCACCGGCCAGCGGCTCGTGATCGTCCTCAAGCGGGACGCCGTCGCCAAGGTCGTCCTGAACAACCTGTACAAGCACACCGACCTGCAGACGAACTTCGGCGCGAACATGCTGGCGCTCGTCGACGGTGTGCCGCGCACGCTCTCCCTGGACGCGTTCATCCGCCACTGGGTGACGCACCAGATCGAGGTCATCGTCCGCCGGACGAAGTTCCGGCTGCGCAAGGCCGAGGAGCGCGCGCACATCCTGCGCGGTCTCCTGAAGGCCCTGGACGCCATCGACGAGGTCATCGCGCTCATCCGGCGCAGCGACACCGTGGAGATCGCGCGAGAGGGCCTGATGGGCCTCCTGGAGATCGACGAGATCCAGGCCAACGCGATCCTCGAGATGCAGCTGCGCCGGCTGGCCGCCCTGGAGCGCCAGAAGATCATCCAGGAGCACGACGAGCTCCAGGCCAGGATCCGCGAGTACAACGAGATCCTCGCCTCGCCGCTGCGCCAGCGCGGCATCATCAGCGAGGAACTGGCCGCGATCGTCGAGAAGTTCGGCGACGACCGCCGCTCCAAGCTGGTGCCCTTCGACGGTGACATGTCCATCGAGGACCTGATCGCCGAAGAGGACATCGTCGTCACCATCACGCGCGGCGGCTACATCAAGCGCACCAAGACGGAGGACTACCGCTCGCAGAAGCGGGGCGGCAAGGGCGTACGCGGCACGAAGCTGAAGCAGGACGACATCGTCGACCACTTCTTCGTGTCGACGACGCACCACTGGCTGCTGTTCTTCACCAACAAGGGCCGGGTCTACCGCGCCAAGGCCTACGAGCTCCCCGACGCCGGCCGTGACGCGCGTGGACAGCACGTCGCCAACCTGCTGGCCTTCCAGCCGGACGAGGCGATCGCCGAGATCCTCGCGGTCCGCGACTACGAGGCGGCGCCCTATCTGGTGCTGGCCACCAAGGGCGGACTGGTCAAGAAGACGCCGCTCAAGGATTACGATTCGCCCCGTTCCGGGGGTGTCATCGCGATCAACCTGCGCGAGACGGAGGACGGATCCGACGACGAACTGATCGGAGCCGAGCTCGTCTCCGCAGAGGACGATCTGCTTCTGATCAGCAAGAAGGCGCAGTCGATCAGGTTCACCGCGACGGATGACGCCTTGCGGCCGATGGGCCGTGCGACCTCGGGCGTCAAGGGCATGAGCTTCCGCGAGAGCGACGAGCTTCTCTCGATGAATGTTGTTCGACCCGGTACGTTCGTGTTCACTGCCACAGACGGTGGGTACGCGAAGCGGACCGCCGTCGACGAGTACCGCGTCCAGGGTCGCGGCGGCCTCGGCATCAAGGCCGCCAAGATCGTCGAGGACCGCGGCTCCCTCGTCGGCGCGCTGGTGGTCGAGGAGACCGACGAGATCCTCGCCATCACACTGTCCGGTGGTGTGATTCGTACGCGAGTCAACGAGGTCAGGGAGACGGGCCGTGACACCATGGGCGTCCAACTGATCAACCTGGGCAAGCGCGATGCCGTGGTCGGCATCGCTCGTAACGCCGAGGCCGGCCGGGAGGCGGAGGAGGTCGACGGTGACGAAGCCGTGGACGAGACCGCCGAAGGTGTCGAGGCCGTCGGTACGGAAGAGGGCGAGCCGTCCTCGGCCGAGTAGCGCGAGGAGTGAGTCGTCGTGAGTGGAGCCACGGGCGCCGGATCGACCGGTACGGAAACGGACGGCGGCCGTGGCACCGCCATGAACGGGACTGACTCCCATGACTCTCATGGATCCCAGGGGGGAACTGTGACCGACACCCGAGGCCAGCAGGCCCAGCAGCACGCGGGCGGGCAGGCGGCCCCGGTGGCTCCGGGCGTGCCGCCCGTGACGCCGTCGGCGGCGCCGTCACCGCTGCCGGGCGAACGGCCGGGGCAGCAGCCCGCGCAGCCGTACCACCCGCCGCAGGCCTACCCGGCGCAGCAGCAGCCGGCGGGCGCGGTCCGCCGGCCGCGCACCGGCGCGCGGACGACGCCGCGCGTGCGCAAGGCGCGGCTGCGGGTGGCCAAGGCCGACCCGTGGTCGGTGATGAAGGTCAGCTTCCTGCTCTCCATCGCGCTCGGCATCTGCACGATCGTGGCGGCGGCGGTGCTGTGGATGGTCATGGACGCGATGGGCGTCTTCTCGACGGTCGGCGGCACGATCTCCGAGGCGACCGGGTCGAACGAGTCCAACGGCTTCGACCTCCAGTCGTTCCTCTCGCTCCCGCACGTCCTGATGTTCACGTCGGTCATCGCGGTCATCGACGTGGTCCTCGCGACCGCCCTGGCGACCCTCGGCGCGTTCATCTACAACCTCTCCGCCGGTTTCGTCGGGGGTGTGGAACTGACCCTCGCAGAGGACGAGTGAGGGCGCCTTCGAACGCCCTCCGACTATCGATTTTGGGACTGGCCGCGTCGTGCGCTAATCTTCAGAGGTCAGCGCGCGGGACACACACCGCAGAGCGCGGCGGGGCTATAGCTCAGTTGGTTAGAGCGCATCCCTGATAAGGATGAGGCCACAGGTTCAAATCCTGTTAGCCCCACCAGCACGAAGACCCCCGGTCCACTCGGACCGGGGGTCTTCGTCGTTCACCGGCCCTGGCCCTTACCTCCGAGGTCATTGTGGTGCCCCGGCGCTCCTGGCTACGTTCTCGTCGTCCTGCCGGAACGAACGAAGGAGCCGGACGTGCCCGCATACGGGTTCGCGCACTTACGTGACCGCCGTCACCACCCGGACATTCTCGAGTACCTCGAAAGGATCCAGCGCACCCTCGAACCGTTCCACGGCCGCTTTCTGATCCACGGCCCGCCGACGGCGGTGGTGGAGGGCAGCTGGCCGGGCAGCATGGTGCTGATCGAGTTCCCCGGCATGGCCGAGGCCCGCGCCTGGTACGAGTCCGCCGAGTACCGGAAGATCCTGCGGCTGCGGGCCGACCACATCGACGGGGACCTCGTCCTGGTCGAGGGCGTCGGTCCCGGGTACGACCCGCGTGAACGTGCCGAGAAACTCCGGGCGCAGACGCCCGGGGAGCCCGCCTGAACCGCGGCGCACGGGCTCCGGGCACGAAGACCCCCAGCCGATGCGGGGCGGGGGTCTTCGTCGTCATGGGGGCCTCAACGGCCGTGATCGGCCGTGGCCGGCCGGTCGCCGGGCCTGCGGTCGCCGGGCAGCCGGTGCGCGGTCTCCTCCGGGACGCGAGCGTGGAGGTCCGGCGGCGGGCCCGCGGCGGCGGGCCGGTTGCCGTGGGCTCCGGCGGCGCGTTCGGCGACCCGGTCCGCCAGCCACATGGCGAGCAGACCGATCCCCACCCCGCACAGCGTCCACAGCACCCGGTAGCCCTCGGCCGCACCGCCGGAGTGCTGCGGAAGCTCCACCAGGACGAGCGCTCCCGCGGTGACGGCCGCGGTGCAGTACGCGGGGTTCCGGAAGCGGATCGCCGCCCCGTGCGCGAACAGGACGAGCGCCACCGCTTCGAGGCCGCGTTCGACCGCGAACAGCCTGATTCCGTGCTCGCTCGGCGGCGCCAGCAACAGCAGCGTGGCGACGGCGGCGCCGATGAGCGCGCCGGTCAGCCGCTGGGCGCTGACGATCGCGGTCTGCTCCGGGCTCGGCTTCATCGCGATCACGGCCGCGATCGGGATCCAGCCGCCGTGCGACAGGTCCGGTCCGTACGCGAGTGCCACGGTGCCGGCGACGGCCAGGGCGCGGATCACCGCGAACCGGATCAGTGGCAGGTCCGGTTTCTTCCACGACGTGTCCCCCGGAAGCTCCGCGAGGGGCCGGGGCCGCTCGGTGCGTCCGCGGATCAGCCACCGGGCGAACGCCGCCACGAGCCACAGCGCCGCTCCTCCGGTCCAGGCGAGCACCTGGGCCCAGGTGCGGCTGGTGATGAGGTCGGATGCGTGGAGGCCGGACTCCAGCCCGATCGCGACGACGAACCAGGCGCCGAGGAGCCAGGCGTTGACGCATCTGCGGGTCCCGGACACGGCGGCCAGTCCGCCCGCCAGCGTGACCCCGAACGCGGCGAGCGCGAGCCCGCCCCAGTCGTCCGTTCCGATGCCGAAGGCCAGCGCGGTCACCCCGGAACCGATCAGAGCGAAGACCGCGATGTCGAGCGCTCGGCGCCCGTAGCCGCCGCCCGGATCGGCCAGGGCCGCGAACAGCAGCCCGAAGAGCGCGCTGAGCAGGTACTGCTCGCAGCCGATCGCCCAGAAGGCGAACAGCGGCACCAGCGCGACGTCCAGGAACATCACCGCGCCCGGCCAGTCGGGCCCGGCGGGGTTGTGCTCGAACACTTTTGACAGCCGGCTCCCGGCCTTCCCCCTGCGAACGGGCTGTGCTGCTCGACTGCTCTCACCGGTCACGGCCGCCCTGCCTCACGTGAATGTCGGATATGTAGATTTCTGCGATGAATTCTCCGTCCCGAGTCGCGTCCGAGGCCGAAGCGACCCGCCGTGGAGCCGCCGAGAGGGGCCGTCCCCGGTACCGGGGCTTCTCGGACCCGGTGTGCCGAAATCCGGTGGGCCGAAATACCGAAGGCCCGGCGACTCTTCCGAGTCGCCGGGCCTTCGCCCTGGGTGCTTTGTACGCAAGTTCGCCGCTACGTCAGGGTGATGGTGAGGGGGGCCGGGCCGCGTGCCGCGAAGTGCGCGGAGGGCCGAGTGAAGGGGGCAGGGGCCGCGGGAGCGGGACGGGCGGCCTGGCTGCGAGGCCGGGAAACGGCCGGGGCCGTGAGGCCCGAGGGGGACCGGAGGCCGCGTCGGGTCCAAGGGGAGCCGAGGGCCGCGGATTCGGGGAGGAGCCGAGGGCGCGGGGCCATGAAGGAGCCGAGGGCTGCGGGTCCGTGGAGGAGAGCCGAGGGCTGCGGGTTCAGGCGGCGGCCGGAGGCGTGAGGGTCATGAGGCCCGAAAGGGCGGTGCCGGTCCCGGTGCCCGGGCCGGAGTCCGTCCCGGCGTCTGGGCCGGTGACCGGCTCAGCGCTGGAGCTGTGCCGCGGGTGTGAGGGCCCCCAGGGGCTCCGTGTCGGGCTCCGCGGGGATTTCGGGCCCGGAACAGGCGCCGGGTTCCGCGAGGCCTTCCGGGCCGCTCGGAGCGGCGGGGTCCGCCGTGTCGTCGCCCGCCGGTGTGCGGTGGCGGCAGGCCGGCGAGGAGCCGTGCGCCTCGGCGTGGATGCGTTGCTTCATCGTGGGGGGCAGGGCCCGGCTGTGGGACCAGGCCCGGGTGGCCGGGGCCGGGACGGTCGCCGGGGCCGCCACCGAGGTCTCGGTGTTGCGGGCCGGTCCGGCCTGCGGTACCGCGGCGGCCGCGGCGGTGGTGACGAGTCCGAGCGTCGTGCACAGCGCCAGGAAGGCGGTGACGATCGCGCTCCACAGCTTCATGACCTTGTTCTGGGTCACGGCCCCTCACTTTCGGGTCAGGCGATTTGCGTACTTTCCTCATGATCTGTATGTGGGCCGTGAAGTGGTGGATCTGAGTTCGTGGCGCGTTGATGTTCGGATGAACACCACCCGGATGGTCGCAAGTGATCGGAAAAGTCCGTAGATGCCCTTGAAAGTCGCAGCTTGTGACGTGTGATCACCGTGAGATCGGAGCGGTCGCTTCCCGTTCCACCACTGGGCCCGGGGCCCCGGTCGAGGGCCGATCCAGGTCACCGATCGATATCGGTCGGTGTGTATAGTCGGGCGCCAGAAGTCCCCTACGTCAACGAAGGACGAGGTCGCGCGGTGAAGAAGCTTCTCCTGGTCGCACTGGCCGCCATCGGCGGGCTCCTCGTGTACCGCCAGATCCAGGCGGATCGCGCCGAGCAGGATCTGTGGACGGAGGCGACCGACTCCGTGCCCACGGGTTCGTGAGGATCGACAACAGTCTCGGAGCAGACCCCGGCCGCCTCGCGGTCGGGGTTTTGTGTTTCCCGGAACCCACCGGGTCACGAGGGCACGTTGAAGAGGACGCGTTCACGAAGGCGCGTTCACGAAGGCGAGCGAATCGGTTGCCCAGGCGAAAATGACGGCGATTCGGCCGCTTCCTTTCGGACGCTCGCCCCGATAGCCCGGTGCCGCGGTGGCCGAAGAGGCAGGATGGTCCGCGCCAGGGGGGCTACGACGAGGGGTGGCGCGTGATGGGGCGGCGCACGGAGGGCCTGCGTGCCGGAGGCCGGTGCGCGAGGTCGTGGCACGGCCGGATGCTCGTGGCCACGGCAGCGGCGGCCGTGCTGTGCGCGACCCTCGCACCCGCGGGCCGCGCCGCCGCTTCCGGGTCCGCCGGCGCACGGACCACCGCCCGGAGCGCGGGGGCGGCCGCCGACGGTACGCCGGGGCCGTACGCCTTCGCCGAGGACGCCGTCACCGTCAGGGGCACGACCGACACGACCGACTCCGTGCTCCTGCGGCCGGGCCGGACGTACAGGAGCTCCGTCGGAGTCGCGGGAAGGGGCGGCAGGCTGTATTACCGTCTCGAACTCGGCACCGCCTCCGCGACGTACGTCTCCGCCACCGCCGTCCCCCGGCCCGGCGCGACGGTCTCCTACTCGGACGGCCTCAAGGTCTCCCTGCAGGACGCCAACGGCCGCAACTGCTCCTTCACGGGCACCGTCCGCTTCGGCGCCACCCAGAGCCCGCACCCCATCGCAGCCTGGGCGTCCCGCGAGGCGAGCGGCCAGCAGTACGCCTGCAAGACGGCGGGAACGTACTACATGGTCGTCGAACGCACCGGAGCGGCGGCCGCGTCGAGCGGTACGACGGCCTCCTCCGGCACGGAGCCGTCCGCGTCCCGCCCGTGGGACCTGGAACTCGGCTATGTGTCGGAACCCGCTCTGAAGAAGGCCTCCGGTCCGACGAGCGCTCCACAGGCCTGGAACTCGGCGTCGCCCGAGGCCCTCGTGGGGGACGCGAAGCGCCGCGGCGGCGGCGCGGGGTTCAGCGGGGCCGCCCCGCTCGGACAGGGAGTCTGGAAGGACGGCATCAGCCCGGGGCAGACCCTCTTCTACAAGGTGCCCGTCGACTGGGGACAGCAGGTCTACGCGACCGCGGACCTCGGCAGCGCGGGCAGCGGGGAGGGCTCGGTCGGCACCGCCCTCGTCATGTCCCTCTACAACCCGGTACGAGGCATCGTCGACAGCGTCGGCTCCGGATACGACGGCAGCCAGCGTTCCGCCGCGCTCGACCCCCTGCCCCCCGTCGCCTACGAGAACCGCTTCGCGCTCAACGACCGTGTGAGCGGGATGCGGTTCGCCGGTTCCTACTACCTCGTGGTCCATCTCGCGGCCCAGGTCGCCGACCGCTTCGGCGACGGTCCGTTCGGGCTGACCCTGCGGGTGCGCGTTTCCGGAGCCGCGGGGACGGGGCCCGCCTACGCGGGGACACCGTCGCCCAGGGACGTGTTCACCGTTCCGGCGGGCGGCTCCGGCAGCGCGCCCGGCGAGGGACCGGCGGACGGCGCCGCGGACACCGGGAACGGCGGCGGGGACGCCGGCCGCGGCGGAGCCATGAAACTCCTCGCCGCGGGCGGCATCGGTACCGGAACCCTGCTGGTCCTCACGCTCGGGCTGTGGACGGTGATCGCGCGCCGCCGCGCGGTACGGACCGCCCGGCCCGGCCCGGAGGACGCGGACACCGCCTCGGCCTCGCTGCCGATGCCGGCCCCTTGGGAGCACGGAGCGACACGGGGCCGGTAGGAGCGGCCTGCGCCGCTTCCGCGTCCCTCCCCGGAGATCAGACCCGGGCCAGTGCCCAGAAGCCCACCGCGAAGCAGGCCAGGGCGAGCAGCAGCATCGGCACCGCGACCGCGGCGGGAGGACCCGGACGCGGCCGCGCGCGCCTTCTGCGGTGTCCCGGGCCCGCAGGGGGAACCTGAACGGACCGAGCGGTGTACGAGGCGGTTGCGGCGTACGGGTGCTGCGGCATCGCGGCAGGCGGGACGGGGGACTGCTGGGGGGAGGGCGCGTACGCGGGAAGGGGCGCTGTCGGGGGAGTCGGGGTCGGGGTCGGGTCGAAGGGCGGCGGACGCAGCGGCGCGGACGACGGCGGCGGGAGCGGGACCGAGGCGGGGGGAGTGGTCGCCTGCGCGTCCGGCCAGGTCTCCTGGGGCCGCGGGGTGCGGGGGTACGGGGACCGGTCGCGGGAAGGCTCGGTCCCCGGTTGCCGCCGGGGATCGGCGGCGGCCACGGGCCGCGGCGGAGGCAGATGGAAACTTCCGGTGTCCGACATCGAGGACGGCCGGGGGGCGGAACCGCGGGCGGGGTCCCGGGGGGTGGCGTCCGGTGCGGCAGGAGAGCGGTCGTCCTCGGACCCGGGCCGATCCTGTACGTCGTCGGGCGCGACCGGAGGCCGTACGTGCTCAAGGCCCGGCTCCGCGACCCCTTCCGTGAAGCCCGGTCGGGCCCGTGGGCCGTCCTTGGCGGGCCGTCGCTCCGCGGTGCCCTGGGCCGGGTCCCGCTGCGCGCCGACGGGACGGGAGGCCGGGAGCAGACTCCCGGCGTCGAGGGCGCGATGCCCGTCACCGGTGCCGGGGTCGCCGTGCCCAGCCCCAGCCCCAGCCCCGGCTCCGGCCTCGGCCCCGGCTCCGGCCTCGGCCCCGGCTCCGGAAACGGACCGGGTGCCGCCCGGAGCGCTCTTCCGCGACTCCAGGGACTCCTGCAACTCCCGGGGTTTCTCCGGGGCGTTCAGCCCCGTACCGGGCGCGGAGAAGGACCCCTCGTCCGGTACGGGGGCGAACGCCGGGGCCGGAAGGACGACGGAGCCGCCCGAGCCGTCCGGGCCGGGGCTGTGCAGTGAGCCGGAGTCGGGGCCGAGGCCTGGTCCGGGGAAGGTTCCGGGGCTCGAACCGGAACTCGGGTCGGGGCCGATCACGGAGGCGGCGGCCGTCGTGTCCGGAAGTCCGCGGGAGGACAGGGTCCGGGAATCCCCTGGCGAGGCTCCCCCCGTGCGCAGGGGCCCCATGGGTCCGAACCCCTCGGGCAGCGGCCCCAGTTGGTCGAAGACCTCGATCAGTTCGTCGTCGGGTCCGGGCTCCGGCAGCAGCTCGACAGCCGCGGCGAGGGCCTTGCGCGCCCCTGTGGCGGTGCGGAAGCGGGCGTGCGGATCCGGTTGGAGGAGCATCGCCACGACCTGCCACAGAGGCTCGGGTATGCCCCGCGGCGCGGACGGCGTGCCGTACTCGGCGAAGTACTCGATCAGCGCCTTGGCGTCGGGCTTGGCGCCCTCCAGGAGGTACAGGGCGACCAGGCCGACGGCGAACAGGTCGGCGGGAAAATCGGGATCGGAGCCCAGCATCTGCTCGGGCGCGAAGTAACCCGGCGTTCCCACCACGTAGTTGGTCTCGGTGAGCCGTGGTTCGCCCAGCCGCATGGCGATGCCGAAGTCGGACAGACGCAATCGCGGCCGGCCCGTGCCGGTCGCTTCGAGCAGCACGTTGGCGGGCTTGATGTCCCGGTGCACCACCCCCTCCGCGTGCACCGCGGTGAGGCCCGCGAGGAGCTGGTCGGTCAGGGTGCAGACGAAGGAGGGGGGCAAGGGGCCGTAGTCGTTGACCAGATGGACCAGGGAGCCCCCGGCGACCAGATCCATGGTGAACAGGACCTTGTCGTCGTCGGCGGCCCAGCTGGCGGGAGCCAGCACATGAGGATGGTCGATCCGCAGAGCCTGTTCCCGGACGAAGCGCAGCAGTGCGTGCGCGTCGCTCTGCTGGAGCACCTTGGCGGCCACATAACGGCGCCGCCTGTGGTCCCAGGCGCGCCACACCGCACCGACTCCCCCGCGGCCGATCGGGTCGACCAGTTCGTACCGGCCTGCGAAGACCTCACCCATGGTCGTACGTCGCTCCCCTTCGGCGGTCGGACGGGAGACCTCTTCCGAGGTGCCCGGCTGCATGACGTGCGGCGGCCGGAAGGCGTCACTGCCTCCGGCGCCGGGCGGTCGGCGGCCGGGCTCGGCTCAGCTCTGGTGGGACTGGTAGTGCGCGACCGCGTCGGACGTACGGCCGGCGCCGTAGACCCGGAGGAACTCTGCCAGCTCCGGGTGGGTCGGGGCGAGAGTGTCCGCCGCGTCGATGATGTCCCCGGCGGCGGCCACCGAACGCAGCAGCGACTGGATCTCGCGGACCACCCGCTTGACCGTCGGCGCTCCCGAACTGGTCGTGGACTGCGTGGTGTTGCTGAGCACCGATCCCCCCTGGGACTTCTTGATCTCGTCCATCCGCTCGGTCGCCTCGGCGGCGCTGACGCTCCCGTCGGCGACCTGCCCCGCCAGGTCCTGCAGGAGCTGGACGCGCTGGACCACCGCGGGATTGCCGATCTTGGCCCGCTGACCGCTCATCAGCTGCGACAACATGGGTGCGGACAGGCCCAGCACCCCGGCAAGACGCGCCTGGTTCAGACCCAGGTCCTCTATGAGCCTACGGAAGAGCGCCCCCAGCGGCTCCCCGTACCAGTTCCGCTGCAGCTCCCGGGCTCTCGCGGTTGCTTCCTGCTGTGCGGCGTCCATTGCGTCTCCCCATCGCTTCCCCAAGTACCGCGGTTCGCGACAGCGAACCACGTCGAGCATCTTACGGAGAGTGGTCGTCCACGGGGACCCCCAATATTTTGCGAGATCCCCTGGGTGACCCGGTACTCTGGTCTGCGGCGCCCGTCGACAGATGGTTCCTGTGGTCGGACGCTCCTCTTACGGGGCCTTAGCTCAGTTGGTAGAGCGCTGTCTTTGCATGGCAGATGTCAGGGGTTCGACTCCCCTAGGCTCCACACACCGGACCGGCCAGACGCCCATTGCGGCGGCTGGCCGGTTTTCGTATGTCCCCCTTCGTCCGCCGCGCGCCCCTGGTGGGACCGCGCCTGGACCGGGCGGGACCGAGGCGGGGGTGCTCCAGTGACGTGAGTCACAGAAGCGACTTTGCAGACATTGCAGTTCTTTGCGCAAACGTCTTGGCCCGCATGTGGTCCGCGGGCCCGCCGTGCGGGCGGTCGCTGCGGCGCCGAGGGGCCGGCGGAGCCGTCGGGACCCTTGTGTGAGCTGGCGAGCGGGCCGCCGGGTGACCGGTTCGACGCATTCCGTCAACAACATCTCCATGGATGCTGCACATGAAGGCCGTTGCAAACGTCATCGCGAGGCGCTGGGGTAAATCCCCCGTGGAGTGTTCGCGGTCCTCGTGCCGCTGTTCCACGTGAAACATCGCCGCGGGGCAGGAGACCGTCAAGTCTCCTGCCCCGCGGCGATGTTGGGCCGGTTCAGCGGCGGTCGTCGCGCTTTGCGGCCTTCTCCTCGGCTTCCTTGGCCTGGACCTCGGGGTCCAGGTCGGACTGGCCACTGCCGTCGACCGACGACAGGCGCCCGGTCTCGGGCACCTCGGTCGCGGCCGGAGGCTCGACGAGCCAGTCGGGATTGGCCTGCTTGTCCCACCACTTCCAGGCGGCGAAAGCGCCGCCCGCCAGCAGCCCCAGCGCGGCCAGCCCCTTCACGAGTCGGCCGGCCCTCGCCCGCCGCTCGTGCTTGCGGAGCAGCTTCTGGATCTCCTGCGGTGTGACCTGGCCGCGCAGGGCAGCGATCGCCGCCACACCGCGCGCCGTGGCCTCGTCCCGGACGGGCTGGGTGGCGGCCACCGCCTGCTCGATCTTCGGCTTCGAATAGTCGGCGGCCTGGCGGGCCGCCCTTCGGGTGCGGACGGCCGCCTCCTGGGCGACCTGGTCGACCTTCGGCGGTACATGCGTACGGGCCTGCTCAAGGCGCGGCGCGAGATGGACGTCGTACTGGACGCGGGCCTGTTCGGCGGCCTGCGACACCTTCGGTGCGAGCCGTACACGTGCTTCGCTCGCGTAGTACGAGGCCCTGTCCTTGGCCGTGTCGGCGTAAGGCGCCACCACTTCCGCGGCGTGCAGCACGCTGTCCTTCGCCGAGCCGGTCGCGGCGCGCACGCTGTCGATGCGGGTCACGGGTTTCCTCCTCCTCGGTGGCGTACGTCGGGGGTACCAGGTACCCCCAAAGACACACAGTTCACCTTTCCACCCCTAGGGGGATCATGCCCGCCCAAGGGGTCCGGGGCATGTGAGGGCGGGCATCCGTGTCACGGGTGCCGACTCCCGGAGACTCCCGGGGCGGAGCCGGTCAGGTGTCGATCAAGTCAGATAGCGGATCAATACGGGGCAACGGGAGCTTGTCGTCGACAATGTCACGGATCGCCTCGTCCCGCCCCCGTCCGGCGCGACTCGACGGGATTTTCTGTCCGTACGACTTTCTGTACGCAGGACGTCCTTATCGCTGAGTCGCTCCCCGAGCCGTTCCGTGAGCGGTTTTCCGAGCCGTTCCACGAGTCGCCGTCCGCACGCGCGTACGGCGGTGGCGGTCGGGGGTCGAGCGGCCCGGTCCGTGCGAGGATCGGGCTGTCAAGAGAAGGCAACGGAAGGCACATCGTGGCCGAGCAGCTTTACGCCACCCTGAAGACCAGCCAGGGCGACATCGACATCCGGCTCCTGCCGAACCACGCGCCGAAGACGGTCCGGAACTTCGTCGAACTCGCCAAGGGTGAGCGCGAGTGGGTCAACCCCGAGACGGGTGTGACGTCCATGGACAAGCTGTACGACGGCACGGTCTTCCACCGGGTGATCAGCGGCTTCATGATCCAGGGCGGCGACCCGCTGGGCAACGGCACCGGCGGCCCCGGCTACCAGTTCGGGGACGAGTTCCACCCGGACCTCCGCTTCGACAGGCCCTACCTGCTGGCCATGGCCAACGCCGGACCGGCCACCAACGGATCGCAGTTCTTCATCACCGTCGCCCCGACGGCCTGGCTGACCCGCAAGCACACCATCTTCGGCGAGATCACGGACGCGGCCAGCCAGAAGGTCGTGGACGCCATCGCCGGCACCCCGGTCAACCCCCGCACGGAACGCCCCGTCGACGACGTCGTGATCGAGTCGGTCGTCGTCGGGACCCGCGAGCGCTGAGCCGGCGCGGGGCTCCCCGTCCTCGTGCCCGGAGCATCCCGCAGGGAACCAAACGCCCCGTTCATCCGTAAGGATGGACGGGGCGGTGCGTTGCACCGGAACCAGCGTGACCGTGTGCGAGCCGCCGTACGCAGATTGAGGGGACCCCATGGACCAGCAGCCGCCCGGCAGCCCGCAGGGCCCGCAGGATCAGGGACCGCAGGACGCCCGGAGCCTGCCCGGCTGCTACCGGCACCCGGACCGCGAGGCCGGCGTTCGCTGCACCCGCTGCGAGCGCCCGATCTGCCCCGAGTGCATGGTCAGCGCCTCGGTCGGCTTCCAGTGTCCCGACTGCGTCCGCGGCGGCTCCGGCACCGGGCACGCCCCGGCGGCCAACCAGCCCCGCACCCTGGCGGGCGGCACCGTCACGTCGGACCCCCGGCTCGTCACCAAGGTGCTGATCGGCCTCAACCTGGCCATCTACCTCATCCAGGTGTCCCTGGGCGACGCCTTCACCGACAGGTTCGACCTCTTCGGCCGCGCCTTGCTCTCCGGCGAGGTCCAGGGGGTGGCCGAAGGCCAGTGGTACCGCATGGTGACGTCGATGTTCCTGCACGCCGTCGCCATGCCCCCGATGCACATCATCTTCAACATGGTCAGCCTGTGGTGGATCGGCGGTCCTCTGGAGGCGGCCCTCGGCCGCGCCCGCTTCATCACCCTGTACTTCGTCTCGGGCCTCTCGGGCAGCGCGCTCACCTATCTGCTCGCCGGCCCCAACCAGCCGTCGCTCGGTGCCTCCGGCGCGATCTTCGGCCTGTTCGGTGCCACCGCCGTCCTGATGCGCCGGCTCAACTACGACATGCGCCCGGTCATCGGCCTGCTGGTGATCAACCTGATCTTCACCTTCGGGTGGAGCAACATCGCCTGGCAGGCGCACATCGGAGGTCTGTTCGGCGGTTTGGTCGTCGGCTACGCGATGGTCCACGCGCCGCGCGAGCGGAGGAACCTCGTCCAGTACGGGGTCTCCGGGCTGATGCTGCTGGCGGTGGTCGTCACGACGCTGCTCAGGACGGCCCAGCTCACCTGAGGGAGCGGGTTCGGCTCCCCCGATGGGGTGTGCTCGGCTCACCTGAGAGAGTGCCCGGCTCACCTGAGAAGTGATGTTGTCCACAGTCCGCGGCCGATCTTGTGCACGAAGTGCGGGAACAGCTGTGCCCCCTGTCACTGACCCGAGTTTTCCCAGGTCGGACAGGGGGCGAACAGATTTGCGGGGGGCGGTGGACCAGTCACACCGGCGTCAACCGCAGATTAGTTATCCACAGATCGTCTTTCTTTTCCACCTGTGGACAAGTGTTGTGGATAACTCAGTGGACAGCTGTGGGCAGAACTCGTGCCCGCGCCGCTTCCCGGTGGGTGAAGACGGTCACTTCCACTGCGTGGAGACGCCGAATCCGGCCGCGATGAAGCCGAAGCCGACCACGATGTTCCAGTTGTCGAGCGCGTCGATCGGCAGGGTGCCGTCCGTCACGTAGAAGACGACGATCCAGGCGAGACCGATGAGGAACATGGCCAGCATGGCCGGTGCCACCCAGGTGTTGCTGGTCAGCTTGATGTTGGTCGCCTGCTTCGCCGGGGGCGGCGTGTAGTCGGCCTTCTTGCGGATACGTGACTTCGGCACGAGGGTCTCTCCTGTCGATGCGCTGCGTGGCCGCGCAGGGAACTGGGGCGGGCTCCGGGGCAGCGTACAAGGGGACACTGAGCGCTCCCCCGGGCGTCCGTTAGCGTAGTGCTTCCGCGGCGCCGAAGGAGATAAGGGTACGTTGAGCAATTCTGCCGACTCCCCCGGGACGGATTCCAGTCCTGGCGGTACGCACCGTTTCCGGCCGGTACGTGTTCTCACGGTGGCCGTCTTCGCCCTCGCGGGCCTGATCTTCTTCACGAGCTTCGACACGGCCAAGGGCACGAACATCCGTACGGACTCGTCCCTGCTGAAGCTCTCCGACCTGATCCAGGAGCGCAGCCACAAGAACGCGACGCTGGACGAGTCCAACGGCAGTCTGCGCCGTGATGTGGACGGCCTCGCCGCCGGCGAGGACGGCAGCAGCGCGGCCGGGGACGCCCGGCTCGCGGCGCTGGAGAAGAACGCGGGCACCCGGAAGGTCAAGGGCGAGGCCGTCACGGTCACGCTCAACGACGCGCCGCCCAACGCGACGGCGAAGCTTCCCGGCTACCCCGAGCCGCAGCCCGACTACCTCGTCATCCACCAGCAGGACCTCCAGGCGGTGGTGAACGCCCTGTGGCAGGGCGGTGCCAAGGGCATCAAGGTGATGGACCAGCGGCTGATCTCCACCAGTGCCGTGCGCTGCGTCGGCAACACCCTGATCCTGCAGGGCCGCGTCTACTCGCCCCCTTACAAGATCACCGCCGTCGGGGACCCGGCGAAGCTCCAGAAGTCGCTCGCCGCCTCCCCGTCGATCCAGAACTACATGGTGTACGTCAACGTCTACGGGCTCGGCTGGAAAGTCGAGGAGAACGGGACGGTGACTCTTCCGGGCTACTCGGGCACAGTGGATCTCCACTACGCGAAGCCCGTGGAGTAGCCGCCGGACCTCGCGGAGCAGTGGGCGAAGCCTGTGGAGCGAGCTGCCGCCGGGGGGCCTTGTGTCGGTGCGAGTGGTCGTCAGGACGATCAGTGAGCTGTGCCTGACCATCGGCACCGTGATCGTGCTCTTCGTGGTCTATGTGCTGTTCTGGACCGGGGTCAAGGCCGACAGCGCGATGAACCACCAGATCGAAGTGCTCCAGAAGCAGTGGTCGAAGGGTGCGGTGACCCCGTCGCCGGAGCCTCGGTCCGGCTCCTCGGGAGGCACGGACAGCGGCGGCACGGACAGCGGCGGCGCGGTGGCGACCGGGAGTCCGAAGGCGCCCGGCCCCTACAGGTACGGCGGCCCGTTCGCGGTCATGTACATCCCGCGTCTTGGTTTCACGTGGAACAAGCCCGTGCTCGAAGGCACGGCCACGCAGGTGCTGAAGAAGGGGCTCGGCCACTACCGGGGGACCGCCCGGCTCGGCCAGGAGGGCAACTTCTCGGTCGCAGGTCACCGGCGTACGTACGGTGATCCGTTCAAGGACTTTCCCGAGCTCCGTCGGGGTGACGCGGTGGTGCTGACGGACGGGACGACCTGGTTCACGTATCGGATCGACAAAGGGCCCTACAAAACCGTCCCCTCCGACGTTGAGGTGATCGACCCTGTGCCACGTAAGTCGGGGTATAAGCGTCCGGGGCGGTATCTCACGCTGACCACGTGCGATCCGGAGTGGGGGCACAGCCATCGGTTGATCGTGTGGGCACACCTCGATTCCACACAGCCTGTGGAGGCAGGGAAACCGGCGGCTCTGCGCCGTTAGTCTGTTGGCGTACGGCGACGGAAGGGACGGCATGTACGGCTGGATCTGGCGGCATCTGCCGGGGAGCGTATGGGTGAGGGCGCTGATCTCACTCGTGCTCGTCCTGGCGGTGGTCTACGTGCTCTTCCAGTACATCTTCCCGTGGGCCGAACCGCTGCTGCCCTTCAACGATGTGACGGTGGACAACCAGTGAGCACGCGCATCCTCGTTGTGGACAACTACGACAGCTTCGTCTTCAACCTGGTCCAGTACCTGTACCAGTTGGGCGCGGAGTGCGAGGTGCTGCGCAACGACGAGGTGTCGACCGCGCACGCCCAGGACGGTTTCGACGGTGTCCTCCTGTCCCCGGGGCCCGGCGCTCCCGAACAGGCGGGTGTCTGCATCGACATGGTCCGGCACTGCGCCGCGACCGGGGTCCCCGTCTTCGGTGTCTGCCTCGGGATGCAGTCGATGCAGGTGGCGTACGGGGGTGTGGTCGACCGGGCGCCCGAGCTGCTGCACGGGAAGACCTCGCTCGTGGAGCACCAGGGCAAGGGCGTCTTCGCCGGACTGCCGTCGCCCTTCACGGCGACCCGCTACCACTCGCTGGCGGCCGAGCCGGACACGGTCCCGGCCGAGCTGGAGGTCACCGCCCGAACGCACGACGGAATCGTCATGGGTCTCAGACACCGTGAACTGCCCGTCGAGGGCGTGCAGTTCCACCCGGAGTCGGTGCTGACCGAGCACGGCCACCGGATGCTCGCCAACTGGCTGCTCGAGTGCGGTGACAAGGTGGCCGTCGCGAGGTCGGCGGGGCTCGCCCCGGTGGTGGGCAGGGCCACGGCGTGACCGCGCTGCGCCCCGAGCGCGACAGCTCCCCCTATGGCGGCGAGGCCGCGTACGGGGGCGCCGGCGCGTTCGAGGCGACGGTCGGAGGGCTCGCGGACCCGCTGACGGATCCGCTTCCCGGCCAGGGAGGGGCCGTACAACAGCAGGGCTACGGCCACGCCGGGTACGGAACCGACTGGTACGCCGCCCAGCAGCAGGAGCAGGCGGCTCTGCTGCAGGCCGCGCAACTGCAGGCCGCTCAGGCGCAGGCGGCTCAAGCGCACGCTCAGGCTCAAGCGCACGCTCAGGCCCACGCTCAGGCACAGGCCCAAGCGCAGGCGCAGGCGTACGCCGCCCAGGCCCAGGCGGTCGCGGCGCAGGCTCCGACGCAGGCGATGTCCTCCACCCCGGCGTCGGCGCCGTCGTACGCGGACGAGTACGAGCGGGCGTACGCCCCGCCGTACCAGGAGCCGGCGATCCCGCACCACCGCGGTGGACCGGCGGCCGCTCCCGTGGCCGCTCCGCTGCAGGAACCGGTCGCGCCGAGGCCGCCGCTGGACGACGAGACGGTCGCGTTGCTCCTTCCCGGGTCGCCCGCGAGGGCGGCGCGGCGGCGTGCGGGCACGGTCGGCAGCGAGGCCGGCCCGGAGTCCGGAGGTCGTGCGGCCCGCCGTAAGGCCGCCAGACGCCACGGAAGGACCGGAGGGGCACAGGAGCCCCAGGAGTCCCTGGAGGCGGCCCAGGAGGCCGTTGGGGGCCCTCGGAGCCGGATGGACGCCCGGCGCGCGGCACGGGCGTCGAAACCCGGCGCGGCGGTTCTCGTGAGCCGGATGGTCGGCGAGGTGTTCATCACCACCGGTGTGCTGATGCTGCTGTTCGTGACCTACCAGCTGTGGTGGTCGAACGTGCGGGCGCACGAGGAGGCGGGCAGCGCGACGAGCAGCCTTCAGCAGGACTGGGCGAGCGGCAAGCGCAATCCGGGGACGTTCTCGCCCGGGCAGGGCTTCGCCATCCTGCACATTCCGAAGCTGGACGTGGTCGCGCCGATCGCGGAGGGCATCAGCAAGACGAAGGTGCTCGACCGCGGCATGGTCGGCCACTACGGGGAGGCGCCGCTCAAGACGGCGATGCCCGACGCCAAGACCGGCAACTTCGCGCTCGCCGGGCACCGCAACACCCACGGCGAACCGTTCCGGTACATCAACCGCCTCAAGCCGGGCGACGAGATCGTCGTCGAGACCCAGGACGACTACTACGTCTACAAGATGACGTCGATCCTTCCGGCGACGAGCCCGAGCAACACGACCGTGCTCGATCCGATCCCCAAGGGTTCGGGTTTCACCGTCCCGGGCCGCTACATCACACTGACCACCTGCACACCGGAGTTCACCAGTAAGTACCGGATGATCGTCTGGGGCAAGATGGTCGAGGACCGGCCGCGGAGCAAGGGCAAGCCCGATGCGCTGATGGGCTGAGGACGGACGCCGGCGCCGTGACGGACGGATGCGGCGTGCGGTGCGCGTGACGTGTACGAGAAACAACCTGAGACAGACCAGACGGGGCAGATGAACAGTGGCAGCGAGGACCGACCACGACGAACGCGCCGGATCGCAGGCCGGGTACACGGGCTCCGGTGATCTGCCCGGCGGGCGCCGGCGCATGGGATGGTTCGCGATGACGGTCAGCGTCTTCGGCGAACTCCTCATCACGGTGGGGCTGGTGCTCGGTCTGTTCGTCGTCTACTCGCTGTGGTGGACGAACGTCGTGGCCGACCGCGAGGCGCACAAGCAGGGTGACAAGGTGCGTGACCACTGGGCGCAGGCTCCGAGCGGTCCGGGCGCTCTGGACACCAAGGACGGCATCGGCTTCCTGCACGTCCCGGCGATGAAGAACGGCGAGGTGCTCGTCCAGAAGGGCACGGCGACGAAGGTCCTCAACGAAGGTGTCGCCGGCTACTACACGGAACCCGTCAAGGCGTCCCTGCCGATGACCGGCAAGAACGGCAACTTCACGCTCGCCGCCCACCGGGACGGCCACGGCGCCAAGTTCCACAACATCGACAAGATCGGCAAGGGCGACCCGATCGTCTTCGAGACCCGGGACAAGTGGTACGTCTACAAGGTCTTCGACATTCTCCCGGAGACCTCGAAGTACGACGTCAAGGTCCTCCAGACGGTCCCGAAGGAGTCCGGCAGGACGAAGCCGGGCCACTACATCACCCTGACGACCTGCACCCCGGTGTACACCTCCCGCTACCGCTACGTGGTGTGGGGCGAGCTGGAACGAGTGGAAAAGGTCGACAGCGCCCGGACACCTCCGAAGGAACTGCGGTAGCGGGCAAGCCCGTTGTGCTTAAGATGCACAGGGCCCGAAGCCGCAACTTTCTCTTGCGGCTTCGGGCCCTTTCTGCTGCTTGGTGACGCCTACCGCAGGCTTGCCAGCGGAACGCCCGCACTCCACTTCTCCAGACGGGAGCGGTCCACGAGCGTGACGCCGTGGGTCTCCGCGATGGCACGCGCGTCGGGCGTGAAGGACGTCGTGGTGACGAAGAGGGCTACGTCGGCCCTGTGCTGGACGAACGAGGCGCCGAGGAACTTCTGCAGTTCACCGCTCCACACCGGGCGGTAGGGCGCGAAGCTCTTGCACTGCGCGACGACCGACCGGCCGTCGGCCGTGTGCGCCGTGACATCCACTCCCCGGTCGCCGGGGCGGCCGTGCACGACGACGTGGGTGCAGCCGTCGCGGTGCAGGAGGTCGGCGACGTGGTGCTCGAACTCGCGCCAGTTCATGGCGTCGATGGACGCCATGATTCCCGTGTACCGGCGCGGACCTCCCGTGCGTTCGAGTTCGGTGATGCGGGTGTCGTGGTCGCACAGCCGCCGCTCGATCCGCTGGACGTCCTCACGGAGGGAGACGAGTTCCTGACGGTGTTCGCCCGAGGTCTCGATCAAGGCGTTGAACATGGGGACGACGGTCTTGCCGAGGATGTGGGTGATGCGCTGGTCGATGCGGTCGTCGAGTGAGCGGGTTTCCCTGTGGGGCGGGTTGTCCACAGGCTGTGTGCGGACCAGGTACTCCATGTCGAGGAGGTACGTACGCACCTGACGCGCGACTTCGCTGTCCCGCAGCAGCATGGCGACGTTGAGGACGGCCCGGCGGGAGAAGAGAGCCAGAGACCTGGTGCGCGACTGGATCCCACTGAGGTTCTTGAAGGACCTCAGTTCATCGCCGGTCAGCAGACGATAGCCGTTGGTCTCCAACTCGGCTCGGTGGTCCTTGGCGAGGGATTTGACCGCTTCGAGACCCACCTCGAAATACGCCGCCACCATCGCCGTCGTCACGTGCATGCCGTCCGGCAGCAGAGTCAGTGCCTTGACCCTGTCGAGTACTTCCGTGCGCTCCAGCGCGCTTTCCCGCAGTGTTCTCGATTCCAGCAGAGCCGATTCGTTGATCACGTGCTGCCCCTTCCGCCTGTGTCGCGGCCTTGCGGCCGGGGGCAGTGCTCCGATTTCCCACCCCGTGTGATCAACGAGTCGTGAAGTATGAAGAAACGGTCGAATATCGCACACCAGGTCGTCGGTGCGAAGCAACGGAAAGGGCCCCGGCACTCAAGAGTGCCGGGGCCCTTTCCGTTGCTTCGGTTGCCCGGGTGGGCGGTTCCTGGGCGGAGGTTATCCGTTGTTCCCGCCGAAGAAGCCGCCGCCGTTGTTGTTGCCGCCGTTGTTGTTGTTGCCGAGCTTCACCGTGGTCAGCGTGACCGTGGTGTTGTCCGGGCTGTCGACGGGGCTGTTGGCGTTCGGGTCCTGGCGGATCACCGTCGCGTCGTCGCTTCCGTCGCTGCCCGGCTGGAACTGGATGTTGTTGAAGCCGGCGCCCTGCAGGATCTGCCTCGCCTCGGCCACCGTCTTGCCGACGACGCTCGGCACCGTCGTCTGCTGCTTGGCCTTGCCGATCTGGATCTGCACCTTGGAGCCCGGGTCGGCCTGCGTGTTGGCCGTCGGGGTCGTCTGGATGACCTTGCCGACGAGGTTCGGGTCGTCGGTGTCCGTGTCGACGCACTCGCCCACGAGGTTGTTGGCCGTCATTTGCGTCTTGGCCACGTCGCAGCTCTGGCCGGCGACGTCCGGGACGGTGGACTGCTTCTTCTCCTTGGAGATGGTCAGGGTGATGGTCGAGCCCTTCTCCACCTCGTCACCGAGACTGGGGTTCTGCTCCAGGACCTTGTTCGGGGCCTCCTCGGACTCCTCGAACTTCGTCTTGACCGTGAACCCGTACTTGTCGGCCCCGAGGATCTTCGTGGCCTCGTCCAGGGTCTTGCCCGTGACGTTCGGGACCACCACCTTCGGCGCCCCGGTGGACACGACCACATTGATCGTGTCGCCCTTCTTCACCGTCGAGCCGAACGTCGGGCTCTGGGAGCAGATGTTGCCCTTGGGCTCCTTGTCGCACGGCTTGCGGGTGGGGGAGAGCTTCAGGTCGCGGTTGTCCGCCATCTGTCGGGCGTCCGACAGCGTGTGGCTCACGAAGTTGGGGACCTTGAACGAGTCGTTGCCCGTCCCCTTGCCCGAGAACGCGTACTTCCCGATCAGGATCGCGCCGATGAGCACCAGGACACCCGCGACGACCAGGAGGATCGTCGAGGTGTTGCTGTTGTTCTTCTTCTGGCGGCGGCGGTCGGGGCGGTCGTCGTAGCCGTAGCCGCCGTCGTCCGGGTTCATGGGCGGCAGCATCGACGTGGCCTGGGCGTCCGCGGAGCGCAGGGCCGTGGTCGGCTGGTCGTCGCCGTAGCCGCCGTAACCGACCGAGCCCATGGCGGCGCTGGCCGCGACGGGCTGGCCGTCGAGGCAGGCCTCGATGTCGGCGCGCATCTCGTCGGCGGACTGGTAGCGGTAGTCCGGGTCCTTGACGAGCGCCCGCAGCACGATCGCGTCCATCTCGGGCGTGATCTCGGGGTCGAAGACCGACGGGGGCTGGGGCTCCTCGCGGACGTGCTGGTAGGCGACGGCCACGGGGGAGTCGCCCACGAAGGGCGGGCGCACCGTCAGCAGCTCGTACAGCAGACAGCCGGTGGAGTAGAGGTCCGAGCGGGCGTCGACCTGCTCGCCCTTCGCCTGTTCCGGCGAGAGGTACTGGGCCGTACCGATGACCGCGGCCGTCTGCGTCATGGTCATGCCGGCGTCGCCCATGGCGCGGGCGATGCCGAAGTCCATGACCTTGACCTGGCCGTTGCGCGTCAGCATGACGTTGGCGGGCTTGATGTCGCGGTGGACGATGCCGGCGCGGTGCGAGTACTCCAGGGCCTGGAGGATGCCGATGGTCATCTCCATGGACCGCTCGGGCAGCAGTCTGCGTCCCGAGTGCAGCAGCTCGCGCAGCGTCGATCCGTCGACGTACTCCATCACGATGTACGGGATGGAGGTGTTGTCGATGTAGTCCTCACCCGTGTCGTAGACGGCGACGATCGCGGGATGGTTGAGAGAGGCGGCCGACTGGGCCTCCCGGCGGAAGCGGGCCTGGAACGACGGGTCGCGTGCGAGGTCGGCCCGCAGCGTCTTCACCGCCACGGTACGGCCGAGCCGGGTGTCATGCGCGAGGTAGACCTCCGCCATGCCACCACGGCCGAGCACGTGGCCCAGCTCGTACCGGCCGCCGAGGCGACGCGGCTCTTCCATAGCTACCTACCAGCCCTCTCCGTCGGTCCCGACCGCACCTTTGTGTGGTCCGGCGGTGTGCTGTCCGGGCATACCGTACCCGGATCGCTTCCTGTGACCTGGCCTAGACCGTCACCCGTGACAGGACCGGTATCGCAACGTGCACCGATGTGATGGGGACGTGAGCGGGGTCACTTCTTGCTGTCGATGACTGCCTTCATCACGTCCCTTGCGATGGGGGCGGCCAGACCGCCACCGGTGATGTCGCCGCGGTTGGCGCTGCCGTCCTCGACGACCACCGCGACGGCGACCGGAGTGCTGCCGTCGGGGAGCTTGGCGTAGGAGATGAACCACGCGTACGGCTTCTCGCTGTTGGCGACACCGTGCTGGGCGGTACCGGTCTTGCCGCCCACGGTGACACCGGAGAGCTGCGCCCTCTTGCCCGTGCCCTCCTTGACGACCGTCTCCATCATCGACTGCAGGATCTGGGCGTTGGACTCGGAGAGCGGCTGGCTGAGCTTCTCGGGCTCGGTCTGCGAGATGACGTCCAGGCTGGGTGCCTGGAGCTTGTCGACCATGTAGGGCTTCATGAGCGTGCCGTGGTTGGCCACGGCGGAGGCCACCATGGCCATCTGCAGCGGGGTCGCGGCCGTCTCGAACTGGCCGATGGAGCTGAGCGCGGTCTGCGCGTCGTCCATCGACTTGGGGAAGACGGAGGCGTTGGAGCGCACCGGGGTGAGCTGCTCGGAGTTGAAGCCGAACTTCTCGGCCTCCGACAGCATCTTGTCCTTGCCGAGGTCGGCGCCGATCTTGCCGAAGACCGTGTTGCAGGAGAACTGGAGCGCCACGCGCATGGTGGCGTTCTTGCAGGGGATGTTCCCCTCGTTCTTCAGCTCGGTCCGGGTGCCCTTCAGGATGTACGGCAGCGGGGTGTCGGTGTGCTGGTCGGCCGCCGTGTACAGGCCGTTCTCCAGGGCCGCGGCCGCGGTGACCACCTTGAAGGTGGAGCCCGGCGGGTAGGTCTCGCGCAGCGCCCGGTTGAGCATCGGGTCGTCGGGGTCGTTCTTCTTCTGGAGCTTGTTCCAGGCCTTCGCGTCGGTGTTGGTGTTCCCGGCGAAGGTGGAGGGGTCGTACGAAGGGGTGGAGGCCAGTGCCAGGATCGCGCCGGTCTGCGGGTTGATCGCGGCGACGGCGCCCTTGCCCCGGCTCAGCAGGCCCTTGTAGGCGGCCTTCTGCGCGGCGGCGTTGAGGGTGGTGACGACGTTGCCGCCCTGCTTCGGCTTGCCCGTGATCATGTCGAGGGTGTTGCGGAAGAAGAGCCGGTCGTCGTTGCCGGTGAGGATGCCGTCGTCGAGCTTCTCCAGCTGGGAGGCGTCGAAGGCCTGCGAGGCGTACCCGGTGACCGGCGCCCACATGGCGCCGTCCTTGTAGGTGCGCTTGTAGACGAAGTCGTTGATGCCGTTCTTCTTCGACTTGGCGTACCCGGTGATCGGGGTGCCGTCGACGACGATGTCGCCGCGCGGGGTGGCGTACCGCTCGATGGCGACGCGGCGGTTGTGCGGGTCGGAGCGCAGGGTGTCCGACTGGACGTACTGGACGTAGTTGTCGCGCAGCAGCAGGGCGAGGACGAGGAGCCCGCAGAAGATCGCGATCCGGCGCAGGGGCTTGTTCACGGGCGGACCACCTGGGTCATCTCGGCGTCGGGGCTGGGGGCGGGTGCGGGTGCCGGGCGCCGGGCGGTGTCGCTGATGCGGATCAGGATGGCGATCAGGGCCCAGTTGGCGATGACGGAGGAACCGCCGGAGGCGAGGAACGGCATGGTCATACCGGTCAGGGGGATCAGGCCCATGACGCCGCCGGCGACCACGAAGACCTGGAGTCCGAAGGCGCCGGACAGTCCGACGGCGAGCAGCTTGCCGAACGGGTCGCGGGCGGCGAGGGCGGTGCGGATGCCGCGCTCCACGATCAGACCGTAGATCAGCAGGATCGCCATGATGCCGGCCAGACCGAGCTCCTCGCCGAAGGTGGCGAGGATGAAGTCGGAGTTGGCGGCGAAGCGGATGAGTTCGGAGTGGCCCTGGCCGAGGCCGGTGCCGAGGGTGCCGCCGGAGCCGAACGCCCACAGTGCCTGCATGGCCTGCTCGGAGTGGATGATGCCGTCGTGGACCCCGGCCTGGCTGAGCAGGTACTCGTGCATCGGGTCGAGCCAGGCCTGCACACGCGTCTTGACGTGCGGTTCGAAGCTGGCCACGCCGACGGCGCCCGCCGCGGACATCAGCAGACCGAAGACGATCCAGCTGGTCCGCTCCGTGGCGACGTACAGCATGATGACGAACATTCCGAAGAACAGCAGCGACGTACCGAGGTCGGTCTCGAACACCAGGATGAGGATCGAGATGAACCAGACCACGAGGATCGGGCCGAGGTCGCGGCCGCGCGGCAGGTACAGGCCCATGAAGCGACGGCTGGCCAGGGCCAGCGCGTCGCGCTTGACCATCAGGTAGCCGGCGAAGAAGACCGCCAGCACGATCTTCGCGAACTCACCGGGCTGGATGGAGAATCCGGCGACCGAGATCCAGATCTTGGCGCCGTAGGTGAGGTCGGCGCCGAGGCCCGGTACCAGCGGGAGCAGCAGCAGGACCAGGGCGCCGACCATGGAGATGTAGGTGTAGCGCTGCAGGACGCGGTGGTCCTTCAGGAAGAACAGCACGCCGATGAACAGGGCGATGGCCAGCGCGGTGTACATCAGCTGGCGCGGTGCCGCGTTGCCCGCCTGGTTGATCGACTGGAGCAGCTTGGACTGGTCGAGCCGCCAGATGATCACCAGGCCGAGCCCGTTGAGGAGCGTGGCCAGCGGCAGCAGCAGCGGGTCCGCGTAGGGGGCGAACTTGCGCACCGCGAGGTGGGCGACGCCGGCCAGCAGGCCGAGGCCCAGGCCGTAGCTCAGCAGGCCGGTGGGCACCTTGTCGTCGATGGCCAGGCCCACGTTGGCGTAGGCGAACACCGGGATGACAACGGCGAACACCAGCAAGGCCAGTTCGGTGTTGCGTCGGCTGGGTGCGCCGATCGATCCGATCGTGGACGTGTGGTGCGTCGGCGTGTTCGTACTACTGCTCATCGTGTGACAGGGCCCCTCACGGCTTCTTACTGCTTACCGCACAGCGAGACCAGCTTCTGCTCCTCGGTGGAGAGGCTGGGGCCGGGTGTGGGAGTGGGTGCGGTCGTGGACTTGGAGGACGAGGGTGCCGAGCTCGACGGGGTCGGGCTCGGGCTGGACGTGGCCTTGGACGTCAGAGAGGTCTTTGTGGTTCCCGTGGTTCCGTTGGCCTTGGCCGAACTGGGCTTCGCGCTGTTCTGGCTCTCGGCGGCGCGGCGCTGCGCGTCCTTGCGGCAGGCGGACGCCTGCACGGCGAGTTCGTCGATCTTGGCCTGCGCGTTGGCGAGGCCGCCTTCGGCGATGGTCGCCTTGACCTGCTTCTGCTGGTACGGCGGCAGGTACTTGAGTTCGATCTCGGGGTGGTTCTTCTCCACCTTCGAGAGCGAGACCCAGGCCAGGTCCTGGCTGATGCCGCGGTAGAGCGCTACGTGGTTGTCCTGGGCGCCGACGTAGTACTGCGTCTGCGTCCAGCGGTAGCCGCCGTACAGGCCGCCGCCGATGACGGCGAGCGTCAGGACGACGTAGAAGGATCTCTTCAGCCAGCGGCGTCCGGTGCGCGGCTTCACGAAGTCCTCGTCCGTGTAGTCGCCGAAGCTGCTGGTGGAGACGTAGCCGGTGGTGTCGCCGCTGCCGGGCGGGCCGAACTCGCCGCCGCCGCCCTGTCCGGGCACGGGCCGGCCGAGACCGGAGGCACGGCCGGCGGGGGTCTGCATGGCGCCGTTGTCGTGCAGCTGGTGCTGGTTCTCGGCGACCGCGCCGACCACGACCGGGGTGTCGGAGAGCTGGGCGGCGAGGGTGTCGCCGTGGTCGATGTCGAGGACGTCGGCCACGATGACGGTGATGTTGTCCGGGCCGCCGCCGCGCAGCGCGAGCCGGATGAGTTCCTCGACGGTCTCCTGCGGGCCCTGGTAGCTGGCGAGGGTGTCTTCCATCGTCTGGTGGGAGACGACGCCGCTGAGGCCGTCGGAGCAGATCAGGTAGCGGTCGCCGGCGCGGACCTCGCGGATCGAGAGGTCGGGCTCGACGTGGTCGCCACTGCCCAGCGCGCGCATCAGCAGGGAGCGCTGCGGGTGGGTGGTGGCCTCCTCCTCGGTGATGCGGCCCTCGTCGACGAGGCGCTGCACCCAGGTGTGGTCCTGTGTGATCTGCGTCAGCACGCCGTCCCGCAGCAGGTACGCGCGGGAGTCGCCGACGTGGACGAGACCGAGCCGCTGGCCGGTCCACAGCAGGGCGGTGAGCGTGGTGCCCATGCCCTCGAGCTGCGGGTCCTCCTCGACCATCATCCGGAGCTGGTCGTTCGCACGCTGCACGGCGGTGCCGAGCGAGGTGAGGATGTCGGATCCGGGTACGTCGTCGTCGAGCGCGACGATGGTGGAGATCACCTCGGAGCTGGCGACCTCACCGGCGGCCTGGCCGCCCATCCCGTCGGCGATCGCGAGCAGGCGGGGACCGGCGTAGCCCGAGTCCTCGTTGCCCTCGCGGATCATGCCTTTGTGCGATCCGGCGGCGAAGCGCAGTGACAGACTCATGCGCACCTCGCCCGTCGGCTCCGGGTACATCCGCACGGTGCCCACCCTCCGGTCGGGAGCGCGCCGGGGTCCCTTGTGTGGACCGCCGTTGCGTGCTCGCTCCGCTCGCTCATTGTCGTACTACTTCCGCAGCTCGATGACGGTCTTGCCGATGCGGATCGGCGCGCCCAGCGGAACGGGCGTCGGAGTCGTCAGCCGGCTCCGGTCGAGATACGTGCCGTTGGTGGAGCCGAGGTCCTCGACGATCCACTGGCCGTCCCGGTCGGGGTAGATCCTGGCATGCCTGCTGGACGCGTAGTCGTCGTCCAGCACGATGGTGCTGTCGTGCGCCCGTCCCAGGGTGATGGTCTGCCCCTGGAGGGCCACGGTGGTGCCCGTGAGGGTGCCCTCCGAGACGACGAGTTTGGACGGTGCTCCGCGGCGCTGCCGACCGCCGCCGGCGGGCGCCTGTTGCTGGCGCTGCTGCGGTGGCGCGGCTTGCCGCGCGGCCTGCTGGGGCCTCGCGGCTTCCCTGCGCGAGCCGCGCTGTGTGACACGCGTTCCGAACAGGTCGCTGCGGATGACCTGCACGGCCACGATCACGAACAGCCACAGTACGGCCAGGAAACCCAGCCGCATGACCGTGAGGGTCAGCTCTGACATTGCCCCCGCTTCACCCTTCGGCTTGCCGGTAAATGATGGTGGTGCTGCCCACGACGATCCGCGAGCCGTCGCGGAGCGTAGCGCGGGTTGTGTGCTGCCCGTCCACCACGATGCCGTTGGTGGACCCGAGATCCTGGATCGTCGAGGGCGTTCCGGTCCGGATCTCACAGTGCCGGCGCGATACGCCGGGGTCGTCGATCCGCACGTCGGCTTCGGTGCTGCGGCCCAGCACCAGCGTCGGGCGGGAGATCTGGTGGCGTGAGCCATTGATCTCGACCCAGTGCCGCATTCGGCCGCCCGCCGCCGGGCCGGCCGGGGGCCGGGCACCCATGGGTGCCATGCCCGGACGGCCGCCGGGCGGCGGCGCGGACGGCATGGGGGGAGCGGCCGAGGGCGGGTAGCCGTAGCCACCCTGGGCTCCGCGGGGGCCTGCCGGGGCGGGGCCCGCGGGGGCGCGCTCGGGGGACTGCTGATTGGTGGAGGAGGCGAGCGTACGGCTGCGGACCCGGTACAGGCCGGTGTCGAGGTCGTCCGCCTTCTCCAGGTGGACCTTGATGGGGCCCATGAAGGCGTAGCGCTGCTGCTTGGCGTAGTCGCGGACCATTCCGGCGAGTTCGTCGCCGAGCTGGCCGGAGTAGGGGCTGAGCCGCTCGAAGTCCGGTGTGCTCAGTTCCACGATGAAGTCGTTGGGGACGACGGTCCGGTCGCGGTTCCAGATCGTGGCGTTGTTGTCGCACTCGCGCTGCAGCGCTCCGGCGATCTCCACGGGCTGGACCTCGGACTTGAACACCTTGGCGAAGGTGCCGTTGACCAGACCTTCGAGACGCTGCTCGAACTTCTTCAGGACTCCCATGGGGCACCTCCTCCGTCGTTGCCGTCCTGGTACAGCTTGCTGTCGTCTTCCTGGCCCTGCTGGACCAGCCGGCCTAGTCGGCCTTGCTGGTACTGCTTACTGATCGTATCCACGCGTCGGGAAATCGGCTGGTTCCCCCTGTCGGCACGGTCGACGGGTTGTCGACGCCTTCCGAAGTCCCCTCCCGAAGTTCCCTGGGAGGCCCCTCTTCGAACTCTTCCCGGCACTGCTTCTGCCATGGATCGTAGAGGCGCTCCAGGACCAGTGTCCCGCACCTGACTGTGCAGCCCGTCCGACTCCTGTGGAGATGCGCTGGACCGGTACGAGGTTGATACGTGAACCGGTTCTGTCTGAAACGTGTGACGTACGCCGGGGCGCGGGCGAGGGGGCGGGCCTGCGCGGGGTGCGGAGCCGCTCGGGCCCGCCGGCCGGGCGGGGCAGGGGCGCCGGGCCTGCGGGTGCGGGGGACGGCCGGGTGTGCGGGGCGGGCGGGAGGGCCGGGGAAAGGGATGTGATTCCACCCCTGACAGCGTGCTAATCTTCTGCATGTCGGAAGGCGCCCGCGGCGAAAGCGGGAGACGGAAGACACACCCAATGCGCGGGTGGCGGAATAGGCAGACGCGCTGGATTCAGGTTCCAGTGCCCGCAAGGGCGTGGGGGTTCAACTCCCCCCTCGCGCACCAGATGAACGGGTCTCTCCCGGTGACGAAAGTCGCGGGAGGGGCCCGTTCCTCGTTGTTGTGGCCGGTCGCGGCCGGGACGGCGATACGACAGGGCCCCGTCGGTGAGGTATCTCACTGCCGGGGCCCTGCTTTTCGGAGCTGTCGGCCGGTCCTCGACCCGGTGCGGGGGCGAGGACTCCGGGAGGGCCGGCCGGCCTTCGTCGGATGGTTCGGGGTGTCCGGCGTCCGATGTCCGGTGCCTGGTCCGGGGACTTCGGGCTTCCGTCCCGGGTGGGTGCGACGGCGGGGACGCCCATCGCCCGGCGCCGGTGTCCCGGGCCGCTTCCGGATCTTGCTGTGGTTGGTGCGGGCGAACCGGAAGGCCGGGAGGCTGGGAGGGCCGTCCGCGTGGTCGTTCCCCGGATACCGCGACGGCGCCTCGGACAATGCCGTGAGCCGGTGGCCTCGACGTCCTCGGCCAGTGGATTCTTTGCCCATCCGTTGCAGCCCTCGACACCGTCGCGGAGCCGAAAGCGGATCTTCTGCCGCTTTGGGCGGTGCCGCTTCTCCGGCCGCCCGAGGCCGGCGGCCGGACGTGCGGCGTCCTGGAGCGCGGAGTTGTCGTACGCGCGGTCGCCGACGTCGCGTCCGGTACCTCGACGAGCGCCGCGCAGACCGGCGGCGGGGCGGGACTGGGTGGGGCGGACTGACGGGGCGTTCGCGAAGGCACGGGCGCCGGGCGCCGTCGCTTCGTCGACGGACTACTTGCTGATCGCGAAGCGCATCAGGGCGTGCTCGTCCCCCTGCTTGATCTTCCCTGTTGAATTGATCACTTCGAGCTTCCAGCCGGCGTCGACCCGCAGCGCCTTCGCCACGGCACAGCCGTTGTCCTGGGTGAGCAGGCTGGGCCATATGTCGGCGACCTGCTGGGAACTTCCGCCGCTCGCGTCGTACACCTTGAAGCTGATGTTGCGCGCCTTCTCGAAGGCGCTGCCCTTCTTGTACGCGGCGGCGACGAACACGATCGACGTGATGTGGGGCGGGATCCGCGCGAACTCGACGGTCACCGTCTCGTCGTCGCCGTCCCCGTGTCCGGTCTGGTTGTCGCCGCTGTGGACCAACGAGCCGTTGCCCATGGGGTCGAGCGAGTCGAGGCCGGCGAGGCGCACCGGGTCGCGGCCCTGCATGGCGATGGCGATCAGGTCGAGATCGGTACCCGTCTTGCGGCGCAGCTTGCCCAGCACTCCACCACTGCTGCCGGCCGTGGGGTCCCAGGACACACCGATGGCCAGATGGGTCACTCCGTCCAGGTCTGCGGGGCCGTCTTCCTTGGTGAGCGTGATCATGTCCGGTCCGTCCTTTCGATCAGGGCTACAACACGCAGAGTGTGCCTGGGCCTTCGTCGGTTCCACAGGTCTGGGGCGGCTTTCGCCGACTTTGCCTGTGCCGCCTCGTCGCGGTCGCCTCGCGCGTGACGGCGCCGGGTGCCGATCGGCGGGCGGAGGGCGGGCGGAAGACGGACGGAGGGCTGATGGAAGGCGGGCGGAAGGAGCCTGAGCGGCCGTCGGTGCCTTCGGACGGCGTCCTGGCCGAGAACGGGGAGAGCCGGTCGACGCTGATCGAGGAGGTGCTCTACGGCTGAGCCCCGCAGGGCGGGTGTCCGCCCTGCGGGGCTCTTGCCGTCGTGCCGCCGGGCCGCGTCCGATGGGTGGAGCGGCCGGCTGCCGACTGCCGGGGCCGTGATCAGGCGGCGAAGCGCGCCGCGAGCTTCTTGGCCCGGGTGGCCGCGTCGTCGAGGGCCTTGCTCCGGGACGCCTCGAAGAGCGGGACGAGGTCGGTCATCGCCGGGTTGTGCGGGGCCATGGTGAGCTCCGGGACGATGAATTCGGTGTCGAGGCCGAGCATGTCGCGCAGTAGGGCCTCCAGGTAGTTCTGCACGTACTCGAAGCCCTCGCGCGGAGTGCCCGGCGCGTACGAGCCGCCGCGGCTGGCGACGACGGTGACCGGGATGCCCTTGACCTTCGAGTCCTCCGTCATGGCCGTGCGCCCGACGAGGACGACGTTGTCCAGCCACGCCTTGAGGGTCGAGGGGATGGAGAAGTTGTACATGGGGGCGCCGATCAGGATCGCGTCCGCGTTCTCCACCTCCTCGATCAGCTTCAGGCGGGCGGCGAAGGCCTCGGCCTGTCCCGGGGTGTGCGTGTCCGGGGCGGCGAAGCCGGCGGTGTGGGCGTCGGCCGTGATGTGCGGCACGGGCTGCGCGTCGAGATCCCGGTAGACGACCGTGCCGTCGGGGTGCTGCTCCTCCCAGGCCGTACGGAAGGCGTGCGTCACGGCACGCGAGGTGGAGGCGCCGTCCGGGGAGACGGACGAGTCGATGTGGAGGAGGGTGGCCATGACGATCTCCAGACAAAAGGTGTGTAGGGGGTCGGGCGCCGGAGCCGGCGGCGAGGCCGGGCCCCGGGTGGAGGCGTGAACGGGGGCGCGGTGTGGACCGGGTCGGGGTGCGATCCGGGCCGGGGCAGGGCTGTCCCGGGAAGCCGAGTCACCCGAGAGGGCTTCTCTTTCGTTCCTAACTAGAGATAACACAGCTACTTACTTTTTTTCATCCCCTTGTAGGGACGCAGTACCCTGGGCTCATGGCAGAACCGGGAAGCCACGACGCGGGGCCGTGCCAGAAGGTCGACGACGGCATGACCCGTGTCTTCGCCCTGCTCGGAAAGCGCTGGACGGGCCTCGTCCTGGCGGTCCTCATGCAGCAGCCCGCCCACTTCGCCGACCTGCGCAGGGCGATCCCCGGCATCAGCGAGCGGATGCTCTCGGACCGGCTCACCGAACTCGGCGCGGCCGGCCTGGTCGTGCGCAAGGTCACCGAGGGCCCCCCGCTGCGGGTCTGCTACGCCCTGACGGAGACGGGAGCGGCGCTGGAGCCGGCCCTCAAGGAGCTGGGTGCCTGGGCGGAGAGATGTCTGCCCGAGAGCGGGACCTGCCCGGAGCGGCTGCGGTAGCCGACGGGTGTGTTCGCGGCCTCCTCCCCGGACGCCCGCGGAGTTGTCCACAGGGCCTGACGCGTTTTCCTGGCCGGCTGTACGGTCAGCACGAATTGGTGTTCGTGCGCGGGGGAGGCGGTCGTGATGACCGAGGTCGGTACAGCGGGGTCGGAGCGGCAGACGGTTGCGGCGGGACGGGCCGGGCTGGTCGAGCAGACCGGTCCGGTGCGGCAGGAGCACCTCGGCGGTCGGCCCGGGGACGCGTCCGCGCCGGAGTCCGGGAGGCGGTCTTCGCCCGAGGGCGGGCCGGCGGCCGAGGCGTTCGGGGCCCGGGGCTTCGCGGTTCCGGGGTTCTCCGCCTGGCCGGTGAAGGGCTCGCCCAAGGAGGAGGGGAAGGCCCTGCGCGGGCGGGTCCCGCGCGCGGCGCACGCCGAGCTCCTGGTGGACGCCGGCCGGCCGGACGCCGTGACCGCGGTCGAGGAGTCCAACCGGGGCCGGATCCCCGAGCTCACCCCGATACGGGTCGGCAGGATGGCGGCCACGCCCTTCGCGTTCCTGCGCGGCAGCGCCGGCCTCATGGCGTACGACCTCGCGCGCACCCCGATGACCGGCGTCGGCGCCCAGATCTGCGGTGACGCCCACGCGGCGAACTTCGGTCTGTACGGGGACGCGCGCGGCGGCCTGGTCATCGACCTGAACGACTTCGACGAGACGGTGTACGGCCCCTGGGAGTGGGACCTCAAGCGGCTCGCCACCTCGCTCGTGCTCGCGGGCCGGGAGGCCGGAGCCGACGAGGACACCTGCCGTGACGCCGCGCGTGACTGCGTCGGCGCGTACCGCCGCACCATGCGCCTGCTGGCGAAGCTGCCGGTGCTGGACGCCTGGAACGCCATCGCCGACGAGGAACTCGTCTCGCACACGGACGCCCATGACCTGCTCGGCACTCTGGAGCGGGTCTCCGAGAAGGCGCGGGCCAACACCAGCGGACGGTTCGCCGCCAAGTCGACCGAGGCCGTGGAGGGCGGCGGCCGTCGCTTCGTGGACGCGGCACCCGTGCTGCGCCGTGTTCCCGACACGGAGGCGGCCGCGGTCGCGGCGTCCCTGGAGCACTATCTGACGACGCTCTCCGAGGACCGCCTTCCCCTGCTCGCCCGTCACGCGGTGCACGACGTCGCCTTCCGCGTCGTCGGTACCGGCAGCGTCGGCACCCGCTCGTACGTGGTGCTGCTCCTGGACCACCGCGGCGAGGCCCTGGTCCTCCAGGTCAAGGAGGCCCGCGCCTCGGCGCTGCTCCCGCATCTGGCGACCATCGGCCATCCGATGCCCGAGGTGGCCCACGAGGGACGTCGTGTCGTCCTCGGCCAGAAGCGCATGCAGGTCGTCAGCGACATCCTTCTCGGCTGGACCTCGGTCGACGGCCTCCCCTACCAGGTGCGCCAGTTCCGCAACCGCAAGGGCAGCGTCGACCCCGCGGCCCTGCCCGCCGACCACATCGACGACTACGGCCGCATGACCGGCGCCCTGCTGGCCCGCGCCCACAGCCACAGCGCCGACCCGCGCCTGATAGCCGGGTACTGCGGCAAGAACGAGGAGCTGGACGAGGCCGTCGCCTCCTTCGCCGTCGCCTACGCGGACCGCACGGAGGCCGACCACGCGACCCTGATCGCGGCGGTCCGCAGCGGACGGATCGCTTCTGAACCGGGGGTGTGAACCGGGGGAGAGCCGTGCCGGTGCAGGGGGTAAGGGCAGGGGCAGGGTCCCGGCCGATGCCGATGCCGATGCCGATGCCGATGCCGAGGTCGGGTCCGAGCCGAGCCGGGTCGGACCCGGTGCCGGCGGTGGGGCCGGTTCCGGGTGCCGATCCCGGGGTCGGGATGATCGGGGTGGTTGGGGTCATTGGGGTCGTTGTGGCCGGTCAGGTGGCTGTAGGGGCGGGGAAGACAGTGAGCCCCGGGGGAGTGTGGCCTACGCTGGTCGGGTGACGACCCCGGAAGCCGATCAGAGCCAGCCCGAGCCCGCCTTCGAGGGGGCCCGGGAACACTCCGGTGCCCCGGAGGACGGGACGCCCCACGCCTCCCCCGGCGCCGAGGGCCGCAGCGCCGACGCGCAGGGCACGGCGGGCCCGGAGGGCGCGGACGCCCCTTCCGACGCCCCGTCCAGCGCCCACTCCGGGTCCCGGACCGCGGGGCAGGGCGAGGAGCGGTCCGACGGGCACGGCGAGGCTCGGGCCGATGAGGGCCGGAGCCAGGCTCCGGCCGAGGAGGACCGGCCCGAGGCGCGCCTCGAGCGGGCCGTGCGAGCGGCCGAGCAGGCGTTGATCGAGTTCGAGATCGCCGTGGAGACCTTCCGCGTCGAGGTCGACAACTTCTCCCGGCTGCACCACCAGAAGCTCGGTCCGATGTACTCCCGGCTCGATGAGCTGGAGGCCCAGATCGCCGAGGCGCGTGCCGCGCGCACGGGCGACCCGGAGGACATATTCAAGGCGCACGAGGCACGGGCGCGGGTCATGCCCATCCCCGGTGTCGAGGAGCTGTTCCACGGCTGGATGGACTCGGACGGCCTGTTTCCCGAGGCTGTGGCCATGCTCACGGACCAGCCCGTACGGCCTCCGCAGCGGGTGCGTCCCAGCGAGGAGGCCCGCAAGCTCTTCCGTGAGCTGGTCCGCAAGGCGCACCCCGACCTCGCCCAGGACGACACGGAGCGCAAGCGGCGTGACGAGTTCATCTCCCGTGTGAACATCGCGTACGCCAGGGGCGACGAGGCGTTGCTGCGGGAGCTGGCCGCGGAGTGGGCCGCGGGTCCCACGCCCGCGGAGTGGAAGCCGAGCCGCAGCGAGGAGCTCTACGCCCGCCTCGAATGGCTCTCGCAGCGCAAGGAGATGCTCACCCTCGTCGCCCGCGAGCTGGAGGAGAGCGCCATCGGCGCCATGCTCAAGCTGGCTCCGGAAGACCCGGACCATCTTCTGGAGGAGATCGCCGAACAGCTGCTGGCGCAGGTCGGCGAGCGCGAGCACGAGCTGGCGACGCTGATCTCCGAGGCTCCCTGAGCTTCGCGTCGGCGCGGTCGGGTAGCGTCGGAGGCATGAGTTTCGGAGCTGGTGTGCCCACCGTCGGGGTCGACGGTCTCGCGGTCGACGACTTCCTGCTGGACGTCCGGGAGGACGACGAGTGGGAGGCAGGTCACGCCCAGGGGGCGCTGCACATTCCCATGAGCGACTTCGTCGCCCGGTTCGGCGAGTTGACCGAGGCGGCCCCGCAGGACGGCCGGGTCAACGTGATCTGCCGTTCCGGCGGCCGTTCGGCCCAGGTCACCATGTATCTGGTCCAGCAGGGCATCGACGCCGCGAACGTCGAGGGCGGCATGCAGATCTGGGAGGCCGCCGGCCGCCCGGTCGTCAACGACAAGGGCGAGCCCGGCTTCGTGCTGTAGCCCGGCCCGCCCGACCCGGGGATTGCCTGGAGGCCGGGGGCCTGTCAGCCCAGGGAGTGCGCCGCCAGCAGATCGCCCAGGGCTTCTTCGTGTGCCGCCGCCGGGCCGAGTGACAGTTCCAGGTGCTTGGCCCAGGCGTGGTACCGGTGCAGCGCGTACTCGGTGTCGGCGCCGAACCCTCCGTGCAGATGCTGGGCGGTCTGGACGACCCGGCGTACTCCTTCGGACGCCCAGATCTTGGCGACGGCCACATCGCCGTATGCCGGGAGCGCGCCGTCGGCTCCCGTGCCGATCCGCCATGCGGCCTGCCAGAGCGTCGCCTCCATCGCGCGCAGGTCGATGTAGCGGTCGGCGGCCTGGACGGCGACCGCCTGGAACGTGGCGACCGGGAACCCGAACTGCTCCCGCTCGCTCGTGTACGTGCTCGTCATCCGGAGCACTTCCTCCCCGAGCCCCAGCGCCAGGGCACACGTGCCGGTGGTCAACAGGTCACGCAGCCACTCCCACGCGCCCGGAGCGTCGATGACGTCCCGGGCGGCGATGCGGGCGGACTCCAGCCGCAGTTCACCGAGCCGCTCACCGGTCGTGGAGATCTGCTCGGCGATCACGACTCCTTCGTGGCCGCGGGGAACCGGCGCGAGGACGGTCCGGCCGGCGTCCGTGTGCGCGGGCACGACGACGAAGTCGGCGTCCAAGGCCCAGGGAACAGCCGTCTGCACCCCGTCCAGCACCCATCCCGTGCCGTCCTGCCGCGCTGTCACGGCGCGTTCGGCCGGGTCGTGACCGGTCCTGCCGTTGGCGGCGACGGTCAGCACGAGTTCGCCCCGGCCGGCCCGCGCCGGCAGCTCCGCCCTCGACTCCGCGCCGCCGTAGCGCTGTACGGCCGCCGTCGCCGCGCTGCTCTCCAGCAGTGGCACCCGTGCCAGCACCTTCGCGGACTCCCGCAGCACGAGACACAGCGCGACCGCGTCGAGGCCCGCCCCGCCGGCCTCCTCGTCGAGCAGCAGGCTCAGCAGATCCGCGTCGGCGAGCTTCGCCCACAGGGGCCGGTCGAAGTCCTCGGCGACGGCGCCCGCGGTGAGCGCGGGACTGGGCACCCCGTCGGGGGAGACCCCGGCGAACACCGCCCGCGCCGCCTCGACCGCCGCCTGCTGCTCCTCGGTGAAGGTGAAGTCCACGATCCCGTCCTCCCGCGCACGCACCGGACCAACGACCAGACGGAAAGCCTGATCTGACGGTGCGTCAAGATAGAACAGGTTCTATGAGAAGGGAACGGCCGGTGACCGGCCGCTCCTTCTCAGCGGTCGAAGTCCAACTCGACCTTTTCCGTGGCGGGATGGGACTGGCAGGCCAGTACGTACCCGGCCTCCGTCTCCTCCGGTTCCAGCGCGAAGTTGCGGTCCATCCGCACCTCGCCCGAGACGAGGAACGCCCGGCAGGTGCCGCACACGCCGCCCTTGCAGGCGTAGGGCGCGTCCGGACGGTTGCGCAGGACCGCGTCCAGCAGCGACTCGCCGTCCTGGACGGGCCAGGTGCCGCCGCGTCCGTCGAGCCGTGCGGTCACCGTGCTGTGCGCGGGAGCCGGTATCGCGGAAGGAGTCGTGGCGGCGGCGTCCACGTGGAAGATCTCCTCGTGGATGCGTGCCCGGGACACCCCGAGCCCGCGCAGGGCCCGCTCGGCGCCTTCCACGAGCCCCAGCGGCCCGCACAGGAACCATCCCGCCACCCGGTCCACGGGCAGCAGTGCCGGAAGCAGTCCGGTCAGCCGCTCCTGGTCGAGCCGTCCGGTCGGCAGCCCGGCCTGCTGCTCCTCCCGGGAGAGGACCGTCACCAGCTGGAAGCGCTGCGGATAGCGGTCTTTGAGGTCGGCGACCTCCTCGAGGAACATCGTCGAGGCCGCCGTACGGTCGCTGCGGATCAGGCAGAACCTCGCGTCCGGCTCCCGTGCCAGCAGGGTCGAGACGATCGACAGCACCGGGGTGATCCCGCTGCCGCCCACCACCGCCGCGTACAGGCCGGCCGAGGGCTCCAGCGTGAAGCGTCCCGCCGGAATCATCACCTCCACCTCGTCGCCGACGGCGATCTCCTTGAGCGCGTACGTCGAGAACGCGCCTCCCTCGACCAGACGCACCCCGACCCGCAGGGTGCGCGGTGCCTCGCCGTCGGGGGCCGGTGCCGGTGAGCAGATGGAGTACGTGCGGCGGATCTCCGTGCCGTCGACCGTGCGGCGCAGTGCCAGATGCTGGCCGGCCGCGTGCCGGTAGTCCTCGCGCAGGTCCGCGGGCACCGCGAAGGTCAGGGCCACGGAGTCGTCGGTGATCCGGTCGACCGCGGCCACCGTGAGCGGGTGGAAGCGGGCCATCACAGCTCCTTGAAGTGGTCGAACGGTTCGCGGCAGGACAGACAGCGGCGCAGCGCCTTGCACGCGGTGGAGGAGAAGCGGCTGAGCAGCTCGGTCTCGGCCGATCCGCAGGACGGGCAGCGGACGGGCTCGGGCTGCGGCCCGTCCGTGACCGTCCGCGTCGGACCCAGGTCGAGGGACACCGGGCCCGCGGGACGGCCGCCGCGCGGCGGTGCTATCCCGAACTCCCGCAGTTTTCGGCGGCCTTCGTCGGAGATGTCGTCCGTCGACCAGGCGGGGCTGAGCACCGTGACCACGGACACCTCGCGTACGCCGTGCTCGTGGAGCACCCGCTCGATGTCCATGGACATGGCCTCGACCGCCGGACAGCCGGTGTAGGTCGGGGTCAGCTCGACCTCGACGCTGTCCGTGCCCCGGACGTGGACGGCACGCAGCACACCGAGGTCGTCCAGGGTGAGAACGGGCAGTTCGGGATCGGGAACGGAGCCGGCCAGCCTGCGCAGCTCCTCCTCCAGGGCGGTGGTCGTCACCATGACGCCCCCGGGTGGCTGCGGTGCAGGTGCTGCATCTCGGCGAGCATCCGTCCGAAGGACTCGGTGTGCAGACCCTGGCGTCCGGCGCCGGCGCTCCACGCCCCGGTCTGCGGCCCCTCGGGAACCGTCAGCGTGGCGCGGCGCAGGGTGGCTCCGACGGACTCCAGCCAGGCGGTCCGCATCCCGTCCCAGTCGACGTCGACGCCGTCGAGCGGCTGGAACATCTCACCGGTGAAGCGCCACAGGGCCTGGCACGCCCGGCTCATCCGCTCGTGGCTCTCGTCCGTGCCGTCGCCGAGGCGCAGCGTCCACTGCTCGGCGTGGTCCTGGTGGTAGGCGACCTCCTTGACGGCCTTGGCGGCCAGGGGAGCGAACTCGCTGTCCCCGGACGCCAGGTGCGCGTAGAGGAGCCGCTGGTAGGTCGAGAAGTAGAGCTGCCGGGCGATGGTGTGCGCGAAGTCGCCGTTCGGCTGCTCGACGAGCTGGAGGTTGCGGAAGGCGCGCTCCTCGCGGAGATACGCCAGCTCGTCCTCGTCGCCGGCCAGGGACAGCAGGATCCGGGCCTGGCCGAGGAGGTCCAGCGCGATGTTGGCCAGGGCGACTTCCTCTTCGAGGACGGGCGCGTGGCCCGCCCACTCCCCCAGCCGGTGCGAGAGCACCAGGGCGTCGTCGCCGAGGGCCAGGGCGGCCGCGGTGTTCACGGTGAGCGTCACAGGTGCTTCACCCCTTCCGGGATCTCGTAGAACGTCGGGTGCCGGTAGGGCTTGTCGGCGGACGGTTCGAAGAACGGGTCCTTCTCGTCGGGCGAGGACGCGGTGATCGCCGCCGAGGGGACGACCCAGATCGAGACGCCCTCGCCGCGGCGGGTGTACAGGTCGCGGGCGTTGCGCAGCGCCAGCTCGGCGTCCGGCGCGTGCAGGCTGCCGGCGTGGGTGTGCGAGAGCCCGCGGCGCGAGCGCACGAAGACCTCCCACAGCGGCCAGTCGGTGTTCGTCATGCTCGGGTCGCTCCTGTCTCACCGGTCGTGCTCGTCGAGCCGACGGCCTCGCTCGTGTGCTTGTCCGCGTAGGCCGCGGCCGCCTCCCGCACCCAGGCGCCCTCCTCGTGGGCGCGCCGGCGCTGGGTGATCCGCTGGTCGTTGCACGGGCCGTTGCCCTTGAGGACCTCCCAGAACTCCGTCCAGTCGATGGCGCCGAAGTCGTGGTGTCCCCGCTCCTCGTTCCACACCAGGTCGGGGTCGGGCAGGGTCAGGCCGAGCGATTCGGCCTGGGGCACGGCTATGTCGACGAAGCGCTGGCGCAGTTCGTCGTTCGAGTGGCGCTTGATCTTCCACGCCATCGACTGGGCGGAGTGCGAGGACTCGTCGTCGGGCGGGCCGAACATCATCAGGGAGGGCCACCACCAGCGGTCGACCGCATCCTGCGCCATCGCGTGCTGTTCGGGGGTGCCCTGGCTCAGTGCCAGCAGCAGCTCGTACCCCTGGCGCTGGTGGAAGGACTCCTCCTTGCACACGCGGATCATGGCGCGCGCGTACGGGCCGTAGGAGCAGCGGCACAGGGGGACCTGGTTGGTGATCGCCGCGCCGTCCACGAGCCAGCCGATGGCGCCGACGTCCGCCCACGTCAGCGTCGGGTAGTTGAAGATCGAGGAGTACTTCTGCCGGCCGGAGTGCAGCTTGTCCAGCAGCTCGTCGCGGCTGACGCCGAGCGTCTCGGCCGCGCTGTACAGGTACAGCCCGTGCCCCGCCTCGTCCTGGACCTTCGCCATCAGGATCGCCTTGCGGCGCAGCGAGGGCGCGCGCGTGATCCAGTTGGCCTCCGGCTGCATGCCGATGATCTCGGAGTGGGCGTGCTGCGCGATCTGGCGGACCAGGGTCGAGCGGTAGGCGTCGGGCATCCAGTCGCGGGGCTCGATGCGTTCGTCGGCCGCCACCGCGGCGTCGAAGACGACCTCGTATGCCGCTGTGCGCGCCGCTTCGTCGGCGGCTTCGTCCGCCTGTGTGCGGGCCGTGTGGTGCGCTGATGCTGTCGCCATGCGGTCCCCCTCGACCTCTCGCTCCCGACCGACCGATCGTTCGGTCCATTCGCAACAATGGTCGGTCGAGCGCCGTACGGTGTCAACCGCTGTGGATAACCTCGTGCGCGTCGGCGTGGCCGTTGTGCCCCATGGGGCTGTGCCGGACGGCGGGCTCTGAGTACGGTTCGCTTGCGATCGTCGTGGTGCTGCAGGACGTGGGGGTACGGTGCCCGCAGTCCGGCGACCGGCAGTCGGATCCGGGATCGTGGATCGGGGCGGGATGGACGCGAGGGACGAGGGCTCGAAGCGGGAGCCGGGTTCGGTCGCGCCCGAGGGCGGCGCGCCCGGCGGTGCCGCGGGCGGTGCCACCGGCGGTACGCCGCTGCCCGGCCCGCGGCCGGCGGGTGAGGCGGCGGCCGGTGAGCGGCCCACCAGTGGTGCGCGGACCGTCCGTCCGCGGCCCGGGGCGGAGGCTTTCCCGGAGCCAGGGGACGACGATCCCGGAGACGACGAGCGCGAGGGCGCCGAGTCCGAGGGTGCCGCTTCCGCGGGGCGGGTGGAATCCGCGTCCGAGGACGTCGCCGATCCGGGCACCGAGCCGGCCGGCACCGAGCTGACCGGGACAGAGCCTGGCGAGGCCGAGCCGGCTGGAGCCGAGCCTGGCGAAACCGAGCCAGACGGAACCGAACCGGCCGGAGCCGAGCCTGCCGAAACCGAGCCGACTGGAGCCGAACCGGCCGGAACCGGGGCGGTGCCTCCCCCGCGGTCCGGCGCGACCGCGTTCCCGGAGCACCCCGGGGAACCCGGCTGTCCGGGGGACGCGACTCCCGCCGGCCTCGCGGCCCTCCCCCTGCCTCATCAGATCGCCGCCGCCCTCGCCCTGGCCCTCGTGGCCGTCGTCGCCTGTGTGCACCTCGGCATGGTGTTCCTGCACGTCGCGCCCTCGAACACGGTGACGAAACAGCACGGCCGCGCGATCGACGACTGGATCTACCCCGAGTTCGAGCAGAACTGGAAGCTCTTCGCTCCCAACCCGTTGCAGCAGGACATCGCGGTCCAGGTCCGCGCCCTGGTGCGCACGGCGGACGGCATCAGCCGGGAGACCGGCTGGTACGACCTGTCAGCGCTCGACGGACAGGCCATCGACGGAAACCCGCTGCCGAGCCACACCCAGCAGAACGAACTGCGCCGCGCCTGGGACTTCTACGTCGGCACGCACGACGGCGAGAACCGTCCCGTGGGCCTGCGCGGTGACCTCTCGGAGAGCTATCTGCGCCGCATCGGCGTGCTGCGCCTCGACCGCGAGCACGCGGGCGGCGAGGGCGCCGTCGTCGAACGTGTCCAGTTCCGCTCGCTGACCACCGACGTGCCGCCTCCGCGGTGGAGCGACGAGAAGGTGTCCGACCGGCCCGCCGTCCGTGAGCTGCCCTGGTGGGCCGTTCCCGGCAGCGACCGCGCGGACGGACCGACGGAGGCGAGCGCCCGATGAACCGATTCGCTCCGACGGTCGCGCGGGGCATCGCCCGGGTCACCGAGTCCGCTCTCGGCCCGTACCAGAGCGCCGTGATCCGTATCGGCTTCGCCGCCACCTGGCTGCTGTTCCTGCTGCGCGAGTACCCCCACCGCCAGGAGTTGTACGGGCCCGACGCACCCTGGAGCTGGGACCTGGCCCGGCAGCTCATGGCGAGCAACCACGCCTTCACGGTCCTGGTGTGGTCCCACAGCCAGGTCTGGTTCGAGGCCGTCTACGCCCTCGCCGTCCTCACCGCCGCCCTGCTGCTCGTGGGATGGCGGACCCGGGCGATGTCCGTGCTCTTCATGGTCGGCGTGCTGTCCCTGCAGAACCGCAGTGTCTTCGTCGGGGACGGCGGGGACAACGTCCTCCACCTGATGGCGATCTACCTGGTGTTCACCCGCTGTGCCCAGGTGTGGTCCCTCGACGCGCGGCGGGACCGCCTCGCCCGCGAGACACACGCGCGTGGCGATCGGACCGGGCCCGACCGGGTGGGCCCCGCGCTGTGGGCGGGACTCGGGATCGTGCTGGCGGTGGCGACGGGCGCCGGACGCATCGACGGGGGCGTCCTGGGCGGCTGGCTCACGGTCTTCTGGGGACTGTGGGCGGTGCAGGCCCTGTGGTGGGCGGTCGGCCGGTTCGCCCGCGCCGCGGAGCCGCGCATCCTGCTGGACGTCGTCGCCAACCTCGTGCACAACGCGGCCCTGATGATCATCATGGCGGAGGCGTGCCTGATCTACGCGACCGCCGGCTGGTACAAGATCCAGGGTTCGCGCTGGCAGGACGGCACCGCCGTCTACTACCCGCTCCACCTGGAGTCCTTCTCCCCGTGGCCGGCGCTGTCCGACCTGCTGTCCGCGCACGGAACGATCGTGATGCTGGTGACGTACGGGACGGTCCTCGTACAGGTCGCCTTTCCCTTCACCCTGTTCAACCGGCGGGTCAAGAACGTCCTGCTGGCGGCCATGATGACCGAGCACGCCGTGATCGCGGTGGTCCTCGGGCTGCCGTTCTTCTCGCTCGCGATGATCGCCGCGGACTCCGTGTTCCTGCCGACGTCCTTCCTGCGGCGCCTGGGCGGACGGGCCACGCGCGCGCGTGACCGGCTGTTTCCCGGCGGCGGCCGGGAGGTTCCGGGGCCCCGGGAGCCCGGACCGGGCGTTCCGGAGGAGCCCGAGCACCCGCACGTAGGCTTCACCGCATGAACGACCCGGTACGCGTCTGGCGCCAGCTCTTCGACGACTCCGTCCTGCTCGACGGCTTCCACGCCCTCAAGCACGCGGTGCGCTTCGGGGCGCGCGTCCCGGTCGCCGTCACGACCGGCCGGCCGGCGGTCCTCGAACTGGCCGACGAACTCGCCCCCGACGTACGCGCCGCTCTCGACGAACTGCTGGCCGAGGTCCCGGAGGCGGTGTTCGCATCCCTCGTACCGCGTCCGCACCCCACCTCGGTGGCGGCTCTCGCCGTACGTCCCTCCCGCGCCGCCAACCTGGAGACGCTGGCCCGGGCGCCGCGCAGCGCGCCCGTGGTCGTCCTCGACAATCCGCGCAACCTCGGCAACGCCGGTGCGGTGATCCGGCTCGCGGCGGGTTTCGGCGCGACCGGCGTGGTCACGACGGGCACGCTCGACCCCTGGCACCCCACGGTCGTACGCGGCGGGGCCGGGCTGCACTTCGCGACCGCCGTGGAACGCCTGACGGTGGACGAGCTGCCGGCCGGCCCGGTGTTCGCGCTCGACCCCGAGGGCGAGGACATCCGGGGGACGAAGCTTCCCGACGACGCCCTGCTCGCCTTCGGCTCGGAGCGCAGCGGGCTGTCCGCCGAACTGCGCTCCCGGGCCGACCACCTGGTGTCACTGCCGATGCGCCCCCAGGTCTCCAGCTACAACCTCGCGACCAGTGTGGCCATGACGCTGTTCCACTGGAGCGCCGCGGGGGGCGCACCGGCGTAGGGGTGCCGTCAGGGCCGGACGACACCCCAGGGGGCTCACGCCTCGCGGCGTACCTCGATCACCCGGAAGCGGTTCGCCACGAACGCGCCGTCGCACAGTGCCGCGTTGGCCGCGCCGTTGCCGCCCGAGCCGTGGAAGTCCGAGAACGCGGCCGTCTGGTTGACGTAGACCCCGCCCGTGAGGTTCAGGGAGAGCTGGGCGCACTCCTCCAGGCAGGCCTCCTGCACCTCGCGCTCGAACGCCTCGTCGGTGGTGTACGCGCCGACGGTCATCGCGCCCTTGTCCCGGGTGGTGCGCCGCAGCAGCTCCACGGCGTCGGCGGCCGAGTCGACCGCGACGGCGAAGGAGACCGGGCCGAAGCACTCGCTCATGTAGGCGGCCTCATCGTCGCCTCCGGCGTTCTCCCAGTACTTGCGCGCGCCGTCGAGCTTCACGATCAGCGGTGAGCGCACGACGGCACCCGGGAACTCCGGGTTCTCGATCTGCCGTGAGGGCAGGGCCACCTCGCCGAGTCCGGCGGCGGCCTCCAGCCGGGCCTTCACGTCCGGGTTCACGATGGCGCCGAGCAGGGCGTTCGCGCGGGCGTCGTCGCCGAGGAGTCCGCCGACCGACTTCGCGAGATCGGCGGTCACCTCGTCGTAGGACTTGTGGCCCTCGTCCGTGGAGATGCCCTCGCGCGGGATCAGCAGGTTCTGCGGGGTGGTGCACATCTGGCCGCTGTAGAGCGACAGGGAGAAGGCCAGGTTGGACAGCATCCCCTTGTAGTCACCGGTGGACTCCACGATCACCGTGTTGACGCCGGCCTTCTCCGTGTAGACCTGCGCCTGGCGGGCGTTGGCCTCGAGCCAGTCGCCGAAGGCGGTGGAGCCGGTGTAGTCGATGATGCGGATCTCGGGGCGGGTGGCCAGCGTCTTCGCGATGCCCTCGCCGGGACGCTCGGCGGCGAGCGCCACCAGGTTCGGGTCGAAGCCCGCCTCGGTCAGCACCTCGCGCGCGACCTGCACGGTGAGCGCGAGCGGGAGCACCGCGCGCGGGTGGGGCTTCACCAGGACCGCGTTGCCGGTGGCCAGCGAGGCGAACAGGCCCGGATAGCCGTTCCACGTCGGGAAGGTGTTGCAGCCGATCATCAGCGCGATGCCGCGCGGGACGGGGGTGAACTGCTTGGTGAGCGCGAGCGGGTCGCGCTTGCCCTGGGGCTTGCTCCACTCCGCGGTGTCGGGGGTGCGGACCTGCTCCACATAGGCGTAGGCCACCGCCTCCAGGCCGCGGTCCTGTGCGTGCGGGCCGCCCGCCTGGAACGCCATCATGAAGGCCTGGCCGCTGGTGTGCATGACCGCGTGCGCGAACTCGTGGGTGCGGTCGCTGATCCGCTTGAGGATCTCCAGACAGACCGCGGCGCGGATCTCCGCGCCCGCGTCGCGCCAGGCGCGCTGTCCCGCGCGCATGGCGGGCAGCAGGACGTCGATGTCCGCGTGCGGGTAGGTGACCCCCAGCTCGATGCCGTACGGCGAGACCTCGCCCCCGACCCAGTCGTCCGTGCCGGGCTGGCCCAGGTCGAGACGGGTGCCGAGGAGGGCGTCGAAGGCGGCTTTGCCCTCGGCCATGCCCAGGCTGCCGTTCTCGCCGTACGCCTTGGGATGCTCGGGGTGCGGGGACCAGTACGCGCGGGTGCGGATCGCTTCCAGCGCCTGATCCAGGGTGGGCCGGTGCTGGGTGATCAGCTGGTGCGCGGTGAGTTCGGCGGCCATCAAGGACCAACTCCTTGTCTCAAGAGCTCCTCGTCGAGCTCGCGAGCTGGGCAGGAATGGACAGTCAGAGTTAGAGTAACCGAACGATCGGTCGGGACAAGGGGGTCCGCCGCATCTGTGGAAAACGGCGTGCGGGAGGATCGCGCACATGACAGCACTCGACCTCAGCAGCCCCGTGGCAGTCGTCGGCACCGGCACCATGGGCCAGGGCATCGCCCAGGTCGCGCTGGTGGCGGGCCACCCCGTGCGGCTCTACGACGCCGTTCCCGGGCGTGCCGCTGCGGCGGCCGAAGCGATCGGCGCCCGTCTCGACCGGCTCGTCGCGAAGGACCGGCTCACCGGCGCCGACCGGGACGCCGCGCGCGAGCGGCTCCGGCCTGCCGAGAGCCTCGCCGACCTCGCGGACTGCGCGCTCGTCGTCGAGGCGGTCCTCGAACAACTCGACGTCAAGCAGAAGCTGTTCGGCGACCTCGAGGACGTCGTCGGGGACGACTGCCTGCTGGCCACCAACACCTCCTCGCTGTCCGTCACGGCCATCGGCGGCGCGCTGCGCAACCCAGGCCGTTTTCTCGGGCTGCACTTCTTCAACCCGGCGCCGCTGCTGCCCCTGGTGGAGGTCGTCTCCGGGTTCGCGACCGACGTCACGTCGGCCACGCGCGCGTACGAGACGGCCCGCGCCTGGGGCAAGACGCCCGTCGCCTGCGCGGACACGCCCGGGTTCATCGTCAACCGCATCGCCCGGCCCTTCTACGCCGAGGCGTTCGCGGTCCACGAGTCCCAGGCGGCCGACCCCGCCACCATCGACGCGGTCCTGCGCGAGTCCGGCGGTTTCCGGATGGGAGCCTTCGAACTCACCGACCTGATCGGCCAGGACGTCAACGAATCCGTCACGCACTCCGTGTGGCGGTCCTTCTTCCGGGACGTGCGCTTCACGCCCTCGCTCGCCCAGCGGCGGCTCGTCGAGTCGGGCCGGCTCGGCCGCAAGACGGGACACGGCTGGTACGACTACGGGGACGGTGCCGAGGCCTCCGAGCCGCACACCGCGGAGAAGGCGCAGCCGCCGGCGTACGTCGTCGCCGAGGGCGACCTGGGCCCCGCCGCCGACGTCCTCGCCCTGATCCGCGAGGCGGGCATCCAGGTCCGGGAGGACGAGGAGGACCACGGCACCCGTCTGGTGCTGCCGAGCGGCGGGCAGCTGGTCCTCGCCGACGGCCAGACCTCGGTCGAGTTCCGTGACGTCGTCTACTTCGACCTCGCGCTCGACTACCGCAAGGCCACCCGGATCGCCCTGTCGGCGTCCCAGGACACCGCCCCCCAGACCCTCTCCGAGGCCATCGGCCTCTTCCAGGCGCTGGGCAAGGACGTCAGCGTGATCGGGGACTGCCCCGGCATGATCGTCGCCCGCACGGTGGCCCGGATCGTCGACCTCGCGTACGACGCGGTCGCCAAGGGCGTGGCCACCGAGGAGGACATCGACACCGCGATGCGCCTCGGCGTCAACTACCCGCTCGGCCCCTTCGAGTGGAGCCGCAGGCTCGGCGCGAGCTGGTCGTACGACGTCCTGGACGAACTGCACGTGCGCGACCCCTCAGGGCGCTACGCCCCGTCGCTGGCGCTCTACCGCCACGCGTACGCCACCGAGAAGCGGGAGGGCACCCAGTGACCACCGCCAAGCGGGACACGTACACCCCCGAGACGCTGCTCTCCGTCGCGGTCCGGGTCTTCAACGAACGCGGCTACGACGGCACTTCCATGGAGCACCTCTCCAAGGCGGCCGGCATCTCCAAGTCGTCGATCTACCACCACGTCTCGGGCAAGGAGGAGCTGCTGCGGCGTGCGGTGAGCCGGGCTCTGGACGGCCTCTTCGAGATCCTCGACGAGGAGCACGCGCGCGTGGGACGTGCCGTGGAGCGCCTGGAGTACGTGGTGCGGCGCATGGTCGAGGTACTCACGTCCGAGCTGCCCTACGTGACGCTGCTCCTGCGGGTGCGCGGCAACACGGACACCGAGCGGTGGGCCCTGGAGCGGCGCCGGGACTTCGACCACAGGGTCGCCGAACTCCTGAAGGCCGCGGCCGCCGACGGGGACGTACGCGGTGACGTGGAGGTCCGGCTCGCGACCCGGCTGGTCTTCGGAATGATCAACTCGCTCGTGGAGTGGTACCGCCCCGACGCCCGGGGCATGGGCGCGCGGGAGGTGGCCGACGCCGTGGTGGTGCTGGTCTTCGGGGGGCTCCGGCAGGAGCCGTGAGGCCGGCCGCCGGGCCGGTGACGCATGGGCCGGGCGGGCCTCTTGGGCCCCAAGGGCTTGTGGTGCCGAGGCGGAGCGCTTCAGGGCTGAAGTGCTGCGGTCCCGGGTCCGGCGGGGATCCGTGGGGCCGGGAGGCCCGGCGGCGTCAGCCCTCCGGCTCCAGGTCCTCCTCCTCGAACACCAGCAGCGTCCTGCTGCTGAGCACCTCCGGGATGGCCTGGAGCCGGGTGAGCACCAGTTCGCGCAGCGCCCGGTTGTCCGGCGTGTGCACCAGGAGAAGGACGTCGAAGTCGCCGCCCACCAGGGCGATGTGCGAGGCCCCGGGCAGCACCCTCAGCCGCTCCCGCACCGTGCGCCAGGAGTTCTGCACGATCTTGAGGGTGATGTAGGCCGATGTGCCCTGCCCCGCGCGCTCGTGGTCGACGCGCGCGCCGAAGCCGCGGATCACACCGTCCTCGATGAGGCGGTTGATCCGTGCGTAGGCGTTGGCCCGCGAGACATGGACCCGCTCGGCCACGGAACGTATGGAGGCACGGCCGTCCGCCTGCAGCATGTGCAGGATGTCCTGGTCGATCGCGTCGAGCGGACGGGCGGGCGGCACGGAGGGTCCGGCCTCCGGCGGCTCGGCCATTTGTTCAGGTGCCATGTCCCCCCGCCTCCCTACCATGGACGTACTGCATCCATCTGAGGCTGCGCAGAACCGTTTGTCCACAGCCTGGCGGCGCCTGTAGCCAAAATGTGCCGACGACCGAACAATCGGTAGGTGGGACACGTCACATCCGTGCCGCGTCCGAAGCCGCTCCCACGAGGAGGTGCCGTCATGACGGTCATGGAGCAGCGAGGGGCCTACCGGCCCACGCCGCCGCCCGCCTGGCAGCCCCGCACCGACCCCGCGCCGTTGCTGCCCGACGCGCTGCCCCACCGCGTCCTCGGCACCGATGCCGCCGCCGAGGTCGACCCGGCCCTGCTGCGCCGTCTGCACACGGAGCTGGTGCGAGGCCGCCGGTACAACGTCCAGGCCACCGCTCTCACCAAGCAGGGCCGTCTCGCCGTGTACCCGTCCAGCACCGGGCAGGAAGCCTGCGAGGTCGCCGCGGCGCTCGTGCTGGAGGAGCGCGACTGGCTCTTCCCGAGCTACCGCGACACCCTCGCCGCCGTCGCCCGCGGCCTCGACCCCGTCCAGGCCCTCACGCTCCTGCGCGGCGACTGGCACACCGGTTACGACCCGCGCGAGCACCGGATCGCGCCCCTGTGCACCCCGCTCGCGACCCAGCTCCCGCACGCCGTGGGCCTCGCGCACGCCGCCCGCCTCAAGGGCGACGACGTGGTCGCGCTCGCCCTGGTCGGCGACGGCGGCACCAGCGAGGGCGACTTCCACGAGGCGCTGAACTTCGCCGCCGTGTGGCAGGCCCCCGTCGTCTTCCTCGTGCAGAACAACGGCTTCGCCATCTCCGTCCCGCTCGCCAAGCAGACCGCCGCCCCGTCGCTGGCCCACAAGGCCGTCGGCTACGGGATGCCGGGACGCCTGGTCGACGGCAACGACGCGGTGGCCGTGCACCAGGTCCTCGGCGAGGCCATCGCCCACGCCCGTGCGGGCGGCGGTCCCACCCTCGTCGAGGCCGTGACGTACCGCATCGACGCCCACACCAACGCCGACGACGCCACCCGCTACCGGGGCGACGCCGAGGTCGAGGCCTGGCGCGCGCACGACCCCGTCGCCCTGGTGGAGCGCGAGCTGACCGAGCGCGGACTGCTCGACGAGGCCGCCCTCCAGGCGGTGCGCGACGACGCCGAGGCGATGGCCGCGGACCTGCGGGAGCGCATGAACCAGGACCCGGTGCTCGACCCCATGGACCTGTTCACCCATGTGTATGCCCGACCCACTCCTCAACTGCTTGAGCAGGAGAGCCAGTTGAGAGCGGAGCTGGACGCCGAGGCGGACGGCACGCTCGGAGCGGGCCCGCACGGCCCGGAAGGAGCCGGGCGATGACCACGGTTGCCCTCAAACCGGCCACCATGGCGCAGGCGCTCGGGCGCGCCCTGCGCGACGCCATGGCCGCCGACCCCTCCGTCCACGTCATGGGCGAGGACGTCGGCACCCTCGGCGGCGTCTTCCGGGTCACCGACGGGCTCGCCAAGGAGTTCGGCGACGACCGCTGCACGGACACCCCGCTCGCCGAGGCGGGCATCCTCGGCGCGGCGGTCGGCATGGCCATGTACGGCCTGCGGCCGGTCGTGGAGATGCAGTTCGACGCGTTCGCCTACCCGGCGTTCGAGCAGCTCCTCTCGCACGTGGCGAAGATGCGCAACCGCACCCGGGGCGCCATGCCCCTGCCCATCACGATCCGCGTCCCCTACGGCGGCGGCATCGGCGGCGTCGAGCACCACAGCGACTCCTCCGAGGCGTACTACATGGCGACCCCGGGCCTGCACGTCGTCATGCCCGCGACCGTCTCCGACGCGTACGGACTGCTGCGGGAGGCCATCGCCTCGGACGACCCGGTGGTCTTCCTGGAGCCGAAGAGGCTGTACTGGTCGAAGGACTCCTGGAACCCGGACGAGCCGTCGGCCGTCGAGCCGATAGGCCGCGCGGTGGTGCGGCGCGAGGGTCGCAGCGCCACGCTGATCACGTACGGACCGTCCGTGCCCGTCTGCCTCGAAGCCGCCGAGGCGGCGCGGGCCGAGGGCTGGGACCTCGAAGTCGTCGACCTGCGCTCCCTGGTGCCGTTCGACGACGAGACGGTCGCGGCGTCGGTGCGGCGGACCGGACGAGCCGTCGTCGTGCACGAGTCGAGCGGGTTCGGCGGACCGGGCGGGGAGATCGCGGCCCGCGTCACGGAGCGCTGCTTCCACCACCTGGAGGCGCCGGTGCTGCGCGTCGCCGGGTTCGACATCCCGTATCCGCCGCCGATGCTGGAGCGGCACCACCTGCCCGGCGTCGACCGGATCCTGGACGCCGTGGGACGTCTGCAATGGGAGGCGCAGGGCTGATGGCACAGGTGCTGGAGTTCAAGCTCCCCGACCTCGGGGAGGGACTCACCGAGGCGGAGATCGTCCGCTGGCTGGTGGAGGTCGGTGACGTCGTCGCCGTCGACCAGCTCGTCGTCGAGGTCGAGACGGCCAAGGCGATGGTCGAGGTCCCCTGCCCCTACGGCGGTGTGGTCACCGCCCGCTTCGGCGAGGAGGGCACGGAACTGCCCGTCGGGGCACCGCTGCTGACCGTCGCCGTCGGCGCCCCGGCTGTGGGCGAGGACGCCGGGACAGGTCAGGACGACCGGAGCGACGAGGGCTCGGGGAACGTACTGGTGGGCTACGGCACGGGAGCGCCCCCGGCGCGGCGCCGGAGGGTACGCCCCGCGGGCGGTGCCCCGGCCGGCGGGCCGTCCGGCGCCCCGGCCCCGGCGGACAGGGGTATTTCACCCGCCCGGCCGGGCCGCCCCGAACCCGTCGGTGCCGCGGCTGTGGCACGGACCGCCCGGAACGGCGTCACCCCGGCGCGGGGCGACGGCCCCGTGCCCGTCATCTCGCCCCTGGTGCGACGGCTCGCCCGGGAGAACGGCGTGGACCTGCGGGAGCTGGAGGGCTCCGGTCCCCAAGGGCTCATCCTGCGGGCCGACGTCGAGTACGCGCTGCGTGCGGCGGCGACCGGCCGGCTCCGGCCGTCCGGCACCGCGACGCCCTCGTACGACGGCCTCACCGAACAGGCGACCTCGTACGCGGACATCGCCTCGGTCGTGCCCGGTGCGGCCGGTGTCTCCCGGGGCTCGGCCCCGCAGGGCGTCCGTGTCCCCCTCCGGGGCGTCCGCGGCGCCGTCGCCGACAAGCTCTCGCGCAGCCGGCGCGAGATCCCCGACGCGACCTGCTGGGTGGACGCCGACGCCACCGAGCTCATGCAGGCCCGCAGGGCGATGAACGCGGCCGGGGGGCCGAAGATCTCCCTGCTGGCTCTGCTGGCCCGGATCTGCACCGCGGCGCTGGCCCGTTTCCCCGAGCTCAACTCGACCGTCGACATGGACGCCCGTGAGATCGTCCGGCTCGACCAGGTGCACCTGGGCTTCGCGGCCCAGACCGAGCGCGGGCTCGTCGTTCCCGTCGTACGGGACGCGCACACCCGCGACGCGGAGGGCCTGAGCGCGGAGTTCGGCCGGCTGACCGAGGCGGCCCGGACCGGGACGCTGACGCCCGCGGACCTCACGGGCGGCACCTTCACGCTGAACAACTACGGTGTGTTCGGCGTCGACGGCTCCACGCCGATCATCAACCACCCCGAGGCCGCCATGCTCGGCGTCGGCCGCATCATCCCCAAGCCCTGGGTCCACCAGGGCGAGTTGGCGGTGCGTCAGGTCGTCCAGCTCTCGCTCTCCTTCGACCACCGGGTCTGCGACGGTGGCACGGCGGGCGGTTTCCTTCGGTACGTGGCGGACTGCGTGGAACAGCCGGCGGTGCTGCTGCGGACTCTGTAGGACGTGGGGTCCGGTCGGCCCGGGCCCCTGCCGTGCCCCGGGGGTGGCGCCGATTGTCTCGGCGCCCATACTCGGGGCATGACCGCGTACGAGCCCGAGGGCACGACCGGGGGACCGGGCAGCCGTGATCCGCGGGACACCGCCGCCGCCGACGCCGGGTACTTCGATGCCGGTTACGACGCCGTCGTGCTCGCGGGCGGCGCTGCCCGACGGCTCGGCGGCGAGGACAAGCCCGGCGTGCGGGTCGGCGGCCGCACCCTGCTGGACCGGGTGCTGGCCGCGTGTGCCGACGCCGGCCGCACCGTGGTCGTGGCCGGCCCCAGGCCCACGGCACGCCCCGTGGAGTGGGCCCGCGAGGACCCGCCGGGCGGGGGACCGCTCGCCGCGCTGGACGCCGGGCTGCGGCACACCGTGGCGCCGTACGTCCTCGTGCTCTCGGCCGACCTGCCGTTCCTGGAGGAGAAGACGGTCCGGCGCCTGCTGGACACCCTCCGCACCGGCGGCACACACGGAACCCGGCCCGCACCGGAAACACTCCGCCCGGCTCCCGACGGACCGGTCACCCACGACGACGAGCCCGGCACCGGCCAGGACGGCCGTGGCACCCGCTCGGAGAGGCAGACCGCCGACGTCGGGCACGGCACCGGCCCCGACGGGCACCACACCGGCCCCGGCGGTCACCCCGTCGGCCCCGACAGGCACGGCACCAGCTCCGACAGGCAGGGCACCCGCCCCGACGGAGTCCTCCTCACCGATACCGGTGGGCGGGATCAGCCGCTCGTGGCCGTCTACCGCGCGGACGCGCTGCGCCGCGAGCTGGCCGTGCTCTCCGCCGCGCACGGGGGCCTCGCCGGACTGCCGCTGCGCCGGCTCGTCGCCGCGCTCGACCTCACTCGCATCACCGACCCCGTCGCATCCTTCGACTGCGACACCTGGGACGACATCGCCGCCGCTCGAGCGCGCATCAGGGAGCATGGGCACGTGCTGGATGAATGGATTTCCGCAGTCAAGGACGAGCTGGGCATCGACCTGGACGTCGACACCGGCGTTCTGCTCGACCTGGCCCGCGACGCCGCGCACGGCGTCGCCAGGCCGGCCGCGCCGCTGACCACGTTCCTCGTCGGATACGCGGCCGCGCGGGCTGGCGGAGGACCGGAAGCGGTCGCCGAGGCCGCCCGCAAGGCCGCCGCGCTCGCGCTCCGCTGGGCCGACGAGGACACCCCCGAGGCCCGCCCGGACGCCGCGTCGCCCGCCACCCCCGCCCCGCCCGCCGCCGAGCCGGACGCCGGATGACCGCCGCCCGCTCCACCCGGGACAGCCAGGACAGCCGCGACGACCAGGACGCCGACGACTTCGACGTCGAGGAGGCGCTCGCCCTGGTCAAGGGCACGGGCGCCCGCGCACCCGGCGAGCCCGGCCGGGCGGAGCGTGCCGTCCCGGGCCCCCAGGGAACCGAAGAGGCGGCGGTCCCGGCGCCCGGTGCCCAGGACAGCGGCAAGGGCGAGCATGCTCGTCACCGGTCCACCCCGTGGCCGGAGGCCCGAAGCATCGCCGCGCGGGCCGCCCGTTCCCTGCCCCGCCGTACGCCCGTCCCGGTCCCCCTCGACGCCTCCCTCGGCCTCGTCCTTGCCGCCCCCCTGACCGCGCTCACCGACCTGCCCTCCTTCGACACCTCCGCCATGGACGGCTGGGCGGTCGCCGGACCCGGGCCCTGGAAGGTGCGGGAGGACGGCGTGCTCGCCGGGCACGCGGAGCCGGAGCGGCTCGGCGACGGCGAGGCGGTCCGGATCGCCACCGGGGCGCGGGTCCCGCGGGACGCGACCGCCGTCCTGCGCAGCGAGCACGGCCGCCTCGACGACAAGGGACGGCTGCACGCGAGCGTGGCGCAGACGCCCGGCTCCGTCCGTCCACGGGGAGTCCTGGCGCTCGCGCACGGGCAGGACATCCGCCCGCGTGGCCAGGAGTGCCGCAGCGGCGACCAGCTGCTGCCGAGCGGAGCCCTGGTCACCCCCGCTGTGCTGGGCCTCGCGGCCGCCGCCGGGTACGACACGCTCGCCGTCGTTCCCCGACCGCGCGCCGAAGTGCTCGTCCTCGGCGATGAGCTGCTCACCGAGGGGCTGCCCCGGGAGGGGCTCATCCGGGACGCGCTCGGCCCCCTGCTGCCGCCGTGGCTTCGGGCGCTCGGCGCCGAGGTCGTCGCGGTGCGCCGGCTCGGCGACGACGCCGAGGCGCTGCACAAGGCGATCACCGGCTCCCGGGCCGATCTGATCGTCACGACCGGTGGTACCGCGGGCGGTCCCGTCGACCATGTCCACCCCACCCTGCGCCGGATCGGCGCCGAACTGCTGGTGGACGGCGTCAAGGTGCGGCCGGGACACCCGATGCTGCTGGCCCGCACCCGGGAGGACCAGCACCTCGTCGGCCTGCCCGGCAACCCCCTCGCCGCCGTCTCCGGACTGCTCACGCTCGCCGAGCCGCTGCTGCGCACCCTGGCCGGACGCACGGCCCCGGAGCCGTACACCCTGCCTCTCGGGGAAGCCGTGCACGGACACCCGTACGACACCCGGCTCATCCCCGTCTCGCTGCGCGGCGAACGGGCCGTGCCGCTGCACTACAGCGGCCCGGCGATGCTGCGGGGCATCGCCGCCTCCGACGCCCTCGCGGTCGTACCGCCGGGTGGTGCGCGGGCCGGGCAGGAGCTGGAGCTCATCGATCTGCCGTGGGCCGTCACGGGGATCGAAGCGTGCTTCGCCTGAGCCGGCCGGGCGTGCGTGTTTCGTCCGGGCCGATCGGGGGCGTGAACGGCATGAATCCGAGCGGGGAGTGTTTCACGTGAAACTTCCGGGCGACGACACGACCGACATGAAGGGCCCTGTCGGCTTACCTCGCCGGTTTTGTGTGGACAGTATTTAAACGTGCGCCACGCTGATGGGGTGAGTGCGACTCAAACGGAGTAAATCATTCAATATGGTGGCGTTTCAGGCGATATGCTAGCGTTTCGGGCGTGGCTAAAATTTCCTTGCTGGCATCCAGCGCTTGTGGCACCGAGCTCAACTGTCCGGCAATCTATGAGCTGCCAAACGGAGACCTTGCCGTAATCGGCACACAAGCGCCGGAAGAGCTGTACGGGCAACTTCCTCAGGGGCCGAGAGTGGGGCCGGGAGAGCATCTCGTGGTTCTCCCCAGGGCCCTTGCGGTCAGTGCTGGGTGGAATCGTCCGGGGCGGGAGTGATGTGACTCGGGGGCCTGGTTCCCTCAGGCCTCCTGCTGTTCGGCCATTCGGCGCTGAAATGCGAGTTCTGCTATGTCGTAGAACTTCTGCATCTTGCCGCCGTGGGGAGTAGCTTGGCTGCGCCCTGCGCGGGTCTTCTCCCAGAACGACCTGAGCAGGGCGCTCTCGAACAGGTGGTACATCATCTCTTCTGCCTCGGTGCAGTTGAATACACCTAATGCGTATGCCATGCACTCGAACGAGATTATTTGATTTGCGTACAGAAACTGCTTGCGGGTCTCATTCGAAACGTCTGGTCCGTAGCCTGGCCAGACGTCGGCGAGCAGGGGATCTTCGATGGCCGCGGTTATCAGTGAGTGATGTTGCCCTCGGATCGCTGCTTCTGCCACCTTCATGGCACATTCGTTGCTGACGCGTGCGTCGTCCCGCACGGCCATGAGTTCAGCCTGCTTCTGTGCCATCAACTCCGATTGTTGGGACTCAAGAAACTCTCGTTGCATCCTCGTCTCCTCGCGTTGCCGGTTAAAGCTTCGCGCCACATAGACCAGGACGACGATCGAAGTGGCCCCCGGTGCTGCCCCAAAAGCTTGACCTGCGTTACCGCTTTGTGCGGACTGCAGTCCTGGTATGCGTACCAGGGCAAGGGTGAGGACGATGGACGCCAGGCAGGCAAGGATCGTGATTCCAGCCATCGTGCCAGATTCCCTGACAGACCTGCCGTTCGACATGTAGCTTCAACCTCCTTGATTCGTGCGGAGCATTTCCCCGGATCTAGCTTATTGCCGTGGCAAGGCTTCGTTACACGACGCTTGGACGGGTGCACGGGGGGCGCACGGAAGCATCTTGGAGTCGAACAAGGGGGTTTTGGGTAGTGAAATATTTGCTCTTATTCTCCTCGCGTCTTGCGGAAGTCGACATTCCTTAGGTTCAACTGCCACGGAACCGGCAAGAGTCTGTGCGTGGCTCAATGTGACTGGATCTTGTCGACAGGTCTGTCGACTCACTTCCATCGCACTGGAAAGCCGGGCAACCCTGGTCTCTTGCCGCCGAGGTTCCAGTCGTGCGTGGTGCGATCGGTGATGGCCCGGTTGCATGACCACGTCTTTGCCCGAAAGATCCAACCTTCGAAAGGTGAGCCTTGGGCGATGGATCAACTCGATGCACTTGCAACCGATCGTAGGCTGTCGATGATCTGCTCCCATGTTTCTTTCCTGGTTCGGGGAGCGCCGGGGCGCACGGGCTGGATATGTGCGCCGGCGTGCCGCGTGTGATGATTGAATAAAAGGAAGCGCGTTTGGCTGCGAAAGTTACGCTCTGTCGCATTTTCAGCCTGATCGACGGGCAGGTGCTGCCTGTCTGATCGAGATCACGCGGTCTTCGGCCTGGAGGCTCGCCGCCTCCGGTTCGGTGTAGTCGTAGACCTTCTTCCGGCGCACGACGGCCACGACCAGATCCGTGCACTCCCGGGGTGACCGACCGACCTCATCCGGGGTCACCGGGCGCTCCACGAGGTCGAGTCCTCGCCCGTAGGTCATCAGGTTCTCAAGGGCGTCCGCGACGTGCGGGTGGGCCATGGACACACCGAGAAGGCGTCCCGCGGAACTGGAGCTGGTGACAACGGTGTTGGCTCCGCTCTGCTTCAACAGGGGAAGGTTCTCGTCCTCCCGCACTGCGGCGACGATGGTTGCGTGCTTGTTGAGTTGGCGCGCGGTCAGGGTGACCAGCGCTGCGGTGTCGTCGCGCTGTGGGGCAACGATCACCCGGGTAGCACTGTGCAATTCGGCCTTCCGAAGGGTGTCCGATCGGGTGGCATCACCGAGTACCGACACGAGCCCGTCACTGCCGGCGGCCTCCGTGGCCTTTCGCTCGGGGTCGACAACAACGATCTTTTCCTTACGGATGCCCTGCCCCAGAAGAGCTTCCACGGCGTGCCGGCCCTTGGTCCCGTAGCCGACGACGACCACGTGATCCCGCAGATGGGCACGCCAGCGGTGGACACGCACCTGTTGGCGAGTGCGCTCCGTGAGGACCTCCAGCGTGGTGCCGACCAAGATGATCAGGAACAGCACGCGCAAGGGCGTGATGATGAAGATGTTGACGAGTCGTGCGGTGTCACTGACCGGGGTGATGTCGCCGTAGCCGGTGGTGGAGAGAGTGACGGTCGCGTAGTAGGCGGCATCGAGGAAGTCGACGCTGCCGTTCGCGTTGTCGTTGTAGCCGTCGCGGTCGAACCAGACCACGAGCGTCGTGACGAAAAGGATCAGCAGGGCCATGGTCAAGCGCCGTAGAACCTGCTGAAGGGGCGGCACGCTGCGTGCGGCCGGCATCGTGATGGAACGTCCGGCCTCGGCATCGTCCACGGCCTCGGCCCGCGACCGGTACCAGAGTGATCGGAGGATCGAGAACTTCCCGGTCTGAGAAGGGGGCCGTTTCTCGTCAGTCACTGCATGCCTCCTGCCGCGGTGATCCATCGAATCGGCACCATGATTCCGGATCGTGCGGCATCAGTGGCTCAGGATACGACCGGCGGTCCGTGATGCCACGGTCAAGCAGTGAGACTGTGGGGAGGGGCGACGGATTTCGACCGCAGCGATGTGTTGTTATCGGTCCGGTGGAAGAGCCCGGCTGATTTACCGACCCTGCTTGCAGACACCGTCCGGTCCTCACCTCGAAGCAACTGGAGTCGATCTGAAAATGTCAATGATCGTAAGTAGATGCTCAATCATGTCGGGCCCGTAAGCCGGTCGGGAAATCATCAGGTGGGACAGGGTGTTTTAAGCATCTTGCTGTGGAAGGCTTTCGGCATGAACCACCGCAAGTTGCGTTCCTGGCTTCGCCGGTCTGCCCGCTCAGTTCTGTTAGCCGTGCTGGCCGCGACCGTTGTCGCGGCCGGCCCCGGAGCGGCCAGTGCCGACATCGGCCGTCCGAATCAGGCCGAAACCGAGATCGAGAACTACTATCGAGAATTTCTGGGGCGCCCATCGGACCCGGGTGGCTTCACCGGCTACCGTGACCGAATGTGGGCCGATTGCAAGTTCGGCGTACTGTCCGCCGGCATGATGATCGGCGACAGCGCCGAAGCCCATAACCGGTGGCGCACGCCCAATGCATTCGTGCCCGCGATGTACCGCGCTCTGCTCAACCGCAATGCCGACTCAGGCGGTATGCAGACATACGTCAATGTCATCAACGCCCGGGGTTACCGCTGGGCAATCAGGGACATTCAGGCTTCGGCCGAGTTCCGCACCCGGCTCAACGCCATGTGCCAAGGGCGCCGGGGTTCCCTGACCCAGAACGAACTCAAGCCCGAGGAAGCCGAGTCGGCGGCACTCGGTATCGCCCAAGCAGGGACGGACCTCCTCAAGGCATGTGGGGTCGGTGCGGGCCTGACGCTGCTTGAGGTCGCGGTGACGAAAAGGGTGTATGCGGCGCCGAAAGCCATTAAGGCAGCCAAGATCGCCCTGTCTGCGAAGGTTGCAAACGGGACTACGGATGCTTGTAAATCCGCCTACAAGGTCACCTTGACGGCCTGGGAGATCGATCAGGCCGTCAACTACGTGCCTGGGTACGACAACCCCGGCTACAACAACCCGGCTTATGCCTACATCAACCAGTGGAGCGGTTGGGAGTGGAACGGCCGCTGGTGCCACGTGCAACTCGGCGCCGGCCGCTCGGCGCCCGAGCGTTCGTGGCGCGAGGTCAAGTTCCGTTGCTGACCGCGGCGGAGTGACCTGCGATCTCGCAGGAGAAGGTGCCCGGCGGCTTTGCGAGCTGTCGGGCACCTTGGGCGTGCACGACAGAACATGAGCGCGGTAAGTCTTGCACCAAGGGTACTTTCGAGAAAGCGCTGGAGGGCGGCCTTGAGGGATCACACCGTCGTTGTCGGCTTCGGGACCAAGGGGCGGTCGGCCATCGAGACCGTCTGTGCGACCGGGCTCAAGAAGGAGCAGGTCGTGGTCGTCGACCCGAGCTCGCGGGTCGTCGACGCGGCGGCGGCCGAGGGGTACGCGGGAGTGATCGGGGACGCCACGCGCAGCGATGTGCTGATGCGCGCCGAGCTCCACAAGGCGCGGCAGATCATCATCGCCACCCAGCGGGACGACACCGCGGTCCTGGTCACCCTGACGGCACGGCAGCTCAACCGAGGGGCGAAGATCGTGGCCGCCGTCCGCGAGGAGGAGAACGCGCCGCTGCTCCGGCAGTCCGGCGCCGACGCGGTCATCACCAGCGCCAGCGCGGCCGGCCGGCTGCTCGGGCTCTCCGTGCTCTCTCCCGCCGCGGGCATGGTGATGGAGGACCTGATCCATCAGGGCACCGGGCTCGACATCGTGGACCGGCCCGTCACCAAGGCCGAGGTGGGCCTGGGTGCCCGGGAGACCACCGACCTGGTGGTCAGTGTCGTACGGGGGCATCGCGTCCTCGGATACGACGATCCGGACGTCGGCCCGCTGCAGTCGACGGACCGGCTGATCACGATCGCGCGGGTCTCCCGCACCGTCCGGACGACGCCGGGCATCCGGTCCCTGCCGCAGGAGTAGGCGGAACCTTCCAGGAGTAGCGTCCCTCTCATGTACGCGATCACGATTCCTGAACCGGGTGGGCCCGAGGCGCTGGTGTGGGACGAGGTTCCCGATCCGGTGCCGGCCGAGGGCGAAGTGCTGGTCGAGGTGGTGGCCAGCGCCGTCAACCGCGCCGATCTGCTGCAGCGCCAGGGCCTGTACAACCCGCCGCCCGGCGCCTCCCCCCATCCCGGACTCGAATGTTCGGGGCGCATTGCCGCGGTCGGTGCGGGCGTCGTCGGCTGGGCGGTCGGCGACGAGGTGTGCGCGCTGCTCTCGGGCGGCGGATACGCCCAGAAGGTCGCCGTCCCCGCCGGGCAGCTGCTGCCCGTGCCGACGGGCCTGGACGTCCGGCAGGCGGCGGCGCTGCCCGAGGTGACCTGCACCGTCTGGTCGAACGTCTTCATGGTCGCCCACCTGCGCCCCGGTGAGACCCTGCTCGTGCACGGCGGCTCCAGCGGCATCGGCACCATGGCGATCCAACTGGCGAAGGCCGTCGGCGCGAAGGTCGCGGTCACGGCGGGCACCAAGGAGAAGCTCGACTTCTGCGCGGAGCTGGGCGCGGACATCCTGATCAACTACCGCGAGCAGGACTTCGTCGAGGAGATCAAGCGGGCCACCGGCGGGGCGGGTGCCGACGTCATCCTCGACAACATGGGGGCGAAGTACCTCGACCGGAACGTGCGCGCCCTCGCCGTCAACGGCCGGCTCGCCATCATCGGCATGCAGGGCGGCATCACGGCGGAGCTGAACATCGCCGCCCTCCTGAACAAGCGCGCCGCCATCAGCGCGACCTCGCTGCGTGCCCGGCCGCTCGGCGAGAAGGCGGCGATCGTGGCGGCCGTGCGCGAGCACGTGTGGCCGCTGATCGACTCCGGCCATGTCCGTCCGGTCGTCGACCGCGAGCTGCCCATGAGCGACGCGGCGGCCGCGCACCGGGTGCTGGAGGAGAGCAGCCACATCGGAAAGGTGCTGCTCGTCGCTCCCTAGGGCGTGTCGCTCCCTGGAGCCCGCTCCGGGGGCCGCCGTCCCTGGAGCTCCTCCGGGGACTCCCGCTCCAGGGCCCGTCTGACCGGGTACTCCCGCCCCAGAGGGACCGTCTGCCCAGGATCCGGCGCCCCTGGGCCTGCGCGCGTGTGCCCCTGGGTCTGCGCGTGCGCCCCGCGGCAGTCTGCTCAGCCGCGGCGTACCCGCAGGCCCAGGAAGGCCGTCCCCAGACCCAGGCCGATGAGGACCAGGCCGCTGCCCAGCGGCAGGATCGCCAGGTCCGGATCGGGCGTGGCGCCGGGGCCCACGACGCTCTGCTGGACGGGGGCCGCGTTGTCGTTCGAGGGCTCGGGGACGGTGCTCGGTTCCGTGATCCCGGTGTCGGCGGCGGGGGCGGTGTCCTGGAGGTCCGGGGCGGCGGTGCCGGCCGGGTCCTGGACGGCAGGGCTGTCCTGGCTGTCCGTGGTGTCGGGCGCCGCCGTCCGTCCGGGCCGCTCGCGCCCCTCACCCGCGAAACTGCCCGCGTGGGAGGGGTCCGCGGTGGCGGTGGGCCGTGCCGGATCGGAGGCGGTGGGGCCGGACGCTCCCGGGGCGGTGGTTCTTCCGGGGGACGGGACCGCCGGTCCGGACCCGTGGGCGGACGGAGAGGGCACACCGGTCCCCCGCTCCGACGGGACCGGTGAGGTGGTCTCCCGGGGGGACGGGACCGGTGAGGCGGTCGCGTCGGCGGACGGACCCGGCGTCACTGCGGACGAGGGACCCCGGGAGCCCGCGGGAGCGGTGGACGCGGGGCCCTCGGAGCCCGCCGGGGCGGTGGAGGACGGGCGCGCGGAGCGGGCCGAGACGGTGAACGAGGGGACCCCCGGGCCCGCCGGGGCGGCGTTCGCGAGGGAACCGGCGCCGTAGAGCAGGACGGCCGAGAGGAGTCCGGCCGTGGGCAGGATGGGCAGCCATGGAGTCACGTCGGTGACCCCCCTCCCGGAACGGTTCGCCAAGACGGGTGCCGTGATCGACGCAACCAGCCTCACACGACGTCGTGATCCCGGCATCTCGGCCGAAAGTGATGCCATTCGCGCACTTCAGAGGGCGTGGAACCCGACTGTTTCGCCAACTGGGCCCACGGAGCTGGTGGATCACCGTGTACGGGGGGCACCACCGTGATGGAGTACGTGGGTGCGAGAGAATGGCGGCATGGAGATGCCGAGGAACGAACGGTCGCCGGAGAACCCTCAGATCCTGGTTGTCGGCCAGGACGGAATGGCTCTCGGCGGCACCGGGGACGAGGACTCCCGCGAGATCCCGGTGACGGAGATGGTGGAGCAGCCCGCCAAGGTGATGCGCATCGGCAGCATGATCAAACAGCTGCTGGAGGAAGTGCGCGCCGCACCCCTGGACGAGGCCAGCCGGGTCCGCCTCAAGGAGATCCACGCGAGTTCCGTCAAGGAACTGGAGGACGGTCTCGCCCCGGAGCTCGTGGAGGAGCTGGAGCGGCTCTCCCTGCCCTTCACGGACGACCAGACCCCCAGCGACGCGGAACTGCGGATCGCGCAGGCCCAGTTGGTGGGCTGGCTGGAAGGACTCTTCCACGGGATCCAGACGACCCTGTTCGCCCAGCAGATGGCGGCCAGGGCCCAGTTGGAGCAGATGCGCCGTGCCCTTCCTCCGGGTGTCGGAGGTCTGGAGGGCGACGAGGACCCCCGTACGGGAGGCCGCTCGGGCGGACCGTACCTGTAGTCACGCGGGTGGTGGAGCCACCGCTCCGTCACCCCGGTGATTCGAGATCACCCCACCACGAAGGGCCCGGCACCCAGTGCCGGGCCCGTTCCCGTTCCCGTACGTGCCTCCGGAGTGCGTCGGCCACCCAGGTCGCCCGGAGCGGGACCACCCAGGCCCCCCGGAGCGGCGAGGGGCGCCGGGCAGGCCCTAGGAGGGGTTGCCCGTGGACACCTTGAGCTGGATCTCGGGCATGTTCTTCGGGTCGACGTCCGTTCCGGCCGAGGGGAACTGGTCCATGACCGTGTCCTCGCCGTAGGTGTTCTCGTCCACGGGCACTTTCTTCATCTGCCAACCGGCTGCCTGGAAGCAGGACTTCACCGAGCTGAGGTTCTTGAACTGGAAGTCCGGGACCTCGATCTTCTTCGGGTCGTCGTACGACTCCGTCGGGTCCGTGCACTTCTCGGTGTCGATCGTCTTCGACGTGTCCGGGCCCTTGTGCCCCGCGACCGCGGTGGACGACGAGCTGGCGGTGTTCTTGCCGCCACCGCCCTTGTCGTCGTCGGACCCGCCGTTCATGACGAGTGCCGTGATCAGGCCGCCGACCGCGATGAGCGCGACCAGGACCGAGCCGATCACGACCGACCTGTTGCTCCTGCTGCCGCCCGATCCGCCCGGGCCGCCGGTGGCGGGCTGGGGCGAGAGGTTGTACGGGGGAGGCGTGGACGGGTGCTGCCCGGCGTACGCGGCGGTCTGCTGCGGGGGCTGGTAGCCGCCCTGCTGCGGGTAGCCGTACGCCGGCGCGGGGGTCGGCGTGCCGTACGGGCCCGGCTGGTACGGCGTCTGCACGGGGCCGGGGGCCGGGGCGGCCTGGTCGACCGGCGGGAACACGGCGGAGCCGACGCCCGAGCCGCTCGGCGTCTGGGCGCCCGGCACGATGTTCGGTGCCGCGGCCTGGAACGACTGGGCGACCCGGAGGCACTCGTCCCGCATGGTCTCGGCGCTCGGGAAGCGCTCGTTCGGGTTCTTCTTCAGCGCACGGGCGATCAGCGCGTCCACGGCCGGGGGCAGCGAGCGGTTGACCGAGGAGGCCGCGACCGGCTCCTCCTGGACGTGCGCGTAGGCGATGGCCAGCGGGGAGTCCGCCTCGAACGGCAGCCGCCCGGTGACCAGCTGGAACAGCATGATGCCGACCGAGTACAGGTCGGACCGGGCGTCGACGCCCCGGCCGAGGGCCTGCTCCGGGGAGAGGTACTGCGGGGTGCCGACGACCATGCCGGTCTGCGTCATGGACGTGACGCCGGACTGCATGGCGCGGGCGATGCCGAAGTCCATGACCTTGACGACGTTGCGCTTGGTCATCATCACGTTGCCCGGCTTGATGTCCCGGTGGACCAGACCCATCTCGTGGCTGATCTCCAGGGCGGCCAGCACGTCCGCGGTGATCTTCAGGGCCTTGTCGGCGGGCATCGCGCCGTACTGCTGGATGTCCGCGTCGAGGACCGAGCCGAGCGGCTTGCCCTCGATGTACTCCATGACGATGTACGGCGTCGTCATGCCGTCGAGGTCATCCTCGCCGGTGTCGAAGACCGAGACGATGTTCGTGTGCGTGAGCTTGGCCACCGACTGGGCCTCGCGGCGGAAGCGCTCGCGGAAGGCCTGTTCCCGGCCGAGCTCGGTGTGGAGCGTCTTGATGGCGACCTGCCGGTCGAGCACCGAGTCGTAGGCGAGGTGCACCGAAGCCATGCCGCCCTCGCCGAGCAGATCGCGCAGCTGGTAGCGGCCGCCGGCGACCGCGCGCCCCGCGTACCGGCCCTGTGCGCCGTCCTGGCTCATCTTCTGCGTCCCCCGCGGCCGTGATCGATTGGCTTATTCCGGGCCAAGTCTGCCCCAGGGCACGGACACGTCAAGCTCGGTGCCCGATCCGTGACCGTCTGAGAAAGAAGCGTCGCGGAAGCGTTACAGGTGACGTACGGCCGGTACACGGAAATTGCACCGACGGCCCTCCGACGGGTTGGATGGCCGGTCCACTCACGCTCATCTCGGACCGGCGCCACGCGCGAAGCCTGTAGCGTGGCCCGACGGAGACCGTAACAACCACCGCGCAGACCGCGGGCAGAAACGACGGCGAGGACTGATGGCACAGCAGCAGCGCGCTCAGGGCCCGTCCGACCCCGAGGCGACTGGCGGCGGTATGTCAGATGCGCCGGAGATGTGGGGTAACGGCGGGCTGGTCGGCGACGGCCGGTATCGGCTGACACACCGGCTCGGCCGGGGCGGCATGGCCGAGGTGTTCGCCGCCGAGGACGTGCGCCTCGGGCGGACGGTGGCGGTCAAACTGCTCCGTGCCGACCTGGCCGAGGACCCCGTGTCCAAGGCGCGCTTCACGCGCGAGGCCCAGTCGGTCGCGGGGCTCAACCACCACGCGGTCGTGGCCGTGTACGACTCCGGCGAGGACGTGGTCGGGCACGGGGTCGTCCCGTACATCGTCATGGAGATCGTCGAGGGTCACACGATCCGCGATCTGCTGATCAACGCCGAGGCCCCCGGGCCCGAGCAGGCGCTGATCATCGTCTCCGGTGTCCTGGAGGCGCTGGCCTACTCGCACCAGCACGGGATCGTGCACCGGGACATCAAGCCGGCGAACGTGATCATCACGGAGACCGGCGCGGTCAAGGTGATGGACTTCGGCATCGCGCGCGCCCTGCACGGCGCGCAGTCGACGATGACCCAGACCGGCATGGTCATGGGCACCCCGCAGTACCTCTCCCCTGAGCAGGCGCTCGGCAAGGCCGTCGACCACCGCTCCGACCTGTACGCGACCGGCTGTCTGCTCTACGAACTCCTCGCGCTGCGGCCCCCGTTCACCGGCGAGACGCCGCTGTCGGTGGTCTACCAGCACGTCCAGGACATCCCGCTGCCTCCCTCGGAGGTCGACCGCGAGGTGCCGCCGGAGCTCGACGGGCTCGTCATGCGCGCCCTCGCGAAGGATCCGGACGACCGGTTCCAGACCGCCGAGGAGATGCGCGGCCTCGTCCAGTACGCGCTGCAGATGCTGTACGACCAGGGCAGCCACACCGGCACCTGGAACACCGGCCCGGTCACCATGCACGAGGGCCCGCACGGCCAGGCGTCCGGTTTCGCCGGCACGGCCGCGCTGCCGCACCCCGGTGACTACGGCACCACGCAGATCCCGGCGCCGCTCATCCCGCCCTACGGGGCCGGTGACGACGGCGGCTTCGAGGGCCACGGCAACCGCGGCAGCGGCAGCGGCAAGGTGTGGCTCCTCGCGCTCTTCGCGGTGATCGCCATCGCCGGCGGCGTCGCGTTCGCGTACCACAACATGGGCAACGGCACGCACTCGGGGAACGGCAACTCGCCGGCGCCGACCGTCTCGCACTCCAGCAAGAGCAACCACTCCACCGAGCAGCCCAGCGACGAACCCACGGACCAGTCCACGGGCGACGACACCTCGGACGACTCGTCCAACACGGGGGACAGCTCGGACTATCCCCCGTCGTACCAGCCGACCCAGAACACCAACACCCAGGCGCCGACGGACGAGCCGACCGACGAGCCGACGAAGCCCACGCCGAGCACGACTCCTCCGACGAGCGCGCCGACCACGCCGACGACGGCGCCGACGACCGACGACCCGGGCGACGGCGGCACCGAGTCCCCCGCAACGGGGACCGTGGGCTGACCTGGTCCGGACGGGTCCGCGCGGACCCGTCGGAGCGCACCTTGCACGCGCGCGGGGAGCCCACGACGGGCTTCACGCGCGCGTGTGTGTCGTTTCCGGGGTCTCCACGGCCTCGGGCCTCACGAGCGTGCGTCGTCCCGGTGCCTCACGCGCGTGGTGCGTCGTCCCACGTCATTCGGCTGTCCCGAATCGCTCGGCCGTCCTGTATCGCTCGGCCGTCCCGAATCATGTGATCGTCCGGAAAGCATTCGGTCGTCCCGAATCCTTCGGTCCTTCCGGATCATTCAATGGTGTTGCTGTTCCGCCTGTTTGCGCGCCACATAGGCCGCCGCCTGCGACCTGCGCTGCATTCCCAGTTTGGACAGCAGACTCGACACATAATTCTTGATCGTTTTCTCGGCGAGGTGCAATCGCTCCCCGATCTGGCGATTGGTGAGCCCTTCGCCGATCAGATCGAGGATCCTGCGTTCCTGGTCGGTGAGGCGGGCGAGCCGGTCGTCGTCCTTCGCGGCGCCGCCGTCCCGCAGCCGCTCCAGGACGCGCGCGGTGGCCACCGGGTCGAGCAGGGACTTCCCCGCCGCGACGTCCCGTACGGCCGCGAGCAGCTCATGGCCGCGGATGGCCTTGAGGACATAGCCCGAGGCGCCCGCCATGATCGCGTCGAACAGGGCCTCGTCGTCGGCGTACGAGGTCAGCATCAGGCATTTGACGCCCTCGTCCGCGGAGCGGATCTCGCGGCAGACCTCCACGCCGCTGCCGTCCGGGAGGCGCACGTCCAGGACGGCCACGTCCGGGCGGGTGGCCGGGATCCGTACCAGTGCGTCGGCCGCCGTACCCGCCTCGCCCACCACTTCGATGTCGTCCTCGACCGAGAGCAGCTCGTGGACGCCGCGGCGGACGACTTCGTGGTCATCGAGGAGGAATACAGTGATTTTCCCGATTTCACGCACTCTGTCAGTGTCACACACGATCATGGGCATTGCCCCAGGTGAACTCTTCCCGAGCCCGGGGTGGCCGGGATAACGTGCCGGTGTTCCGGCCCCCTGCAAGGCTGTGACCAGTGCTGTGACCAGCAACTGTTCCGACCTGTTCGATCCAGTAGGAAAACCACGTTTCCAAGTACTTGGATTTCCTATCAAAATCGCAGGTCAGGAGAGGTTTCACAGAATTGTGAAGCACTGGGTAACGTGGCAGTTGCAGGGCGCTCGCCGGGGCACCTGTCACGCCTGTTCCCGGCCGAGTGGCACCCACCCCGTGCACGGGTGCCGGAACAGGCGAGCCGCTCTCCCGAGCTCGAACCGCGAGCGAGGGGGACCCCAGCCTTCCGGCAACCCCGGGGGCCGGACCGACGGAGGAGCACACGTGACCGTGGAGAGCACTGCCGCGCGCAAGCCGCGACGCAGCGCCGGTACGAAGAGCGCCGCGAGCGCCAGTACGACCGGTACCACCAGCGCCGCGAGCAAGCGCACGGCCGCCAAGAAGTCGCCCGGGGCGACGGGCGGCGAGCCGGAGCTCGTTCAGCTGCTGACCCCGGAAGGCAAGCGGGTCAAGGACGCCACGTACGACGCGTACGTCGCCGACATCACCCCCGAGGAGCTGCGCGGCCTGTACCGGGACATGGTCCTGAGCCGCCGCTTCGACGCGGAGGCCACCTCCCTGCAGCGCCAGGGCGAGCTGGGCCTGTGGGCCTCGATGCTCGGCCAGGAGGCCGCCCAGATCGGCTCCGGCCGCGCCACCCGCGCCGACGACTACGTCTTCCCGACCTACCGCGAGCACGGCGTCGCCTGGTGCCGCGGGGTCGACCCGACCAACCTGCTCGGCATGTTCCGGGGTGTGAACAACGGCGGCTGGGACCCGAACGGCAACAACTTCCACCTGTACACGATCGTCATCGGCTCGCAGACGCTGCACGCCACCGGCTACGCCATGGGCATCGCCAAGGACGGTGCCGACTCGGCCGTGATCGCGTACTTCGGTGACGGCGCCTCCAGCCAGGGCGACGTCATGGAGGCCTTCAACTTCGGAGCGGTCTACAACGCCCCGGTGGTGTTCTTCTGCCAGAACAACCAGTGGGCGATCTCCGAGCCGACCGAGCGCCAGATGCGCGTGCCGCTGTACCAGCGCGCGCAGGGCTTCGGCTTCCCGGGCGTCCGCGTCGACGGCAACGACGTCCTCGCCTGCCTGGCGGTCACCAAGTGGGCCCTGGAGCGGGCCCGCAACGGCGAGGGCCCCACCCTGGTCGAGGCGTACACCTACCGCATGGGCGCGCACACCACCTCCGACGACCCGACGAAGTACCGGGCCGACGAGGAGCGCGAGGCGTGGGAGGCGAAGGACCCGATCCTGCGCCTGCGCGCCTACCTGGAGGCCGCAAACCACGCGGACGAGGGATTCTTCGCGGAACTCGAGGCCGAGAGCGAGGCGTTGGGCAAGCGGGTGCGCGATGTGGTGCGGGCCATGCCTGACCCGGATCACTTCGCCATCTTCGAGAACGTGTACGCGGACGGGCACGCGCTCGTCGACGAGGAGCGCGCCCAGTTCGCCGCCTACCAGGCGTCGTTCGCGGACGCCGGGGAGGGCAAGTAGCCATGACGACGGAAAAGATGGCGCTGGCCAGGGCGATCAACGAATCGCTGCGCACGGCTCTCGAGGCCGACCCCAAGGTCCTCATCATGGGCGAGGACGTCGGCAAGCTCGGTGGTGTCTTCCGGGTCACCGACGGGCTCCAGAAGGATTTCGGCGAGGAGCGGGTCATCGACACCCCGCTCGCCGAGTCGGGCATCGTCGGCACCGCGATCGGCCTGGCCCTGCGCGGCTACCGCCCGGTCGTGGAGATCCAGTTCGACGGATTCGTCTTCCCGGCGTACGACCAGATCGTCACCCAGCTCGCGAAGATGCACGCGCGGGCGCTCGGCAAGATCAAGCTCCCCGTCGTCATCCGTATCCCGTACGGCGGCGGCATCGGCGCGGTCGAGCACCACTCCGAGTCCCCCGAGGCGCTCTTCGCGCACGTGGCGGGCCTGAAGGTGGTCTCTCCCTCGAACGCCGGCGACGCCTACTGGATGATGCAGCAGGCCATCCAGAGCGACGACCCGGTGATCTTCTTCGAGCCCAAGCGGCGCTACTGGGACAAGGCCGAGGTCGACAAGGACGCCATCCCCGGTCCGCTGCACAAGGCGCACCTCGCGCGCGAGGGCAGCGACCTCACCCTGGTCGCGTACGGCCCGATGGTGAAGGTCTGCCTGGAGGCTGCCGCGGCCGCCCAGGAGGAGGGCAAGTCGATCGAGGTCCTGGACCTGCGCTCGATGTCCCCGATCGACTTCGACTCCATCCAGGCCTCGGTCGAGAAGACCCGCCGCCTGGTCGTGGTGCACGAGGCGCCGGTGTTCCTCGGGACGGGCGCGGAGATCGCGGCCCGTATCACCGAGCGGTGCTTCTACCACCTGGAGGCGCCCGTCCTGCGGGTCGGCGGCTATCACGCCCCGTACCCGCCGGCCCGCCTGGAGGAGGAGTACCTTCCGGGCCTCGACCGGGTGCTCGACGCCGTCGACCGCTCGCTGGCGTACTAGGAGAGAGTCGTGACGACGATGACTGAGAACGCGTCGGGACTCCGCGAGTTCAAGATGCCCGACGTGGGCGAGGGGCTCACCGAGGCGGAGATCCTCAAGTGGTACGTCCAGGTCGGTGACACCGTCACCGACGGCCAGGTCGTGTGCGAGGTCGAGACGGCCAAGGCCGCGGTCGAGCTGCCGATCCCGTACGACGGTGTGGTGAGCGAGCTCCGCTTCCCCGAGGGCACGACGGTGGACGTCGGCCAGGTGATCATCGCGGTGGACGTGTCCGGCGGGTCCGCGCCCGCGCCCGCGCAGGCGGCCCCGGCCGCCGAGCCGGCCCCCGTCGCCCCCGCCGCTCCGGCGGCGGCCCCCGCCGAGGAGGCCAAGCCCGAGGGCCGCAAGCCGGTCCTCGTCGGGTACGGCGTGGCGGAGTCCTCCACCAAGCGCCGCCCCCGCAAGGGCGCCGAGACCCCGGACCGGCAGGGCGGGACGATGTACGCGGCCACCGCGATCCAGGGCGAGCTCAACGGCCACGGGTCCGCGGAGCGGCAGCGGCCCCTGGCCAAGCCCCCGGTCCGCAAGCTCGCCAAGGACCTCGGCGTCGACCTGGCGACGGTCACCCCGTCGGGCCCGGACGGCATCATCACGCGCGAGGACGTGCACGCGGCGGCGGCCCCGGCGCAGGCGCCCGCCCCGGTCGCGGCCCCCGCCGTGGTCCCGCAGGCCCCGGCCCATGTCCAGCCGCAGGTCCCGGCCCCGGCCGCGTCGTACGACGGCGCGCGCGAGACCCGGATCCCCGTCAAGGGCGTCCGCAAGGCGATCGCCACCGCCATGGTCGGCTCGGCGTTCACCGCGCCGCACGTCACGGAGTTCGTGACGATCGACGTGACGCGCACGATGCGCCTGGTCGAGGAGCTCAAGCAGGACAAGGACATGCAGGGGCTGCGGGTCAACCCGCTGCTGCTCGTCGCCAAGGCCCTGCTGGTCGCGATCAAGCGCAACCCGGACGTCAACGCGTCCTGGGACGAGGCCAACCAGGAGATCGTCCAGAAGCACTACGTGAATCTGGGCATCGCCGCCGCCACGCCCCGCGGCCTGATCGTGCCGAACATCAAGGACGCCCACGCCAAGACCCTGCCGCAGCTGGCCGAGTCGCTGGGCGAACTGGTGGCCACGGCCCGCGAGGGCAAGACCTCGCCGGCCGCGATGCAGGGCGGCACGGTGACGATCACCAACGTCGGCGTCTTCGGCGTCGACACGGGCACGCCGATCCTCAACCCCGGCGAGTCCGCGATCCTCGCGGTGGGCGCGATCAAGCTGCAGCCCTGGGTCCACAAGGGCAAGGTCAAGCCCCGTCAGGTCACCACGCTGGCGCTCTCCTTCGACCACCGCCTGGTCGACGGCGAGCTCGGCTCCAAGGTCCTCGCCGACACGGCGGCGGTCCTGGAGCAGCCGAAGCGCCTGATCACCTGGGCGTGAGCCGACCGGCCGCGCGGGCCTGACCCCCGTCGGCCGGAAGCGGTCCGTGAACCGCCGAGGGCGCCTCTTCCCGCACGGGAAGAGGCGCCCTCGGCATGTCCGGGCCGGTTTCCCGGACGTGACCGGCCGGGTTTTCCGGACGGCCCGGGAACACCGGAGGGGCCCGCCGCGCATCGCCCGGCAGGCCCCTCTTTCGCTCTGTGCTTCCGTACCGCCGTGGTGCTGTGCCGCGTGCCTAGCGGGCGAACGCGTAGTTCATCAGCTTGGTGGCGTCCGACGTACGAGCGGTGATCGACGTGGAGGCGAGCACCGTGCCGATGACCGTCTTGCCGTTGCGGGTGGCGGCGAACACGAGGCAGTACTTCGCCTCGGGGCCCGAGCCGGTCTTGATGCCGATCGTGCCGGTGTAGCCGGTCAGCAGCGGCTTGTTGGTGTTCTCCCACGTGTAGTAGCGGTAGCCACCGGGGGTGGTCACCTTCTGCTTCGTGGAGACCGTCTTGACGACCGTCTTGAACGTGGTGCTCTTCATGGCGTTGCTGGCGAGCTTCGTCAGGTCGCGCGGCGTCGAGTAGTTGTTGCCATTGCCGATGCCGTCGAACGAGTCGAAGTGCGAGTGCGTCATGCCGAGGCTGTGCGCGGTGGTGTTCATCTTGCCGATGAACGACTTCACGCGGGCCGCGGTACTCGTGCCCGAGCCGAACTTGTCGGCGAGCGCGTAGGCGGCGTCGCAGCCGGACGGCAGCATCAGACCGTAGAGGAGCTGACGGACGGTGAGCGTGTCACCGACGATCAGGTGCGCCGAGGACGCGTTGTTGGCGACGATGTAGTCGCTGTAAATGCCCTTGACCTTGACCTTGGCGTCCAGGTTCAGGTTCGGCTGGGACAGCACCACCTTGGCCGTCATGATCTTCGTGGTGGAGCCGGTGGACAGCGGGGTGTCCGCCGCCTTGGTGTACAGGGACGCGCCGGTCCCGTTGTTCATGACATAGCCGCCCTTGGCGGCGATCGTGGGCGTGGCGACAGCGCCCGCGGGCGCGGCGCCGAAGGCTCCGGCTGCCAGCACGGCGCCGGTCGTGAGGGTCACAGCGGCGGCCCTGCGGAAACGCGTGCCCTTAATGCCGGTAATCAAAATGAACGCTCCGTATGCGCGAAATGCCCCTGGGAGAACAGCACATGGCAGTGCCGTCCCACGTTCAGACTCATGGGGCGGGCAAAGGGATGTGCGGCGAACGGATGAAATTCATGTGACCTGGGTTACGCGCAGGGGCCGTTGGGGTCCGCATGCTGAAATCCCCCCGGGCTTGCGTACGTGTTGTATCTAAGATGTGTTCATGCCTTCAGCCCCGCCCGCGCCGACGCGGCTCCCCGTGAAGCAGCCACCGGCAGCCGACCGGGTCTACGCACATGTCAAAGAGGCGGTCCTGGACCGCCGTTACGAGGGCGGGGCCCTGCTCACCGAGGGCGAGCTCGCCGACGCGGTGGGCGTGTCCCGCACCCCGGTCCGCGAGGCGCTGCTCCGCCTGGAGGCCGAGGGCCTGATCAAGCTCTACCCGAAGAAGGGCGCGCTCGTCCTGCCCGTCTCCGCCCAGGAGATCGCGGACGTGGTCGAGACCCGCCAGCTCGTGGAGGAGCACGCCGCGCGCAAGGCCGTACCGGCGTCGCCGCAGCTCCTGGCCCGCCTGGAGGAACTGCTCGACCGGCAGAAGGAGCAGGCCGCCGCCGGGGATCTGGCCGCCGCCGCCGTCACCGACCGCTGCTTCCACGCCGAGATCGTCCGCAGCGGTGGCAACGAGATCCTCTCCCGGCTCTACGACCAGCTCCGCGACCGGCAGCTGCGGATGGGAGTCGCCGTGATGCACGCCCACCCCGACCGGATCACCAAGACGCTCGTCGAACACGAACAGATCCTTCAGGCCCTGCGCTCCGGCGACGCCGACGCGGTCGTCCACCTCATCCACGGACACGTCAGCTGGTTCTCCAACCTGGCCCGGGGCGAGGTCCGATGAGCCGCGCGGCCACCCTGCCCGGCGACCCGCCCGGCGGCCGGCGCGCGATCGCCGTCTGGGGCATCGGCGTCTCGGTCTACTTCGTCGCGGTCATCTTCCGTACGTCCCTGGGCGTGGCCGGACTCGACGCCGCGGAGCGCTTCCACGTGGGCGCCTCCGCCCTGTCCACCTTCTCCATCCTCCAGCTCCTCGTGTACGCGGGCATGCAGATACCCGTCGGACTGCTGGTCGACCGGCTCGGCACCAAGAAGGTGCTGACCATCGGCGTCCTGCTGTTCACGGCGGGGCAGCTCGGCTTCGCGTTCTCCGCGTCGTACGGCATGGCGCTCGCCTCGCGCGCGCTGCTGGGCTGCGGGGACGCGATGACGTTCATCAGCGTGCTGCGCCTCGGCACCCGGTGGTTCCCCGCCCGCCGCGGTCCGCTCGTCGCGCAGCTCGCGGGCCTGGTCGGCATGGCCGGCAACCTCGTCTCGACCCTCGTGATCGCCCGGCTGCTGCACGGGGTGGGCTGGACGGCCGCGTTCGCCGGCAGTGCCGCCGCCGGTGTGCTCGTCCTCGTCCTCCTGCTGCTGTTCCTGCGGGACCACCCCGAGGGCCACCTCCCGGAGCCGTTCCCGCACCAGGGCGCCGCCTACGTCCGCCGGCAGATCCTCGCGTCCTGGCGGGAGCCCGGCACCCGGCTGGGACTGTGGGTGCACTTCACCACCCAGTTCCCGGCGATGGTGTTCCTGCTGCTGTGGGGCATGCCGTTCCTCGTCCAGGCACAGGGGCTCACCCGGGCCACGGCCGGTGAGCTGCTGACGCTCGTCGTCCTGTCCAACATGGGCGCCGGGCTGGTGTACGGGCAGATCGTCGCCCGGCACCACACCGCGCGGCTGCCGCTGGCGCTCGGCACGGTCGCCGCGACGGCCGTCGTGTGGGCGGGGGTGCTGGTGTACCCCGGGGAGCACGCGCCGATGTGGCTGCTGGTCGTGCTGTGCACGGTGCTCGGGTTCTGCGGGCCGGCCTCGATGCTCGGCTTCGACTTCGCGCGCCCGGCGAACCCGCCGGAGCGTCAGGGAACCGCGTCCGGGATCACCAACATGGGTGGTTTCGTCGCCTCGATGACGACACTGCTGGCCATCGGTGTCCTGCTCGACGCCACCGACGACAACTACCGGATCGCCTTCGCCGCCGTGTTCGTGCTCCAGGCGCTCGGGCTGAGCCAGATCTTCCGGCTGCGGGAGCAGGCGGCCCGCCGGGAGCGGGAGCGGCTCGTGGCCAGCCGGGTGGAGACGGTGCACGTACCGGCGTGACCGTCCGGGGGCACGCCGTCCCTCTGCCGCGGGCCGCCTGCTGTCGGCCGTCTGTCGCCCTGTCGCCTGCCGTCCGGCCCGGGACCGGTGCCCGTCCGGCGGTTCCGGTTCACCGCATGCCGAAGGGGCCGGGTCCGCCCGCGCGGTCATGGGCGGGACCGCCTCGCCGTCACGGCGGCAAGGAACCGTCTCGCCCGGTCAAGACAGGGCGAACCGCCCGCCCGGTCGTGACGCGGCGAACCGCCCCGCCCCCGTCGCGACGGCGGCAACCGCCCGGCGTGCTGTCGCCCGCTACGGCGTGACGGCGAGGTTGCGCAGGATCGCCGCGGCCAGATCGGGGTCGCCCTCGGCCTTGATGCGGTCGGACACGGCGTCGGGGCGGACGCGGCCGCACGCGAGCCGGACGAAGGTCTCCCAGTCGAGGCTGAGGCTCGCCACAGGTCCGAGAGAGGGCGAATTGCTGATCGTCCCGCGCCCGTCGGCGTCGACACGGACGGTGCGCAGGAACTCGACGGGACCGTGCACGTCGAAGACCACCGCGGAGTTCACCGGCACCCCCGCGTCCTTGGCGACGGCCTTCGGCAGCGCGGCCAGCAGCTGGTCCCGCACGATCCCCGAACCGGGGGAGTCGAGGTTGCCCGGCCGGCCCAGCGTGTACCGCAGGTCCTGCTCGTGCACCCACACGTCGAACGCGCGGTTGCGCATCGCGTGTTCGAGGGTGACCTCGGTGCCGAGCGGACCGCGCACCTTGGCGTCGGGCTGCCGCGACTCGTTCCGCAGCTGCCGGTTGCGACGGATGACCGTGTACTCCAGCTCGGAGGTCATCTCCGGCGCCGTGTGATGGCGGCGCACGTCGACCTGCATCTCCATGTACCGCTGGTGTTCGTTCGTCACGTGGTAGAGGTCGCGGGGAAGGGTGTGGATCGGCCGCGGGTCGCCGAGCATCTCGCAGTCCAGCCCGATGACGTGCGAGACGATGTCACGCACCGACCAGCCGGGGCACGGGGTCCGCCGGTTCCACTCGCCCTCCACAAGCGGCTGCACCAGCTCGGATATCGCTTCGATCGAGTGGGCCCAGGCGTCGGCGTAGGACTGAAGACTCGGATGCAGACTCACGGAACGGGACCCCTCGGGCGGTTGGACGCGGGCATTTCACAGGCAGCGGGTGTCTTGGGACGCTAAGTTACGCTGCTGCGAGGCACCCCGGCAGTGCTTTCGTGTGACGATCGTAGGCCCGTATCGACGGCTCGAATGCCAGGACGGTGGTAGTGTGCGCGCCTCGCTCCTCCAGATCGACGTAAACGACGACGAAACGGTCGCGGCCCGCAGGCGCCGCGTTGCCGACCTGGTACGTGATCAAGCCGGAGTCGATCTCGTCGTGCTCCCCGAGCTGTGGACCACCGGCGCCTTCGCCTACGAGGAGTTCGCGGCGCAGGCCGAGCCGCTCCAGGGGCCCACCCACGAGGCGATGAGCAAGGCGGCGAGCGACGCGGGCGTGTGGCTGCACGCCGGCTCGATCCCCGAGCGCGCCGCGTCCGGGACCGGCCCGGAGACCGAGGCCCCCCTCTACAACACCTCCCTCGTCTACTCCCCCGCCGGCGACCTCGTCGCCACCTACCGCAAGATCCACCGCTTCGGCTTCGACAAGGGCGAGGCCGTGCTGATGGGAGCGGGCACGGAACTGGTGACGGTGCGGCTGCCGGAGACCGTCATCGGCGTCGCCACCTGCTACGACCTCCGGTTCCCCGAGCTGTTCCGCGGACTCGTCGACGCGGGGGCGCAGACCTTCGTCCTCCCGGCCGGCTGGCCCGAACGGCGCCGCGCCCACTGGACCCTGCTCGCGCAGGCGCGGGCCGTCGAGAACCAGGCGTACGTCCTCGCCTGCGGAACGGCCGGCACGCACGCCGGAGTCCCCCAGGCCGGTCACTCGATCGTGGTCGACCCGTGGGGCGAGGTCCTCGCCGAGGCGGGGCCGGGCGAGGAGGTCCTCACGGTGGACCTCGACCCGGCGAAGGTCGCGGAGACCCGGGAGCAGTTCCCGGCCCTGAAGGACCGCCTGCTCGGCCTGGACACCCCGACCCGCTGACCGGCGCCCCGCCGCGGACCGGCCGGTACCCGTCCCGCCACCGCTCGCCGGTCGGCCGTGCTCCCGGCCGTCCCTTCAGTCGTCCCCCCGTTCCTTCTCCGCCAGATGGATCACGCACACGGCGACCGCGATCAGCAGCGCCGGATCGGCGTCCTCCCGTACGACGTCGACGCCGTAGGTGTCGCGGAGGTGGAGCCAGCGCCGGGAGATCTGGGCGAGGAGCTCGTTGTCGTAGTCGACGGCGAACTCGCGGTCGAGGATCTTGCCGCTGACGTCGAGTTCCGTGCCGTCGACCAGCGACACGCGGTAGTGATTGCGGAGCAGGGACAGCCGCTTGCGCTTGATGGTCGCGAGCGGATCGCCGTCCCGCTCGATGATCATCGTGTCGCGCAGCGCGAGCATCTTCTGGTGGATGTCGATCAGGACGCGTCCGCGGGTGTCCTTCAGCTGGAAGGTGTCCCGCAGCCGCATGGCCTTGCCGTCGACGAGGAAGACCTTGTTGCCGTGGTCGTCCTCGATCCAGTAGTCGTCACCGAAGCCGAGCAGCCGGTCGCGTACGAGGTATCTCATGCCGTCACCGGTTCCCCGGCGGGCGGTCCGAAACGCCGCCGGTAGGCCGACGGGCTGAGTCCGGTCGCCCGGCGCACCCGCTCGCGCAGGTTCGCGGCGGTCCCGAGCCCGCTCAGGCCGGCCACCACGTCGAACCGGACCTCGCCCCGCTCGATGAGCCGGCAGGCCAGGGCGACCCGCTCTGCCGTCAGCCAGGTCAGCGGGGTCGTGCCGAGCTGGGCGCGGAAGCGGCGGTGCAGTGTCGCCGGGCTGACGGCGGCGTGCGCGGCGAGGTCCCCGACCGTCAGCGGCTCACCGAGCCGCTCCTGCGCCCAGGCCAGCAGGGGTGCCAGCGACTCGTCCCGCACGTCGGGCAGCGGCCGCTGCACGAACTGGCGCTGGCCCCCGTCGCGGTGCGCGGCGAAGACCAGCCGGCGCGACACCGCGTTCGCGATCTCCGCGCCGTGATCGTGCCGTACGAGGTGCAGCCCGAGATCGAGCGCGGCCGCGCTGCCCGCCGCCGTCAGCACGTCCCCCTCGTCCACGAAGAGCACGTCCGGATCGAGCAGCACGCGCGGGTGCAGTTCCCGGAAGACGTCCGTCCAGCGCCAGTGGGTGGTGGCGCGCCGCCCGTCGAGCAGCCCCGCCTCGGCGAGCGCGAAGGATCCGGTGCAGAAGCTCACCACCCGGGCGCCGCGCGCGTGGCCGCGCCGGACGGCGTCCAGGACGGCCGGCCGGCGCGGGACGACGTTGTCGGGACGGCCGGGGACGACGAGGGTGTCGGCGTCGTCCACCGCGTCGAGGCCGGGCACTCCGCCGAGCGTGAAGAACCCGTGGTTCATCCGGACACCGGGCGTCGGCGTGCACAGGGTCAGCTCGTAGAGCGGCTCGGGGCGCCCCAGTTCGGGCCGGGGGAGCCCGAACAGCTCGGTCGCGACGCCGACTTCGAACGGGTTCGTCCCCTCGTCGACGATCACGACCACCCGGTGCACCCGACGGGGCCGGCGCGGTGAAGGCCGTGCCGGCCCGCGCGCGCCGGAGGACTCCGAGGATGCAGGACGATGCGAGGATCCTTGCGGCATATGCGATTTCTAGCACTCGCGGGGGTGCCGGGAGGCGCGGACGATGAACACATGACCAGTACACCCGCCCGTCGCGGCGAACCCGTCTCCCTCGCCACCGCCCTCGCCTCCTTCGACGAGCTGTGGAGCCCTCGCATCGTGACCGCCGTCAACGACTACGACGTGCGCGTCGCGAAGGTCGAGGGCGACCACGTCTGGCACGTGCACGACCACACGGACGAGTTCTTCCTGGTCCTGGAGGGCGAGTTGACCATCGCGCTCCGGGAACCGGCCGGCGAGAGGACGGTCGTCCTGCCCAAGGGGTCCGTCTGCACCGTCCCGCGCGGCACCGAGCACAAGCCGTCGGCCCCCGCCGGCGCGTCGATCCTCCTCTTCGAACCCACCGGCACCCTCACGGTCGGCGACCGCCACGAGGAGGTCCCCGCCCACGTGGACGCTACGACGGGGCACGCACTGGACTGACCTCGGCCGTACCCCGTCCCGGCTTCCGGCCGCGCGCGGGTCCGGGAGTTCCGGGGCCGAGCGCCGTGGTGGCACCCTTGATCGCATGAACGCTGCCTCCCCCGCCCCGCGCCGTGCCCGTGTTCGTGCTCCCGAGCTCGTCGGAAAGGGCGGGTGGCTCAACACGGGTGGTAAAGACCTGACGCTTGCGGAGCTGCGAGGTAAGTGTGTCGTTGTAGATTTCTGGACCTTCTGCTGTATCAACTGCCTTCACGTCCTCGACGAGTTGCGGGAGTTGGAGGAGAAGCACCGGGACACCGTCGTCATCGTCGGGGTGCACTCGCCGAAGTTCGTGCACGAGGCGGAGCACCAGGCGGTCGTCGACGCCGTGGAGCGCTACGGGGTGGAGCACCCGGTGCTCGACGATCCGGAGCTCGTGACCTGGAAGCAGTACGCCGTGCGGGCCTGGCCGACGCTCGTGGTGATCGACCCCGAGGGGTACGTCGTCGCCCAGCACGCCGGTGAGGGGCACGCCCACGCCATCGAGCGGCTGGTGGAGGAGCTGGAGGCCGAGCACGCGGCGAAGGGCACCCTGCGCCGCGGCGACGGGCCGTACGTGGCGCCCGAACCCGAGCCGACCGTGCTGCGCTTCCCGGGCAAGGCGCTCGCCCTGCCGAACGGCAACCTGCTGGTCAGCGACACGACCCGGCATCAGCTGGTGGAGCTGGAGGAGGACGGCGAGACGGTCGTGCGGCGCATCGGGTCCGGGGTCCGGGGCTTCGTGGACGGCGGCGCCGGGGAGGCCGGGTTCAGCGAGCCGCAGGGCCTCGCGCTGCTCGACGAGGGCGCGGTCGTCGTCGCCGACACCGTGAACCACGCGCTGCGCCGGGTCGACCTCGCGACCGGCGCGGTCTCCACGCTCGCGGGCACCGGCCGCCAGTGGTGGCAGGGCTCGCCGACGTCGGGGCCGGCGCGCGGGATCGATCTGTCCTCGCCGTGGGACGTGGCCCTGTTCGGCGGGAAGGTCTGGATCGCCATGGCGGGGGTGCACCAGCTGTGGGCGTACGACCCGGCGGCGGGGACCGTCGAGGTCACCGCGGGCACGACGAACGAGGGGCTGGTCGACGGGCCGGGCCCCGAGGCCTGGTTCGCGCAGCCGTCGGGGCTCGCGGCCACCGAGGACCGGCTCTGGCTGGCCGACTCCGAGACCTCGGCGCTGCGCTGGGTGGACCCGGACGGGGCGGTGCACACGGCCGTCGGCACGGGGCTGTTCGACTTCGGTCACCGTGACGGTGCCGCCGGACAGGCCCTGCTCCAGCACCCGCTGGGGGTCACCGCGCTGCCCGACGGTTCGGTCGCGGTCAGCGACACGTACAACCACGCGCTGCGTCGCTACGACCCCGCGACGGGTGAGGTGACCACGCTGGCCACGGACCTGCGCGAGCCGAGCGACGCCGTGCTCGTCGGGGACGACATCGTGGTGGTGGAGTCGGCCCGGCACCGGCTGACCCGGCTGCGGCTGCCGGAGGAGGCCGTACGGGTGGAGTCGGTCGCCCATCGCACGCAGCGCGCGGCCACCGATGTCGCGCCCGGGGCCGTCCGGCTGGACGTGATCTTCCAGGCGCCCGCCGGGCAGAAGCTGGACACTCGGTACGGCCCGTCCACCCGGCTCCTCGTCTCCGCCACCCCGCCCGAGCTGCTGCTCGCGGGCGAGGGCGCCGGGACCGATCTCTCACGGACCGTCGAGCTGAATCCCGAGGTCCCGCAGGGCGTGCTGCACGTGTCGGCGATGGCGGCGTCCTGCGACGACGATCCGGTCAACGAATATCCCGCCTGCCATGTCCACCAGCAGGACTGGGGCGTGCCGGTCCGCCTCACCGCGAGCGGCGCGGACCGGCTGCCCCTGGTCCTCGCGGGCATGGACGGCTGAGCGGGCTCAGACGCCGTATCCGCCGGAGTAGCCGTCGCGGCGGCTCCGCTCGTCGTCGACGACGGTCGCCGTCGGCGGTACGACGACGCGCCGGCGCCGGGCGATGCTGCTGAAGGTCGTCACACCGATCAGCCCGACGATCATGAGGATCACGCCGACCAGGTGAAGGTCGACCCCCTGCATGTGCCAGTCGGTCGCGAACGTGAGGATCGCCCCCGCGGCGATGAGGATGATGCATCCGCCCAGGCCCATGGGTGTCGTCTCCTTGTGATGGCAACTCCGAGTCGTTCCGGACCCGTTCCGGGTGCCCGGGATCTCCGGAGCCATGCGGAGGCGATCCCTCACGTGACCGCGCGCCGCCGTTTCCGACGACGGCGCGCGTGGCGTCACGTCGTGACGTCACGTCACGTCACGTCGACGTAGTCCTCGCGGCCCGAACTCGCCAGGTGCGTGCTGTTCGGGTAGAGGAGCACCGCGACCCAGGTGCCGTCCTTCGAGGCCGTGAAGCCCTTGCTGAACGTGCCGTCCGTGCGGGTGGTCGCGTTGCCCATGTCGTACCAGCTGCTGGAGCCCTTGGGCTTGAAGAGGATCTTCACCGTCCGGCCCGCGTAGGCCTTCCAGACGCCCGAGGTGTAGTGCTGCAGCTTGCCCTTGTAGGTGATCGTGCGGCCCTTGCGGACCGGCTCCGGCGCGGCGTTGCCGTCGGTGATCCGGGTCGGGGTGCGCGTGACGTGCACGACGGGGCTGTACGACTCCTGGAAGTCCGGGACGGCCTTGAAGTGCGCCCGGTAGTAGCCCTTGTAGGACGTGGCGAAGGTGCCCTTGAAGTTCGCGCCGACGTTCGGCTCGAAGCTGCCGGGTACGACCGTCTTCATCGTCTTCCAGCCGGTCTTCCCGTCGGCCGAGTACTGGAGGTCGACCTTGTCGTACACGTCCGCCGGGTCGGACCTGCCGGTGTTCAGCAGGCCCTTGGCGGTCAGCTGGGCGTACTTGTCCAGGCTCGCGGTGAAGTCGGTGATCGACGTCTTCTGGGCGACGTGCACCTTGACCAGCTGCAGCTCGCTGAACCTCAGAAACGTCCCGGTGAGCACCCGCACATCGACCGTGCCGGACATCGGCAGCGTCAGCTCTCCGGTGAAGCGGCCGTCGGCGCCCGTGACGGGCCGCGAGGCCACGCCTCTGGACTCGCTGGACCAGATCTCCTCCACCGTGGCTCCGGCCAGCGGTTTCCACGCCCCGCCGACGTACACCTCGGCGGTCCCGGAGACCTTCACCGCCTGCCCGGCCTTGACGCTCAGTTCGGCGGCGTCCAGGGTCACGCGGGTGTTCGACTGGACGGCCCTGACCTCTACGCTCTGGTTGGCGTTGGACTGGTACCAGGGCTCGTCCGGCCGCAGCCAGGCGCTGACGGTGTCGATGGACGGGTCGGTGACGCGGTAGGTGTAGGTGAAGCGGCCGTCGGCGCCGGTCCGGGTCGCCGCGCCCGGGACGCTGGAGATCCCCAGGTCCACTCGCGCGTCCACCGCGGGAGTCGTCTTGCCGGTGCGCGGGTCGGTGACCGTGAAGCCGCCGGTGACGGTGACGTCCTGGTGCTCGTAGTCCGGATTCTGCGGGGCGGCCCGCAGATCCGTGAGGTTCGCCTCGAGCTCGTACTCGTACCCGGACGTGTCCTGGGCGGTGGTGGTGTCCCCGTCGGCGTCGGTCAGGTCGACCACGACGCGGTAGACGCCGAGGTCGGCCAGGCGCAGCGGGGTGGTGGTCCGCCACAGGTTCGCGAAGCCGGTGCTGGAGTCACGGGTGAAGTCGCTGACCTGGGTGATCTCCGGGGCGTCGGCGGCGGAGCCCGGCGCGTACAAGTGTGCGGTGATCGAGGTGATGGCGGTGTCGGACGAGGCGGACACCCACACCAGGCCGTCACCGGGGTGGTCACCGCTGCCGACGCCGTACAGCACCGGCGCCGGCGCCGCGTGCGCGGCGGGTACCGGGCCGAGCAGCAGGGCGGCCGCGACTGAGGCGCAGGCGAGCGCCAGGGATCTCTTTCGCACGTAGTCCCCCCACGAGACCGAGTTCGCAGATCGTTGAAGATTGAAGCGCAGCTTACGGTGCGACAATCATCTTTGAACAGGTTCAAAAATAACGATCTCGCAGGGGAACGGGCGGGCGGGACTCAGCCCTCCAGGAACGCCACCAGCGCGTTCGTCAGCAGGAACGGGTCGTCGGCGGCGCAGAGTTCGCGGGCGCTGTGCATGGACAGGATGGCCACGCCGATGTCGACCGTCCTGATGCCGTGCCGCGCCGCGGTGATGGGGCCGATGGTGGTGCCGCAGGGCATGGAGTTGTTGGAGACGAAGGACTGGAACGGCACGCCGGCCTTCTCGCAGGCGGCGGCGAACACGGACCGGCCCGAACCGTCGGTGGCGTAGCGGTTGTTGACGTTCACCTTGAGGATGGGGCCGCCGCCCGCGCGCGGGTGGTGCGTCGGGTCGTGGCGCTCGGCGTAGTTCGGGTGCACGGCGTGACCGGTGTCGCAGGAGAGACAGATAGTGCCGGCGAAGGCGCGCGCCCGGTCCTCGTAGGAACCGCCGCGGGCGAAGACTGAACGTTCCAGCACACCGCCGAGCAGCGGTCCGTCGGCGCCGGTGTCGCTCTGCGAGCCGTTCTCCTCGTGGTCGAAGGCGGCGAGGACCGGGATGTACGAGAGACGGGAGTCGGCTGCCGCGACCGCCGCCAGCGCGGCCGTGGCCGCGTGCACGGACAGCAGGTTGTCCATGCGCGGTCCCGCGAGCAGCTCGTTGTCGCGGCCCAGGTAGGCGGGGCGCTCGACGGAGTGGGTCATCAGGTCCCAGCCGGTGACCTGGCCCGCGGGGATCCCGGACTCCTCCTCCAGGAAGGAGATCAGATCGCCCTCGCGGGCGTCGCCGAGTCCCCAGACGGGCTGGAGGTGGCGCTGCTTGTCGAGCTTGAGCCCGTCGTTGACGGAACGGTCGAGGTGGATGGCGAGCTGCGGCACGCGCAGCAGCGGCCGGTCGACGTTGACCAGGCGGGTCGAGCCGTCCCGCAGCGACAGGCGTCCGGCCAGGCCCAGGTCCCGGTCGAGCCAGGAGTTGAGCAGCGGCCCGCCGTAGATCTCGACGGCGACCTGCCGCCAGCCGTGGGCTCCGGTGTCCGGCAGCGGCTTGACCCGCAGGTTCGGGGAGTCGGTGTGCGCGCCGACGATCCGGAACGGTGTGTGCGGCTCGGCGCCCTTCGGCACGTACCAGGCGATGATCGCCCCTCCGCGCAGCACGTATTTGCCGCCGCTGGTCCCTTCCCACGCGTCGGTCTCGGCGACCTGACGGAACCCGGCCTTCTCCAGCCGCTCGGCGGCGCTCGCCACGGCGTGGTACGGCGTCGGGCTCGCCGCGAGGAAGGACATGAGGTCGTCGGTGTGGCCGCGGTCGAAGCGGGTGGGTGCACTCATGGGTTCACCTTAACGACGCACGAGGGCCCGCTCCCGGGGTTGGGAGCGGGCCCTCGTAAGGGGGATGTGAAGGGCGGACACCTCGGGACACCTGAACGGACGGACAGGTGCCGGACCGGGTGCCCGTCCGCCCGGACAGGGGTCGGAGGGGACCTTAGAAGGCGGCCTCGTCCAGCTCCATCAGGTCCAGGTCGACGGCCTCGGCGAGCTTGCGGGCGCCGGTGACGCCCGGCAGCACGTTGGCGGCGAAGAACTTCGCGGCCGCGATCTTGCCGGTGTAGAAGGACTTGTCCTTGGCGGAGGCGGTCTCCAGCTTCTCGGCGGCGACGGCGGCACCGCGCAGCAGCAGGTAGCCGACGACCACGTCACCGGAGGCCATCAGGAGGCGGGTGGTGTTGAGGCCCACCTTGTAGATGTTCTTGACGTCCTGCTCGGTGGCGGCGAGGTCGGTCAGCATCAGGCCGACGATGGCCTCCAGCTCGACGGCGGCCTTGGCGAGCTGCTCGCGGGCGGTGGACAGCTCCTCGCCGCCGGTGCCGAGCGCCAGGAACTTCTTGATCTCCTCGGCGAGGGAGTTCAGCGCGGCGCCCTGGTTGCGGACGATCTTCCGGAAGAAGTAGTCCTGGCCCTGGATCGCGGTGGTGCCCTCGTACAGCGTGTCGATCTTGGCGTCGCGGATGTACTGCTCGATCGGGTACTCCTGCAGGAAGCCGGAGCCGCCGAAGATCTGGAGCGACTGGGCGAGCAGCTCGTAGCCCTTCTCGGAGCCGTAGCCCTTCACGATCGGCAGGAGGAGGTCGTTCAGGGCCTCGGCGGCGGCGGTGTCCTCGCCGGCGGCCTCCAGGACCTGGATCTCGTCCTGGACCGCGGCGGTGTGCAGGACCAGGGCGCGCATGCCCTCGGCGTACGCCTTCTGCGTCATGAGCGAGCGGCGCACGTCCGGGTGGTGCGTGATGGTGACCTTGGGCGCGGCCTTGTCCATGAAGTTCGCGAGGTCGGTGCCCTGGACGCGCTCCTTGGCGTACTCCAGCGCGTTCAGGTAGCCGGTCGACAGCGTGGAGATGGCCTTCGTGCCGACCATCATGCGGGCGAACTCGATGATGCGGAACATCTGGCGGATGCCGTCGTGCTTGTCGCCGATCAGCCAGCCCTTGGCGGGGTGGCGGTCGCCGAAGGTCATCTCGCAGGTGTTGGAGGCCTTGAGGCCCATCTTGTGCTCGACGTTCGTCGCGTACACGCCGTTGCGCTCGCCCAGCTCGCCGGTCTCGAAGTCGAACTCGTACTTCGGGACGAGGAAGAGGGACAGGCCCTTGGTGCCGGGGCCGTGGCCCTCGGGGCGGGCGAGGACGTAGTGGAGGATGTTCTCCTCCATGTCGTGCTCACCGGAGGTGATGAAGCGCTTCACGCCCTCGATGTGCCAGGAGCCGTCCGCCTGCTGGATGGCCTTGGTGCGGCCGGCGCCCACGTCGGAGCCGGCGTCCGGCTCGGTGAGGACCATGGTGGAGCCCCAGCGCTTCTCGACGGCCATCGTGGCGATGTGCTTCTGGACGTCGTTGCCCTCCTCGAAGAGGATGCCCGCGAACGCGGGGCCGGAGGAGTACATCCAGACCGCCGGGTTCGCGCCGAGGATCAGCTCCGCGTACGCCCAGATCAGGGAGCGGGGCGAGGTGGAGCCGCCGATCTCCTCGGGCACGCCGAGACGCCAGTACTCGGAGTCCATGAACGCCTTGTACGACTTCTTGAAGGAGGCCGGAACCGGCGCGGTGTTGGTCTCCGGGTCGAAGACCGGGGGGTTGCGGTCGGCGTCCGCGAAGGACTCGGCCAGCTCGTTCTCCGAGAGGCGGGTCAGCTCCTCGAGGATGCTCTTGGCGGTGTCCGTGTCCATTTCCGCGAACGGGCCGGTGCCGTACAGCTTGTCGCGCCCGAGTACCTCGAAGAGGTTGAACTCGATGTCGCGGAGATTCGACTTGTAGTGCCCCATGGCGACGGCTCCGTAAGGGATCGGCGAGGCACTGACTCCTCGCATCTGGTTCACGTACCAACAAGTAGCTTCGATAATGCTACCCGCCAGTAATAAGAAGCAACCCCGAGTGGGCCATATGTGGCCCACTACTCTTTGACCCATGTACGGCTACGAGCAGAACGCAGGCGCCCAGCAGGGGTACGTCCCGCCGCAGCAGCAGATGCCCGGCCAGATGCCGGACGGGCAGATGGCGGGCGGGTACGCCCAGCAGCCGCCCCTGTACCCCGAGCCGTCCCCGCCGTCCCTGCCGGACGCGGTCCGCGCCTTCACCACGGGGGCCATGGCGGCCGAGGACTTCCAGCAGGTCTTCGCCACCTCGAAGGTCTACTGCCCGCGCGGTGACAACCCCGGATTCCTGGCGCTGCACAACACCCAGCAGCCCGTCATCCCGATGTTCACCTCGCTCAAGGAGCTGCGCCGGTACGCGGGCAAGGAGTCCAAGTACTTCGTGATCACCGGGGCCGAGGTGATCGACCTGCTGCCCACCGGCTACGGCTTCGTGATCGACATGGAGGGCAAGCACCGGATGGTCTTCGACGCGAAGGCCGTGGAGCAGATGGTGGACTTCGCGATGCGCCGCATGTACGGCTGACGGTCCGCCGCGGGTGCCGCCGGCGCCCCGGTGTCCGCTCGGCCGGATGCCCCCTGAACCCGTGACGCCCGGAGGGAATGCCCTCCGGGCTTCCGTCGTTACGGGTATCAGAAAGTTCAATTATCAACTAAACTCGAAGCGCAAGGAGGTACCGACATGCCCGCAGTGACTGTCGAGAACCCGCTGGCCCTGCCCCGGGTGGCCGTGCCGGCCGACGCGGTGGCCCGTCCCGTGCTGACCGTGACGACCGCGCCCAGTGGCTTCGAGGGCGAGGGTTTCCCGGTCCGCCGCGCGTTCGCCGGGATCAACTACCGGCACCTCGACCCGTTCATCATGATGGACCAGATGGGTGAGGTGGAGTACGCGCCGGGCGAGCCCAAGGGCACCCCCTGGCACCCGCACCGCGGCTTCGAGACCGTGACCTACATCATCGACGGCATCTTCGACCACCAGGACTCCAACGGTGGCGGCGGCACGATCACCAACGGCGACACCCAGTGGATGACGGCCGGGTCCGGCCTGCTCCACATCGAGGCGCCGCCGGAGCACCTCGTGATGTCGGGCGGTCTCTTCCACGGGCTCCAGCTGTGGGTGAACCTGCCGGCCAAGGACAAGATGATGGCCCCGAGGTACCAGGACATCCGGGGCGGCACCGTACAGCTGCTCAGCACCCCGGACGGCGGCGCGCTCCTGCGGGTCATCGCCGGTGAGCTCGACGGCCACCAGGGTCCGGGCATCACGCACACCCCGATCACCATGGTCCACGCCACGCTCCGGCCGGGCGCCGAGATCACCCTGCCGTGGCGCGAGGACTTCAACGGCCTCGCCTACGTGCTGGCCGGACGCGGCAGCGTGGGCGCGGACCGCCGCCCGGTCCACACCGGCCAGACCGCCGTCTTCGGCGCGGGCTCCTCGCTGACCGTCCGGGCGGACGAGAAGCAGGACTCCAACACGCCCGACCTGGAGGTCGTGCTGCTCGGCGGCCGGCCGATCCGTGAGCCCATGGCCCACTACGGCCCGTTCGTGATGAACACCCGCGACGAGCTCCAGCAGGCCTTCGAGGACTTCCAGAAGGGCCGCCTGGGCACGATACCGGCGGTGCACGGGATGTCCGCGAGCGGGCCGCAGGCCTAGAACCCGCCGTCGCGCCGGGGGAGGACGAACCCGCCGCCGCGCTCCAGGAAGCCCCGTCCGCCGGTGGACGGGGCTTCCCTCGTTCGGACTCCCCCGGGAGCCGGTCCGGCTGACGCATGGTCAGCTGGCAGGGTGCAGCTACTCCCCGAGGGTGCCCGGCGGCTGGCGGCCTGGTGTGTCGTGATCCTCCTGAGCGCCGGGGTGGGATGGGTGGGCATCCAGCTGTGCGCCGAGTTCCGTACGGCGGTGGTGCCGGTGCTGCTCGCGCTGCTCGGGACCGCCCTGCTCGGACCGCTGTACCGGCGCATGGTCAAGGCACGGCTCAACCGCTCGCTGGCCGCCGCCCTGACCTGCGTCGCGGTGGCCGTCGTGGTCGGCGGTGCCGTCTACGTCGTCGTCGCCGCGCTCATCCACACCGGCGCCCAGATCGTGTCCTCGCTCCGGGAGGCCTCGCGCAGCGTCGCCGAGCACTTCGGCGCGGCGGGCACCTCGCTCGACGACGTCGCCACCAACTCCAAGGACCTGCTGGCCAAGTTCGGCGGCACGGCCGCGTCCAACGTCGTCAGCGGCGTCAGCGTCGTGGCCGAGACCCTCGCCATGGGCTTCCTCGCCCTGCTGCTCGTGTTCTTCTTCCTGCGCGACTCGCACCGGGTGGCCGGATCACTGCGGTCGCTCGCGCCCCGCGGGACCGCCGACGTCGTCGAGGCCATGGCCCGGCGCGCCTACGGAGCCGTCGAGGGCTTCATGCGCGGGACGACGATCATCGCGCTCATCGACGCCCTCTGCATCACCGTCGGACTCCTGGTCCTGCGCGTCCCGGGCGCGGTCGGGCTCGGCGCGCTGGTCTTCGTGGGGGCCTACATCCCGTATCTCGGCGCGTTCATCTCCGGCACCGTGGCCGTCCTGGTCGCCCTCGCGGACCGGGGGTTCGTCATCGCCCTGTGGACGCTCGGGGTCGTGCTCGCCATCCAGATGCTGGAGGGCTACGGCCTCCAGCCGATGATCCAGAGCCGGCAGGTGCAGATGCACCCGGCGGTGGTGCTGCTCGCGATCACGGCGGGCGCCTCCGTGGCGGGCGTCCTCGGCATGCTGCTCGCCGTCCCCCTGACGGCGGCGGCCTTCGGCGTCGTGCACGAACTCCGTGTGCGCTACGCGCCGGAAGGACCACCGGACCCGGCCCAGGATTCCCGGCCGCCCGGCACCCCCTAGAGCCTGTCGTCACATTCCCGTCCGCCCCGGCGCGACGTCCGGGCCCGCCGGCCCGCCGAAGTCCGTCACCTCGGCGAACGCGTCCCAGGCGCTCGTCAGCGCGGAGTCCTTCGGGGACCCGGGCCTGCCGGAACCCGCGTCCGGTGTCTCGGAGAACTCGAACCAGATGCTCTTGCCCTCGCCCCGCGGGTCCACCCCCCACGCGTCCGCGAGCATCTCGACCAGCACCAGTCCGCGTCCGGACGAGGCCAGCTCCCCGGGATGACGCCGGTGCGGCAGGTCGTCGCTGCCGTCGGTGACCTCGATCCGCATCCGCCGCTTGCCCGGCTCGCCCGCCACCTCGGCGACGAGCAACGCGTCGGCGTCGGTGTGCACGAGGACGTTGGTGACCATCTCGGAGACGAGCAGGACCGCGGAGTCGAGCTGGTCGGCGGAGGCCCAGTCGTGCAGGAGCTCCCGCACCTGCTGACGGGCGTCCGCGATCCGCTCGGGCTCGGCCTGCGCCACGCTCAGCATCGTGCGGCGCACCGGCGGCCGTACGAGCGTGGCCGTGTCGTCGCCGGTCCTCTCCAGGGCCGGCCGGGACAGCAGCAGCACCGCTATGTCGTCCTCCCGCCGGTCGGCCAGCGGACCGGTGGTGTGGTGCGACGAGGGCCCGTGCACGGCCTGGACGAGGGCGTCGGCCAGGGTCTCCATGTCGCCGTCGTGGGATTCGAGGATCCGGCGGATACGGCGCCAGCCGGTGTCGAGGTCGTGGCCGCCGGTCTCGATGAGCCCGTCGGTGCAGATCAGCATGGTCTCGCCCGGCTCCAGGACGAGCCGGGTGGTCGGGTAGTCGGCGTCCGGGTCGATGCCGAGCGGCAGCCCGCCCGCCGTCGGCCGCATCAGCACGGTCCCGTCCGCCATGCGGATCGCGGGGTCGGGATGCCCGGCGCGGGCGATGTCCAGGGTTCCGGTCGCGGGGTCCGCCTCGACGTACAGACAGGTCGCGAAGCGCACATCGGCGGGGTCCACCGCCTCCTCGCTCCCGTCGGTGCCGCCGCTCGACCCGTAGGTCACCGATTCGGTGACCCCGTAGAGGAAACGCGCCGCCCGGGACAGCACCGCGTCGGGGCGGTGGCCCTCGGAGGCGTAGGCGCGCAGGGCTATCCGGAGCTGGCCCATCAGACCCGCCGCGCGGACGTCGTGGCCCTGGACGTCGCCGATGACCAGAGCGTAGCGGTCGGTCGGCAGCGGGATCACGTCGTACCAGTCGCCGCCGACCTGGAGGCCGCCGCCGGTCGGGACATAGCGCGCGGCGACGCTCATGCCCGGCATCCGCGGGCCGAGCGTCGGCATCATCGAGCGCTGGAGACCGTCGGTCAGCTCCCGAGCGGTCTCGGCGGCTTCGGCGCGGGAGAGGGCCTGCGCGAGCATGCGCGCGACGGTCGTGAGGACCGAGCGCTCGTCGGGAGTGAAGGAGACGGGATAGGTGAAGGCCGCCATCCACGCGCCCATGGTGCTGCCGGCGACCGTGAGCGGCAGGAACGCCCACGACTGCCGCCCGAAGCGCCGGGCGAGCGGCCAGGACGCCGGGTAGCGGTCCTTGTAGTCGCCGGGCGTGGAGAGGTAGACCGCCCGGCCCGTGCGGACGACCTCGGCGGCCGGATAGTCCGTGGCCAGCGACATGTGCGAGAAGGGGCCCTCGTCGCCCGGCTGGTGCCCGTGGTGCCCGATGACCGTCAGCCGGTCGCCCTCCGCGCCGAAGACGGCGAGACCGTCCGGCGAGAAGCCGGGCATCGAAAGGCCCGCCGCCACCCTCAGCACCTCCGCCGTGGACCGCGCCTCGGCCAGCGCCCGTCCCGCGTCCAGCAGGAACGCCTCCCGTGAGCGGCGCCAGTCCCCGGTGACGGGGGTGCGCGCGGCGGCGCCCGGAGGCTGCTCGCTGACCTCCTGGAGGGTGCCGATCAGCTCGTACTGCCCGGTCTCGGGGTCGACGATCGGCTTGGAGCGGCTGCGGACCGTGCGGAGCACCCGGCCGTGCTCGTCCATGATCCGCACCCGGGCCTCGGCGAGGGTGCCCTCGGCCACCGCGAGCTGCACCACCCCGTCCATCTCGTTCCAGTCGACGGGGTGGACGTGGGACCGCGCGCCCGCCTCGGAGAGTGTCGTCAGCTGCGCGGGCATGCCGATCAGCCGAGCGGCCTCCGCGTCGAAGGTGACGAGTCCCGAGGCGTTGTCCCAGCGCCACACGCCGGTGGCGAGCGTGGCCAGGACGTCCCCCACGGCGGGCAGGGACTCACCAGTGCGCATGCGCCCACTGTAGGAACAGGTGATCGGTGCCTGCCACCGATGCCGTCCGGGGAGCCGGGCCGCCTCCCGCCTCGCCGCCGTGATCGACCGGACGGGCTCCAATGAGGGGAAGTGATCCTGAGCTGCCCGGTACCCTGGGGGTGTTTCACGTGAAACAGGCCCCCTATCCGCGAAGACTGGATGAACCTCGATGCATCGGTACAGGTCCCACACCTGCGGCGAGCTCCGCGCCTCTGACGTCGGCAGCGACGTCCGGCTGAGCGGCTGGCTGCACAATCGCCGAGACCTGGGCGGCATCCTCTTCATCGATCTGCGCGACCACTACGGCATCACGCAGCTCGTCGCCCGCCCCGGCACCCCCGCCTACGAGGCCCTGGACAAGGTCTCGAAGGAGTCGACCGTCCGCGTCGACGGCAAGGTCGTCTCGCGCGGCACGGAGAACGTGAACCCCGAGCTGCCGACCGGTGAGGTCGAGGTCGAGGTGAGCGAGGTCGAGCTGCTCGGCGCCGCCCAGCCGCTGCCGTTCACGATCAACGCCGAGGACGGTGTCAACGAGGAGCGCCGCCTGGAGTACCGCTTCCTCGACCTGCGCCGCGAGCGCATGCACCGCAACATCCTGCTGCGCACGGCCGTGATCTCCGCGATCCGTCACAAGATGACGGCTCTGGGCTTCAACGAGATGGCGACCCCGATCCTCAGCGCCACCTCTCCCGAGGGCGCGCGCGACTTCGTGGTCCCCTCCCGGCTGAACCCCGGCAAGTTCTACGCGCTGCCGCAGGCGCCGCAGCAGTTCAAGCAGCTGCTGATGATCTCCGGCTTCGACCGCTACTTCCAGATCGCGCCCTGCTTCCGCGACGAGGACGCCCGCGCGGACCGTTCGCCGGGCGAGTTCTACCAGCTCGACGTGGAGATGTCCTTCGTCGAGCAGGAGGACGTGTTCCAGCCGATCGAGAAGCTCATGACGGAGCTGTTCGAGGAGTTCGGCGGTGACCGTCACGTCACCTCGCCCTTCCCGCGCATCCCGTTCCGCGAGTCGATGCTGAAGTACGGCTCCGACAAGCCGGACCTGCGGGCCCAGCTCGAGCTCACCGACATCACCGACATCTTCGAGGGCTCCGAGTTCAAGGCCTTCGCCGGCAAGCACGTGCGCGCCCTGGCGGTGCCGGACGTGGCCGGTCAGACCCGGAAGTTCTTCGACGGCCTCGGTGACTACGCGGTCGAGCAGGGCGCGAAGGGCCTGGCCTGGGTGCGCGTGGGCGAGGACGGCTCGCTGACCGGCCCGATCGCCAAGTTCCTCACCGAGGAGAACGTCGCCGAGCTGACCAAGCGCCTGTCCCTGGCCGCCGGTCACGCGGTGTTCTTCGGCGCGGGCGAGTTCGACGAGGTCTCGAAGATCATGGGCGCGGTGCGGGTCGAGGCCGCCAAGCGCTCCGGCAACTTCGAGGAGAACGTCTTCCGCTTCTGCTGGATCGTCGACTTCCCGATGTACGAGAAGGACGAGGACACCGGGAAGATCGACTTCTCGCACAACCCGTTCTCGATGCCGCAGGGCGGTCTCGAGGCCCTGGAGACCCAGGACCCGCTGGACATCCTCGGCTGGCAGTACGACATCGTCTGCAACGGCGTCGAGCTGTCCTCCGGCGCGATCCGCAACCACGAGCCCGAGATCATGCTCAAGGCCTTCGAGATCGCGGGATACGACCGGGAGACCGTCGAGGAGCAGTTCGCCGGCATGCTGCGCGCCTTCCGCTTCGGCGCCCCGCCGCACGGCGGGATCGCCCCGGGCGTCGACCGCATCGTCATGCTGCTCGCGGACGAGCCGAACATCCGCGAGACGATCGCGTTCCCGCTCAACGGCAACGCGCAGGACCTGATGATGGGCGCGCCCACGGAGCTGGACGAGACCCGGCTGCGCGAGCTGCACATCTCGGTCCGCAAGCCGCAGCCGAAGTAGGCAGGCTCCGCGTCCCCTGCCGGTGACGCATACGGAAGTGGCCCGGAACCAGCGATGGTTCCGGGCCATTCTCGTGCGGCGTGTGAAAACACAGCCCGCACCCATGCTGCTGACAGGTGGGCTTCCTACGGTCCCGCGCATGACCGACACCCAAGAACCCGAGCACCAAGGGAACATGACCCGGCGCAAGGTCGTCGTCGCGGGCGGAGTGGCCGTGGCGGCCGTGGGCGTGGGCGGCGCCGCAGCCGTGAACGCGTTCGCGGACGAGGCCGCGTCCGGCACCGCGACGGCCGCGTCCGGTGCGGAGACCTGTTACACGCTGACCTCGGAGACCACCGAGGGCCCCTACTACATCGACGCGGACAAGATCCGTCAGGACGTCACCGAGGACCAGGAGGGCATCCCCCTGACCCTCGTGCTCAAGGTGATCGACGCCGAGACCTGCAAGCCGGTCAGGAACGCCGCGGTGGACATCTGGCACTGCTCGGCGCTCGGTGTGTACTCCGGCTACGAGGCGATGAGCAACGGCGGTGGCGGCGCTCCGTCGGGCGGGCCCACGGACGTCCCGACCGGAACCCCGACCGGCGAACCCCCGTCCGGTCCTCCTCCCGGCGGAGGCGGCGGGCACGCCGAGCCCACCGACGACAAGCGGTATCTGCGCGGCACCTGGAGAACCGACCGGCACGGCCACGTCACCTTCAGAACGGTCTTCCCCGGCTGGTACCGGGGCCGCTGCGTCCACATCCATGTGAAGGTCCATGTGGACGGCACCTGGACCGACGCGGGCTACGAGGGGGGCCACACCTGCCACACGGGCCAGCTCTTCTTCTCGGAGAAGTCGGTCCTGGCATCGGCCGAGGTCGCGCCGTACTCCACGAGCACGGTCACCCGCACGACGCTGGACGAGGACACGATCTACCCGGGCAACGGGCACGAGGGCGGGCTCCTGTACCTGTCGTACGACAAGAGGCACATCGCCCGGGGTGTCCACGCCCGCCTGACGCTGGGCGTCGCCCCGGACGAGACCCACGACAGCACCGACACCGCACCGAGCCCGTCGGCCACGTCGTCCTGATCTCCCGGCACACCGCGGCCCGGAGCGCAACGGGTTCCGGACTCCTCGCCCCCTGACAGGCGAGGGCCCGGAACCCGGGGCGTGGGGCACGAGCCGCGAACGGGGCCGTGCTCAGGTGTCGTACGTGCCGTCCCACGGTTCGGAGAAGCCGAGGCCGTCCGGGTACAGCTCGGCCCAGCCCTCGCCCTCGTCCACGCCCGTCACCAGGCCGAACCGGACGCCGTCGACGGTGATCTGGAACGGCCGTATCGCGATGTCCGTGTACGAGCGCCGGGGCAGACTGCGGAGCAGCTTCGCCAGGTGGACGCGGGCGCGGGAGAGCGCCGAGAACTCGCCGTACGGCGCTCCGTGCTGTTCGGCCCAGGTGCCGGCGCACCAGATCTCCGAGTCGCGGTAATGACCTTCGGCGTCGAAGGTGTGGAGCACGGTGTACAGACGTTTGTGCTCTTCCCAGCCGTCGTCGGGACGGAACCCTTCGGGGAAGGCGTACGTGATCGACGCCAGGAACTGACCGTCCGCGTACCGGCCGATCGTCTCGGTGCGGTGCTTCGGTTCGTAGGCGATCGGAATGACCTCGGGGACTGCCACCATGGCGGAAACCATACGGGTGGCGGGGCACCTTGTGGCGCCGGGGTCCATTACGGATCGGCGGCATTGGACGGAGGGCGGCTTTTCCGGCTCTTTGCCTGGGCATCACCGGGCTCTCACCTGGTCTTCGGCGTCGAAAAGGGGGCACGGGACGAGTCGTCCCGTGCCCCCTTCACCGGGCGAGGAGCCTCAGGAGATCGACCTGTATCCGCTCCATCCGGTGGCGATTTTCGTACGGGAGCCGAACGATCCCTTGCCGTCCCCGTTGTTGCGGTACAGGTTGCCGCCGGTGTCCCGGGAGACCAGGTCGGCCCTGCCGTCGTCGGTGATGTCACCGACGCCGACGACCGTGTCGTACGAGGCGCCCCAGGCGGTGAACAGCTTCACCCGGGCGGCGAAGGTTCCGTCGCCCTTGCCGTCGTAGCGGTAGAGGGTGTTCGCGCTGTCCTGGGCGAGCAGATCGCCGATGCCGTCACCGTTGAGGTCACCGGCCCCGACGATCTTCTTGTAGCTCTTCCAGCTGTCGTAGAGCTTCACGCGGGCGGACAGCGTGCCGGTGCTCGTCCCCTTGTAGAGGTAGACGGTTCCGGTGGACGCGACGCGCGCGATCAGGTCGGGCCGGCCGTCGCCGCTCACGTCACCGGGTGAGGTCAGGACGTCGTACTGCGTCCAGCCGCTGCTCGCGAGCGTGGTGTACGACGTCGTCGGCTTGACGGCCGCGTTGCAGCCCGGCTTGTACAAGCGGAGGGCGCCGCTGCTCAGCCGGACGAGGACGTCGTTGCAGCGGTCGCCGTTGGCGTCGCCGAAGGGAACCACCTTGACGGACGTGGACCAGCCGGTGCCGGTGGTCTTGTTGCTGAACTTGCCCGTTCCCGTGCCCTGCTGGACGGTCAGACCGCCGGAGGAGTTGAGGGTGAGCAGGTCGCCCCGCCCGTCCGGGCCGTCGAGGCTGCCGAAGTCGTGGCGCACGGCGGCGCCCCGGGTGAGGAAGCCCTCGCCGGTGGCCACCGTGACCGCAGTGGAGGTGCCGGTACCCGTGGCCTTGAGGGTCCAGGTGAACAGGCCGTTGGGGAACCAGCTCCCGTCCGTCGTCTTGCCGTACCAGTCGGCCGCCACCCGGGCGGCGGACGCGCCGCCGGTCACCGTGGAGGTGGCCCTGCCCTTGGCACCGCTCTGGAGCGAGGAGAAGGTCACGGACCAGGAGGTGACCGGGCGGGACAGCAGCCACTGCCCCTCGAAGCGCATGCCCGGGTCGACGTAGCTGCCGGCACTCGTCTCGATGGACGTCACGGCGGACGGGGCGATGCCGGTCGTGGCGACGTGCGTCTGCTCGAACGCGTCGAACCAGGCGACCAGGCCCGTGTACTCGTCCACGGTCCAGCGGTAGCGCCGGTCGGTGGCCGTGCCCTTCTCAGGGAGGCCGGAGGCGATGACACGGGTGGCGCCGCCGGCCGCCTCGGTCAGGTCCAGTCGGCCGGCGGCGTGGTCGTGGCGGACGGTGAACCCGTCGCCGAGGAGCACGTCACCCGGGGTCACCGAGCCGGACGTACCGGCCTTGGAGTCGTACACGCCCGCCGAGCTCGTACCGCAGGCCCAGTAGACCCAGCGGCCCGCCGCCTGCAGTTCGCTCGGCATGCAGGACAGGCCCGGAACGGTCACCGTCGCGAGGGTCTTGTCCTCGGTCAGGCTGTACGAGGTGAGCTTGCCCGCGGTGGAGGCGCTCCACAGGGTGGAGCCGCTGAGGGCGGCGGCGCGGACGGACCGCTTCAGCTTCTGGCCCTGGCCGAACTCGCCGACGTACTGCATCGGGGCCGAGCCGCCCGAGTTGTAGACGGCGTAGTCGTCGGACACGTCGACGATCGCGCCGCCCGCGGTGTGGAACTCCAGCGGGTTGTAGCCGATCGAGACCAGTTGGTCCGCGTTCTCCAGGCCGCTGCCGCCCTCGTCGCCGTCGTAGTACGTGTCGAGGTAGACGTCTCGGGGCCCGTCGCCGTAGTTGCCCCACAGGACCGAGCAGGTGACGCCGGCGTAGGGGCACTCGGGGCTGACGGAGCCGCTCTCCGTGGCGGCGGTCGCGGTCAGTTTGCCGCCGACGGTGCCGACGGAGCGCCACGAGGTGGTGTCGGAGGCACTGGAGGGCTTGTCTTCCGCCACACGGAGGTAGCCGCGGCTGAGCGCGAGGCCGGTCTTGGCGTTCTCGTAGGGAACGACCTTGTGCACCTTCTCCAGCCGCGGGGTGCCGTCGGAGGCGAGGGAGACGCGCTGGATCCACCAGTCGCCCGCGCCGGTGCCGCCGGTGACGAGCGCGTCTCCGTCGGGGGTGGCGAGCGGGGTGCCGTAGGACCAGGTGAGCAGGGTCTTCCTGCTGCCGCCGGCCAGCGGATCGGCCGTGACGGCCCCGCCGGAGGTGGCGAGGACCAGCCAGTCGCCGACGAGGACGGGGACGGGTGAGCCGGCGATGTCCTCGCCCGCCACCGGGACCGTCTCCGCGGCGGTGAGGTCGGCACGCGGCTTGAGGTGCAGTCCGGCGGTCTCGGTGTACCAGCCGACGCGGTCGTCGCTGAGCACCAGTTCCGGGGAGGCGTCCAGGCCGGTGAAGACCGGGGTGAGCCGCGCGGTCGCGAAGTCGAGGTAGGCGACGGTGTACGAGGTGGTCCCGGCCGCGTCCGCGGCGCTGTAGGTCAGCAGGAAGCCGTTCTCGTCGCCCGTCTGCGTGACGGTCTTGGACCACCAGTTTTCGGCGGGGTAGCCGTCGACCACGCGGTCACGCTGCTTGCCGTCGACGAGGTCGACCAGGTGCAGCCGGTAGTTCTCGGGGTGGTCGGTGGTGGTGAAGCTGTTGTGCTCGACCGCGACGACCGTCTCGCCGTAGGTGCCCACGTAGTCGGACGGGCCGAGGTCGACGGTCCGCAGGGCGCTGCCGTCCGGCTTCCACAGGGACACCGGGTCGCCGTAGGAGGCGTGCGGCAGCGCCACGGTGTCGGCGGCTTGGCCGTACATGCCCGAGGCGCAGCGGGCCTGGATGTCGTAGCAGGTGGTGGTGGTCGGCTTGTAGACGCCGGTGGGTCCCTGGACGGTGACGGTGGTGTCGTTCGCGTAGTCCGTCCACAGCAGGCCCGCGACTCCGGCCTGCCGGTGCAGGAACCCGGTCGTGCCGGCGGTGAGCAGCCGGTCGGAACGCGGGGTGTCGCTGCTCGGATCGTCGAGCAGGATCTCCGACGTCCCCGTACCGGCCGCAGGGGCGGCCTGCGCGCTGCCGGCGCCGTCCGGGGTGCCGGCGAACAGGGTGATGGTGCCGGCCGCCAGGGCGACCGCGAGCGTGGAGACGAGGGCGGACGTGCCGCCCCGTCTCGGGGCGTTTCTGCCCACGTGAAGTGTCCCTCCCCGCGAGGGCCCCCGCCCTCGCACAAGTGCGCGGATGCTAGCAGGAGGTGACGACCGGTCTGATGGTCAGGGTCTGGTAAAGCTGCTGGTGGACCGGCTCGTTTCCCGGCGGCTCGGGCGGGTCGTGGCATGCGAAGGGCCCGGGAACCGTTCGTTCCCGGGCCCTGTCGCGCGGTGGCCGTTACTCCGGTGCGCCGCCGAAGCGCTCCTTGTACGACTCCAGGTCCTCGTCCGTGATCTTGGCGAAGAGGACCGGGGGGACGGTGAAGGGGGTGCCGGCGGGGAGGAAGGCCAGGGCGCGGGCCTCGTCGGCGCTCACCCAGGCCGCCGTGTCGTCCGCGAGGGCGAAGGCCGAGCGCATCGCGCGGGCGGACGCCGGGATGAAGGGCTCCGAGACCACCGAGTACAGGTGGATCAGGTTCATCGCCGTACGCAGCGTCAGCGCCGCGCCCTCGGGGTCGGTCTTGATCTCCAGCCAGGGGGCCTTCTCCTCCAGGTAGGAGTTGCCCGCGGACCACAGGGCGCGCAGCGCGGCGGCCGCCTTGCGGAACTGGAGGGCCTCCATCTGGGTCTCGTACTCCGCGAGCAGGCCCGCGATCTCCGTGCCCAGCTTCGCCTCGGCCTCGCCGGCCTCCGTGCCCGCCGGGACCTCCTCGCCGAAGCGCTTCTTGGAGAAGGACAGGACGCGGTTGACGAAGTTGCCGAGGGTGTCGGCCAGGTCCTTGTTCACCGTGGTGGTGAAGTGCTCCCAGGTGAACGAGGAGTCGTCCGACTCGGGGGCGTTGGCGATGAGGAAGTAGCGCCAGTAGTCGGCGGGCAGGATGTCCAGCGCCTGGTCCGTGAAGACACCGCGCTTCTGCGACGTGGAGAACTTCCCGCCGTAGTACGTCAGCCAGTTGAAGGCCTTGACGTAGTCGACCTTCTTCCACGGCTCGCGCACGCCCAGCTCGGTGGCCGGGAACATCACGGTGTGGAAGGGCACGTTGTCCTTCGCCATGAACTGCGTGTAGCGGACCGGGTTCTCGCCGGAGTCCGCGTCGTACCACCAGGACTTCCAGTCGCGGTTCTCCGTGTCCTGGTCGGACCACTCCTTCGTCGCGCCGATGTACTCGATCGGGGCGTCGAACCAGACGTAGAAGACCTTGCCCTCGGCGGCCAGCTCCGGCCAGGTGTCGGCCGGGACCGGGACGCCCCAGTCCAGGTCACGGGTGATCGCGCGGTCGTGCAGGCCCTCGGTCAGCCACTTGCGGGCGATGGAGGAGGCGAGCTGCGGCCACTCCGACTCGTGCCGGGCCACCCACTCCTCGACCTCGTGCTGGAGCCTGGACTGGAGGAGGAAGAGGTGCTTGGTCTCCCGGACCTCCAGTTCCGTCGAGCCGGAGATCGCCGAACGCGGGTCGATCAGGTCCGTGGGGTCGAGGACGCGCGTGCAGTTCTCGCACTGGTCGCCGCGGGCCTTGTCGTAGCCGCAGTGCGGGCAGGTGCCCTCGACATAGCGGTCCGGCAGGAAGCGGCCGTCGGCGGGCGAGTACACCTGCCGGATCGCGCGCTCCTCGATGAAGCCGTTCTCGTTCAGGCGGCGCGCGAAGTGCTGCGTGATCTCGCGGTTCTCCGGGCTGGAGCTGCGGCCGAAGTAGTCGAAGGCCAGCTCGAAGCCGTCGTACACGGCCTTCTGCGCGTCGTGCGCCTGCGCGCAGAACTCGTCGACCGGCAGACCGCGCTCCTTGGCCGCGAGCTCGGCGGGGGTGCCGTGCTCGTCCGTCGCGCAGATGTACAGGACGTCGTGGCCGCGCTGGCGGAGGTACCGGGAGTACACGTCCGCCGGGAGCATGGACCCCACCATGTTGCCCAGGTGCTTGATCCCGTTGATGTACGGAAGGGCGCTGGTGATGAGGTGTCGAGCCATCGCGGGCTGCTCCCAGGTCGCTGCGTGGGGCGACGATCGCGTCGGATTTCCGGTGGGCGTCTCGTCGCCGGTGAACCTTGAAATCGTAGCCGACATGGGTGGGCCGCCCGCTTCCCGTTTTAAGGCGTGGGAAGGGGCGGCCCGGGTGCTGCTCCGGCGGGTGCCGCTCGGACGGGTGGTTACGGGCGCCAGTTCTCCAGCACGCCGTCGTAGACCTCGACGTCCGTCAGCTCGCGCGGGGCCGGGCCCGCGTGGAAGAAGGCCGTGTTCCCGGTCTTCAGCTTGCGCAGGTAGTCGAACGCCTTGTTGTCGTGCTCGCCGAAGGCGACGAAGGAGAAGAAGATGTCCGGGTGGTTCTTCGCCGCGTCGGTGAGGGACTGGGTGGCGGGGGTCTTGGCGTCCGGGGCGCCGTCCGTCTGGAAGATCACCAGGGCCGGGTCGCCGGCGCCCGTCCGATGGTGGTGGGTGACGACTTCCTCGACGGCCACGTGGTAGCTCGTACGGCCCATGCGGCCGAGGCCGGCGTGCAGGTCGTCGACCTTGTTCTCGTGCTCGGCGAGGGTGAGGGCGCCGGTGCCGTCCAGCTCGGTGGAGAAGAAGACGACGTGGACGGTCGCCTCCGGGTCCAGGTGGGCGGCGAGGGCGAGGGCCTGCTCGCCCAGGGCCTGGGCGGAGCCGTCCTTGTAGTAGGCGCGCATGGACGAGGAGCGGTCGAGAACGAGGTAGACCTTGGCGCGGGTGCCGGTCAGGTCCCGCTTCTGCAGCGCGGTACCCGCTTCCTGGTACGCCGTGACCAGGGCCGGGGCCTCGGCCCTGACGTGGCTCAGCGGCACGCCGGGGGCGTCCTGGGCGGTGGGCTCCGCCTGTGCAGCGGGCTCGGCGACAGGCTCCGCCTCGGGCTCGGGCTCGACCTCCGCCTCGGGCTCGACCTCGGGCTCGGCCTCGGGCTCGGCCTCGGCGGTGTGCTCCGCCTCGGCTTCGCCTTCGGCGTCGTTGTTCCCACCCGCACCACCCGTGCTGCTTTCGCCATCGGCTGCGGGGGTCGCCTGTGCGGCCTCGGCGCCGTCGGCGGCCGCGGGTGCGTCCACCTGAGCGGCCTCGGGCTCGGCCACGGGCGTGACCGCCGCAGCCTCGACGACGACCTCGACCGGGGCCTCGGCGACGACCTCGACCTCGGCTTCGGCCGGGGGCTCGGTCTCCGCCTCGGCGACGACCTCGACCTCGGCGGCAGCCTCCGTCTCGGCGGTGGGCTCCGTCTCGGCGACCGGCTCGGCCTCGGCCGGGGCTTCGGTGACGGGCTCGGTTTCGGCGGCGGCTTCCGGCTCGGCCTCGGCGTCGGCGACGGGGGCGATCTCGGCCTCGGCCTCGACATCGGCCTCGACATCGGCGACAGGCGCGGTCGCGGTCGCGGTGGCAGCCTCCGTCTCGGCGACGGGCTCGGCCTCGGCCTGGGGCTCGGCGTCAGCCTCCGGCTCGGTGACGGTCTCGGCTTCGGTGGCTTCCGGCTCGGCCACAGCCTCGGTGACGGGCTCGGTCTCCGCCTCGGCGACGACCTCGACCTCGGCGGCAGCCTCCGTCTCGGCGACCGGCTCGGCCTCGGCCTCGGCCGGGGCTTCGGTGACGGGCTCGGTTTCGGCGGCGGCTTCCGGCTCGGCCTCGGCGACGGCGACGGGGGCGATCTCGGCCTCGGCGTCGAGGGCGGCTTCGGCCTCGGCCTCCACGTCGGTGGCGGTCTCGGTGACGGCCTCCGCCTCGGCGACGGGTTCGACGGTCGGCTCCGCTTCGGCGGCGGGCTCGGCCTCGGCGACGGGCTCGGCCTCGGCGACGGGCTCGGTGGTCGGCTCCGCTTCGGCGGTGGGCTCGGTGGTGAGGGGCGGGGTTTCTTCGCTGGTGTGCTCCGCCGGAGGCGTCTGCTTCGGCACCGTCACATTGTCGAAGGCGGCCGACACCAGCTCGTCGGCCACGGAGGGCTCGGGTTCGGGCTCGGAGGCGGGAGCCGGGATTCTCGGCTCGGCCTCCGGTGCGGAGACGGAGGCCGGCTCGGCCTCGGGGGAATGTGTCGGCTCCGCGGCGGGAGCCGGGACCGTCGCGGTCGACGTGGCCTCTCGCGAGGTCTCCGCGTCAGCGTCACGACCCTTGCGTGAGCGGCCGAACGCATTCCGCAGGAGAGTGAGAATGCCCATGTGCGCAACCCTTCGCGTGAGTTGATCCCGTCAATCCCTGGCCAGGACGGACACGTAAGGTTAGCGGCCATAGATGGTGATCTTCGGCAGGGGCGGCGCACCGTACGACGGCCACGTCAACCCCCCTACAGCGCCCACGGGTTCACTTTCCTACCACGAGGATTTGTCGGAATTCGGAGTTTCGCCACGCACCTTCCCCTGGCGTCCCCTTTGTGTCAAGGGGACGCCAGGGGAAGGTAAAGCGCTTCCGTCCCGCGCGTGGATCGGGACGGTGGCCGAATAGTCGGTGCCGGAACCTCCTGTGTCAATGCGGTGAGGCGATCGCCCGGGCCGCCGCGACCTCCTGCCGCACCGGTTCGAGGACGCTGTCGGCTGGCCCGGTGAGATCGGTGCGGACGGCGAACAGCACGTCCGTCTCGCGCAGTCCCTCGGACAGCTCCCGCAGCTGGCGCGCGATGGTGGAGATCTCGGCGGCGGACGGCTCGGCCGCGCCCTGTCTGACCCGGACCCGGGCGGCGGTCGTGGTGTCCACGATCCGTTCGACGGCGACGACGAGCGGCATCCAGGCCGCGGCGCGGCGCCCGTTCGGCGGCGGTTCGGTCAGGGCGCGCTGGAACTCCGTACGGATGGAGGAGAGGTCGCGGTACAGCCGGCGCCTGCTGCGGGCGCGGGCCGCCGGATCGGCGGCGTCCCCGAAGGCCAGCTCGACATAGCCGGCGGTGTCGGCGACCGCGTCCGCGAGCCGGTCGCCGACCCGGGCGTGCCAGCTCTCCGGCCACAGCAGGTACCCGGCCACCAGGGCGATGGCGCAGCCGATGAGGGAGTCGACGAGACGGGGGACGACGAGCCCGGTGCCCTGGTGGTTGAGGACGTCGGACAGCAGCAGGATGACCGGTGTGATGGCGGCGGTCTGATAGCCGTAGCCGCGCGGGGTCAGGGCCGGGATGAGCGCGCCGAGCACCATCAGCACGGGCACGTCCCACCAGCCGCGCGGGATCAGGGTCAGCACCGCCGCCGCGACCACGAGGCCCGCGACCGTGCCGAGGGCGCGCAGCAGGGCCCGGGAGAAGACGGAACCGTAGTCGGGCTTCATGACGAAGGTGATGGTGAGCGCGACCCAGTACGAGCGCGGCACCTCGACGGTGGAGACGAGCACCTGGCCGAGGCCGATGCACAGGGCGAGGCGGGTGCCGTAGCGCCAGGAGGCCGCCGACAGCAGGACGTCGCGGGCGGCGCGGGCGGCGCGGACGCGCAGGGCGGCGGGCCGGCCGAGGCGGTCGTCGAGGGCGTGCGGGTCGGGGGACCGGTCGGTCACGACACCGGCGGCGTGCCGCAGGGCGTGGTCGACGGCGCGCGCGGTCTCGTCGGCCGGGGTGGGCAGCCGCAGTTCGAGGGGCCCGGTGCCGCCGGTCTCGACGGTGTCGGCGAGCAGGTGGACGGCGGCGGGGACCGCGGCGGGCAGCGGCTCGCCCCGCTGGTGGGCGGCGGGGGCGGCCTCGACGACGGGGGTGAGGGCGTTCAGCTGGGCGAGCAGCCGCACGAGGTCGGGACTGCGGCCGTGGTGGAAGGCGCGCCGGGCGAGGACGAGGTCGTACGACTCGTTCAGGGACCGGGTGACGGCGAGGCGCAGGCGGTCGTAGTCGCCGGTGCCGCTCGCGGCGAGCAGGTCCGCGACCGTGCGGTAGGTGCCCGCGACGGAGGAGCGCTCCGGCACCCCCGAGCGCAGCGGCCAGGCGAGCAGGGTCAGCGCGAGGACGAGGAGTCCGCCGCCGGACATCAGCAGCGGGGCGAGCCACCAGGCGCCGGGCAGCGGAAGCCCGGCGCCGATCACGCAGTTGATGAGCAGCAGCAGCCCGGTGACGGAGGCGACGGCGCCGATCGACGAGATCATCCCGGAGACCAGGGCGACCCCGGTGACCGTCACGACGGCGACCCAGCCGTGCCCGTACACAGCGGCGCCGATCGTGATGCCGATCGCGCCGAAGAGCTGCGGGACGGCGATGTTGAGGATCCGCATGCGGTACGCGTCCGCGGTGTCGCTGATGACTCCGAACAGCGCGCCCATGGAGGCGAGGGCGCCGTACGCGGGCTGTCCGCAGGCGAGGCCGACGGCGAGGGGGAGCGCCAGGGCGACGGCGGCGCGGGCGGCGGCGGGCCGGTTGACGGGTGCCCGCTCCGGTCGGAGGTTCCTGACCAGCCAGTCGGGAGGGGTGAGGCCGATGGGGAACTCGCGGGACATGTCCCAAGTATGGCGGTTTCCCCGGGGCGGGCCCCGGCTCGGTCCCGGGAGCGGGGGTGAGTCCGGCGACGGGCGGGAGTGGTTGTTCCGGCGAGGGGCGAGGGCGGTCGTTCCGGCGGCGGACGGGTGGTCGTTCCGGCGGCCTCCGCGGCCTTCCGCAGTTCACCGGGGTCTTCCGTGCCGCCGGGTGCGCGTGTCTTCCGCGCGCCCCGTGCGAGGTCCGCGCGCCTGACGTGGCGTCAGGCGCCCACGCGGGTCGACGGCTCCGCGGGAGCGGGCCGCGGTGCCTCGGCCGGCCGGCGCCTGCGCGCGTAGGCGTGGGTGAGCGCCGCGGCCAGAGACACCGTCAGCCCCATGGCCAGCAGCAGCCAGCTGACGAACCGGAGGGTCTCGGTGAGGGCGTCGTACACCGCGCCCGCTGCCGTGCGGGACACGTCGGGCGGCAGGTCGTCGAGCGTGAGCCTGCGACCGACGATGATCGCGACACCGAGCAGCACGGCGCCCAGAGCGGTGCCGAGGCCGGTCGCGAGGACCGCCCGGCGGCGGCGCACGGCGATGACGATGCCGGCCGCCGCGAAGGCGACCGACGCCGACGGGAGCCAGAATCCGGCGACTTCGAGCACGTGGAACCCCTTCCGGAGCCGGGCCAGGTCCTCGGCCGCGAGCACGGTGATCTCGGTGTGCTCGACCGGGATCCGGGCGGCCAGCGGCATGTGGTCGTCGGTGAGCCGGCGTTTGACCTGCTCGGTGACGGGTGCGAGATCGACGGTCACCGCACCCTCGTGGTCCTCGCGCAGCGCCCGCATCACGGCGTCGTGCGCGGCCAGGTTGGCGGCCTCCCACGCCGTGCGGTACGCCTCGGTCTCGGTGAACGAGAGCACGGCGTCCCGTACGAAGTGGTTCACCGGCCCCTGGAGCCGCGGCCGTACGTGGACCTCCCGCAGGATGTCGTCGGTGACACCGGCCGCGATGGCGTCCCGGACGTCCTCGTCGGCGGCGAGGGGCGCCATGGTGGCCTCGTACCGCTCGGAGTCGCCGAGGCCGTACGTCGCCCACGCCGACAGCGCGCCGAGCGGCGCGAGGAGGCAGGCGAGCGCGATCAGCACCGCCGACAGGGCGCTCCGGACACGAGGGGACACGTCTTCAGGCAAGGCCCCCCGGACCCCGTACGCGAGCGGGCCGCCTGCAAATGGGCGCACGGGACAAGCCGTACGGGGACCCGCTCCGCGCCCGGCCCCGTGCACCCCTTGTGCCCCAAGGGCTTTGGCCGCTCGGGTGGAGCCCTCACCCGAACGGGTGTTTCCTGGATCTGGGGAGAAGGAGGCCGATATGCGCACCACCCCAGCCCCGCGGATTCTTGCCGCGGCCCTGCTCAGCGGCGGTGTACTGACCGCCCTGGCCGCCGGTCCCGCCATGGCGGCGACCGGGTCGGCGCCCACCGGCAACGGCTCCGGAAGCACCGTCTGGGGCACCGTCATCTCCCGCGGGGAGATGAACCTGCGGCTGCAGCCCAGCACCGCCTCGCCCGTCGTCGGCTCGCTCCCCTCGGGCAGCCAGGACCGGGTCGAGTGCGCGGTGAACGGGCAGAGCGTGTCCGGCACCAGCGTCTGGTACTGGCTCGTCGGCGCCCACGCCTGGGCCAGCGCGGCGTTCGTCTCCACCGACGGCCGGTCGGTGCCGAGTTGCTCGGACCCGTGCCCCGACCAGAAGGACGGGACGTGGCACAACGCGCACTGGGACAACGGCCGCAACCCGGCCGACGACCCCGGCTGGAGCGTGACCGCCTCCGGTTCCTGGACCTTCACCGTCTCCAGCGCGTGGAGCTGGACCGTGTCCGGCTCCTCCTCGAACTCCTGGGACTGGGTCCCAGGTGGCAGGTGAGTAGGTGAGTGAGGGAGACGCACGAGGCCCCGGCATCGCGCCGGGGCCTCGTGTGCCGTGCGCGCCGTTCCGCCGCACTGCGACGGAACGGCGCACTGCGGCGTCAGCTCGCCTTTCCCTCCGCGTCCTCGTGCGTGTAGTAGCGGTAGAAGGCCACCGCGTACACGCCCACCGCCACCGGCAGCGACATGAACACGGACCGCAGAACGGTCGCGTCGGTCTGGCTGTACAGGAAACCGAACGCGCAGCCCGCGAACACGGCCCACACCAGTGCGTGCGTCTCGCGCCGCATCAGCGGCGCCACCGTCCGGGCGCCCGTGTAGGCCACCGCGAACGCGATGGCGCACACGAAGCCGAACAGCACGTTCCAGCCCGTGATGGCACCGGCGTCCCGGTTGATGGCGGCGGCCCAGTAGCCGTAGACGAGTCCGCCGACGACGGGTACGGCCCATTTCGCGATCGTGTGGGTCTGTTCCCCGAAGACGTCGGTCGATCCGGATGTACCTGGTGTCCCTGACACGGGTGCGGCTTGAGCCATGGAAGGACTCCTTTCTGCTCGCCCCGTCTTCCAGGTCACACCTCGCCCCAGCCCCTGGCAACTCGGGACGGGACCCCCACGGAACCCCTCACGACCCCCGGTGAGCCCCCCCACGTCACTCCCGGTGGGACCTCCACCTCACTCCCCGGCGAGACCCCTCGCGCCACCCTCTCCACCGGCTCGCCGGGATGCGGTGATCATGGTCGCGTGCTTCGCTGAGGTGCATGAAGCTCGTACTCTTCGGTGCCACAGGCATGGTCGGCAGCCGTATCGCCACGGAGGCGTCGGAGCGCGGACACCAGGTCGTCGCGGTCAGCCGGTCCGGACAGTCCCCGGTCCCCGGGGTCACCGCGGCGGCGGCCGACGCCGCGGACGCGGCGAAGGTCGCCGAGCTGGTGGCCGGCGCGGACGCGGTGGGTTCGGCGTGCGCCCCGCCCCGCGACGGCTCGGATCCCCGTGAACCCTTCCTCGCCCTCAACCACTCCCTGGTGGAGGGCGTCCGGACGGCCGGGGTGCACCGGCTCGTCATCGTCGGCGGCGCGGGCACCCTGGAGGTCGCCCCCGGCGAGGCCGCGTGCGACCAGCCCGGCTTCCCCGAGGAGTACCTCCCCGAGGCGCTCGCCCAGCGGGACGCCCTCGACTACCTGCGGACCGACGTCGACGACCTCGACTGGACGTACATCTCGCCCGCCGCGGAGATCGGCCCCGGCGAACGCACGGGCGAGTTCAGGATCGGCGGCGACCGCATGCTCACCGACGCGGGCGGCCTGAGCCGGATCAGCGCCGAGGACTACGCGATGGCCTTCGTCGACCAGCTGGAGATGCCCGTCCACCCGCACGGCCGGATGTCGGTCGCCTACTGAGAGCACGATCGAGGAGGCGGTACGGAGAGTGGCCGACCGGAGATCCGTACGCGACCGGATTCGGCACACCCTCCGGCCGCGCGGCGGGCTGCCGGAGGCCTTCCAGCGGTCGCAGCCGCTGAAGGTGAACGGGCGCAGCGTCGCCTGGCTGCCCCCGCTGCTGCTGCTCATCGGCATCGCGCTGCTCGACGTCAACACCGCCGGCCGGTTCCGGATCATCTCCTGGCTCGTGCTCGTACCGGTCATCGCCGCGGCGATCTGCGGAGTGCTGGGCACGCTCGCCTTCGCCGGGCTGTCGCTGCTCACCTACGGCGCCGTGGACACCCAGTGGCCGCACCAGTACCAGAACGGCCTGCCCAACTTCATCCTCGTCGTGGTCGGCAGCGGCCTCGCGGCCCTCGCCTGTTCCGTCAGGCTGCGCGCCGAGCGGCGCATGCTGCACATGCGCGACATCGCCGAGACGACCCGGCGCACCGTGCTGCGCCCGATGCCCCCGGGCTGGGGCGGCCTCGACCACGCGGCCGTCTACCTCGCCGCCGACAGCGAGGCCCGGGTGGGCGGCGACTTCTACGACATCCAGCCCGGCCGGCACGGCACCCGTCTGCTGCTCGGAGACGTCCAGGGCAAGGGACTCGCGGCGGTCGAGGCGGCGGCCGCGCTGCTCGGCACCTTCCGCGAGGCGGCGTACCACGAGCCGGTGCTCGCCACGGTCGCCGCCCGGCTGGAGGTCAGGATGGGGCGGCACAACCGCTACCGCGTGGCGCTCGGACGCGACGACGGCGACCGTTTCGCGACCGGCGTCCTCGTCGCGTTCCCCGAGGACACGCCGACCACGGTCGAGGTCGTCAACTTCGGCCACGAACCTCCGCTCGTGCTCACCGCCGACGGGGTGCGGAGTCTGCCGTCCGGGCACGGACTCCCGCTCGGCATGGACGAGTTGGTGTCCACACCGCCACCGGTCCTGCGCGTTCCGCTCGCCCCCGGCGAGACGCTGCTCCTGGTCACGGACGGGGTGACCGAGGCCCGTGACGCGGCGGGCGAGTTCTTCCCGCTGCGCGACACCCTCATGAGGGCCCTGGCCCGGGACCCGCGCACCGCCGACCCGCAGCGGCTCGTCCGTCTCGTGCGCGACGGCACGCTGGACCACTGCGGCGGACGGCTCGCCGACGACACGACGATCTTCGCCGTACGGCGCCGGGCGGGCGAGGGCCGCAGGACGTAACCGGGGCGGCGGACGGGGTCCGAGAGGCCTCCGGCCGGGATCCGCCCGCTCCGAAGCCCTGGGCCGACCAGGGCGTTCGCCCGCGTCGAGGCCTTCGGCCGGACAGGGGGTCCGCCCTCTTCGCGTCCCCTCTTTGCATGCGCAGCCGTTACGGTGCTGCTGTGTCGGATCGATGGGGGAGGGAACCTGTGCCCGGAACCGTGCTGCTCCTCGCGGCCTCGCCGGTGGGCAAGGGGTGTCTGGTGGACGCGGCCTCCGTGCTCCCCGTGCTCGCGGCCGTCGCTCCGCCGGTGCTGTCGGGCACCGACACCGCGAACGTCGTCGAACTGGCCGACCCGCTGGAGCCGCAGGCCGTGCTGACCCGGCTGCGCGCGGCGGCGACGGCGTCAGGACCGCTGACCATGTTCGTGACGGGACAGCTCCAACTGGACCGCCGCCAGCGGCTTCCGCATCTCGCGCTGGCCCGCACCACCCCGGCGACGGTCCGGTACACGGCGTTCCCCTGGCGGTGGATCGCCGATGAACTCCGGCTGCGTCCACCGGGTTCGACGACCGTCTTCGTCGACCTCCACGCGGACACCGACACCTGGGAGTTCCTGGCCGGGCAGCCCCTGACGGCGGGCCCGTCGGCCGAGCTGTACGGCCGGGTCGCCGCCCCGCCGCCCCGCCGTACGGTGGCACAGCCGACGTACATGAGAGCCGTCGCCACCTTGCTCCGCAGCGGCCACCGGCCTTCGCCCGCCCAGCTCCATCAGCGGGCGCTGACGAGAGTGCCCGGCGAGGAGAGCGCCCGGCCGGGGACGGCGGACCTCGTGCTCGCGCCCGGACACGCGTGGGCCGGGCAGCCGTGGCCCCCGGCACCGGAGTTCACGACTGTCACGGCTCCACCGGCCGCCGCGCCCGCGCCCCCGCCGGCCGCCGTGCCCGTGCCGCTCCCGCCGGCCGCGGTACCCGCGTCGTCCGTGCCGCTCCCCGGCCAGGCGGATCAGCGGAGCGGCCGGCCGTCCCCCGCCGATCCCCACGGGGAGATCACCGCGGCCGTCCGGGACGGGCGCCACGACGACGCCCTCGCGCTGGCGGCACGGTGGGAGCGGGGGGCGCTGCGGACCCACGGGCCCGGGTCCGAACAGGTGCTGCACTGGATGGAGGTACGGGCGGACCTGGCGATGTTCGCGGGGGACGCGGAGCGCAGCTGCCGTGGCTGGCTCGCCCTCGCCGCGACCCGGCTGGACGCGGGGCAGGCCCCGGACGCCCCGGAGGTGGAGTCGGCCGTGGACCGCGCGCACCACCAGTGGGACCGGATCGAGGACCCGGTACGGGCCCGCGAACTCGGCGCGGAACTGGCCGGGTTGAGACGGCGCGTACCCGGACGCCGGGAGGGCGCGCTCGACCATGTCCAGCGCCAGCTGCGCCAGTTGCAGACCCAGACCTGAGCCGGCGCCGCCGCGTCCGCGCGCCCGGTCCGGGGCGGTCCCCCGGTCCGGGGGAGGTCAGCCCCCGGCCGACAGGGACGCCAGGGCCCCCGACACCAGGGTCCGTACGCCCGGCGCGACCGTGGACAGGTCGGGGGCGAAGCGGGGACTGTGGTTGCTGGGCACGGCCGCGAGCCTGGTCATGAGGTCGTCGCCGCCCGGGGCCGCGTTCCAGACGTCGGCCGGGGTGCCGGTCACGAACCAGTAGGAGTAGGGGATCCGGCCGTCCGCGAGCCGGGGGAAGTCCTCGCTGGCCATGGCCGGACCGGGGTCGAGGATCGCCGCGGCGCCGAAGACCTCGCCGTGCACGGCGGCGATCCGGCGGTCGGTGTCGGCGTCGTTGACGGTGACCGGGAAGTCGTCGCCGACGGTGACCGTGGGCTCGGCCGGGCAGCCGGCGGCCGCGCACTCGCCCGCCGCGACCCGCCGCACGGCGGCGATCATCCGCTCCCGCACGTCCGGCGACTGCGTCCGCAGGTTCAGGGCGATCCGGGCCTCGGACGGGATGATGTTGTGCCGGGTGCCGGCCTCGATCCGCCCCACGGTGAGCACGGCGGACTCCCGGGCCGCGATCTCCCGGCTGACGACCGTCTGGAGCCGCGTCACGATGTACGCGGCCGTCACCACCGGGTCGACGGTCGTCTCGGGCCGAGAACCGTGCCCGCCCCGCCCGTGCACGACGATGTCCAGGTCGGTCGAGGCGGACATGATCAGACCCGGGGAGTGCGGATACAGCCCGGCGGGGCCGGGCACCACGTGCTGGGCGAGCAGGACGTCGGCCACCGGGAAGCGTTCGTGGAGGCCGTCCGCGACCATGCGGGCCGCGCCCCCGCCGGTCTCCTCGGCGGGCTGCCCGACCAGCACCAGCGTCCCGGACCAGGTGTCCCGTCCGGCGGCGAGCGCCCGGGCGGCGCCCGCGAGCCAGGTGACGTGCAGATCGTGGCCGCAGGCGTGCATGACCCCGTCGGTCTCCGAGGCGTACGGCAGCCCGGTCTCCTCGGCGACGGGCAGCGCGTCCATGTCGGCGCGCAGCAGGACGGTGGGCCCGTCCCCGTTGCGCAGGACGCCGACGACGCCCGTACCGCCCACGCCCTCGGTCGTGTCGTACCCGGCCCCGCGCAGCCGCTCCGCGAGGGCGGCGGCCGTACGGTGTTCGCGCAGCGACAGTTCGGGATGCCGGTGCAGGTCCCGGTAGAAGTCCTCCAGGGCGGGGACCGGGAGGTCGGCGGTGAGGTCCAGCGCGGTGCGAGCGGCGGCAGAGGTCACGCGGTCACCGTAGCCGCCGTGGCCGCCGCGTACGGGGGACTCGCCGCTGTCGTATCGACGGCCGGGGAGCCCGTCACCGGCCCGCGGGGAGAGCCCGGTGCCCGGCCGTGCCGACGCCGGTGTGGGCCGCGGGGGTCTGTTCGGCCGCTCTCGCCGGGCCGACGTTCGCCGCCGTGACCAGCGCGGCGACCGCGATGACGGCGGCGAGGAGCCCTCTGGAGTAGCGCGCGGAAATACGTCGGAGCACGGTGACCTCGCAACAACAGCGGCGTATTAAGCATGCTTAATCCGGCGCTTAACGTAGAGGCTTCCGGGCTTTTGTCGCAAGAGGGCCCGGGGGATCGGACAGTAGTCAAAAGCCGGACCGGCTCAACTCGGCTTGATGGCATGCTTAGCCCATGGCGGAGCGGGACGACCCTGAGATCATCGGGCGCAGGGTGCAACAGCTGCGCACAGAACGCGGTCTGACGCAGAAACAGCTGGCGGAGCCCGTGTACACGCCCGCGTACATCTCCACCCTGGAGGCCGGCCGGGTCCGGGCCTCCGAGCCCGCGCTGCGGCACATAGCCGGTCGGCTCGGGGTGGCGTACGAGGAGTTGGCGACGGGGCGGCCCGCCCATCTCGCCACCGACCTGCGGCTGCGGCTGACGGACGCGCAGCGCACGCTGTCCACCGGAGAGGCCGAGGTGGCCGCCGGGACGTACGCCGCCCTGCTCGCCGAGGCGGAGGACCACGGGCTGGTCGCCGAACAGGCGGCGGCACTGCTCGGACTCGGCGAGTGCGCCCTGGACACGGGGGACCTGGAGACGGCGCAGCGGCGTTTCGAGGAGTCGGAGCAGCGGCTCGGGGACGCGCCGCTGCCGCAGCGGGTGCCCGCCGTGCGCGGCCGGGCGGTCTCCCACTACCTAGCCGGTGAACTCCGTTATTCCTGCTACCTGTTCGAGTCGGCCCTCGACGAGCTGAACCGGACGGGCCTGCACGATCCCGAGGCGCTGCTCCTCCTCTACACCGGGGTCATCGCGCCCTACATGGACATGGGGGCCCACGCCCGGGCCGCCCAGGCCGCCGAGTTCGCGCTCGCCCTCGCGCCGCAGGTCCAGGACCCGGCCCTGGTGGCGCGGATGCACCGGTCGGTGGCGCGGACGATGATCGCCGAGGGGCGCATCGCCGAGGCCGACGTGTCCCTCGCCAAGGCCGCCGAGCTGTACCGGCAGCTCCAGATCCGCACCGAGCTCGCCAACTGCCACTGGATGCGCGGGTACCTGTACGCCCAGAACGGCGAACTGGAGCGTGCGGAGGACGAGTTGCGTGAGGCGCAGGCCATGCTCTCGGCGAAGCGGGCCGCCCTCTACACCAGCCAGGTCGCGGTGGAACTGGCCGATGTGCTGCACCGGCGCGGCAAGTCCGACGAGGCCGGCGAACTGCTGCGGCGGGTGCTCGGCGACCTGAACTCCGAGCGGGGCGCCATCCACGCGGCCGCGGCCCACCGCCTGCTCGGGATCATCGCGGAGGACGCCCGGGACACCGAGGCGGCGGAGGAGCACTACGTACGGGCGATGAGCCTGCTGGAGCGGGCGGGAGCGGCGGGCGACCTCGCGGACCTGTGCCGGCTGCTGGGCGATCTGCTGCGTCGCACCGGCCGCGTGGAAGCGGCCCTGGACGCCTACCGTACGGGCCTCGGCCACCGCACCGCCCCGGGCACCACGACCCTCGGCCCGGCCCCGGCCCAGCCGCCCCTTTGACACCGGACGGGCCCCGGAGGGGGTGGTCTCCCCTCCGGAGCAGGCTAGAGCCGCCCGAGCCGCCCGAGCCGCTCTAGCCGCCCGAGCCGCCCGGGCCGCCCGAGCCCGAGCCGCCCGGGCCGCCCGAGCCCGAGGCTCCCGAGCCGGACGTTCCCGCGCCCGGGGCCCCCGTGCCGGCGACCGAGCCCGCCGTTGCCGTGCCCCTGTTCACCGACGCGGGGGGAGAGGCGTTGACCGAGGGCTTGATCTCGACCACCGCACCTGGCGGGAGCCGGTCGTACAGCTGCTTGGCATCGGTCATGTCCAGGCCGATCCAGCCGTGGTCCGGGTCGGAGATCTCCTTGCCGCCGGAGTCCATGGAGCCGACGTAGTCCGTCGTGCCGTCGGGCGCGGTGAGTTCGACCACCCAGGACGCCTTGAACGAGTAGCCGCCGGCGAAGCCGATCGTCTGGGAGGAGACCATCCTGACGGCCTCCTTCGCGCTGACCGTCGTCCGGACCGTCGGCGTGTATCCGGGCATGCTGTCGGAGTGGAGCGTCAGGCGGTGGCCGGCCACGGAGATCACCCGCTTGCCCAGATCGATCGTGGCGTCCGGCGGCGCGAGCGGCGGGCTCGGGGCGACGGTGGGGCTCGCGGCCGGCGGGGGCCTGTGCTGCGCCCCGCCGTCCAGGCTCACCGCGACGACCAGGGCGAGGGCGCCCGTGACACAGACACCGGCCGCGGCCAGAGCCGTACGGCGGCGGCGCCGGCGGCCCCTCGCCCGGCCGCGGATCTCCGCGCCGCTCAGCGCCGGAGGCCTCTCCGCATCGGTCGCCAACTCGCGCAGGGCGGAGGTGAGTTCATCGGACACGGTTGTCCTCCCTCTCCCCTGCGCCCGGCCCGGCCGCGGAGCCCGACGGGCGCGCGGAGCCGGCCAGGTCCGCCGAATCCTCCGAGAGCACCCGCGCCAGCGCCGCCCGGCCCCGCGCGAGCCGGGCCTTGACCGTGCCGACGGGAGCACCGGTTTCGGAGGCTACCTGCTCGACACTCAAGTCGCACAGATGGTGCAGAACGATCGCCATCCGCTGCGCCTCGGGCAGCGTGCGCAGCGCGGTCACGAGCGCGGTGCGCTCGGGCCCGGGGCCCGGCGTGTGGCCGGCGGGCGGGGTGCGCCGCACCAGCTCCAGCCAGCGGCGGGCCCGGCGCCAGCGGCTCACCGCGAGCCGCGTCGCCACCGTCCGTATCCACGCCTCGGGAGCACCGTCGGCGAGGAATTCCTGCCGCCGGTCCCAGGCGCGGACGAACGCCTCCTGGACGACGTCCTGCGCCTCGCCGTGGTCCCCCGTGAACGCGTACAACTGGCCGGTCAGCCGGGGGAACGCGGTCGCGTAGAACGCGTCGAACTCTTCCTCGGTCATGCCCCCCGCCCGAAGGTCCGCGGATTTCCCGGCCGGATGCAACCGGGCCGTCCCCGCCGCGCGTACAGGTCCCGTACGTCGCACATCGAAACACACCACAGGGGGATCACCATGACCACGGGACTGCGAGGCCGCAGAGGCCGGTTGGCCCGCGCCTGGAGCGCGGCGGCCGTGTGCGCGCTCGCGCTCGCCGGGTGCTCGGCGCAGGCGGCGGCCGACGGCGGGGGCGAGCGGACCGGGCAGGGCGGCAGGCCCGCCGCCACCGGAACCGCCGGTGCCACGGGCACGGCCCGGCCGAAGCCTTCCGCCACAGCGCCCGAGTCTTTGCCGGGCGCGCACGTCAACATCGCCGACGGGCAGACCGTGGGGGTCGGCATGCCGGTCTCGGTGACCTTCGACCGTCCGATACCCGTGGCCGAACGGGCCCATGTGGAAAGGCAGTTGAAGGTGACGGCCGATGTCGAGGGGTCCTGGGGGTGGGTCAAGGACCGTAACCTCGCCGACGGGCAGCGCGTCGACTTCCGGCCCCGCACGTACTGGAAGCCCGGAACGGCGGTCACCGTCCGGGCCGGAGCCGGAATCACAAGGCATTTCACGGTGGGCCGCTCCCTCGTCGCCACAGTGGATGTGCGTACACACTTCATGACGCTCGAAACGGCCGGATCGTCGCGCCGCGTCCCCATCACCGCGGGCGCGCCGGGCATGGACACCTGGAACGGCACGATGGTCGTCTCCGACAAGGCGTCGAAGGTCTTCATGGACTCGAGGTCGGTCGGCTACGGCGACCAGTACCACGGTTACTACTACTACGCCGTCCACCTCACCACCTCGGGCACCTACCTCCACCAGAACCCGAAGGCGAACACCTACGGCGGCCGTCAGAACGTCACGCACGGCTGTGTCGGACTCGCCACCGGCGGCCCCGCGAAGCGGTTCTTCGACGAGGTCATCCCCGGCGACGTCGTCAAGGTCACCGGCTCCAAGGAGACGGTCGCCGTCGGCAACGGATACGGCGACTGGAACCTGGACTGGGACCAGTGGCGGGCGACGAGCGCGCTCGCCTGACGCCCGTCCCCGCGGAACGTCCCCGGCCGGTGTCGTCCGGCCGGCGGGCGCCGGGAGTCTCCACGGGGGAGCGGCGCCCCTGCACCGTCCGAACACCGTCCCCATCACGAGGAGTTGTCCGTTCATGGCAGGTATGAAGAAGTGCGTGGCGGCCGCCGCGGTCGCCGTCGCGCTGCTCACGGCGCCCACGGCGGCGTACGGCGCCCCGGCCCGGAAGGCGGCGCCCGCCGCCGCCCGCACGGCGGCCACCGCAGCCCGGTCGGCGCACGTCAGCGTCCTCTCGGCGCACGCCCGCGCCCTCCCGGTCGCCAGGACCGCGCCCACGGCCCGGATCGTCGCCCCGGGCGAGCACGTCGAGGAGCCCGGCGGCGCCGAGTTCTGGCTGACGCCCGAGGGCAAGCACTGGACGACGCCCGACGACCCCGATCCCCGGTTCAGGAGCGTGGTCGACGGGAACATCGACCTCGGCACGCCCGGCGTCTCGGCGCAGACAGAGGGAACCGCCCAGGGGCACTACACGCTCTCCGGTCTGTACTACGGCGGCAAGGGCACCGCCTCGCGCGTCACGGTGCGGACCACGGCCGGGACCCTGCACGCCAAGCTCCTGGAGCTCGCGGGCGACCCCGGCTGGGGCGTCTGGTACGTCAGCACCGACCTGTCCGCCCCCGGCGAGGACTTCGCCGTCCACCACGTCGTCGTCCGCGACACCGCGGGCCAGGTCTACTCCCGGCTGGACCTGAGCTGATCCGATCCGAGCCGATCCGAGCCGATCCGAGCTGATCCGAGCCGGGCCGATCCGAGCCGGTCCGGGCCGATCCGGGCGCACGGGCGCGGGAGCCGGCCGCTCCGGCCGGCTCCCGTACCGGGAGTGCGCCGGCGTGCGCCCCTGGTGGCCGCGGCCGGGGCGGCGGCCCGGCGGTCCCGGGCCCGGCGATCCGGGCTCGGGACGCGCCGTCGTGGCTTGTCCGGTGCGCGACAGGCTCGCCCGGCGGACGGCTTCGCACACCGGAAAGATCGAGGAGTCGGCGCCCCGACGGCTGACCTCGGTGAACGCGCTGCCGGCCCGGCAGGGACGGCGCGAGAGGGGGCCGGCCCGCCGTGTTCCGTAGTCCCCGCGGACGCCGAGTCGGAGTGCGATCGAGACCATCGAGCCCTACCGCCCGCCGGAATAGGGCCCATACTGGATTCACGATGAGTAAATCCTCTGCGCCCCGGCGCCACCTGCCCACCAGCCCCTTCGCTGCACCCGTCGTCCCCGTGGCCAAGGAGTTCAGCCTCGGAGACCGCGTCTCCCACGACCAGTACGGCCTGGGCACGATCGTCGGCGTCGAAGAGGGCATCGCGATGCTCGTCGACTTCGGCGCCCGCCAGGTCCGCGTCCTGAGCCCCTACACCCGGATGGACCGGCTCTGAACCGCACACACTGACACCGCCGGCCCGCGGTAGCCGCTTCTTCGCAGGCTGCCCGGGCCGCGGTGTGTCCAGGGGGCCCGCGGGCGTCGTTCCTCAGCCCTGGGTCGGGGCGGGCGACTTCCCCGCCAGGACGTCCTGCAGCCGCTTCGTGCCCGCCTGGACCGCCTGCTCGGTGGACTGGTGATCGGTGCCCGAGAGTCCGCCGTTGGTGAGGGACAGGGCGCTGTCGCCGACCCGCACCGCCGCGAAGTCCAGCGTCAGCGTGTCGGGGTCGCCCTCCAGCTCACCGCTCATCGTGACCCGCAGACCCTGGCGGGCGTCCCCCGCATCGGGCAGATGCGTCTCGATGACCTGCACGGTCTGCCGGTCGCCCTTGCCGTTGACGGCCGTGAACTGGTCGCACACGTCCGGCAGCGTCGCCAGCCACTTCAGCTGGGCGTCCAGGGAGCTCTTCCCGTACGAGGCGACCTCGTAGCGCATCTGCGCGTCGTTGGAGCTGTCGTCGAAGCCGGTGACGGCACCGGCGCCCTGCGGCGTGCCCAGCAGGTCCTCCTTGTACAGGCCGTCCAGCAGCTTCTGGCACTGCGCCGCGTTCCCCTTGTCCGTGACGAACGCCGAGGCGTCGACCTTGCTCTTGAGCAGCACGTCGTGCCAGGCCGCCACGCCCTTCGACTCGTCCCACTGCGACCCCAGGTCGGAGTTGGTGATCAGCGCCGTCTGCGCCTCGCTCCTGGTGAGCGTACGGACGGACGCGGAGGGTGAGGGGGACGCGGCGCCCGGCTCCTCGGCCACGGGAGAGGCCGGGACCGTGGACGCGGGCGACGCGGGGGAGTCCGTACGGCCCGAGCCGCTGCCGTCGCCTCCGCCGTTCGAGCAGGCGGCCGTCGAGAGCAGCATCCCCGCGGTCAGGGCGGATGCGAGGAGACAGGACGGACGGATCATGCGAGGGCCTCCCGAGGACGGTCCCGAGGTCGGGCTGTGTCCCTCCACGCCACCACCGGCCACGGTCCCTCACCAGCCGCACCGGGCCGTCCGGGTGAGTGCGGAGCGCGGAGCTCACCGGCCCGGTGCCCGGATCCAGGCCGCCACCGGCCGGGATCTGCCAGAGTGGGAGGTGATGCATGCGCCCCAGGGAAGCACCATGAGCCCCACCGACCGGTTCGAAGACGACGACTACCCCGCCTACACGATGGGTCGTGCGGCCGAGCTGATCGGCGCCACCCCCGCGTTCCTGCGGGCGGTCGGTGAGGCCGGACTGATCACCCCCCTCCGTTCCGAGGGCGGCCATCGCCGCTACTCCCGCAACCAGCTGAGGGTCGCGGCCCGCGCCCGGGATCTCGTCGACCAGGGCACGCCCGTCGAGGCCGCCTGCAGAATCGTCACGCTGGAGGACAGCCTGGACGAGGCTCTGCGGATCAACGCGGAGCTGCGCGGCTCGACACCGCAGGACGCCTGAACAGGCCCTCAGGGGCCCACCGGGGGCGTTTCCCGGGCGTCCTCGAATACCTGCACCGGTCGACGCCGGAATATCTGTACCGGCCGGTGCAGAATTTGCTGCGCGAGCCCGCGAGGTTTTGGTATTCCCCATGGCGGGGTGAGATAGTGCGCCCGCTTCGAGACGTTCAGCGTGCTACTGTCGATTTCAGTTGCAGTTGTGGTTCCCAAAGATTTTCCGGTGCATTCCGGTTGGGGCTTCATTGCGGCGACGCGGGTCCGCGCAGTGTGGACCTTCGAGCTTAGCCCCCAAGGAGATTTGACATGGCTACTGGCACCGTGAAGTGGTTCAACGCGGAAAAGGGCTTCGGCTTCATCGAGCAGGACGGCGGCGGCGCCGACGTCTTCGCCCACTACTCGAACATCGCCACTTCCGGCTTCCGTGAGCTCCAGGAAGGCCAGAAGGTGAGCTTCGACGTCACGCAGGGCCAGAAGGGCCCGCAGGCGGAGAACATCGTCCCCGCCTAGTCAGGGACACCGGATGGCCGGGGTCCGCACCGCAAGGTGCGGGCACCGGCCATCCGTTTTTTGTGGTCATTGAAATTCCGATGAATTTTCGGTGCCCATTCCCCTTTTCGGTGACGCCAAACCCGGATCAGCGGCGTCAAACCCGGATCATGGGACGCCCCGTCACCGCACCGCCAGGACCGCGCGCACGGTCTTGCCGCCGAAACCCGTGCTGACGATCTCCAGGCTGTGGGCGAGCTGCTGGACCATGGCCAGGCCCCGGCCGCTCTCCGATTCCGCGTCCAGCGCCCCGATCCGAGGCCGCCCGGGACTGTCGTCGTGCACCTCGACCGTCACCCGCCCGTGTCCCAGCTGCAGCCGCAGCCGGCATCCGCTGCGGCCGTACCGCACGGCGTTGGCGACGAGCTCGGAGGCGATCAGTGTGGCGTCGTCGACCTGGTCCGCGGTCGGCGACGCGAGCCGCGGCCGTGGCCGGGTCAGGAACGCCGTCGTCAGCTTGCGGGCCCTGCCCGCCGAGACGGCCGTACGCGGCAGTGTGTACTCCACGCGGGCGGTCGGCCGGACGGTGCGCTGGTGCGCACGCATGACTGACACCTCTCTTCCCCCTCCCAGGACGACCGGTACCCGGCCGGCGGCTCCGTCCCCGCGGCCGGGACCCCGCGCTCGACGGTGCGCGGACGGCCCTGCTCTCGGGTGATGCCCCACCGGGGCGATCGGCAACCAACGACCTGCGTCACAAAGCCGCCACGGGATCCCCGGGGCGGCCCGACGGACCGTCAGCGCCCTGAGTCCAGAAGCCGGAAGTCGTCGTAGTCGAAGCCGGGCGCCACCACGCAGCTGACCAGAACCTCCTCGTCACCGGCCGGCCGGGCGGACTGCCAGACGCCTCCGGGGACGAGGACCTGGGGACGCTCCCCCGCCTCGACGCGGGGGCCGAGGCGCACGACCTGCGGGGTGGACTGGGGACTGTCGCCGTCGCCGCCGAGCAGGACGTCGAGCGGACCGCCGCGGTGCCACAGCCAGAGCTCGTCCGAGCGGACGGTGTGCCAGGCGGAGGTGTCACCGGGCGTGAGAAGGAAGTAGATGGCGGAGGCGGCGGCGCGGGGGCCGGGGTAGCCGTCGGGCAGGAACGCCTGCGGCGCGGTCCAGGTCTCGACGAACCAGCCGCCTTCCGGGTGGGGGCTCATGCCCAGTGCGGCGGCCAGTTCCGGGATCCCGGTCTCAGGAGAAGTCACCCCCTGCCTCTATCACGCGGCTGAAGGGCGGTTCAACCAACTGCCGGTGGACGCGCGGGGATGTCTGACAGGGTGTGGTTCATGGCGACCCTTCACAGAAAGCTGCTAGGTCTGCTTCCCCGGGTCGGGGTGCAGGTGCTGGACCTCGGATCGGGAGCCGCGGTGGTCTACCGGCGCGGGGTGCGCAGACGCGTCGCCCTGGGCAAGGGCGCCGATCTGGTGCTGCGCGGGCGGACGGCGGCCTGGAAGCAGGTGCCGCTCGGGGGCACCGGTGCCCGTCTCCTGCTCGACGAGAAGGAGACGGCGGCCGACGAACGCAAGTTCCAGCTCTCGGCCGCCTCCTATCTCTGCGGGCAGCACGTCACCGCCCTGCTGGACCGGTACGCGGTGAACTGCGTCCTCGACGTCGGCGCCAACTCCGGTCAGTACGGGCGCCAGTTGCGCCGCCTCGGCTACACCGGCCGGATCGTCTCCTTCGAGCCGACCGCGGAGGCCTTCGAAAAGCTCCGGCAGGCCGCAGAGGGCGACCCCGACTGGCAGGTGCACCGGATCGGTCTCGGCCGGGAGGACACCACCCAGTCCATCCACGTGGGCTGGAACACCATGAACTCCCTTCTTCCGCCCAGTGATTACGGCAAGGGCCGCTACAAGCGCTTCGCCAGGACCCGTACCGAGGAGATCGAGGTCCGCCGTCTCGACGGGATGATGGACACGGCACTCGCCGGGATCACCGACCCCCGTCCCTATCTGAAGATGGACACCCAGGGCTACGACCTGGAGGTGTTCGCGGGCGCCGGGGAGCGCGCGGCGGAGTTCGTCGGGATGCAGTCGGAGGTCGCGACGCTGCGGCTGTACGAGGGCAGTCCCCGCATGGGCGAGGCCATCGCCGTGTACGAGGAGCGCGGCTTCGAGATCACCGGCATGTACCCGGTGTCGCGGGAGGAGGCGACCGGCCGGGTGGTGGAGTTCGACTGCGTGATGGCCCGCGCGACGGCCGTCCCGGCGGACACGTAGCGGCGCACCGACGGGTGCGGCGGCGCGGGCCGCCGGTCCCGGTGGCGGGCGGCCCCCGCGAGGGGCGGACGTCGCGCCTGCCGCGGCACCGGCCTCCTAAGCCGGATAGGCGTGTGTCTGGGCCGCCTTCACCGTGGCCCAGACGGGCGAGCCCGCGTGCAGGCCGAGTTCCGCCGCCGCGACCGTCGTCAGGTCGGCGGCGAGCGGGAGTTCCCCGGTGAGGGCCACCCGGATCTGGTCCCCGTGCGTCTCCAGCCCCGCGACCCGGCACTGCCACAGGTTGCGGGCGCTGGAGCCGGTGGGGCGGTCGCGGTGGAGCGTCACGGCGCCCGGCGGGAACGCCACGAAGACGGGCCCGTCGAGCCGCTCGGTCGTGGTGATCGCGGGGCCCGCCTCCAGCCGTACGGTGTGGCCCCCGGCCTCGCCCCGGTAGAGGTTGAGCCCGACGAGCTGGGCGATGTAGTCGGTGCGGGGCCTGCGGGCGATGTCCGAGGGGCCGCCCTCCTGGACCACCCGGCCGTCCTCGACGACCACGAGCCGGTCGGCCAGCACCATCGCGTCCAGCGGGTCGTGCGTCACCAGGACGGCGACGGCCTCGAAGTCGGCCAGATGGTGCCGGAGCTGGGCCCGCACGTCCAGCCGCGTACGGGCGTCGAGCGCGGCGAGCGGTTCGTCGAGCAGCAGCAGCCGGGGGCGGGTGGCCAGGGCGCGGGCGACGGCGACCCGCTGCGCCTGTCCGCCGGAGAGCCGGCGCGGCCTGGTCCCGGCGAACTCGGCGAGGCCCATGCGCTCCAGCCAGACGGCCGCCTCGGCCCGGGCCCGCGCCTTGGGCACGCCCTGGCAGCGCGGCCCGAAGGCGACGTTGTCGAGCGCGGACAGATGCGGGAAGAGCAGGTAGTCCTGGAAGACGACGCCGACGGGGCGTGATTCGGGCGGCGTACGGTCCAGACGGGCGCCGTCCAGCCGCAGCCGGCCGCCCTCGGACAGCGGGGTGAGCCCGGCCAGCGCGCGCAGCGCGGTCGTCTTGCCCGCGCCGTTCGGACCGAGCAGGGCCACGACCTCGCCGGGGGCGGCGGACAGTTCGATGTCGAGGACGAACGTGCCGCGCCGGACGACGAGACGGGCGTCGAGACCCGTACCGGACGGCTCCGCGGTCGTGGCCGGCTCCGCCCCGCTCATGAGGCCGCCGTCATCCAGCGGTCCCGCAGTCCGGCGAGCACCGCGACGGACACCAGGAGCAGGACGAGACTCAGGGCGATCGCGGCGTCCGGGTCGCTCTGCAGGGCCAGGTAGACGGCCAGTGGCATGGTCTGGGTGCGGCCCGGGAAGTTGCCCGCGAAGGTGATCGTCGCGCCGAACTCGCCGAGGGCGCGGGCCCAGGCCAGGACGGAACCGGCGGCGACGCCCGGTGCGATGAGGGGCAGGGTGACCCGGCGGAACGCGGTGAAACGGGAGGCGCCGAGGGTCATGGCGGCCTCCTCGTACCGCGGGTCGGCCGCCCGCAGGGTGCCTTCCACACTGATCACCAGGAAGGGCATGGCCACGAAGGCCTCGGCCACGACCACCCCGGCCGTCGTGAACGGCAGGGTGATCCCGAACCACGCGTCGAGGAGCCTGCCCACGACGCCGTTGCGGCCGAGGGCCAGCAGCAGGGCGACACCGCCGACGACCGGGGGCAGGACGAGGGGCAGGGTGACCAGGGCCCGGACGAGTCCGCGCCCGGGGAACTCCGTGCGCGCCAGCAGCCAGGCGAGCGGCACCCCGAGCACCAGGCAGACCGCGGTGGCCGCCGTGGCCGAGAACAGGGAGAGCCGGAGGGCCTGCCAGACCTCGGGCTTGGCGAGCTGGTCCGGCAGGCTGCGCCAGGGCGCCCGTACGAGCAGCGCGAACAGGGGGAGGAGCAGGAACGCGAGCCCGACGAGGGCGGGCAGCAGCAGGGGAAGCGGTGTCCCGCCCCGCACCCGGCCCGGCGTCCGGCCGCGCCCGGGCCGCGGCCCACCCGTGAGGGTGTCGGCCGCGGCGGCGGACGTGTCGGGCGAGGTCACGGGATCACTCATGGCTTCAGGAGACGGGGTTCGGGCGACCGCTTCAAGAGGGCGGGCCGCACGGGACGGGTGCCGTGCGGCCGGCGCCGGGAGGCGGAGGGACGGAGAGGACGCGCGCCGGGAGACGGACGGCCGCGGCGCGCGCCGGTACGGCCGGCGAAGGCGCGCGCCGGTGCGGCCGGGCGGTGACGGCGCGTGCCGGGACGGGCGTACCGTCCGGTGGGGTCAGGACGTGGGCTTCAGGAAGCCGGCGTCCGTCAGCACCTTCTGGCCCTCCGCGGACCGCACCAGCTCGATGAACGCCTTGGCCGCGGCCGTGTTGGGAGCGTCCTTGAGCAGGGCGATCGGGTAGTCGTTGATGGCGTCGGCGGACTCGGGGAACTCCACGCCCTCCACCTTGTCACCCGCGGCCTTCACATCGGTCTTGTACACGACCGCGGCGTCGGCCTCCTTCAGCTCCACCTTGGTCAGGGCGCTCTTGACGTCCTGCTCGTAGGAGACGGGGGTGAGCTTCAGCTTGCTCGCGTCCAGCGCCTTCTGCGCGGCGGCGCCGCACGGCACGGTCTTGTCGCACAGGACGACCTTGAGGCCGGACTTGGTGAGGTCCTTGAGCGAGGCGACCTTGTCCGGGTTGCCGGGCAGGGTGGCGATCTCCAGCTGGTTGCGCACGAAGGTGGCGGGGGTGGTCGCCGCGTCGCCCTTGTCGGTCACGATGGCCATCGTCTTCGGGCTGGCCGCGGCGAAGACGTCCGCCGGGGCGCCGCCCGTGATGCTCGCCGCGAGGCTGTCGCTGCCGCCGAAGCTGAAGGTGACCTTGGTGCCCGGGTGGGCCTTCTCGAACTGCCGGCCGAGGGCGGTGAAGCTCTCCTTCAGGGAGGCGGCGGCGAACACGGTCACCGTGCCGGAGAGCTTCGGCGAGGAGGACGAGGAGGACGACTTCGTCGTGTCCGAGGAGCCGGACGACTTGTCGTCGGAGGAGGAGCAGGCGCTCAGGGCCAGCAGCGCGGCGGCACCGGCGCCGGCCAGCTGCAGGGTCCGGGTGGTGCGGCGGTTCCGGCGCGCGGGTCGGGTCGTCACGGATCTACTCCCTCGAAGACTCTGAGGCTCGCTGAAGCCTCCGTCGTGATCCTCAGTCCTGGGCTCACGTTCTGCTATGGCCTGATCATACTTCCGCATATGCAAGCTGTAGGTCTCCTGTCGCATTGCATGAGCTGTGCCCACAGGCTTCGGATGTACGCATGTGCGTTTGCCTCGGGCCGCCCGCGGGGTACGGTCCACCGGGAGGTGCTGTCCAGTGAGCCAGTCCCTGACCCAGCCGACGCCGCCGGCTCCCCCGCTCGCGGAACTCGCCCTGACCGGTGACCTCGCCCGTCCCGCCCTGCTGACCGTGCCCGATCTGTTCGCCTGGCCCCAGCACCGGGTGCGGGTCGCCTTCGAGTGCGCCACCAGCGGAGTGCGCCACCACGGGTTCGAGGGTCCGCTGCTGCACGACGTGCTCCGGGACGCCGGCCCCCGCTTCGATCCCTCCCGCCGCAAGGACCGGCTGCGCTTCCTCATCGCGGTGGCGGGCGCGGACGGCCATCACGCGCTGCTCACCTGGGCCGAGATCGACCCCGACTTCGCGGACGCCCCGGTGCTGCTCGCGGTCGGCATCGACGGCACCCCGCTGGACCGGGCCGGCCCGCAGCTCGTCCTTCCGCAGGACCGGTGCGGGGCCCGGCACATCAGCGGGATCAACACCATCAGGGTGGACGGCTGTTACCCGTCCTGGCCGGAGGGGACCACCGGCTGACCGTCGGCGGCGCCGGGCGGTCTCAGGCGCGGTCGATGTGCACGCTGGTCGACTTGACCCTGGCCGTGGCCTCCACACCGACCTCCAGGCCCAGTTCCTCGACGGCCTCCCGGGTCAGCAGCGAGACCAGCCGGTGGGGGCCGGCCTGGATCTCCACCTGGGCCGCCACGTCGCCGAGTTTGACGGCGGTGACGATGCCGGGGAAGGAGTTGCGGACAGAGGTGGAGGACGTGACGCCCTCCTCGCCACCGGTCCCGGCCAGCTCCACCGAGAACGCGGCGAGGTCGCGGCCCTCGATGAGGCGCCGTCCGCTCTCGTCCCGGTGCGTGGCCACCCGTCCGGCGTCCGCCCAGCGGCGGGCGGTGTCGGGGCTCACGCCGAGGAGCCGGGCGGCCTGGCCGATGGTGTAGGACTGCATGGGCGCGACGATAGGCAGGTGCTTCACGCCCCTGCAAGCCGAACCCCGGGCGCGGCGCGAGCCGTTGTGAACAGGGCGGAAGGCCCCGCGCCCGGTCGTGGCCGCCGTCAGCCGAGGCTCGGCGTCTCCGTGCGGATCACCTTGATGTGCCGCGCCCAGAACGCGCCGAAGGCCTTCTCGAGGATGGGCCCGGCCGTCGCCGGACGGTCGACGCCGAAGACCACGTAGCCGTGGACGTCGGGACCCACCTGGTTCAGCCGGAACCGGCCGTCCCAGCGGTCCATGTCGTCGCCGACCTCGTCGACGAAGGCCATGAGCCGCCGCTCGGTGATGTCCGTGTCGTGGATCCGCACCTTCAGCCCCTTCTCGGCGTGGGCGCAGAGGTCCGCGTCGAACGCCTTGGAAGGGATGCGGTACACGTCCACGGCGTTGTGGCGCTCGTCCACGGACACGCCGGTGTAGACGTTCTTGTGGCGTCCCTTGCCGATCCTGTCGGCGTAGGCCGCCGTCCGGAGCACCGCGGACTCCCTGCCGGGCAGCGTGTGCGCCGGCCGGGTGCCGGAGCACACGGCCGTGTGCTCCGCGACGGGTGCCCGCTCGCCCCCCGTGCCGGCGGCGGAGCCCTGAATCGCCACCAGTGCCACGGCGGTCGCCGCCACGACACCGCCGGCCGTCCTCATCCTGTTCCGTCCGTCCATGTGGTCCTCCCCGTCCGCCGTCCGGTCGGTACGGGGACGCGCGGGCCGGGGGATTCGTTCAGCGGCCGTGCTCCCCGGCGTCCGCGTAGGCGCGCAGGAAGAGCGCCTCGACATGGGCCATGTGCTCGATCTCGGCCGGGTCGACGCTCTCGTTCGGCGCGTGGATGAGGCACCTGGGCTCCTCCACGCCCATGAGGATGATCTCGGCGCGGGGGTAGGTCTCGGCGAGGACGTTGCACAGCGGGATGGAGCCGCCCTGGCCGAGGAAGGCCATGGGCCTGCCGTAGACCTCGTTCATGGCGCGGCCGAGCGCCGCGTAGGCGGGGCCGTCGGTGGCCGCCCTGAAGGGGGCGCCGGTGCTCTCGTCCTCGACGCCCACCCGCACTCCCCAGGGCGCGGCCTCGGTGAGGTGCCGGGTGAGGGCCGCGCGGGCGGTCGCCGGGTCCGTGCCGGGCGGGATCCGCAGGCTCACCCGGGCCCGTGCGGTGGGCGGTACGGCGGCGGTGGAGCCGACCACCGGGGGGCAGTCGATGCCGAGGACGGTGACGGCGGGGCGGGCCCACAGCCGGTCGGCGACCGTGCCGGTTCCGGTGAGCCGGACGCCGTCCAGCACTCCGGCGTCGGCGCGGAACCGCTCCTCGTCGTAGCCGGCGCCCTCCCAGGTGCCCTCGCAGTCGAGTCCTTCGACGCGGGTGGCGCCGGTGGCCGGGTCGCGCAGGGTGGACAGCAGCTGGATCAGCGCGGCGAGCGCGTCCGGGGCGGGGCCGCCGAACATGCCCGAGTGGATCTCTCCGGCCAGCGTGTCGACGGTGACGACGACGTCGGCGAGTCCGCGCAGGGTGACGGTGGCGGTGCCCGTGCCGACCTCGGCGTTGCCGGTGTCGCACACCAGCAGCGCGTCGGCGAGGAACTGCTCCGGGTGCTGGGTGACGTAACGCTCCAGTCCGCCCGTGCCCTGCTCCTCCGAGCCCTCGGCGACGAACTTCAGGCCGACCGGGATGTCGTCCCCGAGCGCCCGCAGGGCGGTCAGGTGCATCACGATGTTGCCCTTGCAGTCCGCGGTGCCGCGCCCGTACCAGCGGCCGTCGCGTTCGGTGAGGGCGAAGGGCGGTGTGCTCCAGGCGTCGTCGTCCAGCGGCGGCTGCACGTCGTAGTGGCAGTACAGCAGGACGGTGGGGGCGCCGGGCGGCGGCGGGCGGTGGCCGATGACGGCGTGGCTCCCGTCGGGCGTCTCGGCGAGATGGACGTCGCGCAGCCCGGCCCCGGTGAAGGCGTCCGCCACCCACTGCGCGGCCCGCCGGCACTCCTCGGGCGGGTACTGGCGCGGGTCGGCGACGGACGGGATCGCGACCAGCTCGGCCAGGTCCGTCCTGGCCCGGCTCATCAAGCCGGCGATCTTTCCGGCGAGTTCGGACATGTCACCGCCTCACCGTGTCGTCGGTCTTCAGGCTGTCGAGCTTGTCCTTGATCTTGTCCAGCTTCTCCGGGCAGTAGATCTCGATGATCGTGGCCTCCGCCCGGAGCGTCCTGCCGTCACCGATGACGGGCCGCTGTCCGACGAACGCGGCCCCGTTGGACACGTTGATCTTCCACAGCGCCGACTTGAGGGCGCTGGCCGGATCGTCGCAGACCAGACCGCCGTCGGTGCCCAGCAGGCCGGCGATCAACTCGGTGTCGGGGCGCGGGAGTCCGGCCTTCACCGCGGCGTCGGCGAGCTCGTTGGCCTTGCTCACGGCCCTGTTGTTCGTCGTGATGGCCTTGTAGCGCACGAGTCCGGCCACGACGAGACCGAGCAGTACGACGATCGCGCCGTAGTAGATCCACTTGTGCTCGGATGCGAACCGGGTGGGACTCATGCCCCCGCCTCCTCCTCGCGCGCGGCCTGTGTCTGCCAGCTCGGCTTGCGGAACTTCAGGAACGCCCAGGGGATCAGCAGACCGAGGACGCCGAGCCCGCAGCCGATGATGACGACGTACAGCAGGACGCTGTTGCTGCCGAACTGGGAGGGCGGCACGAAGCCGATGACCATGGCCGCGGCCGAGGCCAGGAAACCGACGACGCACACCAGGTTGAGGGCCGGGACGCGGTAGCCGCGCGGGTGGTCGCCCTGGTTCTTCCGCAGCCGGATCGCCGCGACGAACATCAGCAGGTAGACGATGAGGTACACCTGCGTGGTGATCGTCGAGAAGATCCAGTACACGTTGGAGACGTTCGGGATGAAGGCGTAGCCCAGCGCGATCACCGTGGTCACGACGCCCTGGGTCACCAGGATGTTCTGCTGGATGCCGAACCGGTTCAGCTGCTGCAGGTACGGCGGCAGGTAGCCCTCGCTGCGGGAGATCTCCAGCAGGCCCTTGGACGGTCCGGCCAGCCAGGTCAGCATGCCGGCCAGCGACGCGGAGATCAGCATCACCGCCGCGATGGGGGTCATCCAGCCGATGTCGAAGTACGAGAAGAACGCGTCGAACGCCTGCATGACACCGGCGGTGAGGCTGGTCTGGTCGGCGGGCACCACCCAGCTGATGGCCAGCGCGGGCAGGATGAAGATCAGCAGCACCAGGCCCATCGCCAGGAACATCGACTTCGGGTATTCCTTCGCCGGGTCCTTCAGCGACGACACGTGGACGGCGTTCATCTCCATGCCGGAGTACGAGAGGAAGTTGTTGACGATCAGGACGAGGCTGGCCAGGCCCGTCCACTCCGGCAGCAGATGGCTGGCCGTCATGGGCGCCGCCGAGGGGTTGCCCTGGGCCAGGAAGACCATGCCGAGCACGACGAGGATCGTGCCGGGCACCAGGGTGCCGATGACCAGGCCCCAGCTGGACAGCCCGGCCAGGGCCTTGGTGCCGCGCGAGGAGACCCAGACGCCGGTCCAGTACAGGACCACGATGACGATCGCGGTGTAGAGGCCGCTGGAGGCCAGGGCCGGGTCGATGATGTACGCGATGGTGCTCGCCACGAAGGCCAGCAGGCTCGGGTAGTAGAAGATCGTCATCGCGAACTGGCACCACACGGCGAGGAATCCGAGCGGCTTCGAGAGTCCCTCGCTCACCCAGCGGTAGACACCGCCGTTCCAGCCCGAGGCCAGCTCCGCCGAGACCAGGGCGGTCGGCAGGAGGAACACGATCGCCGGAACCAGGTAGAGGAAGACGCAGGCCAGCCCGTACACCGCCATCGTGGGGGCGGCCCGCAGGCTCGCGACCGAGGCGGTCGTCATGAGGGCCAGGGTCAGCCAGGTGAGCCGGGGGGCCGCCGGGACCGCCGCCCGCGTGGCCTGCGCCGCCGGCCGGGGCGCGTCCGCGGGCATGTCCATCGAGCTCATCGGACCCCTCCTTGTTCACGCGTCGAAAGCGGTGGGGCCAGCCTCCGTCCGAGTGAGCGGGGGCGCGCGGCAGGTGACCCGTCCGGGTGAGCCCCGCCACCGGCCGGCTCCGCCGCTCGACGCCCCACCGGGGCGGCCGCCGATCCCGTCCGGCGAACGCCGAACCCTGAAGCACGGCACCGGTTCACCGACGGGCCGGCCCCGGAGCATCCGGGGCCGACCCCGCGGTCACCAGCCCGTCAGCAGCAGGTGGTTGAGGAGGAGGGCCGTCGCCGCCTGGGCGATGAGCCAGGCCCGGGGACGGGGGAGGAACGCCCCGGCCGGGAGCAGCCACATCGCGAACGGCAGCCAGATGCGCTCGGTCTCCGCCTTGCTCATGCCGGAGAGATCGGCGACGAGCAGGGCCAGCAGCGCGGCGACGACGAGGACGGCGAGACGCGGGGCGGTGCCGTGCGCGGGAACCGCGGAGTTCCCGCGGGCCGGGGCCGCGGAGCTCTCGCGCGCGGGGACCGCGGAGTCCTCGTCGCAGGAGGCCGCGGATTCCTCGCCGACGGGGGCCGCCGGCTTCGGCGCGGGAGTCCCGGCCGCCGGTGCGGCCGTTGCCCGGAGCCGTACCGGCGCCGCTCCCGTCCGCACGGCCGCCGCCGCGATCCCCGCGGCCGCCGCTCCCGCCCGGCGCAGTCCCGCCACGGTGGCCGGTCCCGCGATCAGCACCGTGCAGGCGAGATTCGCCCAGACCCAGTAGCCGTACGGCCGTACACCGCCCGCCCCTTGGTAGTAACGGGTCACCAACAGGCGGTACGCCTCCCACCAGTCGAAGCCGAGCAGGGTGAACACCGTGGGTACGACGGCGAGTCCGGCCAGGGCGTACGGGAGCGGGCGGGTCACGGAGCGGCGGCCGAGCAGCAGGACGGCGCAGGCGATCACACAGACCAGGGTCAGGCCGTACGACAGGTACGCGGTGAGGCCGAGGAGGAGACCGGAGGCGAGGCCGGCCGTCCGCGGCCGGTGGCCCGTGACCGCGAGGGCGAGCAGGGCCAGGGCCCAGGCGGCGACGGCCGCGAAGTAGCCGTCCGCCGAGGTGCCCATCCACACGGCCGCCGGGGCGAGGGCGAGGAAGGGGGCCGCGCGCCGCGCGAGGTCCTCCCCGGCCAGGACGCGCACGGTGACGAGGACCGCCACCCCGGCCGTCGCGCCGACGGTGATGCACCAGACGCCCGCCCAGGCCCCGCCGCCCAGTCCGATCCGGTCGAGGAGGACGAAGGTGAGGGTGGCGGCCGGCGGGTGGCCGGCGATGTGCGCGGGCCAGTGGCCGGGTGAGTGCAGCAGGATGTGGTGGGTGAAGTCCCGCAGGGCGGCGGGGATGTCGTGGAAGCGGTTGACCGGCGTGATGACCTGGAGGTATTCGTACCGCGTGGTGAGGCGCCGGGCCACGCCCCGCTCCCAGCCGTCGATCAGCGCGAGAGAGAACGTCCACACCGTCGTCGTGCCCCATACGGCGGACAGCAGCCGTCGCCAGGGCAGCCGGGCGGCGAGCAGAGGTCCGTACGCCACCACGGCGACCGCGACGGCGACCGCGGCCGGGGTGCCGGGGCCGGTGTGCGGCCCCCAGTGCCCGTACAGCGGAGCGGCGCTGACGAACAGCGTGCCGTCGCGGTGCTCGACGACGTAGCCGACGACCGCCGCCGTCAGCACGAGCAGCGCACCGGCCAGGGCGGCCGCCAGATCGCGCCGCACGGCCCGGGGCCGTGCGCTCAGCAACGAGCGCGAGAGGCCCGGGGATCCGGCCCGGGACCGGGCCCGGGACAGCACCGGTGACAGGCCCCGGCGAAGTGCCCGGGAAGGAGTCGTGCGGGAAGACGAGCGGGAAGACGTGGGGGGATCCGGTGGGGGATCCCCTGCACGGGCCCGGGAAGGGGCTTCGGGGCGGTCGGGGATCAGCTCGCGGGGGAGTTCGCGGTTCACCCTCGCACGCTAGGCCGGAAGGCTCCCGTGAAGGGGGCCACCGAGGTGGACGTCAGAGTTTCGTCATGGTTTGAGAACCCGTTCGGAGGGTGCCCCGGGCCTACGGTCGGGGCATGCCACGGTCTCCCTCGTCCCCCGCGTTCTGGCGCAGCCCGCTGCGCGGCCCCTGGTTCACCTCCGTGCTCGGCGTGGTGCTGCTCGGCGGCATCACGGTGCTGTTCGTGACGGGGCTCCTGTCGTACGCGGCCTACAACCCGGACCTCTCGCCGGTGAACGACAAGACCCCCGACAAGGGGATCCTCGGGTTCTACCTCTTCTCCTGGCCCACCGGTCCGGTCTGGCTGTACCGCCTCACCCAGGGCGTCCACGTCACGCTCGGCCTCGCGCTGATTCCCGTCCTGCTGGCGAAACTGTGGTCGGTCGTGCCGAAACTGTTCGCGCTGCCGCCGGCCCGCTCGCTCGCGCACGCCCTGGAACGGCTCTCGCTGCTGCTCCTGGTCGGAGGCGCGCTCTTCGAGTTCACCACCGGCGTGCTGAACATCCAGCTCGACTACGTCTTCCCCGGCTCCTTCTACACCCTGCACTTCTACGGAGCCTGGGTGTTCATCGCCGCGTTCGTGGCGCACGCGGTGCTGCGGACGCCGACGGCCGTGCGCAACCTGCGCCGCATCCGCACTCCCGGCGCGCGGCCCGGGCCGACGGTCGCGTCGCCCGGCGCGGGTGAACCGGCACGGCCCGAGGACGAGCTGGTGTCCCCGGACCCGCTGCCGCCCACCGTCTCGCGGCGCGGGGCCCTCGGGTTCGTCGGAGGCGGTTCCCTGCTCCTGGCCGCCACCACGGCGGGCCACAGCTTCGACGGGCCGCTGCGCGACACGGCGCTGCTGGCACCGCACGGCGGCGCCGAACCCGGCTCGGGACCCAACGGATTCCAGATCAACAAGACCGCCGCGGCACGGGGAATCACCGCCGTGGAGACCAGCGACGAGGTCTGGCGCCTGATCGTCACGGGGAAGGGCCGGACGGTCCGGCTGAGCCGCGCCGAACTCGAGGAACTCCCCTTGCACAGCTCCGCGTTGCCCATCGCCTGTGTGGAGGGCTGGTCGACGTCCGACCAGTGGTGGCGGGGGGTTCGGCTGCGGGACCTGGCGGGGCTCGTCGGCTACGAGGGGGACGCAGCCCCCGACGTGCTCGTGGAGTCGTTGCAGCGGCACGGGGCGTTCCGGATGGCCGCCCTGCGCGACAACCAGGTGCGCGACCCGCGTTCGCTGCTCGCCCTGTCCGTCAACGGCGAGGACCTCTCCCCCGATCACGGCTACCCGGCGCGGATCATCGTTCCGGCCGCGCCCGGGGTGCTGAACACCAAATGGGTGGCCCGGATGACGTTTGGAGACCTGTGATGCGACGTCTTGAACCGAGAGGGGCCAAAGTGCCTGCGACCTGGCGGGACCGGATCGGCAGCCCTCTCCAACTCCTCCTGCTGGCCTGCTCGTTCGCGCTGGCCGCCTACGCGGGGGTGCGGCTGCTGTCGGCCGAGTGGTCCCGGGTGGCGCTCTGGTTCGTGGGCGCGGCGGTGCTGCACGACCTGGTGCTGGTGCCGTTGTACGCGGGTGCGGACCGGGCCGTCTCGAAGGCGCTGGACGCGAGCGGCCACCGGGACCGGACGATGTACGTCCGTGTTCCGGCGGCCCTCTCCGGTCTGCTGCTGCTGGTGTGGTTCCCGCTGATCAGCGGGCAGGTCGCCGACCACTACCGGTCGGCGACCGCCCTGCCGGCCGACGGCTTTTCGGCCCGCTGGCTGCTGATCACGGCGGCCCTGTTCGCCGGGTCCGCGCTGCTGCTCGTCCTGCGGTCCCTCCGGGCGTCCCGCGGCGGTCCCTTGCGCAGGGCGACGAAGGAACGTCCGCCCGCCGCCCACTGAGCGTCGGTGCGCCATCCGGCGCGTGCCGCGTGCCGGAGCAGGGCGGGGGTTCCGAGCCGGGCCCAGGGAAAGGCGGCCCGGTCGCCGGACGCGCCCCGGTCCCCGCCCCCGCCCCCGCCTCTGCCGCCGGTCGTGTGCCCGGCCGCACCGGCCATGCCGATGTCGTCGCTCTCGTCGCTCTCGTCGTCGTGGGCGGTGCTGACGATACGGACGTCGACGCGTTCGTCGACGTCCGCGCCCGCCACGGTCTCGGCGATCAACAGGCCTCCCGGGGCCAGCAGTTCGGCCGTACGGCGCAGGAGTGCCGCCGGGTCTCCGCCGATGCCGATGTTGCCGTCGACGAGGAGGACGGTGCCCCAGCGGCCCTCGCCGGGCAGGGGCTCGAAGACCGACCGGTGCAGCGCCTGGCCGCCGAGCCGTGCCGTGTGGGCCACGGCGGCCTCGCTGACGTCGATGCCGAGTGCGGGCCTTCCCCGTGCCGCGAGTTCCGCGACCAGGCGGCCGGGCCCGCACCCCACGTCGAGCACGGCACCCTCGCAGCGCGCCAGCACCTGCAGGTCGACCGCGTCGGCGCGGGCGCACCAGCGTTCCACCTCCAGCGGGAGCAGCCAGCCGTCCGTCCGCCGCAGGAACAGCGGCCCCCGGCCGGCGCCCAGCGCGTCGGCGTAGGGATCGGCGGCCCACGCGTGCGCGGCGCGCCCGGGCAGGGCCTCCGTACGGGTGCCGCCGCCGGGTCCGCCCGTATCCCGCGCGGCCGTTGCCCGCGCGGCCCTTTCCTGCGCGGCCGTTCCCCGTGCGCCGCTCATCGCCCCGCACCTCGCCGCCCGGCGTCCGGGCCGGCGTTCGGGCCGTCCGGCCCCGTGCCGGCCCGGGCGGCCCGGACGGCCTTGAGCCCGGCGACGAACCCGGAGTCCTGCCCGGTTCCGTGTCCGGTGTCCTGGCCCGGCACCGTCCCGGCGCTCCGCGCGGAATCCGGCTGCCGGGCGGGACCGGGTTCCTGCCCGGGGACGGCAGGGGGCACCCGGCCCGGGACCGGACGGGGTTCCTGGTCCGGGGCGGTGGGGGGTTCCTGTTCCGGGACCGGGCGTGTTTCCTGGTCCGGGGCGGTGGGGGGTTCCTGTTCCGGGACCGGGCGTGTTTCCTGGTCCGGGGCGGTGGGGGGTTCCTGTTCTGGGGCCGGACCGGGTGTCCGGTCCGGCGTGTGCCGGTGCGTCCGGCCGGTGCTCGTGGCGGCCGCCGGCGTGAGCCGGTCCAGTTCCGCCGCGAAGACGCTCGCGGGCGCCGCCGTCGCGACCGCTCTCGCGTCCGCGGCCGTGTCCACGTCCCGCAGACGGGGCAGGTCCCGCACCCTCAGTCCGGCGCCGACGAGCCGGTCCCGTTGCACGGCGCCCGTCGTGTGCGCCGACATCGGCACCCCGCGCAGCAGTTCCGGGTCGGGTTCGGCGAGACCCAGCGACCAGAAGCCGCCGTCCTCGGCGGGCCCGAAGTACGCGTCGCAGTCCGCGAAGTCCACCGTGAGCAGGGCCGGTGTCACCTGAGGCGTGTCCATGCCGATGAGCAGGGCGGGCCCGTCGCAGCCCGCGAACGCCGCGGCCAGCCGCTCGTCCAGGCCGCCGCCGCACTGCCGTACGACGTCGAAACCCGCCGGGAGCCAGGGACCGGGCGTCCCGTCGAGCACGAGGACCCGGCGCCGTGCGGGTGCCGCGGCGACCGCGCGCAGGGTGTCCACGAGTGCCGCCTCGGCCAGCGTCGCCGCTTCCTGGGGGGTGAACGGCGGTGTGAGCCGGGTCTTGACCCGTCCGGGGCGCGGTTCCTTGGCGATGACGAGCAGGGTGATGCTCACCGGACGGTTCCTCCTCGGGACGGTGCGAGAGCCGACTCCCCGGCCCCGGCCGCGGCCGGGGCCGGGACCTGGGTTCCGGTCCCCGCCACCGCCCGGGCGGGCGAGGGCGGTTCGGCCAGGACGCGGCGCATGTCCCGAACCGCCTGCCAGGTGCCGCGCCAGGTGCCGGTGACCTTGGAGACGCCGGTGCGGGCCAGGTACGGCACGTCGTGTTCGGTGACGCGCCAGCCGGCGTCGGCGGCGCGGACGACCATCTGCAGCGGGTAGCCGCTGCGCCGGTCGGTGAGGCCGAGGCCGAGCAGCGCCTCACGACGGGCCGCGCGCAGCGGACCGAGGTCGCGCAGACGCAGACCGGTGCGGCGCCGGAGCATCCGGGCCAGCGCGACGTTGCCCGCACGGGCGTGTGCGGGCCAGGCGCCGCGCCCCCGCGGCCTGCGCCGCCCGAGGACGAGGTCGGCCTCGCCGGCCCGGACCTCGGCGACGAACGGCAGGAGCAGGGCCGGATCGAGGGAACCGTCGCAGTCGCAGAAGCAGACGATGTCCGCGGTGGCGGCGGTCAGTCCGGCGTGGCAGGCGGCGCCGAACCCGCGGCGCTCCTCGCGTACGACGGTGGCGCCGAGTGCGCGGGCGAGTTCCGCCGAGCCGTCCGTGGAACCGTTGTCCACCACCAGGGCGCGCCAGCCGGACGGGATCCGGGAGAGCACCCAGGGCAGGGCGCCCGCCTCGTTCAGGCAGGGGAGGACCAGGTCGACGTCCGGGTCCGGTACGGGAAAGGTCGTCACGGGCTTCACCTTACGAACACGAAAGGGAAATAACGGACTTCGGCTCCTTACGAAACTCGGACGTCGGTGCCGGGGCGCCGCGCGGGACCCGGCCGGGTGGGACGCTGGATCCATGCATCGAGCGCACGAATCCCCAGGTGCCGGACCTGCCCCGAGCGCGAACGGGGGCCCGGGACCCGCTCCGGAACCGGACCCGGGGACGGCTTCGGACCTTCACCCGGGTCCCGCCGCGCCGCCTCCCCGGGAACCCGCCGCGCATTCCCTCCCGGCGTCCGTGCCGAACTCCCTCCCGGCCTCCGCCGGAGGCCCGCGGCCGGTGCCCGCTCCGGGCCTTCCCGGAGAGACCGCGGCGTCCCCTCGTGAGGCGGTCACCCGGGTGCTCGTCGTGGACGACGACCCGACCGTGGCCGAGGTCGTCTCCGGGTACCTCGGCCGCGCGGGACATCTCGTGGACCGGGCCGCGGACGGCGTCGCCGCGCTCGCGTGTGCCGCCGCGCACCGGCCCGACCTGGTGGTGCTCGACCTGATGCTGCCGGGCATGGACGGCCTGGAGGTGTGCCGCCGGCTGCGCGCCCAGGGCCCCGTTCCGGTCATCATGCTCACCGCGCGCGGCGACGAGGACGACCGGATCCTCGGCCTGGAGGTCGGGGCCGACGACTACGTCACCAAGCCGTTCAGCCCGCGGGAACTGGTCCTGCGGGTCGAGTCCGTGCTGCGCAGGACCCGGCCGGTGGCCGCCGCCCGCCCGCTGCGCGCCGCCGGTCTCGCGGTCGACCCGTCGGCCCGCCGCGCCACCAAGGACGGCGCCGAACTCGCCCTCACCCTGCGTGAGTTCGACCTTCTCGCCTTCTTCCTCCGCAACCCCGGCCGGGCGTACGCCCGCGAGGACCTGATGCGCGAGGTGTGGGGCTGGGACTTCGGCGACCTGTCGACGGTCACCGTCCACGTACGCCGGCTGCGCGGCAAGGTGGAGGACGACCCCGCACGGCCCCGGCTGATCCAGACGGTGTGGGGCGTGGGCTACCGCTTCGACGACACGGAGGCGGCGGGCCGGTCCGCCGGGGCCGGACAGAGCCGCTTCGTGCCCGGGGCCGGACAGAGCCGCTTCGTGCCCGAAGGAGAGGCCCGATCGTGAACGACATACTGGTCATGGCCCTGTTCGCCTTCCTGGGCGCCGCCGCGGCCGGCCTGCTCGGCGCCGGCGCGCTCCGGCTGCTGCGGCGCCGCTCGCTCACCGCGTCCGTCGCCGTCGTCGCGGCCGTGGCCGTGGGCGCGATGCTCGCGGGAACGCTGGCGGTGGCGTGGGCGATGTTCCTGTCCCCGCACGACCTGAGCGTGGTCACGACGGTCGTCGCCATGGCGGCCGTCGTTTCCCTGGCCACCGCGCTGCTGCTGGGCCGCCGGGTCGTCGCCCGCAGCCGGGCGCTGACCCTGGCAGCCCGTTCCTTCGGCGACGGCGGGGACTTCGCCGCCCCCGACGGACCGGCGACCGCCGAACTGTCCGCGCTCAGCCGGGAGCTGGAGGCCACCAGCCGCAGACTGGCCGAGTCGCGCGAACGCGAACGGGCCCTGGAGACCTCACGCCGCGAACTCGTCGCCTGGATCTCGCACGACCTGCGCACCCCGCTGGCCGGGCTGCGCGCGATGTCCGAGGCGCTGGAGGACGGTGTGGCGGCGGACCCGGACCGCTATCTGCGCCAGATCCGTACGGAGGTCGAACGCCTCAACGGCATGGTCGGCGACCTCTTCGAACTCTCCAGGATCCACGCGGGCGCCCTCGCCCTCTCCCCCTCCCGCGTCTCCGTGTACGACCTCGTCGGTGACGCCCTCGCGGGCGCGGACCCGCTGGCCCGTGAGCACGGAGTGCGTCTGGTCGGGAGCCGTATCGAGCAGGTGCCGGTCGAGGTGGACGGCAAGGAGATGAGCCGCGTGCTCGGCAACCTCCTCGTCAACGCGATCCGCCGTACGCCCGCCGACGGCACGGTCGCGGTCGCCGCCGAACGCTCCGCCGCGGGCGTCGTCCTGTCCGTCACCGATGGCTGCGGAGGCATCCCGGAGGAGGACCTGCCGAGGGTCTTCGACACCGGCTGGCGCGGTACCCACGCCCGTACGCCGCCCGCCGGAGCGGGCCTCGGCCTCGCCATCGTCCGCGGCATCGTGGAGGCCCACCGGGGCGTGGCCGCCGTCCACAACGTCCCCGGCGGCTGCCGCTTCGAGGTCACCCTCCCGACAGCGGGGGCGTGAACGGCACCGAGGCCCCCGGGCCGGTGGTGCCGGGGTGTCCTGGCAGCGGACGCCAGGGTTCCCCGGGTCGGGGCTGCCAGAGCCCCCTTGGCCAGGGGACGCCAAGGTTCCCTGGGTCGGGGCTGCCAGGGCCCTCGGACCGGGACCGCAAGGGTTTCCTGGGCCGGGGTCGCCCGGGTCGGTGGTGCCGGGTCTTCCGGGCCGGGACCGGCGGGGTCCGCTAGGGCCTGTCGTCACATTCCCGTCGTCGCCCGGAGGGCGGCCTCGCGGCGTCTGGTGCGTGCTCTCGGCGTGCCGGGTGGAAGCCCTCGTACTGGACGTACTTGGGCTTTCGCCCGGTGCGGCGAGTGGGGGCCCCTGCTCGAAGAGCTCGGGGGAGCGTGCCAGGCGTTGCGGGGCAGACGGGAATGTGACGACAGGCCCTAGGCCGGGGGTGCCGGGGTCTTCCGGGTCGGGGACGCCAGGGCGGCCTGGGCCGGGGGCACCGCGGTCTCCTGAGCCGGGACCGCCGAGGTCGCCCGGGCCGGTGTGTGCGCGTCGGCGGCGGCCGGGGCCGGTGTCGGCGCCGGCCGCCGGATCGTTCGTTCCCCGCCCAGCGGCGCCGCCGCGAACTCCCGCATTCCCTCGGCGAATCCGATCTCCGCCCGCCATCCCAGCCCGGCCCGCAGCCGGGCCGAGTCGGCGGTGATGTGCCGTACGTCGCCCAGCCGGTACTCCCCGGTCACGACCGGATCGGGCCCGCCGTACGCCTCCGACAGCGCCCACGCCATCTCGCCGACCGTACGGACCTCACCGCTGCCGGTGTTGTAGACCGTGAGCGACCCGTCCGGTGGACTCGCCTCCAGCGCGGCCACGTTGGCGGCGGCCACGTCCGACACATGGACGAAGTCCCGCCGTTGTCCGCCGTCCTCGAAGACGCGCGGTGCCTCGCCGCGGGCGAGCGCGGACCGGAAGAAGGAGGCGACGCCCGCGTACGGGGTGTCGCGGGGCATTCCGGGGCCGTAGACGTTGTGATAGCGGAGCGACACCGCGGTGCCGCCGACCGAACGCGCCCATGCCGCCGCGAGGTGCTCCTGGGCCAGCTTGGTCGTCGCGTACACGTTGCGCGGGTCGACGGGCGCGTCCTCGCCCACCAGGCCGGGCGTCAGTTCCGCACCGCAGCGCGGACACCGCGGTTCGAAGCGTCCGGCCTCCAGATCGGCGACGGCCCGCGGACCCGGCCGCACCACCCCGTGCCGCTCGCACGCGTACCGCCCCTCCCCGTACACGACCATCGATCCGGCGAGCACGAGCCGCCGCACGCCCGCGTCCGCCATCCGGGCGAGCAGCACGGCCGTGCCGAGGTCGTTGCGCGACACGTATTCCACCGCGTCGGCGAACCCGGTGCCGAGGCCCACCATCGCGGCCTGATGGCACACGGCGTCCACACCGTCCAGCGCGGCCGCGACGGCCCGGGCGTCCCGCACGTCGTCCTCGTGCCGCAGGTCGAACACGACCGCCTCGTGCCCCCGCGCGCGCAGCGCCGCGACGACCCGACCTCCGATGAACCCGGCTCCGCCGGTGACCAGTACACGCATGGGACGCACGCTAGAACCGCCGCACCGTCCGGCGGCATCACCACGCCCGCCATGTCACCGCACCGTAAGACCCGGGGCGGTGTCGCGTGTTCACATGCGCAGCAGCCGCTGGGTGATCTCGCGGTACTGCCGCAGCGCGTGGCGCAGTTCCTCGCCCTGGGTCTCGGGGTCCTGGCCGTGCCAGCCCTCGTGGAGCGCGCGACGGCGTTCCGTGAGGGCGCTCATGAGCTGGGCCGCGGCCTCGTCGAACGCGGTCTCGGCCTCTTCCAGCGCCTCGAGCGGGCTGTGCGCGAACGTGTTGAGCGCGTGGTGGAGTTGCTGGGTGACACGGGCGCGTTCGTCCGCCCCGAGCAGTGGTTCCGGGCCCGGCACCCGGCGCCCGGCTGAACCGGGCTGCCTGTCCGGGGGCTGCTGGGCGCGTGACTGGTCGTACATCATCGTGTGCCACTTCCTGTGCGTCGTACCGGCCGGGCGCGCAGGGCGATCCGGTGGCGACGACCGGTGGTGCCGATCGGGGGTGCCGATCGGGCGGGGCGTTCCGGAAGGGCGTCACCGTGGTGATCACGGCCGCCACGGGCACCGGAGGAATGGGCTGTACACCGTCTGTCAGTCAACGCTGGGCGACCCCTCGTGTCAACGTGATCCCGGCCGGGGCACGGACGCACACGGCCCACGCGTGCCGATCGGGGGTGACGGCCGGGGACGCGGGTTCGCGCGGGCGGGACGGCCGGTCCGGCCGCGGGCGCGGTCAGCCGGCGTCGGCTCCCTCCGGCGCCGCCTGCGCGGCGCGCCGGTACTCGGCGTTGATGCGCTGGGCTTCCTCGAGCTGGTCCTCGAGGATGACGATGCGGCAAGCGGCCTCGATCGGGGTCCCCCGGTCGACGAGTTCCCGCGCGCGGGCGGCGATCCTCAGCTGGTAGCGGGAGTAGCGGCGGTGGCCGCCCTCCGAGCGGAGCGGAGTGATCAGCCGGGCTTCACCGATGGCCCGGAGGAAGCCGGGTGTGGTGCCGAGCATCTCGGCGGCCCTGCCCATCGTGTACGCGGGATAGTCGTCGTCGTCGAGACGACCACCGAGTGGAGTGTCCGCTGTCATTTCACCTCGTCGTGGCACGCGTCGAGGGGCCCCGTTGCCGTACGGCACCAGGGCCCCGAAGGAGATTGAACACCATCTGCCGGCTCCGTTGCGGAGCCGACCTTCTGTTTCCGCTACCGGGCCCGACTGCGGGGCGGGTGAGCGGGGATCGTGTGTGCCGTGACCGGGAACCACCGTCCATTCCGGGTTCTTGCGTACCCGGCCGTGATGCTCCGGGGCCGGGCGATCCTGATGGCGTCTGCTTCCTCCGTTCTTGGCTCGGAGTCGATCTCTCGCCGGACCGGGAGTGAACTCCACCGAGCCGACGAGGTCTGTACAAGAAACCCTAATCATGCCGACGCTCGATGTCTACCGTGACAAAGATAGATTTCGCGACGCACCGGAATCAGATTTTCTGCGCCGCGCAGCGATCCTCGCGACGATCGTCGGAAGGGGCGACGCGGTGGGCGACGGGCGGCCGGCGTCGCGGGCGCCGGCCGGAATTCCGGATGCGGAATCGAGACCATCCCGCATCCTTCAACCTGCAACTATCGGGCGGCCCCGAGCTGTCTGTGGGGCAAAGTCGTCGAGAGCAAGCGAGGAGACATGTCCGGTCTCAGACGTACGTCGGTGCTGGTGCTGGTGCTGGTGCTGGTGCTGGCCGGCGGGATCATGTTGCTGACGGGGTGTCAGGACACGGTGGGCACAGGCTCCGCCGCGGGCACCGGCCCGTCCTCCGCGAACTCCGCGAACTCCTCGGCCCCGGCGGCCGTGGGGACGTCCGCCCCGGCCACATCCCCCTCGGCGGGCCCCGCCGGCACCTCCACGCCGTCGCGCGGCCCGGCCACCGGCTCACCGGACGGGGCTTCCGCCCCGGCGGGCCGTTCGGCCACGCCCCTCGCGGGCTGCCGCAACCTGGCGGCCGGCGACGGGGTGAAGGCCGAGGTGACCCGGGTGTACCGGCACGACGTCACCCACTTCGAGCACATCGGACCGGTGCCGCACCTGTTCTTCTACGGTCGCTGCGGCACCGTCCGCTACGCCGCCACCCGCTTCCAGCCCGTCGCGGGTGCCACCCAGGCGGAACTCGTGGGCATGCAGGACGAGGGCAGTGTCACCAAGTACTTCCGGGACACGGGCGCCGGCTGGGTCTACGTCGCGACCGACGGCCTCCCGCCGGGTCCGCACGGCTGCGGCGACATCCCGGAGATCCCCCACGCCCTGGCCACCGCCTGGGGGAACTGCTCGATCGCCCGCTGAACCGTCCGCCGCGCCCTCGGACACGCACGTCCGCCGCGCCCCGACGGTGCGGGGCGCGGCCGGTGCTCACGACGCGGCCGGCGCCGGAACCTGCGTCGGTGCCGCGGCCGGAGAGGCCGTCGCGTCGTGCGCGACGGTGCCGAAGTCGACGTATCCGGTCTTCTCCAGCGCGGAGAGGTGGGCCAGCTCGGTCCGGTTGGTGACCGTGGCCAGATCCCGTATCAGCGTGTTGCGGGTGGTGCTGCGCACCTGCGCGAGCTGCTGGAAGATCCTGCCGTGCTCCTCGCGCAGCAGGTTCGCGAACTCCCGCCGGTACGCGTCGCCCTGGGCCGCCGTCAGCTGCGCGAGCCAGCCCTGCTGCTCCGCGGTCGGCTGGGTCGGCAGCGTGATGGCGAGCTTGGCCGCCACGGTGCGTACGCGCTTGTCGAGATCGGTGTGGCCGGTCACCAGCTCGTCGCCCGCCTCCTTGACGGCCTGTGTGGGGGCCCGGTCGGCCGCCTGCCGGCCCGCGGAGATCTCCCACAGCCCGTCCACCTCGACCTGTGCCACGAGGTCGCGGTCGGCCGTGCTCAGCGGTCCCCACGGTGTGTTCACCACGGGGCCGGGGTCGGCGACGGCGGCCTTCACCGCGTCGAAACGGTGGGGGTAGGAGTAGAAGACCGGGTACGCGAGTGAGCCGATCGTGGCGCCGATCGCCAGCACCAGCAAGATCGTGACGAAGCTGCGCCGCAACTGAGCCTCCCTGAGGACCGGCTGTTCATCGGCAACCTTCACCAGGCCGGTGCGGTCCGTACCGGCAGGAGCCGTTCTTGGCGCGTACCGAGTGCTCCGGCCCCTTTCCCGCACGGGGGGAACGGGAGTCGTGTGGGCGGGGGCACCCGGCCGCCCGGCCAGAAGATCACTTCGCCGCCCCGGGCCGATAGGGCCGAACGGCCCAAGGAACCTGGGCCGGAGGGACACCCGGGCGACCACCCGTCCGGGTGGTCCCCGCCCCCCTTCCGTCCGCTCCGCCCTCGCCTCACCTCCGCGCCGCCGTCCGGCAGTTGCCGGGTCGGGCGCCGAACCCGGGCTGCTGTCCGGTCCCGTGGGCGAGGACCCCGCGCAGGCGCCGGCACGGGGCCCGTCGGCCACCGGTCACGGGGAAAGAGGGGGCCGTTGGGCCCTTCCGGCAGGGCCTTCGCGGGGGCTGTTCGGCCCTATCCGGCCCCCGTGCCCCCGCGCCGATCATGAGGCGGCGGCCGGGAAGCGCCACCGCGTCCACCCCGTGCGCGCCCGCTTCCCGGGCCGCCGACGCCATGAACGGGACGTGTGCCATGAGCGGGACACGCGTCAGGGGCGGGACATGAGGAGAAGGGGAGGGAATCGTCCGGTGGACGAGGCACAGATGCACCCGGTGGAGGCGGCGCGACCGCACGCCACGGTCTCCGCGGCCGAGGAGAACGCCGCGGCCGACGCGGCCGACGCGATCGTCCCGGCCCAGGCCGGCGAGGCGTCGGCGGCCGGCCCGGCTCGTACGGCCGGCGAGGTGGCCGGGCGGACCGGCGGGACGGCCGCCGGGAGCCCCGCCCGCGCGTCGTGGGTGGAGTGGCTGACGACCACCGACCACAAGCGGATCGGGACGCTGTACCTGGTCACGGCGTTCGCGTTCTTCCTGGTCGGCGGTGTCATGGCGCTGCTGATGCGCGCCGAACTCGCCCGGCCCGGACTGCAGATCCTGTCGAACGAGCAGTTCAACCAGGCGTTCACGATGCACGGTTCGATCATGCTGCTGATGTTCGCGATGCCGCTCTTCACCGGCTTCGCCAACTGGATCATGCCGCTGCAGATCGGCGCGCCCGACGTGGCCTTTCCCCGGCTGAACATGCTGGCCTACTGGCTGTTCCTGTTCGGGTCCTCGATCGCGGCGTTCGGCTTCCTGACCCCGGGCGGGGCGGCCGACTTCGGATGGTTCCTGTACGCACCGCTGTCCGACGCCGTCCACTCGCCGGGGCTCGGCGCCGACATGTGGATCATGGGCGTCGCGCTGTCGGGCTTCGGCAGCATCCTCGGCGCGGTCAACTTCATCACGACCATCGTCTGCATGCGCGCCCCCGGTCTGACCATGTTCCGCATGCCGATCTTCACCTGGAACGTGCTGCTCACCGGCCTCCTGGTCCTGATCATCTTCCCGGTGCTGGCGGCCGCGCTGTTCGCGCTCGAGTGCGACCGGAAGTTCGGCAGCCACGTCTTCGACCCGGCGAACGGCGGCGCGCTGCTCTGGCAGCACCTGTTCTGGTTCTTCGGTCACCCGGAGGTGTACGTCCTCGCCCTGCCGTTCTTCGGCATCGTCTCCGAGGTGATCCCGGTCTTCTCCCGCAAGCCGATGTTCGGCTACATGGGCCTGATCGGCGCCACCATCGCGATCGCCGGCCTGTCGGTGACGGTGTGGGCCCACCACATGTATGTGACCGGCGGTGTGCTGCTGCCCTTCTTCTCCTTCATGACCCTGCTGATCGCGGTGCCGACAGGGGTGAAGTTCTTCAACTGGATCGGCACCATGTGGAAGGGAAGCCTGTCCTTCGAGACGCCGATGCTGTGGACCGTGGGCTTCCTGATCACCTTCACCTTCGGCGGGCTGACCGGGGTCATCCTGGCGTCACCGCCGCTGGACTTCCACGTCTCCGACTCGTACTTCGTCGTGGCGCACTTCCACTACACCGTCTTCGGCACGGTCGTGTACGCGATGTTCGCCGGGTTCCACTTCTGGTGGCCGAAGATGACGGGCAAGATGCTCGACGAGCGCCTCGGCAAGATCACCTTCTGGACCCTCACCGTCGGCTTCCACCTCACCTTCCTCGTGCAGCACTGGCTGGGCGTCGAGGGCATGCCCCGCCGGTACGCCGACTACCTCGCCTCCGACGGCTTCACGGCCCTCAACACCCTTTCCACGATCGGGTCGTTCCTACTGGGACTGTCGATCCTGCCGTTCCTCTACAACGTGTGGAAGACGGCCAAGTACGGCGAGAAGGTGGAGACCGACGACCCCTGGGGGTACGGCCGTTCGCTGGAGTGGGCGACCTCGTGCCCGCCGCCGCGGCACAACTTCACCTCGCTGCCGAAGATCCGCTCCGAGTCCCCGGCCTTCGACCTGCACCACCCGGAGATCGCCGCGGCCGAGGCGGTGCACTGAGCCATGGCGCAGCCCGTTCTGGCGCTGGGCGCCGCCCTGCTGACGGTGTCCGGCAGCGTCTGGTACGTCCCGGCCCTCGCCGATCTGCGCGCGGGGGCCGACCGCCCCCGCTCCCGCCGGGACGCGGCCGCGGCCTGCGTGAGCGGGTGGGGCACGGCCGGGACGATCGCCGTCCTGCTCCTGGTGACCGGGACATGGACGGTCCTCGCCCTCACCGCCGCGGCGGGTACGGCCGTCACCCTCGGTCTGCGGACCCGTGCGGCCGTACGCCGCCGGCGCGAGGCCGAGGAGGCGGCGCGCCACTGGGCACAGCTGAGGAGCGGGTCCGCCGCCGTCGAGGACCGCCCGCGGAACGGCCGTACCGCCTTCGCCGTCCTGGCCGGCAGCGGACTCGCCGTCGGCGTGACCACGGCGGTCCTGCTGCTGACCGGCGGTGTCACCGGCGGCCCGTACCCCTGGCTGACGGCCGCCGTTCCCGCCGCCCTGGTCGGGCTGTTCCTCCTGATCGCGGCCACGCTGACGGACACACCCGCACACGCCCGCACCGGCCCGCGGGACGTCCGGAGCCGCACCGGCTGATCCGCCGACCCTCCGGCCGCGCGCACCGGCCCGCCCCGGCAGTCCTCGGCGGGTGCGGCGCGGTCCGCGGAAGGTCCCGCCGCGTCGGCCGGGAAGCAGCGAGCCCCCTCCCGGTCGGGAGGGGGCTCGCTGTGGCGCGGGCGGGCTCAGAACAGGCCCTTGTACCCCTGCCAGCCGGTGGCGATCTTCGTACGGCCGCCGAAGGAGCCCTTGCCGTCGCCGCTGTTGCGCCAGACGGTGCCGGAGGTGTCGCGGGAGACGAGGTCCGCCCTGCCGTCACCGGTGACGTCGCCCACGCCCACGACCACGTCGTACGACGAGCCCCAGCCGGCGAAGACCTTCACGCGGCTCCTGAACGTGCCGGCCCCGGTGCCGGCGTACCGCCACAGCACGTTCGACCTGTCCTGCGCCAGCAGGTCGCCGTGACCGTCGCCGTCGAGGTCGCCCGCGCCCACGATCTTCTTGTAGCCCGTCCACTTGGAGGCGATCTTCACCCGGGTGGAGAGCTTGCCCGTGCTCGTCGCCTTGTAGAGGTAGACGTCGCCGGTCGAGGACTGGCGGGCGATCAGGTCGGCCCGGCCGTCACCGCTGAGGTCCCCGGGCGAGGTCAGCACGTCGTACTGGTTCCAGCCCGTGCCCAGCGAGGTGTACGCGGTGGACGGCGTGACCGCCGCTCCGCACGCGGGCCGGTAGGCGCGCAGGGCGCCGCTGCCGAACCGCACCAGGACGTCGTTGCAGCGGTCACCGCTCAGGTCGCCGAAGGGCACCGCCTTCACGGTCGTCGCCCAGCCGGAGCCCGTCAGCTTCCCGGTGAACGTTCCCTTGCCCGTCCCGTACTGGTAGGTCAGCCCGCCCGAGCCGTTCAGCGTCAGCAGCTCGCCGAGGCCGTCCGACCCGACGAAGTCGCGGTGGACCGCCGCGGCCCCCGTGACCTTGACCGTGCCGGTCCTCGTCAGCGCCGCGCCCTGCCCGTCCGCGGGTGCGACGGTCAGCTTCCAGGTGTGGGCCCCGTTGGGCACCAGTCGGCCGGAGCCGTCCTTGCCGTTCCAGGACGGGCTCACCACACCGCGCGCCGGACCGCCGGAGAGCGTGCGCACGGCCGTGCCCGCCCGGCCGGCGATCTCCAGCTTCCAGGAGGCCGCCGGCTTGTTCGGCCACCACTTCGGACCCCACGGCGCGGCGCCGCCCTTGACGTCGGCCGAGGCGGCGACGCTCGCGTCACGCAGGACGAGGGCGGAGACGGGGACATCGCTGGAGGTCAGCCGGATGCTGTTGTCCGAGCGGAGCTGGGCGATCACGCCGGTGTACGGGTCGACGTCCCAGGCGTTGCCCTCGAACGCCCCGGCGGTGTGCGACACGGCCGTTCCACCGCGTACGTCGATCACCTCGAGCTTCCCGGCCTCGACCGTCGCCACGAAGCCGTCGCCGAGCTGCGCCTGCTCCCAGCCGGAGCCCTTCACGAGCGTCAGGTTCCGTTTGGTGACGGTGTCGTAGACGCCTTGGCCCTCGGAGCCCAGGACGCAGTTCCACAGCAGCCACCGGCCGACCGCCTGGAAGTCGTTCAGCAGGCAGCCGCGCCCGAACCACACGGGCTCGCCCTGCTGTCCGGTGAGCAGGTCGTAGGGGACCACGGTGTCGTTGCCGGACATCACCCACGCGGTGGTGCCCCAGATCGCCCGCACGGTCTGCGTCGTCGTGAACACCGTGCGCCCGGAGTCGATGTCGACGATCCGGGTCTCGGACACGTCGTTGCTGTCGTACGGCCCGACCAGGGCGGCGAAGCGGCCGTTCGCGGCGGTCGCGGTCCGGTAGGTGCGGGAGCCGTCGATCCGGGTGCCGGGCATCGACCGGTCGGCCGCGAGGACCTGGGGCTGGTCGCCGGCGGTCGGGCCGTATTCGGGGTCGGAGCCGTAGCCGGTGACGACGGTGCGGCCGTCGCCGGTGTCGAGGAGACGCGGTCGGCCCTGTGTGTAGTCCTCCATGACGACGCGGCCGCGGTCGGTGCGCGCCCCTGCCGTGAGGGAGCCGGACACGCTCGTCTCACGGGTGTGCAGATACGTCCAGTCACCCACGGGATCCAGCTCCATGGTGGTCAGCAGGCCCTGGGCGAAGGTCAGTCCGGTGACGGTGTGGACGGTCTTGCGGGGGTACGCGTTCGCGATCTTGCGTACGGTGACCCCACCGCCCGCGGCGGCCTCGACCAGGGAGACGCCCCAGTGGTCCGTGTCGGTGCCGCCCGGCACCAGGAGTCCGCCGTCCGGGGTCGGCACGGCCCGTACCGACGTCCGGGCCAGCAGCGTCCGCGGCGCGGAGCCGTCGAGCGGGACGGCCTCGACCCGCTGGACCGCGCGGCCGGTGTCGCTGCGGCCGAGGGAGGAGTCGTACCGGGCCACGATCACGGTGTCGCCGACCAGGCCCATCACCTGCGAGATCTCGCCGACCCGCACCGTCCGCACGGCGGCACCCGGGTTCTGGCGGGAGGCGACGTGCAGGACGCCGTCGTAGCACCACACCAGGTGGGTGGGGCTGAGAGCGACCATGTCGTACCAGGGCAGCACCTCGTACGGCAGGGCGGTGAAGCGCGCCTGCTCGACGTCGAGCCACCCCGTGACCTCGTCGTCGCCCTTGCGGTACCGCACCACCTGTCCGCGCGCGTCGCCCAGGCCGGCGGCGGACTCCGTGTAGACGCCGGAGGGCACGCCCTCCACGAGGCGGTCGGAGACGGAGCCGTCGGCCCGGGTGTCCAGCAGGTGCCACAGCGAGTCGCCCGGGGTTCCCGTCGTCGTGACGACGGTCGACCCGAGCGTGCTGAAGTACGCGTACCCGTCGGGCAGCGGGACCGTGTCGGTCCGGCCGGACGTCATGTTCCGCAGCGTGACGGTCCTGGTGGGGCTGTCGTAACGGGCGACGACGTCCGACCCCGCGCCGGCGCTCGTGACGCTCGTGACGCCGTACGCGTCCGTGCCCGAGGCGTCGACGACCGTGTCGGCACCGTCGTACGTCGTCCACAGCTGGCCGCGCCCCTCCTCGTACCGGAGGAATCCCGAGGGGCCCGCGCTCAGCAGGCCCGTCCGGGGGACCAGGGACGTGGCGGCCGGCACGACCACCTCTCCGGTGACCGTTGCACCGTGCGCGGTGCCGGCCGTCAGCGGGCCGAGCCCGAGGGCGAGCGTGAAGGAAACAACGGCGGCGGTGGCGCCTCGTACGAGCGCACGTCTGCCCATGCAGGATCTCTCCGGGATGTCAGGCGAAGGCCCCGGGAGATGCGCGCGTGCGTCATCGCACCGCAGGTCACAGACGTGCGGAGCGGTTGACGTTCAGTCACCCCCCAGGCGAGTGGCCGGATCCTAACATTTTACTTGCGCATGACCATTCGGGCCGGGAGGGGCGCCGGTGGCCCGGCCGTTCGCTCAGGTGCGGTGAGGAGGCGGGCCGGGCGGGCTGCCGGCCCTGATCTCCGAGCGCCACCCCGACGGGAAGCGAAGCCTTCGTGCCGTCTGCCGCACGGGTCACTGCTGACGTGGGCGTTCTCATCTCTCCGACGTGACGCCCGCGGGATCACGCTCATCGCGAGTGCCGTACAACCGTTCGGTGTCATGCGGTGTCTGACGCGGCGGAACTGCTGTTTCCGGCAGTTCGCCCGGACGCCTCCGTCGCTTTACCGCAAGGGATCCCCCATGCTCCGCACTGTTGCCGACCGCGGCCGCCCGCTGCGCAGAATCTCCGCCGTGATCGGTGCCGTCGCCCTGGCCGCCCTGGCCGCGGCGCCTGCCTCGGCCGACAACACCCGGCCCGGTCTCGTGCTGGGTCTCTTGAAGCCGGTCACCGGCGTGAAGCCCGGCGGCAGCTTCGAGACGCCGGGCGCCTTCGCGAACAAGGGCACGGAGACACTCGACAAGGTCTGGCTGTCCTACAGCTTCAGCCGCGGACTGACCCACCAGGAACTGCCTTCCAACTGCGAACGTTCCCGTAGGGAGACCCCGGGTGCCCCCGCGGTCCCCAGCGACGAGGAAGGACTCCCCGGCAAGTACAGCGTGACCTGCGAGTTCGACCAGCCGGTGGAGGCCGGCGCCGTCTACGCGCCGGAGAAGACGCTGTCGCTGGACGTCCTCGGCCACGCACTGTACGAGTACGTCTCTGTACTGGTCAGCGACCACGACCCCCGTTTTTCCGAGAGCGGACCTGTCGACGACGTGCCCGGGACCGGACCCGCGGTGAAGCTGGTCGAGCTGCCCTCGACCACTCCTTTGCACGACTTCGGGCCGGTCAAGAACCCCGCCGATGACTATGCAGGTTTCCCGGTGACGGCGGTGAACACGGCCGACTTCCAGGTGGCGGCACAACTGACGCGCCGCGTCGGGCAGATGGTCACGCTGGAGGCGAAGTTCACCAACGCGGGACCGGCCTGGGTGATGCCCGACAACGGCGAGAACGGCGCGGTGACCCATGTCCTGGTCAAGATGCCCGCGGGAACGGTCGTGAGCCAGAAGCCCGATTACTGCAAGAAGGTCGACGTCGGCAGCTACAGCTGCATTCCCAGCAGCGTCTACTGGGCCGGCGAGAACACCACGTACACCTTCCCGTTCAACCTGCGCATCGCCAAGTCGGTTCCCGGGGCCAAGGGTTCGGTGACCCTGGAGGCGAAGGCGCGCCCGTTCGACAAGAACAAGAAGAACGACACGGCCGTGTTCCTCCTCGACGCCGACGGCAACGGCTCGACGGGAGGCAACGGCTCGACGGGCGGGGCAGGTTCCACGGGCGGCGGCTCCGCGGGAGGTGCCGGTTCCACGGGAGGTGCCGGCTCGACGTCCTCCACCGGCGGCTCCGGCACCACGTCCACGGGCGGCACCACGTCCACGGGCGGCACCGCGTCGGCGGGGTCCTCGGGCTCCTCGTCCACCGGTGGCGGCCTGGCGAGCACCGGCGCCGGTTCCGCTCTCCCCCTCGCGGGCGCGGCCGCCGCGGCCCTCGCCGCCGGTGCGGGCACGGTCCTGCTGATCCGCCGCCGCGCGACCCGGCGGTTTTAGGGCAGTTTTAGGGGACTTGCCTGCACGGCTGTCCGCTACGGGACACCATGGGGAAGGCGGGCTGCACAGGGCAGGCGGACCAGGGGGCGACGTCTTGGTGTTCAATCTCGTGGCCACCGGACTGTCGGCGGTGGCGCTGTTCGTCACGTTGTGTTCGGCCGTCTCGCAAGCCGGTCTGCAGCGCCGGAGCAACCAGCTGCCGGCGTACGTCGACCTGCTCGCGGACTTCCGCTCGGTGGAGTTCCACGACCGCTACTGGTTCGTGTCGCGTCGGCTGCCCGTCGAGTACGACCCGGCACTGGGTCTTTCCGGGCTGCCTGAAGACGTACGCCGCCAGGTGTACGACATCGTGTACTACTACCAGAACATTGCGGTGCTGCGGCTGGTCGACATCGTGGACGACGAGATGACGGCGCTGCTGCGGAGCCGGGTGGTCAGCGTGTGGGAGGCGGTTGCGCCGTTCGTGCTGCGTGAGCGCGAGATCATGGGCGCGGAAGGGCGGCAACTGCTGCGCGGTCTCGAGGACTTGGCGCACGACGCACAGCGCATGCCGCACGCCCTCGTCGACCGGCTCATGCGCCTCAGCCGGACCCGGCGTGCCTGGCGCCGCCGCCGCACCGCCCTGCGCGGCTGACCCAAGAGCCCTCATCCCTCCGGGCGGCGGCTCAGGCGAACCTCCAGCCGACGGCTCGGGCGAAAGCAGCCGGCCCGCGAACGGCTGGACCCCGTCCGCGGGCCGGGCGCGCGGTTCCGGCTGCGACGGGCATGTCCCCATCCGTATCGGTACAACCGTCCGGTGCCGTCGAGTGTCTGACAGGACGTCACTGCCGTTCCACCGGCATCGAACAGCCGTGGACGTCGCGGCCGTTGCCGTCCATCGACGGTGGCGGAGCAGCCTCAGGCCTTCCCGAACAGAAGATGAATTTTTTCTATAGATCGGGTGTACAACTCTTTACGGTCTTTCCGAGTCGAACTGGCATACAGGTCGCCCATCGGGGCGAACGTCTCGGATGAGGAAGTTCCGCCCATGGTGATCCGTCGGTTGTGTGGAGTCCTACGTGTGCGCGGGGTGATCGACCTGCTTCTCGTGCTCCTGCTCGGCGCCGGTTTCGTCGCACTGCCGGTTGTCGCCCTGCTGCCGTCCCTGTGGGGCTTCGCGGCGGCGTCGGCCGTGACGTACGCGGTGGACGAGGTGCTGCACGCGCGCGCTCCGAGTTTCGTGCGCCGACTGGCGGCGCTGCATCTCGATCGGACCATGCGGTTCGCGGTTCGCACGGTGATGCTGCTCGCGCTGGCCAGCCGGATGGGCGCGCCGGGCGTGTGGCTGGTGACCGCCCTCGTGGTCGTCAGCGGTCACTTCGCGATGATGATGCTGTACACGGCGGTACACCATGCCATCCGCCGGCGCCGGGTGCTGCCGCTGATGGTGCGCAACCTCGACCTGAGCGCGCTGCCGATACCCCGGCAGCCCCCCGCCGTCCTGTTCAGACGCCACGTGCGCAAACTCCTGCACCTGGACCTGCCGGCCCACGTCGGGCTCCTCGCCGCGCTCGTCGCAGGCACCTGGGAGCCGGCCTACGCGGGCTTCGCGCTCACCGCCGGTGTGACCACGGTGGCCGTCCTCGCGCTGCTGGGCCAGTACCGCAGGGCGCGCCGGATGCCCGTACGGGACGAGGTGTTCGCCGAGGTCAACCGCCAACTGGCGGAGTACCGGCCGGAGGTGGCGCTCTACTTCAGTTTCGCGGCCGTATCCCGCGACTTCATGTACCAGGTCAACATGTGGATCGAGACGTTGGAGCAGCTCGACCTGCGTCCGGTGATCATCCTTCGGGAGAACGCCTCGTTCCGCCACCTGAGCCGTACCTGGATCCCGGTCGTCTGCGTACCGAAGGCCGACAACCTGGCCGAGCTCGAACTGTCCGGCGTCCGGGTCGTGCTGTATCCCGGCAACGCGGGCAAGAACGTCCACATGCTCCGCGTGGCCGAGGCCAAGCACGTGTTCATCGGGCACGGCGACAGCGACAAGCTCGCCAGCAGCAACCGGGTCAGCAAGGTGTACGACGAGATCTGGGTGGCCGGCCGCGCGGGCCGGGACCGCTACCAGCGGGTGCGGCACGCGATCAGTGACAGCGCGATCGTGGAGGTGGGGCGCCCGCAGTTGTCCCCGATCCGCCCGCACGCCGAACACGTCCCCGGTCCTCTGCCCGTCGTCCTCTACGCGCCCACCTGGGAAGGCTGGAGCGACGACGACTGCCACACCTCTCTGATCCCGATGGGCGTGCCCCTGATCGAAAAGCTCCTGGCGGAGAACGTACGGATCATCTACAAGCCGCACCCGCTCACCGGCAAGCGCTCGGCTCAGGCGGCGGAGGCCGACAGGACGATCCGCGCGCTGCTGCGCGCCGACAACGAGCGGCGCGACCCCGCGCAGGCCGAGGCCGCGACCCTCGCCGTACGGCCCCGTCTGCAGGAGATCCGGGCCCGCCTCGACGAACTGGCCGGCCGGCTCCGCGGTGACGCCGCCGAACAGATGCGTGAGGCCCGGGTTCCCGACCGAGCCGGAGCGGCCGAGTGGCAGGAACTGCGCGCCGAGTGGCACCGGATCTTCTGGGAGAGCCAGGGCGCCGTCCGCCACAACGTGATCCTCGGTCAACTGCCGAACCTCTACGAGTGCTTCAACCAGGCGGACATCCTCATCAGCGACGTCTCCTCGGTGGTCGCCGACTTCGTGGCCAGCCTCAAGCCGTATGTCCTCACCAACGCGCACGACCTGCCCGACGACGAGTTCCGGGCCGCGTACACCACCGCGGGCGGCGCCTACCTCCTCGACCGCGACTGCGCCCGTCTCCCGGAGATCCTCGACTCGGTGCGCGCTCCGCACACCGACTCGATGGTCCTCGACCGCCGGACCCTGAAGGAGTACGTCCTGGGCTCCGACCGCCCCACCTCCATGGAGCGCTTCAACGCCGCCACCAATGCCCTGGCCGCGAAGGGAGAGGCGGAACAGGCCGAAGCCGCGATGACGGCGGACCAGGGAATCTCCGCGACGGCGCTGTAGCGGACCGGACACGGATCCGGCACGCGGCGAGTGAGCACGGTGGGTGGCAGCAAGGCCCGGGTCTGTGACCCGGGCCTTGTCCATGGAGCGGGTGACGAGAATCGAACCCGCGCTCTCGGCTCGGGAAGCCGCGGGCGTCCGGGGGGTGCTCCGAGGCTGACATGCGGCCGGGTCGTACCGGCGCCCGGGCACCGGCCGTGCCGGTGCCCGGGCTGCCCGGACGGTGCTTTCGGCGCGATTCAGCTCTTCTGTCTCGCCGACCCCGCCAGAATCCGTACCTCGACCGCCTCGTACTGCCGGCGCTGCTCCTCCGCCTTCTGCCGCCCGGAGATCTTTGTCCCCGCCCAGCCGAGAGCGAAGCCCAGGGGTATGGAGACGAGGCCGGTGGTGGTGAACGGGAACCAGTTGAAGTCGGAGTCCGGGAAGGCGGAGAAGGGGGAACCGGAGACGAGGTTGGTGCCGGTCATGAGGACGAGGGTGGCGAGCGTGCCTCCGATCAGGGTCCACAGCAGACCCGTGCGGGTGTAGCGGCGCCAGAAGAGGCTGTAGACCAGTGCCGGTGCGAGTGCGGACGCACCGATGGAGGCCGACAGCAGAGCCAGCGGCTGCAGATTGTGGTGCTGGACGAGGGTGGCCAGCAGGATGGTGGGGGCGCCCACCGCCAGGGCGGAGATCCGGGCGATGGTCATCTCACGACGGGGAGTCGCCTCGCGGGGCGTGAGCAGGTCGTGCGCGAGGGTGTTGGCGCAGGCCAGGATCATGCTGGCGACCGATGCGAGCAGGGTGAGGAAGAGCGCCGTCGTGACCATGGTGAACAGGAACGTCTCGGACGTCGAAATACTCGTTCCGAGCGCGGCCCGTGAGCCCAGCAGATACGCGGTCCTGCCCGTCGGGTCGGCGCCGGCGATCGTGGTGCGCCCGATCAGCGCCGTTGCCCCGATGCTGACGACCGTGCAGATCAGCATGAAGAGCGCCACGCACGACACCGCCCAGGACATCGACCGGCGCACCTGACGCGCACTGGTCGCGGTGTACATGCGCATGGTGACGTGCGGCAGGCAGGCGCCGCCGAGGATCACGGTGAGCTCCGAGCTGATCATGTCGAGCCGGGGGCTGGGGCCACCGGCGAACTCGAGACCGGAGTGCAGGAAGGACGACCCCACACCGCTGTTCGCCGCCGCGGCGGCGAACAGCTTGCCCAGGTCCCAGTCGAACTGCCGCAGGATCAGCGCGGCCACGACCGCGCCGGAGCCGAACAGCATCACGATCTTCAAGACCTGGATGAGGGCGGTGCCCTTCATGCCGCCGATGGCCGCGTAACTGATCATCAGTGCGCCGATCCCGATGATGCATCCGGTCTTCAGCGAGTCAGTGGAGAAGCCGAGGATGAACGCCAGCAGATCGCCGGTGCCGGCGAGCTGGATGAGCATCATCGGCAGCAGGGCCGCGATCGTCGCCACACACGCGGCGATGCGCACCTTGCGGCCGGGCATCCGCCGCGCGAGCACGTCGCCCATGGTGAACCGGCCCGCGTTGCGCAGCGGTTCGGCCAGCAGGAACATCAGCAGCATGAGGGAGAGGGCTATGCTCAGCGCCAGGACGATGCCGTCGTACCCGTCGAGCGCGATCACCCCGCCCGTGGACAGGATCGTCGCCGCGGAAATGTAATCCCCGGCGATGGCGAGGCCGTTGCGCATCGGCGACAGCGATCCGTACCCGGTGTAGAACTCGTCGAGGTCGTCACCGTCAGGTCCTGTCATCACGCACAGCAGCAGGATGATCGTGGCGACCGTCGTGAAGGCCACCAAAGACATCGCCTGAGTGGAACTGCTGAACCCGCTCACTGTGCCACTCCCCGCTTCACGGTCGACTCGGCCAGCTCGGCCTGCTTGCGCATGCGGTCCGCGATCGGGTCGACCCTGCGGCGCGCGGTGTGCTCGTACAGCCCGACCGACAGGCAGGTGACGGGTACCTGGAGCAGTCCGAGCAGCAGACCCGTGGACAGGCCGCCCGAGACGGTGCCCGTCATCAACGACGGTGCGAACGCGGACAGCACGAGGAAGAGCGTGAAGTATCCGAGCGCCGTGAACGTCGCCACGCGCCGCTGGGTGCGGTAGGCGCGGCGCAACAGACGCAGGTCGCTGTGGTGACCGAGTCCCGTACGAGGCGACGTCGTCCCACGGTCGAACTCCTGATGCGGCTGCCACGTGTGGATGACATCGGAGGAGGAATGAGGCGCGGGGTGGTACGGCGCCCCTGGCCGGTGCGGCTGGTACTCCGGGTACGGGAACGGATCTGGCATCCCGTTTCTCCTCATGCGACTCATGGACCCATACGGGGCCGAAGGGAAGCGGGGGGTGAGCGCACGCTACCCATCAGTTATGGACCTGCGCCAGACTCTGGCCAAACTGAACAGTCGGTATGCAGAAGATCGATGGCTGTATCAAGTACTTCTGTCCGGCGCCGGGGAATCACGGGCCGACGGAGCCTGGGGGCGGGCGGAGAAAAGCCGGCGTGGTGCCCTTCTACGCGTGGCGATCTCGTGAGGGGCGATGCGCCGGGAAACGGTCCGGTCCGGCCGAGGCCGGGCACCGGGCAGTGCGGTAGGAGACCGCGGTCCCCCATGGCGGGTTGCAGTCGCGGCCCCGAAGGATCGCGGCGATCCTGGCAGGAGAGCGTGGCCGGCTTCGCGCGGGCGCTGTGCGCCGGCGACCGCGCTGGACAGGAAGGCAGCGGCCCATGACAGCAGTTCCCGAAGAGACACGGGGAGGGCGTGGGGGACCCGACAGCGGCAAGATCGGCGGACCGTCCTTGTTCGCCGGGGCCGTTCTCATGCTCAGTGGGCCGCTCAGCATTCTCATGGGCGTGTCCGGCACCGCACAGGACAACCTGTTCTCCGCCTCCAGCTACACCTACCAATTCGACCTGGCCGCTTGGGGCTGGATCCACCTCGTGGTCGGAGTGGGGCTGGTCATCGCCGGTCTGGGGGTCCTGACGAACAGGAGCTGGGGTCGTGGGGCCGGCGTAGTGACGGCAGGGATCAGCCTGATCACCCAGTTCATGTTCGTTCCGTACTACCCGGTGTGGTCCATCTCCGTGATGGCGCTCGACCTCCTGATCATCTTTGCGCTGACGAGGTTCCATGGCGGAACCGGCGACGGTCGGTGAACCCATGCGGGACCATGGCCGGCGGGAACCATGGGGCGCCGGCATCGGGGTGGACTCGGTCCGGCCGGTCGGACCGGATGGGCTGATCCGCCGTGTCCGGGAAGCCGAGGCAGGCGACCCTGACGGTCGGCGCCGGCCGCGGGGAAAAGCGCAGGGTGACGGGACGGTCCTGCATGGGGTCCTGTCGTAACGCTGCGTCCTGTGGACGATGGCGCGCGCGGGTCCGTGGTGCGGGCGGCGATGCCGCTCATCGTGGGAACGAGGACTCCCCGCCGACGGCGGCGAGGAGTTCGAACGGGAACTCTCTGTCGGCCTGCCCGATCGTGAGCCCGAGCCAACGGCCGGTGGACGGTATCCGCCATGCCAGCAGGTTGGCGGCGAGGCCGCACAAGGAGAGCAGAGGCTCTGGCGCGGGCTCGGTGTCGGGGTAGTCCGGGTCGTCGAGTCCGAGATACGGCCACAGGTCGACCGTGGTCGGATCTCCCCAGCGCCCGGTCAGAATGCCGGCCAGCGCAGTGAGGTCCACCTCCAGCTCCTGTACCGCCGGCTCGACGATTTCGGGGCTTCGGTCCTCCCAGAAATCCTGGGTCTCCCGCAGGACGGCCATGTGGAAACCGGCCCCGCTCCAACCGTGTTCCGTCTTCACGTCCCCCTTCCCCTCGGGGAACGGCTGGGCGATCAGGGTGTCGATGATCGACAACTGCTCATCGGCAGAGCCTGCGGGCTGGTTCCGGTGCGGCATGGGGCTGGAGTGTAGGGCGGCAGCACAAAGGGGCGGGGCCCGACGGCCCGGTCTTCGCCGAGGAGGAGGGAACTCCCGTCCAGCGCAGCACCTTCGGCAAGACGCGGAGAAGGGCACGGGCCCTGGCCGGTCGGTACGAAGCCTTGACGTCGAGCCGGAAACCGAGACGGCTCGACGTCGACCCCACCGCGGCGATCGACCCGGCTTCGTCGCCGGTCACCTCACGTCGACGAGGTCACCGGCGGAGTTGACCGCCGGCGTAGTCGATGTGCCGGCGAAGGAGTAGCGGTAGTACCCGTCGACCGAAGCCTTCACCGTGCTCTTGACTGTGCCTGTGGTGCTTGTGGTGACGGTCTTGACCGTGCTGTAGGTGGTGCTGCCCTTCTTGCGGAACTGCAGCTTGACCAACTGGCCCGAGTAGCCGGCGTACTTGTGCGTGTCCCAGTTCGCACGCGAGAGCTTTCCCGCGACCGTGACGGTCTTGCCCTTCGTCACTGGCTCGGGTGCGGCATCGACGGTGAGCCGGGAGGCGCGCTGCACCTTGACAGTGCCGTAGGACTCTTCCGAGGACTGGACCCGGGCGCCGGAAAACGCGCTCGCGCTGACGTGCCAGGTGCCGGCGAACGCGTTGGTGACTTCGTTGGTCCAGGCCCTGGCATTGGCTTTGACCTGGAAGGAAGACGTACAGGCGGTTGTGGTGGAGCTCGATGTGGTGCACCTGAGCTCGCCGGAGCGGGCGATCCCGCCGTCGTGGTCGTCGTAGGAGCCGCTGCCGTGCCAGAAGTCGAGCCAAGCCTCCTTCACGCCGGCAGGGTCGGAGGCGGTCACCGTCGCGGTGAAGGACGTGGCGGCGGTGGGGCCCACCACGATGTTCTTGCCTCCGTTGACCACCACTTCGGTGATCTTCGGCCCATTGCCGGTCGCACTTGCGTCAGGCGCCGCGAGTCCGCCCAGAGCCAGGGAACCGCAGACCGCCACAACTGCGGGCGTGACCCGTCTGTACATGTGCTTCCTCAAGTGGGACGAGGGCCCGTCGTGCTTTTCTCCGCACCGGACCGAGCGATTCGATCAATCTCTTGACCTGCGTGAACAGACGGCCGGCGCAGCGGGATGGTTGTACGGCGGCAGACGCGTGCCTTGTGGCCGACCAGGGGTGGTGGGGTCCACGACGGGTGTCCTTCTTCCTGCCGATCGGCAGGAACTCGAAGACACGTACCGGCTCGGCCGAGCTCCTCGATCTGTGGCAGTCGCGTACAACCTTGCGGCGTTCTCGCGGGTCAAGTGAGGGGCTCGAGCCTGAAGTTATGCAGCTCTCGCCTCCCTGTCGTCCCGCATGAGGAGTTCCGTTGCACAGAGCAGTCACGGCCATGGCCGTGCTCGCCCCCCTCTTCGCCGTCACTCTCACTCCGGCGACGGCTTCGGCGACCGCTCCTTACAAGGGTGCCAACACCGCCGCTGTCCAGGACGACTTCAACGGTGACGGCTATCGCGACCTGGTCGTGGGCGCCCCCGGGGCCGCCGACGGATCGGTGGAGGGAGCCGGTGCCGTGGTCGTCCTGTACGGGGCGGCGTCATCCGTGAGTGCCACGCGGCGGACCGTGATCACGCAGGCGACGGCCGGGATCCCCGGTACACCCGAGGACGAGGACGGGTTCGGCTCGGCGGTTGCCGGCGCCGACCTGGACCGGGACGGATACGCGGATCTGATCGTCGGCACTCCCGACGAAGACGTCGACGGCAAGAAGTCCCGGGGCTCCGTGACCGTCGTGTGGGGCGGGCCCCATGGCCTGCAGGGAGGTTCGAGCATCTCCGCGCCCTCCGGGTTCGGGGACGGCATGACCTACTGCGGATTCGGGATGTCCCTGGCCACGGGAGACATGAACGGGGACGGCGCCCCGGAAGTGGGCATCGGTTCGCGCTGCGAGGCGTCCTCCTACACGGGCCCCTTCACCCGCACCGGCAAGGCCGCCACCCAGTACCAGGAATGGCGCGCCAACTCCCGCAGTCTGGTGATGGGCGACGTGAACGGCGACGGCAGGGCGGAACGGTTCTGGCTGCCCGGCCCCTCGGACGACGACGTCCGCGGATCCGTGCTCGTCGACAACGGCCCGATCGGCGACGACCCCATGACGACCTGGCCCACGAAACTGCCGTTCGCCGACGGCTACGCCGGCCAGATCGGCGACATCAACGGCGACGGCTACGGTGACCTCGTCACCGGCATCGCGGATGACGAATCCACGATGAACATGCCCGGTGCCGCGCACCGCGGCGGCGAGATCCAGGTTCTCTACGGAAGCGCGAAAGGCATCACCGCCGACCAGCGGCCGAAGATCTTCCACCAGGACACGGCGGGGGTTCCCGGCACGGCGGAGAACGGCGACCGCTTCGGCCAGTCGCTCAGCGTCGGCGACATCAACGCCGATGGCTACGCCGATGTCCTCGTCGGTGTCCCCGGTGAAGGGGTCGGTACGCACGAGGCGGCCGGCTCGGCCGTCCTGCTGCGCGGCTCCGCCACGGGTCTGACCACGACCAAGGCAGTCGGATACACCCAGAACACAGCCGACGTGCCCGGCACCGCTGAGACCGGCGACGAGTTCGGAGCGTCGGTTCACCTCGCCGACCTCGACAAGGACGGCAAGCCCGAGACGGTCGTCGGCGTTCCCACGGAGAACAGTGACGGTTGCCTGTGGATCGCCCGCGGCTCGACCGCCGGCCCCGTCCTCAGAGGTTCCACCAGCTTGTGCGGCAAGAGCGCCGGCATCACCGTTCACGGCGTGAAGGGCTACTTCGGGGCAGCCCTGACGAGTCCTCACATCGCTTTCTAGGGCTTTCCGCAAGAGGAGGGTGAACGGCCGAGCATGGCCGCTCACCCTCCTTTTCTGCACGTGCCACGAGGGCGCGCACGATTCCGTGGCTCCCTGTTCGCCGTGCCGTGCTTGAGGAGGGCTGCCTGACGGCCGACGAGAAGGGCAGCCGGCCGGTCCTTGTGGTGCGGTTGCGGCGCGCGCCCGTTCATTGGTGAGGCCCTTGAGCCGGTCCCGGACCGCGACACCCGACGGGCCGGGCACCACGAACGACGCCCCCACCGACCTCAGATCCCCCAACCCGCTCACCCCAGCCCCGTCCGGCCCGAACAGCCCGTCACCCATCCAACGACCATCGGCCACAGAGGTCACGCATTCGAGAAAAGAACTCCCGTTCCCTCCCACGTCTCATACGAGCGGAGACCGTTGACACTCGCTCACGCACACCAGAACACGCTTACACACAGTCAACGGGCAACAGTTGCCAACCCCGGGTCATCGACCTGGGGGTTTCACATGGAGCGGGTAACGAGAATCGAACTCGCACTCTCAGCTTGGGAAGCTGAGGTGATCTAGGGCTTGCTCCGAGGCTGACCTGCTGCTGAGTGGTGTCGGCTCCTGGGGCAAGGTCGGCTTGGTTCCCCGGTGTTCCCCGCACGATCCGGCATGGGTCTGGCGGCACGGCCTCTTCGTCCCGGCCTCTCGGCTGAGAGGCCACTGCGGTCAGGTGGGCGGCCAATCGGCCGTTGTGGCGTGTTGGCGGTAGCCTGCGGTCACTGCGGCTGCTCGAGGCGAACACATCAGCGGCGAATCGGGCCAACGTCGCCCGGACACAGTGCAGTTCACGTGCTTCCATACCCGCCACGCTCTTGGCCGGCACTCATGGGAAGACCGGCCGGGGTCCTGGCAAGCGGTGTCAAAAAAGATCTCTCCGCGGTACAACTGTCCCGGGGGTTCGGCAGTCGTCCTCGGTGCCGTCCGGCATCCGAGGCGGATCAGGCCGCCCTCACCCGGGCGACCCGACCTCCCCCGCGCCGGATGCGCCTCGCCAGCTTTGGCCTCGGGTGTCTCGGGGTCACCAGAGTGTGGGGGAAACACACTTATGCGTAAGCGCTCCACTGTGGCCGCCGTTGCCGGTGCCCTGGTCCTGTCCGCGTTCGCCGTTTCGGGCGCCGCTCAGGCGGACGAGGCCGTGGGTGACACCAAAATCACCAAGGTGGTCGTCAACGGCGGGTCCGACATCGTCCTGGGCACCACGAACCCGAAGACCTTCACCATCGCGGTGACCGCCACCGACGACTCGGGCATCAAGGAGGACTACACCTTCCCCGTGCTGTGGCACGGGCCCGGCCAGGTCATGCCCGACGACCCTTACGGGCTCGTGGTCCCCGACGACGTGTCCGGCGACTGCGTGGCCCACAACGCCACCACGACCACCTGCACCTTCACCCTGACCATGAACCCGCGGATCGATCCCCAGGACAACACCACGGCCGGGACCTGGAAGGTGAGGGCCAGTGCCAGCGGCAACGACTGGGACTACGTCAGCAAGGACGTCGCCGCCACGGTGCAGGTCAAGCGTTACGCCAAGCTGACGGTCAACGCCTCGCCGGAGCCGGTGAAGAAGGGCAAGACCCTCACCGTCAGCGGCAGCCTGACCCGTGCCGACTGGGAGACCTACAAGTACGCCGGCTACACCGGCCAGCCGGCGAAATTGCAGTTCCGCAAGAAGGGCACCAGCACCTACACCACGGTCAAGACGGTGACCACGGGTGCCGGCGGTGCCTTGAAGACCACCGTCAAGGCCGCCGCCGACGGCTACTGGCGTTGGTCCTTCGCCGGCACCTCCACCACCAACACCGCCACCGCCACCGCCGACTTTGTCGACGTGCAGTAAGCAGTGATGCAGCATCCACGGCGCGGATCCTGTGAGGCCGGGGCCCGCGCCGCGTTGTCTCCGCATGGCCCGTCGGCCAAATAGACCGGCTCACGGAACGCTTGCGGCGCGAATAGTTCCGGCACCGATGCCAGATCCGGGCATCAAAGACCCCCAGCCGTGATCGGCTGGGGGTCTTTCCCGACGAGGCGCTGACGGTTCCGAACCGCACACATCCGCCTTGTAAGGGCGGACGTGCTCTTCAGCGTGTCCGCCTAGGTCACTACGGCTGTAGCGGCAGCCCAGATAATCGGTGCTTCTCGACTGCTACGAGCCGTTGTTGACCGTGGCTGACCGCACGATGTGGCACGGCAGTGGCACGGGGACTGCTTCGTCCCGAAGCAAGTCGGGTGGAGACGCTGCCTTGGGTTGGTGTAGCGCTCACCTGCGTTGAAAGTCCATACACGTCCGTGCTCGTGTCGGTGTGCATCGGCGTTGTCACACCGTCAGACAGGCGCTCGTGGAAGTCTGGTCCCATGAATGGCACGACGAACCCCGGTAATCCGAACGACATCCAAGTAGGTGACATCTACGAGGACTGCTCGTTCCATCCAGTCCTGTGCACTGCGGTGGATGAGGTAGCGGGTGTGGTGCTCAGCGGCGTCTCCCTTATCGACGGCACCTTCCCCCGCTCCTGCGACGCCCTGCACTGCGGGCCTATCCGCATCCGCGTCGAGGACATCATGGCCATTAAGCAAGACTTTGACGGCTACGCCCGCCGGCGAAAGACAGAGCTACGGGCCAGTGACAACATCTGATCCGTAGCTTGAACGCAGGCTTTGAGGCGTGGCCTCATCTTTAAGACGTCGCTTCTTATGGCGGTCCCCGGGACCGCGGGTGATTGAGCGTGAAAGTTTACTCTTGAGGACGCTTGTTGGTGGGGGCCCATGTACTGGGCCGCAAAGGAGCGGGCGGGCTTCCGCCCGAGGTGCTACCAGACCTCGCCCGTAGACTCCGGCACCATGATGGCTGCCAACCCCGTATCGCCCGTCCCGGTTGCGCCGGCCGGTTTGACCCGCAGGGCCAAGGCGTTCGTCGAGTCGGAAGGCATCCGTGTCGCCCGGCAGGACATCGGGAGTCTTCGCGACGCCTGGATCGAGCACGGCGTCCCGGCCGCGGAGATCGATCGCGCGGTGGCTTTCGACGACCGTTGGGGCGGTCTCGCGCTGCCGCCGGCACCGTTTTACGAGAGCGGCCCACGCGTCCTGGGCGCGGACCTTCCCGAGGGCACGGCCACTGAGGGCTGGTGGATCCCGGCCGGGGACTGCCGATATTCCATGGCCTACGGATTCATGATCAGCCCCAGTGGCGAGTTCGGGATTCATGGCTATCGCTGGGCACCGCTGCATGCCAGTACCGAAGGCTGGGTGGAGTCGTTGGCACTGGCCAGCCACGCGAGACGCTGGGCCAAAACCATCACGAGAATCACCGGCGAGGCCGTCGACTCCCTGGACCTCGAAGGGTACGAGCCGGTACTTGAGGTGCGGGGCTTGACCGACACCTGGTGGCGGGGCAAGGACTCACTCATCGCCCTTTACCGCGGCGAGGCCGTCAGCATGGACGCCCCGGGAGGCATTGAAGCCCATGTCTACGGTGGCCTCGACGAGTGGGGCCTCCACGGCGGCTGATCGCTAGTGTGATGCGCCAGAAATCCTGATGCTTAGTTCTGCTCGGTTTTCTGGCCGGTGGTTCCGACCTTGGTGAGGTAGTCGGCGAGGGAGTTG